>DASZHV010000026.1:0-77357 GCA_035937535.1 Puia sp. | reverse complement strand
ATAAGTGGGGCGGTTCCACCAGTCATGATTACCGGGGATAAAATAAGCATATCCTTTATAATTGTCCAGGATGCTGAGTTGTGACCTGACTTTTTTGATCGTTACGCGACTGCTGTCAAATCCTTTAAATCCTGCCGGAATTATTCCCCACAATATGTTTTTGTAACTATTATCCCCGAGAAAAATAACTGCACTTTGCGGGTTTTTTATTAATTCCTTTTGAATATTAATCAATGCTTCACCCGCTTCCTGGTGATCACCCGCATCTCCTATAAGAAATAATTTAAAAGTATCCTGTGCATGTAAGGAATTTATTGTAAGGAAGGCCGAACAAAACATTCTCAAAAACAAAGCCACTGGTTTCAAAAAATGCATACCTGTTTTAATTGCAAGATGCGGTTTATTTTAATAGACTGCCTTACCTTCTGATTAGATTCAGTTTGAATTGTTTGAATACTAATATAACCGGAGTGAATGGTTTTACTGTTAAATGCGCATAAATTAGATTCCCCGTGCTGAGATGGGTAAATTTGATTCATTAACAACCGTCCGTCAATCGTATGTATTACCTGAACATGTGATATTCAATAGAAGTGTATAATTTATATCAGCATAAAGATTAAATGATGAAATACTTCAAAAAATATAAAGGCAGGTTTTTATTTTTTATTTTATTTCTTTCCCCCTTTATCTTATTGGCTCAGGAAACCGAAAAAACAAAACCCCCTGAACCTGCTAATGAAGCTGCAGAACTTGCCAAGAAACTCGCCAACCCGATTGCCAGTCTGATCAGTGTTCCATTTCAAAATAATACTTTTTACGGGATTGGGTCCCTGAAAGGAACTCAGAATGTTATGAATTTTCAGCCCGTTATTCCATTCAAGATAAACGAGAATTTAAATTTTATCACACGTTATATTATTCCGATAGTAACCCAGTATGATATTACGGGTGAGAATGCCTCTCAATCTGGATTAGGCGATGCCACTGTAAGTGCTTTTCTTTCACCTTCAAAAACGAAGAATGGGCTTACATGGGGAGTTGGTCCGGCTTTTCTTGTTCCTATAGCCACCAATACTTATCTCGGCACGGGAAAATTCGGGATTGGTCCGACTGCAGTAGCATTAAAGCAGGCGAATGGGTTCACCTATGGCGCCCTGATCAATCAGATCTGGTCTGTAGCTGGACAAAGCGACCGGGCAGCCGTAAATCAAATGTTTATTCAACCCTTTTTTACATACAATTGGAAAAGTGGAGCTGGCATAGGTCTGGTCGGATCGATTACGCAAAATTGGGAGACCAAAACAAATGCTACCACGATCACGATACCATTATCAGGAATAACAAAATTCGGAAAGCAAATTATCCAGCTGGCAGTAGGTCCGCAAATACCGATTTCAGGTACTCCAAAACCTGATTTTGGCTGGAGGGCGCAGTTGGTTCTCATTTTCCCTAAGTAATAAATTGGCCTATCAAAAATATCAAAACTCTTAATAAGTCTTGTATGCGAAATTTAATGATCGGGCTCATGGTTCTGATTTCACTCTCAATAATTTCCTGTGGTCCTGGTAAAGAACTGATTAGTACCCGGGCAAGGGTTGATAGTCTGGGTAATGTAGTGAACCAGTTGAATGGTCAGATTGGTCAGCTCAACACCCAGATAAATCAATTGAATGGTTCAGTATCTGCAGGCAATGCACAGATCGTCCAATTGAAAAACCAAAACGCCATTGCCATGCAGGAAGCATCAGATTGCAAACAGGCGAAAGAAGCGGTTGCCAGGAGAATGGAGGAATTGAACCAGGCCATGCAGGCCAATGGAATCACCATGAAAGAAATTCGCAGAAAAGCCGCAGAAGCACTCATACAATTTGCCGATGCAGGAGTAGATGTATCATATAAAAACGGTCTGGTTTATATATCCATGCAGGATGCATTATTATTTGATCCTGGCAGTGCAAAACTTGGAAAAAATGGCCAGCAGGCACTTGCGGTTGTTGCACAGGTATTAAATGAAAATCCAAATCTGTTAATTTATGTTATCGGCAATACCGATTCAGTAAAAGTTACCAAAGCGAAAGGATTTACTGACAACTGGTCTTTAAGTACAGAGCGGGCTAATAGTGTGGTTCGTGTGTTACGCGATCAATACCAGGTTTCAATGGATCGTGTTACTTCAGCCGGCAGAGGAAAATTTAATCCCGTTGCAGATAATTCAACTACTGAAGGCAGGGCATTGAACAGAAGAACCGATATTATCCTGAATCCTGATCTGAGCAGACTTTGGGATTTGATTGACAAACAGCAATAACATTGAGAGAGTTTTTAAATTTATCATTATGAAATGCAGAATGAATAAACGGAAACAAATCATCACAGGAACTTTTATATTTTCGATATGCCTGCTTTTGAACAGCCGGGTAAATGCACAGATTTACAATGATTCTTCAAATAAATATAAAGTATATGTAGAACCTTATCTCATGCTTACAAGTATGAGCGGAACAACGGCCATCGGAAATCTGCCACCAACCTTTGTATGCGTACCTGCAAGTAAGGTATTCAGTTATCTGAAAATCGGTGGGATGTTATACGCAGAAGTTCATAACGATAAACTTGCTTTTACATCCGATGTATTTTATGCCAATCTTACTGAGGATGCTTCTACTAAAAATAGTGTAATCAGCGGGACGGCCAATTTAAAACAATTCTTATGGGAACTGGAAGGACTTTACCGGTTGAGCCCCTGGCTGGAAGCAGGTGTGGGTGCCAGGATAAATAATATAACAGCGGGGGTAAATATAAATTATAATGCTCCATTTGGGGGTGGAGTTACCAGCGGAAGCAGACAAAAAAGCAATACCTGGGTTGACCCGTTAATAGTTACACGATTGAAAACTGTTATTCATGATAAATGGCTCTTACAATTAAGAGCGGATATTGGAGGATTTGGTGTAGGTTCACAGTTTGCATGGCAGCTGCAGCCGGATATTTTTTATCGGGCTTCCAGATTATTACAACTGGGAATCGGATACCGGGTCATTTCCATGAATTATTATAATACTAAAAGCGGAAGCGACTACTTTCGCTATGATATGCAGGAATACGGTCCACAGATCAGGATTGGTTTTAATTTATAATACTATCATAGAAACTATAACAATTTGAATAAGCTTTTCAATGAAAATAAAATTATAACCCTGATCGCTGTGGGATTAATTATTTTATTATTGATACGAACTCCAGGATATGGACAGGAAAAACAAAAAATACCGGATTCTCTTCACTTTGTTAAACAGATAGATATATTTGATGTTATCCGAAAATGGACAGGGAAACCAGCTAAAATATCTTCAGATACTCCACAGGTGGGTGTTAAAAATCTTTCTTTGTTACCAATTGTTGGATATAGTCCAGCTAACGGTTTTGTAGTCGGCGCAGCCATTAGTGTCACGAAACTCTTGGGAAATCCTAAAACTACCCAGCTATCTTCAGCTTTATTAAATGCCTCTTTTACTACGAAAAAGCAGATCCTTTTAAATCTGAGATTTGATGTATTCTTAAAAGAAAATAAATGGGCTGTTTCAGGTGATAACCGTTTATTATTTTTTGCGCAGCCAACTTATGGTTTAGGGATTTATGGATTGCAGGGACAGTCATATACATTTGGACTGAATGGTTCTGATGTGGTTCGCACGGATTCAGAGCAGCCCATGCGGTTTAATTATATTCGTCTATACGAAACTGTAGCGAGACGGATTGTGGGAAAATGGTATGCAGGATTGGGACTGATGATAGATTATGATTTCAACATCAAGGACCAGTCATTAAAACTAGATACGCCTAACCAGCATCTTACCTCTCATTATGTTTATTCAAAATCTTATGGATTTGATACGTCTCATTATTCCATGAATGGCTTGTCTTTACAGATTATTCACGATAGCCGGGATAACCCTGTAAATGCATTTTCAGGGAACTATTTGAATCTTGCATTCCGTGTGAATGAGGTTGCCTTTGGCAGTACGCAGAACAGCACTATGCTATACTATGAATGGCGGAATTATATCGGTGTGAGTAAACGAATTCCGCGAAACGTGATAGCTTTCTGGTTCTGGGGCGTCTTAGTAACTTCAGGAAAGGCGCCTTATCTCGCCCTGCCTTCAATAACCTGGGATACCTATAACCGGTCGGGGAGGGGATATATACAGGGAAGGTTCCGGGGAGACAATATGATCTATGAAGAAGCGGAATTTCGTTACAGGATTACAACGAACGGCTTATTGGGTGGGGTAGTATTTGCTAATCTTACTACAGCGAGCAACCCACTCACCGGACAAAAAGTTTTTAATAGCGTTGCACCTGGCTACGGCTTTGGACTCCGTATAAAGATGAATAAAAAAGACAGAACGAATATCGCTATTGATTATGGTATCGGTGATGGGTTTACAGGTGTTTATTTCAATATCAGGGAAGCGTTTTAAGCTTAAAACATAAAGCTTAACGCCTTTTCATGTAAGGTCAAATTTTTAAATGGAAGTTATTTTTTATATTCCATTCTTAATTAATAATTAATTATTTGCCAAGGGCTTTAAGCTTTATAAAATAATATGAAAAAAGTTCTATTGCTCATTATATCATTTGTCTATTTATTCATATATACATTATCAGCACAGCAACTCAAACCAGGGTTCGATAAATCTGAATGCATTGAATTACTAAAGATTGGGACGAAATTTGGTGACAGTGTCTACCAAGCCAAAATTCCGATAAACCATTCACACATCATTTCCATCAGCCTTATTTGTATTTGGCAGAGAAACTTCCATCTGCTCCGTAAATATGGTGGGTATTGAATTCATATGAATTCATTTGGAATCCTGTATAAACATTTCAAAATGCAAAAGTTACACCTACCTGAAAATAGA
The DNA here is from genome assembly GCA_035937535.1 of Puia sp. Taxonomy (GTDB): domain Bacteria; phylum Bacteroidota; class Bacteroidia; order Chitinophagales; family Chitinophagaceae; genus Puia. The sequence goes on along the minus strand of DASZHV010000026.1, from coordinate 72,429 downwards.
AGACATTCAGAAGGGATTCTTTATAAGTTTTATTAAATGTCTGGTTATTTATTTTAGTAGTGAGCTTGATATCCGCCGGATTGACAGGCACAGCATAGGTCGGTGTAAAATTAAACGACCATTTACTGGCTGTAAAACCAACCGGTGCACTGAATTCATAATCCATAATCTGAAACTTGCCTGAATTCAACACTTCTCCTGAAACAGTAACATTTGCTGGCAATGGAGGCTTGCCGTGCCTTGGAATGCTGAACCGCTTGTTTTGGTAATATGAATTATAAGCATTCTGGGTGGAAGCATTCATCGTCGCAGTCGGAGTAAGGCTCAGGTTGCCGTTATTTAAAAAATCGAATTCATGTTGAAGAGAGAATGAGACCTGATAATCCGGTTTTGATGATCCAAAGCTCCAAGTAAGATTCAAACCGGGTTGTATAAAATTAAAATTATAACTGTTATCATATTCCAGGCTTCCCTTATTTGACGCGTTAGGACTGCCACTATGTGGGCTATAATTGAACCCTGAAAGTGTTACGGATCCGCTATAATTACCGGGGTTGAAACTATAAGATACGTCAAGGGTATATGAGTTCACCTGGGGAGAAGGCCCCTGAACATTGATCCCCACATTAAAATCAATTTCAAACCCGGATTTAAATATATAACTGATTTCAGGCGTTACTAAAGGTAGAACTGTTGAGTCTGGCCGGCCAAGATAAACACTATTGGATTCGTACACAACATTTAATTGCAGGTGGGATGGAGTAGGCGCTGTGCTATCAGCATTGACAGCCGCACCCGCTTTTTTAATCGAATCCTTTCTAAGCAGGGAGGTATCTTTCAGCAAAATGTAATTTTTATTTTTAGAACTAATCCGTGAAGAGTCCTGTAAAACAACCGGTTTATCCTGAGCAAGTAAAGGATAAGAAAAATAAATGCAACATAACAATATGACCAGCCGGCTAAAATTCAATTTCATTCAATTTAAATTATTGTGCAACCATGACTCGGAAACCTGGATCTTATTCAGGAAATATACAGATTATTCAAGACTGTTTGACCCCGCATACTATTTTACAAATATGGATTGATTTTTTTAAATACAGTAAAAACTTTCATTTGCAGGAAAATTTCAATAAAAATTCTTAATTTAATCAGGTGATATCGGATAACGAAACAGGCCTACTATATAAAATAATTCAAAATGAGATGGGTAACACTATTCTTAATAATTTCTTTATCTGCATGTAGGAACAGGAACCCGCCCTGCTTAATCGATGCTTCAGATATTATGAAAGGTTCATCCGTAAAAATAATTTCGGTAAAGGATTCAAATTACAAGATTGTTGGGCTATATGATATGGGTTGGGATAGTTTAAAGGGCGGTGCATATCTTTTTTACCCCAATGAGTTTTTGAAATCATATACATTCTATCAGAACAAAATACCTGTTTATACAGAAAATTATGATGAACACGGTTACCTGATTCATACTACGGGCAGCCCTATGGTTGACCGTATTATCAATGAACTGGGCGAAGATTCGGTGTACGTTCAGGTTTATTTTTATAAACCCATGAAATCCTATCAACAGTTAAATATTAAGATTAATAATAATGCACCTGTCAATTATACCTTGGTGACTGATTCAAATTATTCAAATATGCTGTCGGCAATTTTTGGGTTCAATACCAGTGATCTGACGAGGATCAATATGTATACGAGGATAAAATATCTCGATGATTGTTCGAAAGCAGAGCATATTCTCAGCGACTCCCTGTTCCTGATAAAAGATCCGCATAATGGACTAATTCAGGCATCTCCAAAATAAGGATCAATATTTTTTATTAAACTCCCTTGCTACCGAATTTAAATATCCCGGTGTTGCCGTAGTTTTACCATTCTGAATAAGTATGTGGTAACGAAACCGAACGGTACTCCCTTTTTTTAATTTTAGATTGAATGCAGATTTTCCGCTTGTAAATACTTTTTCTCCCAGGGGATTCGCTGCAAACAAACCATACCCACGGGCATGCCAGAACGTAGGATAATCCGGATTTCCCGGATGATCGAAAATAGTAATACTCACCGAATCATTTCTGATTTTGCCGAATACTTTGCACCAGTCTGCACGTGTACTCCAGGCTGAATCGCCCTGTTTTCCTTCACTGGTCAGATAATTTCCATTGGCAATGGAATCCCTTTTTACAATAGTAATATTTCCTTTACTATCTGTAAACTGCTGGTCATACAAACCTGGGATTTGTAATTCATGGGTAAGTCTCAAGCCCAGGAGTCCGTCCTTTGCATCTGCAAAAAGGATATCGGTAACTGCCTGCAGGTCGGTTATTCGATCAATAATTCTTTCCTGTGTATTTCCACTGAATTCGTACCTGGTCGTTTCTTCTAGTAAAACCTGGTTTTTTTGGTCTACCCAGTTCGCGTGATAACGAAGTATACCTGTCCGGCCGCTGGATAATTCCAGTATCCTGTCTGTTTTTATCCAGCCGTATGATGATTTTTTTTCAGTTGGAATAGCGTATGAATTATTCCAGAAGTCGAGTCCATTCACATTTTCATATGTAAGCCAAAGTCCTACATGATGTGGATGATCAGTAGGCTCACCTCGCCTTGGATTCAAGGGGAATCCGCGTGTGACAATTGTGTTTCCCGCATCGTAAATCGGAAATAATACAGGTTTCTCAAGACTATCCGGGTACAAAAAACTAGTGAATAAGCCTTGTCCGATAAATACATCGACCCGGTTTTCATTTTCTGCTTTTACCAATTTCACTTCTTCTTTATACTGGGCTGCTGCAAGCAACGGGAAGAATAAAATAAATACCGGCAATTTCCTGGATATCATGAATTTCAAAATGGGCTTATCAATACTGAAATGGTTTACCATCAGCCATAACATTTTGGGTCTTTTCATCAAAAGTTACCTTTACGCCTGTATGTACTGCTGCAGTTGTCATGATATTGGCTATAGAATGACTATAACCAGCTTCTACAGGTGCGTGAGGTTGATTCCTGTTGCGAACGCAATCCATCCAGTTTCGGATATGCGCCGACGTTAGACTATCTCCACCCGTATTGGCTGAAGTAACAACTTTTTCAGTATTTGATAAATCAAGAACCGGAAGTAAGTTAGGCTGCATATGCATGGCATCTGCAAAATGCTTTGACAGACCACCATTTGGTGTAACCTTGTTGGTATTGAGGTTAATCTCTCCGCCATTTGAATAATAAATTTCAGTTGGATTTTCTTCACCATTATCCATACGTGATTGAAAGCTTACCTGGAATCCTGTGGCAGGATCATCGATGGGTCCGTAGTCGAAAGCAGCCGTCAGCGTATCCCAGTTTTTTCTTCCATCCTTCCACATATAAATACCACCGTTTGCAACAACCGAACGTGGATGTTGCAATCCGGTAAACCAATGTACAGTATCTATCTGGTGACTCATCCATTGTCCGGGCAAACCGGATGAATACGGCCAGAATAATCGAAACTCAAGGTAATAGCGTGGGTCGAACGTAACCATTGGCCGGTTGATCAGGAATCGGTTCCAGTCTGTATCTTCTTCCTTTAAAAGAGGAACGAGTTCAGGTCTGCGCCAGCGCCCGGGCTGGTTAACGTTCCAGGTAAGTTCAACCATGACGATATTTCCAAATTTGCCTGAACGGATAAATTCATTGGCTGCCTGATAATTTGCGCCGCTTCTTCTCTGCGAACCGATCTGAACGATTTTATCTGAAGCTCTTATTGCTTTCAGGGCTGCCTTGTTATCTTCCATGGTTTCAGCAAAAGGTTTTTCAACATAAGCATCACAACCGGCTTCCACTGCCTGTATTGCATGTCGTGCATGTTGAAAATCAGCTGTGCTGATAAATACGGCATCCACCAGTTTTCTTTCATATAGTTCTTCATTATTTCTACATGAAACAATATCATGTTGCATTTTCGCCTTCCATTGCGCCGCTCCTTCTTCACGACGTCTGTTCCAGATATCCGAAACAGCCACAATGTCGAAATTCAATTCTTTATAATGATTCATGAAGCAGGGCATATGGGAGGATCTGTGCCGGTCAGAAAATCCGACTATTCCTACGCGCACACGATCATTGGATCCCATGATCCGATTATAACTTGAAGCAGTCCATCCTGCATTAGCTACCAATATGCCAGTACCTGCCAGTGCTGTTTTTTTAAGAAATGTACGTCTCGAATTTTTCATTGGCTTTTATTTACATTCGCTGATAAAGGTAGTGTTTTGTAAAAAACAATAAACCGGTATGACATCCTGTTTGCAAATGCAGAAAAAAAAGATGCGTTTGTATGACTTACAAATAAAATTTTTCCCGATAACTGGAATTAGACGAGGCAGATGGGTTTAGTCAGCATATTCCGTTTCCGGAATATTTAAAACAGGGGAGTATTAAACCATTTTTGGAACTTCTTCCAGGATCTGCCGCAGGAATTGGGTGGATTCTTTCTTTTTGGAATTGGCCATATCATATAGTGTAATCTTATCGAGCAGCTGGTCAACCGTAAATTGAACCATCTGCCATAAGGAACGTGCGGAACAATCAACAGAATTTGTACAAAGATTTACTGAACCCGTATGCTGGCCACAAAAATCCTTATCATATAATACACCACCCAGGGCCTTCAGTACGTATTTAATTTTAATTTCTTTGGCCGGTTTTGCCAGCACATAACCACCCTTATATCCCGGCGTACTGTTAATGAACCCCGCCATACGAAGGGTCCTGGTAAGTTTAGCTACATAATGACTACTCAGGCCTTCAGCCTTGCTGAGTTGAGGGATGCTCATACCGTCTTCCGTTTCACAACCTGCAATACGGATGAGGACGCGTAAACCAAATTCTTCCTGTGCGGTAATTTTCATAAAATGTTTTTCGTATAGCTAAGAATCGTTCATTTTCTAATTCATACATTCCACATTGCTTTAAGCGTTAAGCCTTAAGCATTTTAAAGCCACCCTAATTCCAGTTGTGCTACTTCTGACATTTTGGATTTATCCCAGGGCGGATTCCAGGTAACAGCAACGTGAACATCATTGACCCCTTCAATTTCTCTTAATTTCTGGTCCACTTCCACAGGAAGGGATTGAGCAGCAGGACAACCAGGCGCCGTTAGGGTCATCACGATCTGGATATTATTGATCGGCAGAATATTTATTTCGTAAATCAAACCCAATTCATAAATACTCACCGGAATTTCCGGATCGAATACAGTTTGTAATTTTTCAATTACTTTTTCTTTTAATTCTTCCATTTCCTAATTTTTTGAAGGAACCGGATCCTTAATTTTGTACGCCAGCGCGTAATGTTTCATTTGTTTTACCATACTTAAAAGTCCGTTCGATCTTGTTTGTGCCAGGTGTGTTGTCATTCCGATTTCCCTGATAAAATCCAATTTGGCTTCAATAATTTCATCTGCCGTTCTTCCGGATAAAACCCGTATCAGCATACTGATCAGCCCTTTTACAATCATCGCGTCACTATCGGCCTGGTAGAACAACTTTCCATCTTTGTAATCTGCAACCAGCCAAACTGAAGACTGGCAACCTCTTACACGATTTTCATCCGTTTTATATTTTGCATCCAGTACCGGTAATGTTTTTCCAAGGTCAATGATATATTCATATTTATCATCCCAGGAATCAAATAATGCAAATTCAGCTATGATTTCTTTTTCAGTTTCCATTATACTCAGGTCCGGATTCATTATGATAATAATTTAACCACACGCTTCAATGCATTCACTAATTCATCCAATTCATATTTCGTATTATAAACAGCAAATGATGCGCGCGCTGTACCCGGAATAGAGAACCTGTCCATCAGGGGCTGGGCACAATGATGGCCCGTTCTTACGGCGATCCCGCGGTTATCGAGTAGAATACCAATATCCTGTGGATGAGCATTTTCAATAATGAATGATACCACGCTTATTTTATCCTTTGCTTTTCCGACTATCCGAAGACCAGGAATTTTTTCGAGTTCCAGATGAGCATATTCCAGAAGTTCCTGTTCATGTTTCCTGATTTTTTCTTTTCCAATGGATAGTATAAACTGGATAGCGGATTTAAAAGCTATAACATCTGCAATATTTGGCGTACCCGCTTCAAATTTATAAGGAAGGTCATTAAATGTAGTTTTCTTCAGTGTAACTTCTTTTATCATTTCTCCGCCTCCCTGAAATGGTGGCATAGATTCCAATAATTCTCTCTTTCCATACAATACGCCTACACCAGTAGGGCCATAAAGCTTATGTGCAGAGAAGGCAAAAAAATCACAATCCATGTCAGAAACGTTAATGTCCAGGTGAACCGCAGATTGCGCTCCATCTATCATCACAACGGCACCAACTGCATGAGCCTGTGCAATTATCTCTTTTACGGGATTCACAGTTCCGAGTGCATTTGAAACATGTACAATGGAAACCAGTTTGGTTTTTGGTCCAAGTATTTTTTCATATTCATTCAGCATCAGTTCTCCGGCATCATTAATCGGAATAACTTTTAGTACGGCATCCTTTTCTTCACATAAAATTTGCCATGGAACTATATTGGAGTGGTGTTCCATGGTGCTGATGATAATTTCGTCACCTGCCTTAATATTTTTTCTTCCCCATGTATAGGCAACCAGGTTTATACCTTCGGTGGTTCCTTTAGTGAAAATGATCTCTTCTCTTGAACCCGCACCTATAAAAGTTTTCACCACATCGCGCGTCTTTTCGAAATCTGCTGTTGCTTCTTCAGCCAGTGTATGAATGCCCCGATGAATATTGGCATTATAATTTGTATAATAATGAATTATCGAATCTATAACCTGCTGAGGTTTTTGGGTAGTAGCTGCATTATCCAGATAGATGAGTGGCCGCCCCTTTACTTCCCTGTTCAATATCGGAAACTCCTGCCGGATGGCCGCTATATCCAATGTCTTTGGTATGGTGAGCGAAATGTTCATGATAAATCTTTTTCCAAACGATGGTTAATCAGTTTTTCAACCCATGCGCGAAGTGGTTCAGGTTTTACCTGGTCCAGAATATCAGAAGCATATGCACCAAGCAACAGGTTACGTGCTGTTTTTTCTGAAATGCCGCGGGATTGTAAATAAAACAATCCTTCTTCATTAAGACTTCCCACTGTGCAACCATGGGTGCATTTCACATCATCAGCAAAAATTTCCAATTGAGGTTTGGTATTTATGCTACTGGTATCGGAAAGCAGGATATTTTTATTGCTCTGGTAAGCATTTGTTTTTTGAGCCGGCTGACGAACAAATATTTTTCCATTAAATACGCCCGTTGCATGGTCATTCAAAATGCCTTTATAAAGTTCATTGCTCAGGCAGTTTGGTTTTATATTATCAACAATGGTATGGTTGTCGATATGACTATGGCCCGATTGAAAATAGAGACCATATAAATGCGCCTCACAATTTTTTGCATCGAGGATCACATTCAGATTATTGCGTATTAATCCGCCATTTAATGAAATCGTAACTGTGTGTGTAAAACTTTTACCAATCTGTCTGATATGAGTGGTACTGACCTGGTTGGTATTGGAACCGTCGTTTTGAATTTTATAATATTCCAGTCTCGCTTCATTTTCGACAATGATCTCCATAACCTGGTTTGTAAAGCTCTCATTTGAACCAAGTGTCGCATAATTTTCAACAACCTGCACATGCGCCTGTTCATCTACAATCATCAGGCTTCTTGGTTGTGAAAAAATATTTACTGAACGGGCATCGGTTATATGATAAATATATATGGGATGTTCTATGCGTTTTCCTTTTGCCACATGAATAAAAACGGCGCCATGTACAAATGCCATATTTAATGCATTGATACCGTCTTTCAAATACTGACTGCTGTCTCCAAGCCATTGAGATACCATGTCCCGGTATTCATTTTTTGATGCTTCTTCCAAAGCAACTACCTGAATTCCATTGGAACGGATCCTGGACAGGGGATAAGAATAAAAACCATTTACAAATACCATTTCATTTGCCAGTTCATGACCTGGTAAACGAATTTCTTTAAGATCTTCCTGCGTAATGGAAATAGTTAGCGGATCTGCAGGTAGCTGAAATTCTTTATTAAATAAACCGGCCACGCGGGTGTACTTCCATTCTTCGTGTTTCGATCCCGGAATGCCCAGATTTGAAAATACCCGAAAAGCGTGTTCGCGCAGTTTGTCAAGGCTGCCATGGTCATCATTGGGCTGGAACTGGTCAAATCTTTCTTTAAAATATGCGATAGTGTTCATGATGACAAATTGATCTCCGAAACTAAGCGGCTTCTACCGTGTTTTCACTTTTAATAAAATCATATCCTCTTTCTTCGAGTTCGAGCGCGAGTTCCTTAGGACCGGATTTCACAATCCTTCCATTGTACAGCACATGAACGAAATCCGGAACGATATAGTCAAGTAAGCGCTGATAGTGTGTTACCACCAATATGGCATTCTCTTTATTGCGCAATTTGTTCACTCCGTTTGAAACGATCCTGATCGCATCAATATCGAGTCCTGAATCCGTTTCATCCAGGATTGCAAGTCTGGGTTCCAGCATGGCCATCTGAAATATTTCATTGCGCTTTTTTTCACCTCCGGAAAACCCTTCATTCAGTGAACGGCTTACCAAGGATTGTTCAATATTTACGAGCGCCATCTTTTCTTTCATTCTTTTGAGAAAAGAAACTGCATCCAGCTGAGCTTCACCCCGGTATTTGCGAATTTCGTTAACAGCCGTTTTAATAAAGTTCACAGTATTCAATCCCGGTATTTCCACCGGGTATTGAAAAGCAAGAAATAATCCTTCCGCAGCCCTTTGTTCAGGGGATAATCCGAGCAAGTCCCTGCCGAGGAATTCTACGGAACCTTCCAGCACTTCATAATCACTACGTCCCGCAAGAACGGATGCCAATGTACTCTTCCCGGACCCATTAGGTCCCATGATGGCATGAACTTCACCTGGTTTGATGTCCAGATTTATTCCGTTCAGGATTTTTTTTCCTTCTATTCCTGCATGCAAATTCTGAATCGTCAACATATTCATTTGTAATAATATTTAGTAACCCTTTTTGTTCGATGACCGTATTTAAAATGTATTTCCTTTTCACACTCCCATACTCCCATACTCCCATACTTTATCCAACGCTTCCCTCCAGGCTAATCGCCAATAATTTTTGGGCTTCAATGGCAAATTCCATAGGTAGCTGGTTCATCACTTCCTTCGCAAACCCGTTGATGATAAGTGCTACAGCCGTTTCTGTATCTATTCCACGCTGATTACAATAAAAGATCTGATCTTCACCTATCTTGGAAGTAGTTGCTTCATGTTCAACTACAGCCGTATTATTTCTTACTTCGATATAAGGAAAAGTATTTGCTCCGCATTTATCCCCTAACAAGAGAGAATCACACTGAGAAAAATTCCTGGAGTTTAGTGCATTTTTACTTACATGTACCAATCCCCGGTAGCTATTATTGCTGAATCCTGCAGAAATACCTTTTGAAACGATGCGGCTCCTGGTGTTCTTTCCAAGATGCATCATTTTGGTACCTGTATCAGCCTGCTGGTAATTATTGGTAACGGCTACAGAATAAAATTCGCCAGTTGAATAGTCGCCTTTTAGTATTACACTGGGATATTTCCAGGTGATCGCTGATCCGGTTTCCACCTGTGTCCAGGATATTTTCGAATGGTTGCCTTTACAAATGCCCCTTTTCGTCACAAAATTATATACACCTCCGCGGCCCTGTTTATCACCCGGATACCAATTTTGAACAGTTGAATATTTTATTTCAGCATTGTTAAGTGCTACAAGTTCTACTACTGCTGCATGTAATTGGTTTTCATCCCTCATTGGAGCAGTACAACCTTCCAGGTAACTGACATAACTACCATCTTCAGCGACGATCAGTGTTCTTTCAAACTGACCTGTATTTTCGGCGTTTATCCTGAAATAAGTTGAAAGTTCCATTGGGCATCTAACGCCTTTTGGAATAAAGCAGAATGATCCATCGCTGAAAACTGCTGCATTCAGGGCAGAAAAATAATTATCGGTGATAGGAACCACAGTACCCAGGTATTCGCGGATCAGATCCGGATGTTCCTTTATTGCTTCACTCATCGAACAAAAAATAATGCCGAGTTCGGCCAGCTGGCCCTTAAACGAAGTACCGATTGAAACGCTATCTATTACAGCATCCACTGCCACACCAGTTAACCTTTTCTGTTCTTCAAGGGAAATACCCAGTTTTTCAAAAGTCCGTATAAGTTCGGGGTCTATTTCATCCAGGTTTTTAGGGTTAACCTTCTGTTTAGGAGCAGAATAATAAATAATATCCTGGTAATCTATCGGGGGATATTTGATATTTGCCCAATCTGGTGATTTCATTGTCAGCCAGTGTCTATAGGCCTTTAATCTCCAGTCCAACATCCATAAAGGCTCCTTTTTTCTGGCAGATATGAAACGGATTACATCTTCATTCAGACCTTTAGGAGCTTCATCAGCTTCAATATGCGTTACAAACCCATATTTATAGTCGCTGAATACCGTTTTTTCTATCGTAGTCAATTCATCCTCAGCTCCCCGGGACTTAGGCTGGATAAGATCTGTTTTCATAATGCAAATTTACGAAACCATTTATACTAAAAAGTATAAACAGAAGATTTTCTTTGCATGAATACGTGAAAAATGAAGCAGCGTTTGAGGTACAGGCCCTGTCCCGGCAGAAATTGTCCTGAATTTCGATTTTATATACCTAAAATGAATGAAAAGCCTGTTTTTTCGAATTTAAGACTATAATAATTCAGTTGTTTACGCATTTAATCATCGCAATTAATTAAATATCAGTACTTTATAAGTTAAAAACGGCTGATTTTATGCTTAAAGCCTAAAGCTTTCTGCTCATCACATAAATTTCCTTTTGGGAAAAAGGATATCCTCTGCGGTTTCGTATCCTTCTTCAGCAACCACTGTTAATCGTTTTTCTATTTTTTTTCTTCTGACTAACTGAAAGATAAGTATGGCTGTTAATGTGATTCCTGCGACAATAAGGATTTTCTTTGTTTTCATGAAATAGTTGCGCTGAAATAATTGGTCTAAAATTCGTTATATAGGGTAGTCATTCTAAAAATCATGCCCGTTTTGATCAAAGTAAAAACTAAAAAGTAAAAATTAAAAAGTTTTGAACATAAATGGGATTTATTCTTAGGATGCATGATTTTTTTACTTTTTCATTTTAACTTTTTACTTTCAAGAATGCAGCTTCAATTCAAAAAACTTCCATTTTATCAAAAGCTCGCTTCCGTTTTAGTAAGCCTGATTGCCATAGGTTACCTCGTAATTCTGGGTAAGGAAATACTCAGCCCCCTGATTTTTTCCTGTTTGTTTTCGATATTACTATTGCCCCTGGCATCCTTTATGGAAAAAAGGTTTGGGTTTCGACGGGGTCTGGCTTCGATACTGGCAATATTGATTTTGCTTGCGTTTGTTTCAACTATAATTTATTTCGTAGGAATGCAAATAGGCGGTCTGGCGGATGACTGGCCACAGTTTAAAATACAATTGAACAGCTCCCTGGCAAATATCCAACACTGGATCGCTGTAAAATTTCACATCAATTCATACAAGCAACTTACATTTTTGAAATCCGCCGCAAGTAAAGCCTTGGATTCAGGAACAACGGTTCTTGGCAGTACCATTATATCTCTCTCATCTTTTGTTCTTTTTCTTGTATTTACTTTCATCTATACTCTTTTCTTACTTTCTTATCGCCGGTTGATAATGAATTTCCTTATATCGGTTTTCCTTGAAGAAAATTCTACGGTGGTATATGATATTGTAGAGAAGGTTCAACAGATTCTCAGGAAATACATCATTGGTTTATTCATCGAAATGTGTGTGGTTTCCGTCGTAGTATGCATCGCTTTCTGGGCGCTTGGTATTAAGTATGCTGCCCTATTAGCAATTATTACAGGGCTACTCAACATCATTCCGTATATTGGAATCTTTGCTTCCATGCTAATCAGTTTCCTTATCACATTTGCAACAGGGGCGTCTGCCGGGAAATTATTTCTTGTTGTAATAACACTGGTCATTACACATCTGGTGGACAGCAATTTATTATTGCCCGGAATAGTAGGTTCCAAGGTTAAGATAAATCCTTTGATTACGGTGCTTGGAGTTGTGCTTGGAGAAATGATCTGGGGTGTTTCGGGTATGTTCTTGTCAATTCCCGTCATCGCTGTGCTTAAAATAATATTCGACCGCATAGACAGTCTGAAACCCTGGGGTATTCTATTGGGTGAAGAAGAAAAAACAGCACGTACAAAAACAATTCAACAGAAGATACAGTTGGATTCTGCTGTTATTATTAAATCAGACACATAATCGCATAGAAAAGTTTCTAAGATTTTACAGATTCGGCGTATTCCTTGAATGCTTTAATTGTTTGCTGCAGAGATTCCTCCATTTGTTTTTTGTCCAGCAATTCAACCTGATATAAACCATTAGCCAGAAGGCATACAAGAATTTCATGATTTGGTCCGCTGGCAATATAAGGATTTTGACCTTTGAAGGAAGGATGCATTTCATGCTCCATAATTAGTTTCTCAACCTGCTCCCGGCTTAAGTCATGCAATTTTAAGGACATTCGAAGGGTTTTATCAAAGTTCTTAAAATTCTATATGAATCAATAGCAGGAGTAACAATCATTTATAAACCAAATGTTAATATCTTATTCAACTTGAAAGTTGTACGTGGAAAAACTTCCATTTAACCCGTATTTAAACGTAAAATATTATACAGGATCAATTACATTTGTAATATGGCAGTCTTGAAAAATGTGCAGTTTTCGAAATTGATAAAGGCAGAAGGACGATTAAGAGAGTTCAATTTCAGAAAGAGTAATGGAATAGCGGGCCCTATATATCATGTTGACGTAAGTGATGACCGGGGAAACCGTTACTATATCAATATGCAGTTGGAAGATAATGCGTGGACCGTTCAGGAAAAGAATCTTCCTCCCTGGATACAGGAAGCAGTTGTCCAATTCCATCCGGCAATAATTGAACAGGAAGGATAATCCGGTGAGGGTCTTTCAATTTTATTTTCTTTCAACACGGACAGCTGTTCCGTATGCCAGCACTTCAGTAACTCCATTCATAACTTCATTTGCATCATAACGCATATTTATAATAGCGTTAGCCCCCATTTCTTCTGCATGTTGTATCATGTGTTGAAATGCTTCTTCCCTTGTTCTCTCACATAGACTGACATAAATAGAAATCTTTCCCCCGAAAATAGTCTGCAATCCCCCGGCCATATTGCCAAGTATGCTCCTGGAACGGACGGTAATCCCTCTCACAACGCCTAAATTCTTCGAAATTTGGTAACCCTCGAGCGATATGCTGGTCGTAATCATGGAAGCATCAATCATATGGAATTTTTTATTTGGTTTCAAAATTAAGCTCATTTTAGAAACCCTGAATTGGCTTTTTGATTTTAGTACTTTTATTTATCTTCCATCTAAACCCATTAACCGGATATGAGTAAAAACAGGCTTGAAGCATTCAGTGATGGCGTCCTTGCTATCATTATTACCATCATGGTATTGGAGATTAAAACGCCGCACAATACCAGCTGGTCGGCATTACTTGAACAAATGCCGGTATTTTCCAGTTATATGCTGAGTTTTATTTTTATTGGAATATACTGGGGGAACCATCATAACCTTGTCGGCGCAGTGAGTCATACAAACGCGTCGATCATCTGGTCGAATATGAACCTTCTTTTCTGGTTATCTCTCATTCCCTTTGCAACCGGATGGATGGGAGAGAACCACTATGCACAGAACACAGTCATCCTTTATGCGATATTGATGCTGGTATGCGGAATATCTTTCACTATACTTCAGATTTGCATAGAGCGGATTTCAAAGGAAAATTCAAAACTGGTTCAAGCGTTTGCCAGTTTAAGGCAAAAGGGTATTTTTTCAGTAATCTGCTACCTTCTGGCTATTGTATTGGCTTATTATAATACTTTATATTCAGCTATTCTTTTTTGCATCGTTGCTGCACGATGGCTGGTTCCTGACAGGGGTATTGAAAAAGCGATCGGTAAATAAAATAAGTCAATAATTATATATAAGTATAAACCCCTAGTATTCATTATGGTATCCATCCCTTATTTTTACAATACAGAACCTTTTCAGCAATAAATTTCAACTATAACCCGTTATCTTTTTTAACCCAAAGCTATCAATCATGAAAAAATTGTTTTTTTCTGTATTTGCATTTTGCCTTTCCAGTTTTGCATTTTCCCAAACTTTTATGCATGGTGTCGGAGTTAATACATTTATCCAATCCGCCAGCGGTTATTCGACTCAGGTAGTCGGAGGTTTAACTTATTCTCCAAGAATCAATTTTATGGAAACGGACAATACATCTTTGTCTGTAGGCATTCCCATGAGCATTGGTGTTTCAGCCAGCGCCAGCACTTATGGTTCCAATTCGGCCGCGCTTATGTTTGATGCGCCTTTAGTACTAAATTTCAATTATGGTGCAGGATCAAGTAAGGAAACCGAAAGCCGCTTCGGTTTTTTTGGAGGCGCAGGTTTTGGATATCATACCAGTGAAGATTCATATAGCGACGGATATAATAATTATACAGATAAAATGAGTGGTTTTGGCCCTGTTGGAAATGCAGGTATCCGGATTGGGGTTGGGAGTGGTTCACACAATATTGAAATCCGCCTTTCCTATATGAAAACATTGGATACGTCAAAATCAAGTATATTCGGAATCGGCGGACTATTTAATTTCTGATTAGTAAGAATCTTTAAGTGTTAAATCTCAATTTTAATTATAAACGGGTTGAAATATAGTTTCAACCCGTTGTTATTTTATTTTGGCAGGAAAAACACTCCTTTTTTTAAAAAGTGGCTTTTGGCCTTTAGCTTTCGGCTTACAAAGAAGCCATATCTATCACAAACCGGTATTTCACATCACCTTTTAGCATCCGTTCGTAAGCATTTTGAATATCCTGAATCCTGATCACCTCAACATCTGAAACGATTTGATGCTTAGCACAGTAATCCAGCATCTCCTGGGTTTCAGGCAATCCACCGATTAATGAACCAGCCATACTTCTTCTTTGCATAATTAAAGTAAAGCCATAAATTTCTGCAGGTGTGGGAGGGGCTCCAACGCAGATTTGGACTCCATTGGTTTTTAGTAGACCAAGGTATTCATTATAATTATGTGGAGCTGAAACAGTATCGATGATAAAATCAAAATAGCCCTGAACCTGTTTGAGTTGTTCAGGATCCTTTGTCAGGACAAATTTATGCGCCCCCAGTAGGTGGGCATCTTCTTTTTTGGAAAGCGAGGAGCTAAGCACGGTTACTTCTGCGCCAAAAGAAACACCGAATTTTACAGCCATATGCCCCAGGCCTCCGAGTCCCAGCACAGCTATTTTATGACCTTTACCAACTTTCCAGTGTCTTAATGGTGAATAAGTAGTAATACCTGCACAAAGCAGGGGCGCAATATTTTGAAGTGGAAGTTTATCTGAAATATGTAAAACAAAATCTTCATCCGTTACAATCATTTTTGAATATCCACCATAAGTTGGTGTTTTTCGATCCTGCTCCCTTCCATTATAGGTAGGCGAATTACCATTCAGACAATATTGTTCCAGTCCTTCCTTACAGTTTTCACATTGCCTGCAGGAATCCACCAGGCATCCGACTCCTGCCAGTTCCCCAACCTTAAATTTTTTCACTGCGGATCCGATTTTTGTAATTCTTCCAACGATCTCATGACCAGGAACCATGGGAAAAATCGAATTACCCCATTCATTGCGAATTTGGTGAAGATCTGAATGACAAACACCACAGAATAAAATATCTATTTGAATGTCTTTAGCTCCGGGATCACGCCGGTCAAAACTCCATGGAACCATAACACCTTTAGCGTCATGGGAGGCAAATGATTTTACCTTTGTCATTTAAATTTCTTTTTATATTATACAGAAAGAATAAAACGGTTTTGAATGCCTTTGAATTTTTATTCCTGTTTAACCAAGCATACTATACCTGTTATTAATATAATCCCAGTTTATGACAGACCACCATGCTGTAATATAATCGGGTCTTTTATTTTGGTATTTCAAATAGTATGCATGTTCCCAAACATCGAGGCCAATCAGGGGCTGCCCTTTGGCATCGCTGATATCCATTAGTGGATTGTCCTGGTTCGGTGTTGAGACTACATCAAGTTTACCGTCCTTTTTTACAATTACCCAGGCCCATCCACTTCCAAAACGACCCTTGGCTGCATCATTGAATTTAGTTTTCATGGCATCAAGTGAACCAAAATCTCTTTGTATTGAAGCCGTTAGCGCCGCAGATGGAGCAACCGTTTTTCCCGGGGAGGTCATAAATTCCCAGAAGAGTGAATGATTATAATGACCTCCTGCGTTGTTTCTCATCTTGACTGAATACTTGGAAATTGAAGCAAGCAATTCTTCCAGTGTGACTTTCGACGCATCTACTTTTTCTGCATCCACTGCTTCTGCAAGGTTTTTGGCATAAGTTGCTGCGTGTTTCGTATAGTGTATTTCCATGGTCATCGCATCGATTGCGGGTTCCAGGGCAGTATATGCATAAGGGAGGGCCCGCTGTTTATATGGAACCGGCTCCGGTGCGTTAACTAGTTTTATATGGGGAGTTTCAGAGTTAGCAAGTGCAGTGAGAACAGAGCCAGAAAGTCCGGCAACTACTCCTGCCTTACCTGCCGTATGAATAAATGCCCGTCTTGATAATTCTTGGTTTGACATAACTTATTTTTTTAGTCACGTAATTTAAGATATTCCTATGAAAGAAGGCATTACGCTCAATGCTTAACGCCGAACGCTTAACGCCTATAGTTTATCATGCAAAAGTTTTACCAACTATCAATTGTTGACGGTCAACGGTCAACGGTCAACGATATAGTAGGTATTTAATTCTTTTGTTCTTAAACCTTGAGAGAGCTGGCTCCCAACTTTTCCGGATTTCCTCTTCTGAAATACCCGCAATAATTTGTTTGCGTAGTTTTGAACTGCCCGCCAGTTTATCAAAATTGCCAATCTGTTTGCTTTGGGATGCATCAAAAAATATTTCCTTTTTTGGATATGCCTGGTAACACTCAATTAACCATTCCAGGTTAATTTCTTTTTTTTTGCGCAGATTTTCTATATCATAATTTTCCAGATCCAGACCATAACAAACAGAATCCTGATACAACGGATGTTCGCTCATGCCGGGAATGGATTCAGGTCTGAAACTAAATGAATATTTTCTGGCAAACTCAGGAGCACCTATCATCGTAAAAGGTCTGCGAGTTCCTCTACCAATACTGATAACTGTTCCTTCAAAAAGACATAAACTGGGGTAAAGCAGGATTGATTGTGTAGTATTGAGATTGGGTGAAGGAGGTAAAGGCAAATTATATACCGATTCATGGGTATAATTTTCCAGCTTGATAATATGTAAATCACATTTCATATTATTCAATAACCAGCCCTCACCATTAATCATTTGTGCCAACTCGCCAACGGTCATACCGTGCGCAATTGGTATGGGCTGAAGCCCCACTCCGGAACGCAAACTATCTTCAAGCACCGGGCCATCCACTAAATATCCATTGGGATTCGGACGATCAAGAATGAGAAGAGGTTTATTAAAATTTACGCAGGATTGCATCACACGCTGCAAAGTGATAATATAAGTAAAGAAACGGGCGCCTACATCCTGGATATCAAATACAACTATATCAACATCCTGTAAATCTTCCCTGGAAGGCATGGATTTTTTACCATATAATGATACAATCGGAATACCTGTTAAGGGATCAAAACTGTCAGAAACTAAAGCGCCATTGCTGGCATTTCCCCGGAATCCATGTTCCGGCCCAAATACTTTCACTACACGGATACCTGCATTCAGGAGGCTATCCACCAGTGGAGTACCGGCAATCTGAGATGTCGGATTTGCAACTACCGCAACTCTTTTAGCTAACAATAATGGAAAATACTTTTGAGTCTGTTCCGCGCCGGTACGGATCTGGTTATTGCTCACTTGTGCCATTGAGGCAGTATAGATTACAATAAAGAAAAACAGTAAAATTGATTTCTTCAGCATCCTCACCTTTGAGAATTTGGAAATTTGGTTATGTGAAAATTAAAAGCTTCAAATGCAGATATACTATATTCCTAAATTTTCAATTTTTTTAGTCATATAATTTTTTAGCCACCCCTTCTACAATACTTTTTGGCAGCAGCCAGGCGAAAAAAGCGCTGAGTTTATTCATTGCTCCTGTAATTACTTCGGGTTTCTTTCGAAAAAGACTTTCTACTGCAATCATCGCTACAGTTTGCGGGGACATATTAAAACGTTCAGCAGCCTTACGACCTTTGGGTCCTATATGGGCTCGGTTCACGAAATTCGTATCTGTAGGACCGGGACAAATACATGTTACTGAAACGTTTGTTTTTTTGAGCTCCTGATAAAGTCCGCGGCTGAAGTTTAGTACATAGGCTTTGGAAGCAGCATAGGTGGAAAGCATTGGAACAGCCTGATAGGAAGCAGAACTGCCAATATTAAGAATATAACCTGCCGGCTGCCTAAACAGCCCTGGCAAGAAAAAGCGTGTTAATTTAGTTAAGGTGATAATATTCAGGTTTAGCATTTCAGCGTGTTCAACTGCTGAATAATTTTCAAAACTTCCACTCAATCCGTATCCTGCATTGTTAACAAGAATTGAAACTTCAAACTGATTTTCTATAGTCCAGTTAAAAACAGCTTCAGCTGCCTGTTCTGTAGCAAGATCAATAGCGAGCCAGCGGCAATTCCTTTTTGTGGCTGAATGAATTTCTGCTGTAAGCTGTTCCAGTATATCTGCAGAACGGGCGACAAGCAGGAGATCATATCCGCGGCCCGCAAGAGTTTCTGCAATAGCTTTTCCAATTCCTTTGCTTCCTCCTGTAATGAGTGCAAAAGGCATCTGTATTCAATTTTAGTTCGCGGTATCCTTAGTTCTGAACTTTGGAAGCGAAACGATGGTAAAAAGGTGTTTTACTATTTTCGTCTTTAGGCATGTATTTACCTGTAATAATGGGAACGTACATTACCCGCCTGCGACTAGCTTCGCCCAGATATGGGGATTGTTGAGCGCGATGCCATATTCGACCGTCATGAACGGTCAGGTCTCCCGCGTTGATATCAAATCCGATTTCACGGGCATCAGGATTGTTATCTATAAAATATTTTTTCTTGAAAAGTAAACGTAATACACCTTGTTTGTGTGTGCCAGGGAGAACCCGCAAGCCACCATTTTCGAATGGGCAGGGATCAAGGTGAATTCCTACATTCAGCATCGGCATAATCTTCTGACCAAGGAATAAATCTCTGGGGCTGTCTGTATGCCATCCCATCTGGGAAAATTTGCTCTCAGGTGTACGAACATAATGATTGAGAATGAGTCCGTCTTTTTCATTTTCCGCAATCCTGCCCTCATAAGGATGCAATAGTTCCAGTAATGCAATCAGGCGCGGGTCATTCAGAAATTCATGAAAGGTTGGGCTGAAAAGAGATAAAAAGCATAGGCGCTGAATTATGGTTTGACCATTATGATCCTTTCCAAATTTGAGAGGAACTCCATTGATTTTGTCCTTTCCCTCTTCAAGCAACTGCTTTTCAATCCTGATAATTTCCTGGATAAAAAATGCAACGGTTTCAGGCTTCAGGACATTCCGAAATACGATTACCCCATTTTTATGGAAAAAGTCTGATTGCTCCGGGGTTACCTTATCACCTAGAAAGAATTCAGGGCATAGTAATTTTTTCATATCATGGTAGCATTTAAGTCTTTAGCAGTTAAAAAATACTGCTTATAACCCAATTTTGAAGAGGTTGAAATTAACTTAAAAATAATTATGATTTTTTTATTATTGGCAAAATTAATGAATAAAGTGCTATTAACCAGCCTTGTCTTAAATTCTTATTGCCCCCGGTGTCATTACCCGGTCAACTTAAACGTTTAATTATGGCCCTTGGTATCCATTTTAGACATCTTTAACCTTATCCCGGACCGGGAATATTGGGCTGATTACCGATTTTTGTTATTATTAATGCAAACCTGTATGATGCGTATGTAAAAACCGGGGCTGCCAGTACATCAATCGTATAATGTACATGTTGTACCAGTAATAAAATACCAAGTAGGATCGATGCAATTAAAACATAGATCCGGTCAGTTTTCTTCTTCAGACAAAGAAAAATAAGGAAAACTGTTGTAGTATGGCCTGAAAAAAAAAGATCATGTGTTATATAACGCTGGCCATAAAATAGATTGGTGATAGGATCTGCAAGCGGAATCAATCCTGCTGGTGGATTCAATGAAATCAGGCTAATACAGGCCATTCTAACCAGGGTTACGCAGTTATAAGCCCATAATGTGGTCAGCAACATCATTGGATCTCGGTAAATTCGGAAAATCAATATCAGACAACTGGACCAAATCAAAAAAAAGACAGCAACTGATACATTCCGCGCTGAAATACGCTCTAAAACCATATCATCGAATCTAATACCATTCCTTTCTTCGATGGCATTAAAGAAAAATGGAAGTGCAATCAAAATGCCTGTTAAAATCAGTATGCCTGTCCAGAATTTCCATTTAAATGAGGTCAGTTTCAAGGCGGCCGACCAATTTGGGTCCAAAGGCCAAAGCCTAAAGCCTGGAGCTTTTTGCTCATTACCGTTTGATGAATTATTGGATCTTTTGCTTTCTACACTCAAGTAATTAAATTTTCAAAGAAATTGACCTGAATCAATCTGACAACATATGGATCAGAATCTTTATGCTATTGGCTTTACACTTAAAAATGCCATCGTTTAAATGCTTCCATCGCCGCATATTTGGTTAGACCAAGCTGTGCGTAAAGATTTGCTGTATTTGCATTCCTGTCTTCAGCTCTTTGCCAAAATTCGCGGCTGTCTGAGCCCTGGAATGGAACCATATCTTTTTGCGACTGGTGTATAAAAATTCCGAATCGTTTTTTCAAAACCTGATCAGGACTCATCGGAATGGCCATTTCAATTTCGCTCACGTCCCATTCCTGCCAGGCTCCTTTATACAACCAAATCCAGCAATCTTTTACCCAGGATTCTCCTGCATCTTTAAGACGTTTTATCGATTCGAAGACTATATCAAGACAAACTTTATGTGTTCCATGAGGATCAGCAAGATCCCCTGCACAATAAACCTGGTGAGGTCTTATTTTTTTCAGCAATTCAACCGTAATCTGCACATCTTCTTCGCTCATCGGTTTTTTATCGATTGTTCCGGTTTCATAAAATGGCAGATTCAGGAAATGAATGCCCGAATCAGGAATTCCAACATAACGGCAGGTGGCACTGGCTTCACTGCGACGGATTAAGCCTTTTATATTCCTGATTTCCGGAGAATCAATGCCCGAATTTTTTTTCTCTTTCAGAAAATTCTTGGCATCTGAAAGAATTTCTGTTGAACGCCTTGTGTCAATACCGAACAATGATTCAAATCCAACGGCGAAATCGATAAAACGGGTAACAAATTCATCTGTCACGGCAATATTTCCAGAAGTCTGATATCCCACATGTACTTCATGTCCCTGATCATGCAGGCGCATAAAAGTACCGCCCATGGAAATGATATCATCATCCGGATGCGGAGAGAAAATAAGACATCTTTTTGGATATGGAGTCATTCTTTCGGGAGCATTCGGAAGTGGTTGATTTTTCCCACCCGGCCAACCGGTGATGCTATCGCGTAACATATAAAATACTTCCATATTGATTTCATATGCATCTCCTTTAACAGCGAGCAAATCGCTTAGTCCATGGTCGTTATAGTCCTTATCAGTAAGGCTTAGTATAGGTTTACCCAGTTTGAGGGCCGTATTCACCACGGCTTTGCGCAGAATATCTCCATTCCAGTCACAATCTCCTGTAAGCCATGGAGCCTTGAAACGAGTGAGGTCCGACGCGGCTGCTTCGTCAGTAACAAATAATGTATCTTCATGTTGTTGCAGGAGAGAGGCAGGTATTTCTTCCGTGGCAGATCCTTCCAGCGATTTCTGGACAGCCAGTGATTTGCTGCTTCCCCAGGCCATAAGTATGATCGTTCTGCTTTTGAGAATCGTACTAATGCCCATAGTTACAGATAAACGTGGAACTTGTGTTACACTATCAAAGTCTCCGGCATTAGATAAGCGGGTGGAATTTTCAAGCGGAGTCACGCGTGTTTTGGAATAACGGCTGGATCCGGGTTCATTAAAACCAATATGTCCGTTTGATCCGATACCCAGAATCTGCAAATCAATTCCACCTGCATCCGCAATAGCCTGTTCATATTCATTACAAAAAGATTTCATAGCGTCCCTTGGCAGTTCCCCATTCGGAATATGACAATTCTTCGGATCAATGTCAACATGATTAAAGAGATTCTCTTTCATAAAGCGATAATAGCTCTGAGGCGCATTCCGTTCAATCGGATAATATTCGTCCAGGTTAAAAGCAACAACATTCCTAAAGCTAAGTCCTTCTTCCCTGTGCATTCTGATCAATTCAGCATATAATTTTAATGGAGATTTACCTGTCGAAAGACCAAGCACACAACGTTCCTTATTTTTTTCCTTCTCTCTAATCAGGGCAGCAACTTTTTTTGCAACAAACACGGAACCGGATTTTGCATCCGGGAAAATTTCCAATGGGATCTTTTCAAAAGCATCTACCATTTTCATATTGCAGACAGTTTATTTCAAATTATCTGCGAAAATAGGTTTTTAAGCCTAAAGCCGAAAACCAGTATGGGAGTATGGGAGTATGGGAGTGAAAATCTGTCGGATCATCCGTCAACAGTTACTTAATTGTATCATAGCAGAGAGAAAGAAGCTGACGGCTTTCAGGGCTCATTTGCCTGGTTTCAATTTTTAGCTGAAGGCCCTGCAATAGTTGTTGATAACGCTGATGGATATCCCTTTTCCTGTTCAGTTTGGCAACGATCAAATCAGTGCAGAGGTTTCCACCGCTGTGTGTATTTAGAGACCAGTCAGGCTTTGCTTCAAAAAAACTATCCATATGGGCTATCGTACTAAGCTGATTGCATAGTGGAACCAGTTCATACTGAAGTGTCTGGGCTAGCCAGTCGCCAAACATAAATAAATCCCTGGAATTATAGACTGAATAATCTTTAACTATTGTATGTTCCGGATCATTGGAAGGAAAATCTTTCATGAATAAAATAATACTGCACAAATAAGATTCCTTATCAAGTATTTCACCCATATAAGATTCCTTCACCTGTTTTATTTGAGGATGCCAGATTTCCAGTTGGAAGCCAATCCTGTAATTCACAGGAAACTGACTTAAAAAAATGATGGAGAGTTCGTCCTGGCTATTTTTGTTTTTTCTTTTGTAAGTAAAATCTGATCTGAAGAATTGAAAATTGGCATTTTTCATAGGTTCACTAGTCACCTTATATATATAAGATTGAACTTCCTGGAGCCATAATTCCAGTGTTTGCGATTGTTTACTTGATGATTCCATGCCCTGCAATTGCGTCTGAATATAGGGTTAATGCCACACTAAATTAATTATACCGTTCCGCATTCTGAAATATTTATGGAGCGATCGGAGCTTTAATTCAGCCTACCGGAAATTACAGGCAGAACAATGGCAGATGCATTCATACGATCATGAAATATTCTAATGGTTGACTTCTGAAAATCGGAATCATCACATGTATAGATATCTGTGAATTTCTGTGGGTTTCTGTCAGACAATGGAAACCAGCTACTCTGAATCTGAATCATCAGTCGGTGGCCCTTTTTAAAAGTATGAGCCACATCCGTTAAGCTGAATCGTATTTTTTCTGCTTTCCCCGGTTGAAAAGGCTCCGGTTTTTCAAAACTTTTCCTGAATTTACCTCGGAATATTTCGCCCCTCACCAGCATTTGATATCCTCCCATCGGATAGGGTTTTTCTCCTTCATTTACCGCGTAAATATTAACGTGGTTATATGAAAGCGTATCCGGAAAAACATCAATAATTTTTACGACAAAATCTGCATCTGTCGTACTTATACTAGAGATCAGATCCGCAATCACCGGTCCGCCAATAGTAAAATCCTCCTTTAACACTGCAGTCTGATAAGTGAGCACATCCGTTCTGCGGCTCGCGAAACGCTGGTCATCTGTCATATATTCGCGGGTCCGGTTGAAGTGAACGTCTTCCGTGTAAGGAACGGGATGTGCGGGATCACTGATATATTCATCATATGCCGTTTCATTTTCGGGAGGCTTAACTGATAATCCATTACGCTCCCTCAGATAAATTTTTTCTTCCTTAGCCTTTTCGGTTGGCCAGGAATCAAAATGGCGCCATTTGTTTTCTCCGGTAAAAAATATGGTTGCTCCGGCAATGGAAGGATCTTTTTTTCCTTTTAGGTAAAAATCGAAGAAAGGAATTTCAATTTCATTCTGGTAAGTGACGGAAGTATTTGATCCGAAATCTATATTGCCCATATGTGTCCCATCAATACTTCCCCATTGTCCATGATACCAGGGACCCATAACAAGTTTTGCGTTGGTTTCCGGGCTTTGTTTTCTGATTGCTTTATAAAGATTCCATGCCCCGAAACAATCTTCCGCATCAAAGAGGCCCCCTACTACCAAAATGGCGGGTTCAATATGATATTGCGCATTCCGTGCATTTCTTGCATGCCACCAGTCATCATAGTCAGGATGTAGATATAACTCCTTAAAAAAAGCAATGCTGTCTCCTGTGAATTTTAATAAATTTTTATCTGCACCCTGATTCAGATAAAACTTATAGTTGTCTTTACTGTCATAGGGGTCAGTCATTGGTGTTTCAATTAATAGCGGCAGGGGATGTGGTCTTCCAAAACCATTGGCTACATAAAAATCAAATGCGTCCATATAAAAAAAAGCGCCGTTATGATGAAAATCATCTCCGATGAACCAGTCCGTTACCGGAGCCTGCGGGCTCACCGCTTTCAGTGCGGGATGTCCTGATGCTGCTGCCATACCAGCATAAAAACCCGGATAGGAAGTACCATAAACACCAACGTTGCCATTATTTCCAGGAACATTTTTCACGAGCCAGTCAATCGCATCATAGGCATCGGTGGATTCATCAATATCTGTCGCCTTTTTATTTTTGATGAAAGGACGAACATCAACAAATTTTCCTTCGCTCATCCACCTCCCCCGTACATCCTGAAAAACGAGAATATATCCTTCCTTTAAATAATTCATAATATACTTCCCCGACAATGCCAGGAATTCGTTCATGCCATACGGCGCACAACTATAAGGGGTCCTTTCCATGAGAATCGGATGCTTTTCCGAACTGTCTTTCGGTACATAAATGGAAGTAAAAAGTTTTACCCCGTCGCGCATCCGGATAATTTTTTCAATTTTATAATAATTATCCCGGAACCATGCGCTATCCTGACTTTCAGATTGAGATAAAGCAGTAAATCCTGTAAGTATTAAAAGTATAACGAAATGAAGTTTCTTCATATTCATAGTGTGGTAATATGTAAGAGTAAATGAATGTAGCAAATGTGGCAATGAAATTTTAAATTTAATTTTAAATTTCATAATTACATTAATACATTTCCACAATTTCAAATTTTTCATATTGCGAAACCAGGTCCGCCCGAAACTATTACACTAAATTGTATCATAATCTGACTAAAAATGTTTAACAGAAGAAAATTCCTTGGTTCTTCCTTGCTCGCATCCACTGGCTGGTTCTTAAAGACCGCCGATGCCGGAAGTTTATTCACTTCCATCACAGATAAACCAATCGTTATTTCAACCTGGGATTTTGGCAAAGCTGCTAATGCAGCAGCTTGGGAAGTTCTTAGCAAAGGAGGCAGAGCATTGGATGCAGTTGAAGCCGGTGTCAAAATTCCTGAATCTGATCCAAATAATCATTCTGTTGGATATGGTGGACTACCTGACCGCGACGGACACGTAACCCTGGACGCTTGTATTATGGATGAAAACAGCAACTGTGGTTCAGTAATGTGCCTGGAATATATCATTCATCCTATTTCTGTAGCAAGACTGGTCATGGAAAAAACACCGCATATTGTTTTGACGGGCGACGGGGCCCTGGAATTTGCATTGTCTAACGGATTTAAAAAAGAGAATTTACTAACGCCGGAAAGTGAAAAGATGTGGAAGGAATGGTTGCGAAATTCTAAATATGAACCTGTCATTAATATTGAAAATAAAAAATATAAAGATAAATTATTAAATCCCGGCGGACCTTTCAACCATGATACGATTGGCATGCTGGCGCTTGACAACAGCGGTAATCTCAGTGGTGCCTGCACCACCAGTGGCATGGCATTTAAGATGCATGGCAGGGTAGGGGATTCACCTATTATAGGCGCGGGACTTTTTGTTGACAATGAAATAGGATCCGCCACTTCAACAGGGGTTGGGGAGGAAGTGATTCGTATTGTTGGATCTCATCTGGTAGTTGAATATATGCGCCTGGGATTCTCACCCGGTGATGCCTGCCGTAAAGCTGTAGAAAGAATTGTGAAAAGGGACCCGGCAAAAGCAAAAAATCTTCAGGTTGGTTTCCTGGCTTTAAAAAAAGACGGAAGCTTTGGTGCATTCTGTATTCAAAAAGGATTCACTTATGCCGTCCGATCAACTGCCGAAGAAAAAATTTATGAGTCGGAAAGCTGGTTTAACTGATGGTGAAAAATATACTTGAAATATGTTGTTATAACCTCAATTCGGCACTGATTGCGGCAAACGCCGGGGCCGACAGGGTAGAACTGTGCGCCGATCCTGGTTCAGGGGGAACAACCCCCGGAATCGGGCTGATCAAATCGGTGCGTAAAAAAATCGACATCGAATTATACCCCATCATCCGTATAAGCGGTGGAGATTTTTTATTTACTGAAGAAGAATTTGACGTAATGCTTCATGAAGTGATAGCATGTAAATCCGCCGGTTGCGATGGCGTTGTTTTTGGAATGTTATTACCAGATGGCCGGGTAGATAAAATCCATTCATCAAGGCTGGTTGAAAAAGCTTATCCAATGGGCGTTTGTTTTCACCGGGCTTTTGACTGGACGGTCAATCCTTTTGAAGCAATGGAAGATATCATTGAAATCGGATGTGAAAGAATTCTTACCTCCGGACAACAACCAAAAGCCATCCTGGGCGCCCCTTTAATAAAAGAGCTTATTATACAGGCATACGACCGAATCCAGATTATGCCGGGATCTGGTGTACGAGCTGAGAATATTGCCGATTTGAAAAAGGAGACAGGGGCTACTCAATTTCACAGTTCGGCCAGAGTACTAAAAAAATCATCTATGGATTTTGTTCAGCCCTTTATGACTGAGGACCAGTCGGTCGTAATGGCAGACCGGCGTGAAATTGAGGAGATGATACGAAGGCTTAAATAAAGTATGGGAGTATGGGAGTATGGGAGTATGGGAGTGAATTCGACAATGTCTTTGAAAAACATTCACTTTTAAAATATTTTAAATTTCATTCCCATACTCCCATACTCCCATACTCCCATACTCCCATACTTTCCTAGTCTACTTTCGAAATCTTAAGCAGGTTTGTAGGTAAATGTTCAGCCACAGGAATACTGCCAGTATTTATAATCACATCTCCTTTTTTGATGAATCCTCTTTGTTTCAGAATTTCAGTCAGGTCAGCAACAATCTCATCCATGCTTTCTTCTTCAGCATAATGAAAAGCACGCACTCCCCAGCTTAGGCTGAGCTGGTTAATCAGGGTTTTTTCTTTGGAAAATATGTATAGTGGTGATTTAGGACGATAACTTGATAATATGAAGGCAGTATACCCGCTCTGGGTCATTCCTATAAGCGCGTCTGCCTGCGTGTCTTTAGCGAGTTTACAAGCATTATAACAAATTGCATCACTTAAAAAAGAAGGAGAGTGGGGTTGGGGTTCCAACTCATCCTCGCGATTATAGTGATAATCTGTTTTTTCGACCTCCATTATGATTTTGCGCATCGTTTCCACCACAAGGGTAGGGTAATTGCCAGTTGCCGTCTCCGCACTTAGCATAACCGCATCCGCCCCTTCAAGAACAGCATTGGCCACATCAGTAATTTCACTACGGTTAGGTTTGGTCCTGTCAATCATGCTTTCCATCATTTGAGTGGCAACGATCACCGGTTTGGCACGATGAATGGATTTACGTATAATCTGTTTCTGAATAAGTGGAACCTGCTCTACCGGCAATTCAACACCCAGGTCGCCACGGGCCACCATAATTCCGTCTGATTCCAGAATGATTTCACGAAGGTTGGTCAGTGCTTCTGGCATTTCAATTTTGGCGATGATCTTGGTTTTGCTCTTCTTCTGATTCAACCTGTCACGCAGGCCTACAATATCATTTACACGACGCACAAATGAAAGAGCTACCCAGTCAAGCTGTTGTTCAATTATGAATGCAAGATCTATTTCGTCCTTCTCGGTTATAGCCGGGAGTGAAATCTTTGTATCAGGTAAATTAACACCTTTCTTGGACGAAAGTATACCACCCAGTTTCACCTGAACTTTTACGTCATGGTTCTTTTCAATACTTATTACCGTTACTTCCAGTTTCCCATCATCAATCATAATAATATTGCCAACTCTGACGTCCTCATGCAGGTTGGGATATGAAACATAGATTCTTTCTTTAGTTCCGACAAGTTTAGTATTGGTGAATGTTAATATATCACCTTCTTCTACCAGCATACTACCCCCTTCTATTTCACCCACCCTGAGTTTAGGTCCCTGTAAATCACCAAGAATCGCAATATTAAAGGGTTCTGTTGAATTTATTTTCCGGATATGCCCGATGATTTTTGTTTTGTCCTCATGACTTCCGTGAGAAAAATTTAAACGGAAAACATTCACGCCTGCTTTTACAAGCGACAATAATTTATCATACGTATCACAGGCAGGACCCACAGTAGCCACAATTTTGGTCCTGTGAAAAGTATGTTCCAAACCGGCCTTCTTATCCATCTGACCGTAGATATATTTGTCGAGGTTTTTTGACATGCTAATCGGTTTGTTTTTGTTTTATTTCCTGATAGATTAAAAAGTAAAAAATAAAAAGTAAAAAATAAAAAGAAAAAAATAAAAAGTAAAAAGTAAAAAGTAAAAAGTAAATTAACTTAAAGACTTAAACAGATATTAAAATAACCTGCTTCACTTTTTTACTTTTAATTTTTTACTTTTTAATTTATGATGCTAATATTTTTATAATCTTCAACCAGTCATCTCCAATTTTCTGTTTGGCTTTAACTGCTTTTTCCAATGGGGTAAAATGAATCTTATTGTTTACGACACCAACCATAACATTAAATTTTCCTTCAAGAAGACATTCCACGGAAGAATATCCCATACGGCTGGCGATAACTCTGTCAATACAACTTGGGGAACCGCCTCTCTGAATATGGCCGAGGATGCAAACGCGTGTATCAATGTTTGGTAACCTTTGTTTAACCACTTTGGCTACTTCTTCAGCTCCTCCGTAATTGTCACCTTCCGCAACCACAACGAGGTTCACCAGTTTTTTTCTTTTTTCTTTTTCCTGAAGGGAACTGATCAGTTCTTCAATGTCTGTTTTTCTTTCCGGAATCAGAATATTTTCAGCACCCGTGGCGATACCACTGTGAAGGGCAATATATCCGGCATCCCGGCCCATTACTTCAATTACAAAAAGCCTGTCGTGTGCATCAGCAGTGTCACGGATTTTATCAATAGCCTCAACAGCTGTATTTACAGCAGTATCAAATCCTATAGTAAAATCAGTTCCGGCAATATCTTTATCTATGGTACCAGGAATCCCAATGCATGGAATTTCGAATTCTGAACTGAATTTGTGTGCACCACGGAAAGAGCCATCACCGCCAATGATGATTAGTCCGTTAATCCCCAGTTTCTTCAGGTTGGCAAATGCACGGGATCTTCCTTCGTATTCGAAAAATTCCTTACAACGGGCGGTTTTTAAAATTGTCCCACCGCGTTGAATGATATTGGCAACACTACGTGAATGGAGTGGAATGATGTCGTTTTCAATTATTCCACTATAACCACGCATAATACCGAAAACTTCCAAACCGTAATAAATTCCTGTACGAACAACTGCACGAACGGCGGCATTCATTCCCGGCGAATCACCCCCGGAAGTGAGTACCCCGATTTTAGAAACTTTTTGTTGCATTAATTAGAAAAAAGTTGAATTTGTTGAATTGGTTTCAATCAAATGGCAGATTCGTTGAAATTCTTCAATCTTTTCGAAACGTCCCAAAAATAAGCATTTGAATTGATTCCCCCATACCGTAACATGGTAAATTCAATTCAATCCTTACAAATGAATTTCGGCAATCATACATCTTGCACTGCCACCGCCATTTGATTCAATGCTTTGGAGTGAGGTGTGTAAAATATGGTTATAAAGTGTCAGCTTTTCTTTTTGTCCTGAAGAAAGTGAAGACCAGGCAGCGCTGGACATTACCAGAATTTTTTCTCTCTTTTTATTTTCCAGCTGTAACATATTGCCTGCAAAATGATTCATCTGTCCCTGACTGATCGGGATGATTTCTTTTCCACTGTACAAAATGGTTTCAGAAATGTATTTTTTTTCTTCCTCATCTCTTATGGAATCGAGGCATATCACCACATACCTGTCTGCAACACACATCATGACATTAGTATGGTAAATGTCATGCCCGGTTTCATCAGATGAATGAAAAACAACAGGCCGGTAATTCATCTTTTTACAGAAATCTTCCAGCACAAGGAGGCTGGTTCTGGGAGACAGACACGCATAGGCCAGACGCTTATCGCGATCAAGTACCATACTGCCGGTTCCTTCCAGGAAAAGATTTTCAGATTCATAATCTGTAAAATCAAAAAGTTTATGATAGTGAAATTTTGTTTGAACGATATCCAGAACTTCTGTCCTCCGTTCTTTTCTCCTATTGGGTGCAAACATAGGGTAGAGGCAATATATCCCTGATTCATGAAAGGAAATCCAATTATTCGGAAAAATAGCGTCCGGGGTATGTGGTGCCGGAGAATCCTCGACTACAGTTACTTCAATATCCAGTTTTTTTAACTCCTTAACAAATTCGTCAAATTCACGTACCGCTTTTTCAGAAAGATTTTCCTGGTTTCCTTTAATCTGGAAACTATTGTTAACAGCCGTTTCTTCATTATATACAAAATGCAGGGGTCTTATCATTAAAACTTTCGAAGTGGTTTGCATATTTATTTTTATTGACCGATGACCGCTTTATTTTATTCCCACGCTCCCATACTCCCATACTCCCATACTCCCATACTTTCTATAAATCATCTCTTAATAATGGCATGCTCATGCAATGAAAACCACCACGCGCACGGGAAAGCTCAGCTGAGGGCATGAGAATAACCGTATCTTTTATCTGGTCCGCTATTATTGCTCCATCCTCCAGTTGTCTGATCAGTTCATGAGCATGAATGATATGAAACCCGTTTTCCTTAAACGCTTCGACTGTTTTATCATTCCTGTCATAACCCAGCACTACACCTTCTTTCAAAGCCAGCAGATTACAGGAATCCGTCCATTGTTCCCGGGCATCAAACGGAAATTCATTATTTCCGGAATAAATGAATTTCACTTTGCCACCACATTGCAAATCCTCTTTACTTATTTCTGATAACAGGTCTTCCAGGTTATCAAAATAAACGGGATTCTCAATATCTTTTTTCCTGAACTGTATAATCCTTAATTTTTCTTCTTTTTTTGATCCTTCCAGCGCCCTATGTACAGAATCTTCATCTTCATGCTTCATGGATTTTTTGGAGAAGACTCCCAGCATCACCCAGGCATCCCTGCGTATCTGTGTAAACACCGTATCTATATGCATATAGTCACGCTTTTTCGGAATCTTTATGACCGTTATTTTCTTGACTACATTTTTTTTGAAAAGCAGTTGAATTGCCTGATGTGCGGCTTCCATTGTTGTTCTTTCACTCACACCTATCAGAAGATGGTCTTTAGTAACGACCATCACATCTCCGCCTTCCAGTGTGACTTTACGGTCGTCACTTTCCTTTGGCAATAAAAAATGATGGTAGCCATCATTAAGTTCAAGAATGTTATTTTGGTATAATTTGAAGAATGGGTGATTAAAAAAAATGTACTTCGCGATCAGTGCTTCTCTGGTTCTCGCTTTCTTAGCGGGTTTATTCAATAGAACGAATTCATTGATGACGATACCTATGTCCCGTGTAAAAATAAAATTAGGTATTGGAGCAAAAAGCATTCGTCCGGATTCAAGCGTACCCGTAATAAAAGTTTTTGCAAGTGCAACCGGGCTTAGTTCCAGTAATTCTTTTTGTGTATCGTAAGAACAATTCTCGATAGCACATACGGAAGCAGCCAATTTTAGACGAATCTCAAGGTCCTCCAGGATTTCTGCCAACAGCCACTGGAGTTCAATCACTTTATCCGACCGGAAAAAATCCTTATGTTCTGGTTTATAGAAATTTCTTTTGTTTTTTTCTGCATCTATGGCTTTGAGTTTGCCATGGATCAGGTCAGGATCCAGAAAATATAATAGCAGTTTTGTATAGAAATCATATTCCTTTTTGCGGATCGTATCCAGATGAACGATATCTTCAAAGAGCCAGTCCTGTGCTTTGGAGGGAACTACTTTTCCTAATCCACTATCAGGACTGTGCACCAACAGTCGTCGAAGTCGGCCGACTTCGGAACTTACTTTTATAACATGACCTTGTTTACTCATATCACCTTTTTCGAGGGGCAAAGGTAACTAAACCCTTTTCGCGTTCAAAACCTAACAGTTGTTAGTTTTCAGCTGATTTCTGTTATTTTTGCCCCGACCAATTTTTTACCATGGATTTTACTTTCACAGAAGAACAGCTGGCGATCCGGCAGGCTGCACGTGATTTTGCCAAATATGAATGCCTGCCCGGTGTTATTGAAAGGGACGAAAAACAACAACTTCCCCGTGAACAATTGATAAAACTGGCAGACCTGGGGTTTATGGGCATGATGATATCTCCTGAGTTTGGTGGTGCCGGTATGGACACCGTGAGCTATGTGCTTGCGATGGAAGAGATTAGCAAAATAGATGCTAGTGTGTCAGTAGCCATGAGTGTAAATAATTCACTGGTTTGCTGGGGGCTGGAATTTTTTGGATCCTTTTTTCAAAAAGATAAATGGTTGCGTCACCTGGCTGCGGGTAAAAAAGACGGGGAGTTATACATCGGTGCTTTTTTACTTAGCGAACCTGAGGCGGGCAGCGATGCAACTTCACAAAAAACATTCGCTGTTGATAAGGGAGATCATTATATCCTGAACGGAATGAAGAACTGGATCACCAACGGAAATTCAGCATCGGTTTACCTGGTGATGGCTCAAACTCATGCAGGGAAAGGCAGTAAGGGTATCAACGCATTTATAGTTGAAAAAAATACAACTGGCATCCTTGTAGGTCCTAAAGAAAATAAACTCGGAATAAGAGGAAGCGACACCCACAGCATCAGTTTTAATGAAGTGATCGTGCCCAAAGAGAACCGGATAGGTGAAGACGGCTTTGGATTTCAGTTTGCAATGAAGACATTATCAGGTGGAAGAATCGGAATCGCTTCTCAGGCTTTGGGGATTGCTTCAGGTGCTTATGAATTGGCTCTTAAATATGCAAAAGAGAGAAAATCTTTTGGTACAGAAATTAAAAATCACCAGATCATACAATTTAAGCTGGCGGATATGGCAACCAGGATCGAGGCTTCCCGTTTGCTTTGTTTAAATGCTGCAAGAGAAAAAGATCAGGGTTTGGATTATTCCATTAGTTCTTCCATGGCCAAAGTATTTGCCAGTGAAACGGCGATGTGGACGACTACCGAAGCTGTACAGATACTTGGCGGATACGGTTATGTAAAAGAATACCATGTAGAAAGACTTATGCGGGACGCTAAAATTACACAGATCTATGAAGGTACAAGTGAAGTGCAACGCATTGTGATTTCCAGGAGTATATTAAAATGATCTGTTATCATGTCCGTTTCATCATACCAAAATATCCTGGATATACTGAAACCTTACGGGGTTCAGTTAGTCGCAGTATCGAAGACAAAGTCCGTGGAAGAGATTCAGACCTTGTATAACCAGGGACAAAGAGACTTCGGCGAAAATTATGTTCAGGAGCTTATGGAAAAAGAAGCCGTCCTGCCCAAAGATATCCGCTGGCATTTTATTGGTCACCTGCAAACCAATAAAGTGAAATACATCGCCCCCTTCGTACATATGATTCAATCAGTGGACAGTCTGAAACTTTTGCTGGAAATTGACAAACATGCCGCTAAAAACCAGCGCGTCATACTTTGTCTTCTTCAGATTTTTATTGCCAGGGAAGAATCCAAGTTTGGATTGGATGAAGCAGAGCTTGATTCCCTAATCCTTACGGTGAATCAAAACAGGGAGAATGCAAGATTCAGTCATTCGGTTATTTCAGGGTGTATGGGTATGGCCACTCTCACTGAAAATCAAACACAAATTCGTGATGAATTCAACCATCTAAGGAAAATATTTGAAATAATAAAAACATCATTTACTTCAGATCCCGTCAATACACTAAGTATGGGAATGAGCAATGATTATCTTATTGCCATGGAAGCAGGATCTACCATGGTCCGGATCGGAAGCCTTCTTTTCGGGAAAAGATAGAAGAAAGTATGGGAGTATGGGAGTATGGGAGTATGGGAGTATGAGAAGCAGTTTTAAGCTTTAAGCTTAAAATGAATTAATTTCGCCCACTGATAAATTAAAAATATGGCGGAAACGAATGTGGAAGGAAGATCACTGAATTTCCTGGAAGAAATTATTGAAGAGGACCTGAAGACTGGTAAATATAAGACCATTCTAACCAGATTTCCACCAGAACCCAATGGGTATCTGCATATCGGCCACGCAAAATCAATTTGTCTCAACTTTGGACTGGCTCTGGAATTTAAAGGGAAAACAAATCTGCGTTTTGATGATACCAACCCGGCAAAAGAAGAAACAGAATATGTGGACAGCATCATTGAAGACGTGAAGTGGCTTGGATTCAATCCCGATAAGATCGTTTATGCTTCAGATTATTTCGAACAGCTCTACCAATTTGCTGTCAAACTTATTGAAAAAGGCCTGGCTTATGTTGATGACAGTTCCAGCGAAGAAATCGCATTCCAAAAAGGATCGCCTACCGAACCCGGTATTGCTAATAAATACAGGAACAGGCCAGTTGAAGAAAATCTTCAATTATTCAGCGATATGCGGATCGGAAAATATGAAGACGGGGAAAAAGTATTACGTGCAAAGATCGACATGGCTTCTCCCAATATGCATATGCGCGATCCGATCATCTACAGGATCAAAAAAGCACATCATCACCGGACAGGAAATGACTGGTGTATTTATCCATTGTATGATTTTGCACACGGTCAAAGCGATTCAATTGAGCACATTACCCATTCCATATGTACCCTGGAATTTGTAACGCACAGGCCCTTATACGACTGGTTCATTGAAAAACTGGAAATTTTCCCTTCCCGTCAATACGAATTTGCCAGGCTCAACCTTACTTTCACGGTGATGAGTAAGCGAAAATTGCTGCAGCTGGTCAATGATAAATATGTAGAATCCTGGGACGATCCGCGAATGCCAACGATTTCAGGTCTTCGGCGGCGAGGTTATACCCCTGAAAGCATTCGCAATTTTACTGACCGGATAGGTGTACAGAAAAGAGATAACTTGATTGATGTTTCCCTGTTGGAATTTTGCCTGCGTGAGGACCTTAATAAAAACGCCCTGCGTAAAATGGTTGTATTTGATCCTCTCAAAATCGTCATCTCCAATTATCCGGAGCAGGCGGAAATGATTTCCACTGAAGATTATCCTGAAGGTGGCGAAAAAACAGGCAAAAGGGAAATTCCATTTAGCCGTGAACTATATATTGAACGGGAAGATTTCATGGAGAACCCACCCAAAAAATTTTTCAGACTGGCTCCAGGCAAAAGAGTTCGATTGAAAAGCGCTTATATCATACAATGTGAGAATGTGTTAAAAGATAATAAAGGCAATATTACCGAACTGCATTGCATTTATTTGCCGGAAAGCAAAAGCGGGAATGATGTATCCGGTTTAAAAGTTCAGGGAACCCTTCATTGGGTGAGTAAGGCACACGCGATTCCAGTTGAACTGCGGTTATACGATCGGCTTTTCAAAGTTGAAAATCCTGCAATGGAGGAAGGTGATTTTAAAGATTATATAAATCCTGATTCTCTTGAAATAAACAATCATGCATTAGCAGAACCCTCTCTCGCAAATGCTAAGTTTAAAGAACGATACCAGTTTATACGTAAAGCTTATTTCTGCCTCGATAAAGACAGCTCGGAGGAAAAAATTATTTTCAACCGGACGGTGAGTTTAAAAGATGGCTGGGCGAAGGAAGTAAAAAAGGGAGGGTAGTTTATGGTAAAAATGCTCGGTTCACCATCCACCATAAACCGTCTTCCTTTAACTGTTATTAGGTCTTCCTGCCCTCATCTGTTGCATATTCTTGGTACGCCAATCCTGATATTGTTTGAAAAGCGAATCGCCCAGAATAGGTTGAATCCTTTTGTCAACCTGATCGGTTATAGCTTTCATTTTTGCCTGTTTATCGTCCTGGCTCAGAGATTGATCCTGATAAATTGCCCGGCGCTGAGGCATATATGACATGCTGATAGAAACAACTGAATCGGCCTGAACGTCAGTCATTTTCAGGTCCGTCATTAATTTTTGCTTCATTTGTGCCTGACGCGCTGCAGGATCACCCTGCTGGGCATAGCTGTTTGTAGATGAAATCATTGCCACCATTACGAAAATACCTGCCACTATGAAATGTTTCATAATTTGAAGTTTTAGTTTGAAAAACAGGGATGCTAAATATATGCCAGAGGTTGTTAATTTATGCACTCTTTATGCAGACGGTAACAGGCTATCTTCTAACAGATCATTAAGACTTTCAGAACTTCAGTAAATTGCGCTTATGAAACAATACCTGGATTTACTCCGCCATGTGACTGAAAACGGAATTCAAAAAGAGGATCGCACGGGTACAGGAACTCAAAGCTGTTTTGGCTATCAGATGCGCTTTGATTTGGAGAAAGGGTTTCCCATGGTATCTACTAAAAAACTTCATCTTAAGAGTATTATATATGAATTACTCTGGTTTCTGAAAGGAGATACCAATATCAGTTATCTTAAAGAAAATGACGTAAGTATCTGGGATGAATGGGCAAATGAACTGGGTGAACTTGGACCTGTTTACGGTAAACAATGGAGGAGCTGGACCGGGGCAGATGGAAAGCAGGTTGACCAGATAAGCGATCTGATCCATCAGCTGAAAACTAATCCCGATAGCCGACGGCTAATTGTAAGCGCTTGGAATGTCTCCGAACTAGCTGAAATGGCGCTCATGCCATGCCATGTTTTGTTTCAGTTTTATACGGCCCCTCCGGAAAAATCAGGAGGCCGCCGGCATTTAAGTTGTCAGCTTTATCAACGTAGTGCGGATGTTTTTCTGGGGGTACCATTTAATATTGCCTCCTATGCTTTATTAACACTTATGATTGCACAGGTTACAGATATGGAACCAGGAGAATTTATCCATAGTTTCGGAGATGTGCATTTATATAATAACCACCGTGAACAGGCGGCTCTGCAATTGACGAGAACACCTAATCCATTACCAAAAATGAATTTGAATCCAGAAGTAAAAAATATATTTGATTTCCGATATGAAGATTTCGTCCTTGAAAATTATAAACCCCATCCACCGATCAAAGCCCGGGTAGCTGTTTAAATAAAACTTTCATGAAGCTATCCATTATTGTAGCCGCTACAGAAAACAATGCCATAGGAAAAAATAACAAGATGTTATGGTACCTGCCGGAAGATATGCGGTTTTTCAAAAATACCACCTGGGGATTTCCGCTGATAATGGGAAGAAAAACATTCGAGGCACTTGGGAATAAACCCCTTCCCGGACGATTTAATATTGTGATTAGCCGTCAGCGAGGCTATAATGCTGGTAACCCTGAAGTTCAGGAAGCCGAAAGTCTTTTTAGAGCTATTGAACTTGCGGGGAAAACAGATTCAAAAGAAGCTTTTATTGGCGGGGGCGGCCAAATCTATAAAGAATCATTACTATTAAGTGACACTATATATATGACAAGGGTGTTTACCATACTTGATGGTGACACTTTTTTCCCGGAAATTCCGAAAGATATTTTCAAACTGACCCATTCTTTAAAAGTCCCTGCAGATGAGAAGCATGCTTATGCCATGGACTTTCAAACCTGGACAAGGATAAAATCACTGCCGGAACATTCCGGATAAGTTCGCATGTACTCAAAATCCCTACTCACTTTTAAGTGGATTCAATATGCTGTTCTTTCTTCCAATGCTAAGGGGCATGGTATTCATTCTCCTTTTGTATATGAAATGGTAAGCGCAGTTCTGAATGATAACCGTTACTATTATGCATACGAGAAGATAGAGCGCGTTAAAAAAAATCTTCTACTGGATAAACGAACCCTGATCGTTAATGATTTTGGGGCCGGCTCATCGCAAAACGTGAATGGAATAAAAAAAATTTCAGAAATCGCAGGTAAAGAAGTATGCACACAAAAATTCGGGAGACTTTTATTCCGTCTTGCAAATTATTATCAGGCCCGGACAATATTTGAAATGGGCAGCTCCCTCGGTATCTCCACGGCATATATGGCTTCGGCAGGTAACTTATCCCGCGTAATATCCATAGAAGGCGCTACTTCTATTGCAGAGATCGCAAATGAAACATTCAGTCAGTTGGAACTTAAAAATATTAAACTGGTTACCGGTAATTTTGATGAGAAGCTGGAAAATCTGATAGTAGAAAATCCTCCGGCCGAACTTGTATTTATTGACGGTAATCACAGGAAAAAACCAGTCCTGGAATATTTTGAAAAATTTCTGGATAAAATTTCACCGGCTTCCCTGATCATAATTCATGACATTCACTGGAGCAGGGAAATGGAAGAAGCATGGGCCATTATTCAACATCATCCAAAAGTGAAAATGAGTATCGATATTTTTTCTGCCGGCCTGGTTTTTTTCAGGAATGAATTCCAGGTTAAACAGCAGTTTATCATACGGTTCTGAATTAAATAATTCATAAAATAAATTATTTGACAGTTCATCT
Organism: Puia sp.; assembly: GCA_035937535.1. Classification (GTDB taxonomy): domain Bacteria; phylum Bacteroidota; class Bacteroidia; order Chitinophagales; family Chitinophagaceae; genus Puia. The sequence continues at coordinate 32,982 of DASZHV010000026.1, read as the reverse complement.
CCCTGCTGAACTTATCAAGTCTCTCAGTCAAATGGATCATTTTGATCCAAAGGAATTTCAGTCAGTACACGAAACAGGAGATCATTTAGTATCGGTGCATATGAATCCTGGAAAACCAATTCTGGTAAATAGCAGATGGCCACTGGAAATCAATGAACCTCCCTTTGAAATTTCCAATACTGTGCCATGGGCAGCAGACGCTTATTATCTCTCATCACGACCATCTTTCACCCTGGATCCTTTATTTCATGCAGGGCTATATTATGTGCAGGAAGCATCAGGGATGTTTGTGGAATTTGCAATAAAACAGACTTCAGACATAATGCAAAAGCTAATAATACTTGATTTATGTGCCGCCCCAGGCGGAAAATCTACTATGTTACAATCCATAATATCATCTGAATCGCTCCTGGTAAGTAATGAAGTAATTAAGACAAGAGTGCCGGTTTTATGCCAGAATATGACTAAATGGGGTTTCGCAAATGGTATCGTTACAAATAATGATCCGGCTCATTTCAAAGGGCTTCCTGGTTTTTTCGACATCATTCTCATCGATGCACCCTGCAGCGGGAGCGGTTTATTCAGAAAAGACCCACAAGCTGTAAAAACATGGAGCCCAGACCTGGTGCAGCTCTGCAGTCAGCGACAACATCGTATACTGGCAGATATATGGGAAAGTTTAAAAGAAAACGGCTTACTGATTTATTCAACCTGTTCATATTCCAGGGAAGAAAATGAAGATATACTGGACATGATCTTTCAAGAATATTCATGTATTTCGATGCGTCTTTTCCCCGATCCGGCATGGAATATTATTGAAACAAATTCAGAAAAGGCGGGTGCTTATGGTTACCGGTTTTATCCAGACAAGGTTTTGGGGGAAGGGTTTTTTCTGTCTGTTATTCAAAAAAATCAAGGGGCTGCTCATTTACGTAAAAGTAAAATTAACAGGAATCCCGGAAAGATACCTGTATCCACTGAAAAACAGATAGGTACCTGGATACATGAGAAGTCTCTTAGCTATATAAATGTTGGAGAATCCATACATGCGTTACCGGGGACCCTTATAAGTGAATTTGAAAGGCTGAAAAACAACCTTTATTTGAAAAAAGCCGGAATTCGCATTGGAAAACCGGGTGAAAATGAATTGATTCCGGATCACGAACTGGCTTTGGCTAATTTTTTGAAGTATGATTCCCCATATATGGATTTATCCAAAGCGGATGCTCTTCAATTTTTAAGGGGAGAACCATTTGAATTAAATTCTAGGGAGAAGGGCTGGCAGGCAGTAAGTTATCTGGGCCATCGGATAGGCTGGGTAAAGCTGATTGAAAAACGTATGAATAACTACTATCCCAAATCATGGAGAATAAGGCTATAGCAAGTATTTTAATATTTCATTTGCAAGATAATTAAGCATCTTTGCGTTTATCCATAAATACCTGACATGAAAAACAGGATTACCATTTTGATTTGTCTTATTTTTTCTTTTTCCGCCGGCTATTCGCAACAAATCCAGCTCAAAATTGAAGGAACCAATGGTAAATTCTACCTTGTCCATATGGTAGTTGCAAAAGAAAACTGGTATAGTATCGGACGTTTATTTAACCTGAGCCCACGCGAAATCGCCAATTTTAACAATATGAGTTTTGACAAACCACTGGAAGTGGCAACGCAGCTCAACATTCCTCTTACAGCAAACAATTTTGATCAGAAACAAATAAAAGTAAACGGAGAAACCCTTGTTCCGATTTACCATGTAGTCGAAGAGAAAGAATGGATGTACAAGATCAGCTCGATTTACAATGATGTTCCTGTAACAAATCTCGAGAAATGGAATAAAATAAAAAGGGACGATGTAAAACAAGGCACCACATTAATTATTGGATTCCTGAAAGTAAAAACAGATCTTTCCCCCCTTGCCATGGGAATTTCTTCGAATCCAGTGATAGGTGAACCTGCTCAAGATATAACAAGTAAAACGACCAAAACTCCCGAAGTTCCGGCGCAATCTGGAAGCAAATCGTCTGCTTCGAATTCTTCCCCGCTATATCGGCAGGACCCGGCAAAAACGACTGCTTCTACCGTTTCTAATACTTCTTCAACTACTACCATCGTTCCTGTGAGTAATGCCAATGAAAAAGGAAACATTTATGCCACAACCCATAGTAATGGTGGATTTTTTAGTATAGACTATGCTGGAAGTGGAAAATCAGCTAGTGGAGTAGCCGGAACTTTTAAAAGCACCAGCGGTTGGACAGACGGGAAATATTATGCATTAATGAATTCTATACCTGTAGGTACCATTATACATGTATCGGGTTTAAACGGTAAAACGATCTACGCTAAAGTATTGGGACAGCTTCCGGAAATGAAAGAAAGTAATGGTCTTATCATCCGGATTAGCAATGCCGCTTCTGCGGAGCTGGGTCTCGGCGAAGGTAAATTTCCTGTCGAATTAAAATATTGATTACTATCGGTAACTAGTTCATTTGAATTATTATCTGAGCTGACCCTGTAAGTTTCTTTTCAGGATGATCAGCAGAGCCGTGATCGGTATAAAAAGCTTCTACAATAAAAACTCCCTGATGACTTGTTCCTTTAGGTTTAGTTAAGGGCAAGGATCCCTGCAATCCAACGAAATAATTCAAACCCGGATCTTTGGCATAATTTAGAATCCATTTTACCATTTTCCTGACTACAGAATCCGGTATTTCAGGATGAGTAGGCATAACTTCTTTCCCCCAAATTCCTTTTGACCCATTTTGAATGTGATTTACCAGCAGGTTCTGATTTTTATTCGTGTTTTGATATCGTTGGGTTATATCCAGAAAAGATGGTCCCGCCAATTTCACTTTAACAGCATGACAATTAAAACAATTAGATATCAGCACGCTTTTTACAAAGGTAAATCCCCGCTCCGGCCAGGAATGTATTACGGATAAATTCTCTTCTTTTTAAATCATCCATTTATTGCTTTTCATGACCGCCGCCATCTTCTGGTTTTTTACAACAGGTAGGCAGTTTTTTATACGCTTCAGGATCAGCCGTAACATCACCGGCATCATAACCAATATTGGCAATTGCAGTTTTAATATTTTCAATGGTAGTTCGGTCCCAGAGATATGTAACCTTGCAGGTTTTCTTCTTGTAATCTACTGTTGCTTTCTGAACTCCGTCTTCACGGGTCAGATATTTTTCAATTCTATCCTTACATTGATCACATTGAACCGTGGGTACACTGATGGTTGCTGTTTCAAATGCGCCTTTGCGAACGGGTGCTGAAGACTGACTAAAAACATAAAATGAACTAAATAATAATACCGACAGGCACAAAATCTTTTTCATACGATCTGTTTGATTCTCAAAAATACGAAATGGCTTTCCAGTTTGCGGGATCTTCCCGCCATTTAACAAGTGTTTCATGTTGCGCTGCACTTACTGATCCTTTTTCAACCGCCAATCTGATCAAAGTCGAATAATCGGTCAATGATCGAGTTTTAATGCCTTCTGCAGAAAATGCTTTAGCAGCTTCATCAAAACCATAGTTAAATATAGAAACCAGTCCGGCAATTTGCAAACCGGCCATTCTTAGCGCTTGAACAACAGCCAGACTGCTTTTTCCCGTTGAGATCAGATCTTCGATAACAACTACCTGTTTCCCTGTTTGATAAAACCCTTCAATTTGGTTGCCCATACCGTGCTCCTTGGGTTTAGAGCGAACATAAATAAAGGGCAGTTTGAGCTGGTCCGCTGCCATGGCTCCCCAGGCGATTCCGGCCGTCGCCACACCCGCCAAATACTCTGCTTCCGGAAATTCTTCAAATATCTGGTTACACATTTCGGATTTTATAAACTCACGTATATGAGGGAAAGAAAGTGTTTTTCTATTATCACAATAAATCGGGCTTTTCCATCCTGATGCCCATGTAAAGGGTTCTTTAAGGCTCAGTTTAATAGCCTGTATTTCCAGGAGTTTTTCAGCTACTGCTTTTTCGTTGGTCATGCTGTGAAGGTAAAAAATTCCTTTGTCTCAGGAATTGAATTGTAAACAAGGATTAAATTCATTCCATCTATATATTAACTTTTGGCATATGCACCAAAAGTATTGTTTGAATTCAGCAGCCTATCTTTATGTTTATCATGAATAATGGAAACAGGATTTTAATTAAAGCAGGCGGGGGCCTGGTTAAAAATGAACATGAGGAGGTGCTCTTCATGTTTCGACGAGGTAAATGGGATCTTCCCAAGGGGAAACTCGATCCTGGCGAATCATTGGAATCCTGTGCTCAGCGAGAAGTAAAAGAAGAAACTGGAATCAGTCATCTGGAACTCGTAAGGTTTCTGATTGTTACAAAACATGAATATGAAGAAGATGGGCAGATTATTTCGAAAGAAACTCATTGGTGGCTGATGAAATCAAACGGAAATCAAATACTGATTCCGCAAACAGAGGAAGATATAACTGAATTAAAATGGATTGGTCCTTCTGATTTTAAAATAGTTCAACAAAATACTTATCCGAGTATACTGGATGTACTTAGGGCAGGAGGGTTTTTCATTTAGTGTGGTAGTTTGGTAGTGTGGTAGTGTGAAAATATTGGTAAGTAAAATAAACTACCACACTACCACACTACCAAACTATCACACTAACTTAAGTTCTTCTTCTTAACATAAACCGTCAGGCGGCAGACGCAAATCAATTTTTCGTTCTTATCAATTATTTTAATATCCCAGACATGTGAAGACATGCCAAGATGCAGAGGAATCGCCGTGGCGGTAACAAAGCCTTCTTTTACGCTACGAATATGATTTGCATTGACCTCAACGCCGACGCAAAAATAAAGTTCCGGATCAACAACCATGACAGAAGCCACACTGCCAACGGTTTCTGCAAGTGTAACCGATGCACCTCCATGTAATAACCCATAAGCCTGGATCGTACGGTGGTCCACGGGCATCGTTGCTTTCAGATAATTTTCACCAACTTCAGTGAATTTAATTCCAATTAAATCATTCATTGTATTGGCCGAAAGCTGGTTCAGCTTCCCTATATCCCAATCCATTTTAAACCAAATCGACATCTTTGATTATTTTAATATTCTGACATTAACCAATGACCGTTAAGAATATATTCTCACACTCCCATACTTGTTTTAGGCTTTAAGCTTTTTTAGGGAATCTGCCACCACTTGCGGAAGAAACTGCGTAACATCTCCACCATTACGAATTACGTCACGCACAAGTGTGGAAGCTACAGAAGTATATTGTGGCAGGCAGGTTAGAAAAACAGTTTCAATCTGAAAATCCAGGCTGCGATTCATATCTGCAATGGCTTTTTCATATTCAAAGTCATTCACATACCGGATACCACGTATAATGTAATGAGCGCCAACCTGCTGGCAACACCTTATAGTTAGCCCGTCGTATAATACTGCATCCACTCCCGGATTATCCTTATAAATTTCCTTAATCCAGGCGATCCTTTGTTCCTCAGAAAACATCGGCATTTTATTTACGTTTCTGCCGATGCCGATTACGACTTTATCAAACAATCCGAGTGAACGGCTGATAATGTCGAGATGACCGATGGTAATCGGATCAAATGTACCTGGGAAAAGTGCGATCCGCTGCATTTTTATTGAAGGTATTAAAGATTCGAAACTTTGCCAGCCAATAAATACAATACTGCCATGCGCACGGCCACTCCATTTTCCACCTGTTGCAATATGATAGATTGCTTACTATCTGCTGCATCACTATCTAATTCCACACCCCGGTTGATAGGCCCCGGATGCATTATCACGATTTCCTTTGACAGGCTGTCCAGGAGTTTCCGGTTAATGCCATATGCAAGACTGTATTCCCGAAGGGAAGAAAACAAAACCTGGTTTTGTCTTTCGAGTTGTATACGCAAAACATTGGCCACGTCACACCATTCGAGTGCCTTTCGCAGATTGTATTCAACCGGGATGCCAAACGCTTCTGTAATATGCACGGGAATGAGCGTTGGTGGGCCCGCTACCATTACCTCAGCACCCATTTTTTTCAACAGGTAAATATTACTAAGGGCTACGCGTGAATGCATGATATCTCCGATGATTGCCACTTTTTTTCCTTCAAGTGTTCCGAGTTTTTCTCTTATTGAAAAAGCATCCAGCAAGGCCTGTGTGGGATGTTCGTTAATGCCATCACCAGCATTAATTATGGCAGCAGGAATATGTTTAGCCAGGAAATGAGGCGCGCCGCTTGCGCTGTGACGCATCACTACCATATCCACTTTCATGGATAGAATATTATTCACTGTGTCTAATAAACTTTCACCTTTGGACACAGAAGAACCGGAAGCAGTAAAATTAATTGTATCAGCGGAAAGTCTTTTTTCCGCCAGTTCAAATGAGATTCGCGTACGCGTGGAGTTTTCATAAAAAAGGTTAACAATAGTTACATCACGCAGCGTTGGAACTTTTTTTATCGGCCTTTGGAGAACTTCTTTAAACTGGGTGGCTGTGTCTAAAATAGTCTGGATGTCGGAAGCTTGTAAATCTCTAATGCCAAGAAGGTGTTTGGAACTGAGTTGCATTAAAAGGCAAAGTTATATTTTAGAAGTCATATGCCGAAATAAGGCTTAAAGCAAAACCACTTCTTCCTTCCCATCTCTTTCTTTCCATAAAACTTTTACTTTCTGAGTTATTATAGTATCAATTGACCGGCCGGCATAGTCGGCCTGAATAGGTACTTCCCGGCTGAAGCGGCGGTCAATTAAGATACAAAGTTCAACTTTTGCCGGTCTTCCGAATGCAAGAAGGGCATCCATGGCTGCCCTTACTGTTCTTCCAGTATATAAAACATCGTCTACCAGGATGACTGTTTTGTTTTCCATACTGAAGGGTATATCTGTATGGTTAATCGTATGGAGTCCCTGGCGAATGTCGTCCCTGTAAAAAGTAATATCGAGTTTCCCATATGTAATTTTTTCAGGGGCAATTTGCTGGTTTATTTGCTGAACGATACGGTCTGAAAAGAAAATGCCCCGTGGCTGTATACCGATAATCACCAGGTCGCCGAATTTCAAATGATTTTCGAGGAGCTGATGGCTCAATCGCTGAATGGTGATGCCAAGTTCTTTTTCAGTCAGAATCGTCTTCAATCAGAATATTTTTATAAAAATAATAAAACGTTCATGCTTCCGCTAAAAAAGGATATCCATGGCCGGTAGGCGGATCAAATGTTTCCTTAATAGTTCGGGCACTCAACCATCGATACAAGTTTAAAATGGATCCTGCTTTATCATTGGTCCCGCTTCCCCTGGCACCACCGAATGGTTGCTGACCTACTACCGCACCCGTAGGCTTGTCGTTTATATAAAAATTACCCGCTGCGTGACGAAGTCTTTCAGTTGCCATTTCGATTGCCTCACGATTCGTCGAAATAATTGAACCGGTTAATGCATAATTTGAAGTGGAATCCACCAGATCCATAGTCTCTTCAAATTTGTTTTCGTCATATACATAAATCGTTAAAACAGGTCCGAATATTTCCTCCTTTAATGTAACATAATTTGGATCGGTAGTTTCTATGATGGTAGGATGAATGAAATATCCTTTTGTTTTGTCAGTTTTACCCCCAACAATAATTTTTGCTTTAGGATCTGTTGCGGCCCGTTCAATATACCCTTTTATTTTATCAAAACTTCTTTCATCAATTACCGCATTGATGAAATTGCTGAAATCTTCCACGGTTCCTATTTTCATGGATTTAATTACGGCTATTAATTTTTCTTTTATTTGTGAGGCAAGATTGGAAGGCAGGTAGGCCCTGGAAGCGGCAGAACATTTCTGCCCCTGGTATTCGAAAGCACCCCTGGCCAAAGCTGTCACAACTATGTCCACTTCTGCTTCACGGTGAACCAGCACAAAATCTTTTCCTCCTGTTTCTCCTACTATACGCGGATAGGATCTGTATTTCCCTATATTTTCTCCAATATGTTTCCAGATGTTATTAAATACTGCAGTTGAACCGGTGAAATGAATGCCCGCAAATTCGCGGTGGTTAAAACAGATATCCCCTAATTCAGGACCCTCTGCATATACCAGGTTTATCACACCGTCAGGCAATCCTGCCTCCTGTAGAATTTTCATAAATACATATGCACTGAATACCTGTGTATCCGCTGGTTTCCAAACTACCACATTTCCACATAGAGCTGCTGATGTTGGCAGGTTCCCACCAATAGCTGTAAAATTAAATGGTGTTATGGCCAATACGAATCCTTCGAGCGAACGGTATTCCAAGCGGTTGTGCATCCCTTGAGAACTAATGGGTTGCTGTCTGTATATTTCACTGAGATAATGTACATTAAACCGCAGAAAATCAATTAGTTCACACGCACTGTCAATCTCCGCCTGATTTGCATTTTTACTTTGGCCAAGCATCGTGGCAGCGTTCATGCGTGCCCGGTATTTACCTGCAAGTAAATCTGCTGCTTTCAAAAAAATAGCGGCGCGGTTTTCCCAGTTCATCATTTCCCAGGAAGTTTTTGCTTTTAAAGCCATCTCGACTGACTGTCGAACCTGTTCCATGCTAGACCGGTGAAAATAACCCAGCGTATGGGAAAGTTCATGAGGAGGGCGCATCTTGATTTTATTCCCAGACCGGATTTCCTTACCATCGATGATAGCGGGAATATCATGTTCAACAGATTTAAGGTCCTCTATTGTTTTCTTCAATAATTTTTTTTCGGATGAACCTGGAGCATATGTTTTTACCGGTTCATTTGTGGGGAGCGGGTAGTTGAAATAGCCGAGGTTCATTATTAAAAATTTTATCGGTGACGGATGACGGTTGCCACTTGCACATTACCACACTACCACACTACCACACTACCACACTATAATAATCATACTGTTTCCTTTTCAGACATAAGGTACGCCTTGATAAACCCATCAAGTTCTCCATCCATCACAGGTTGGATATTACCAGTTTCATATCCTGTTCGGTGATCTTTGATCATTTTATAGGGGTGAAAAACATAGGAACGGATCTGGGATCCCCATTCAATTTTTTTCTTACTTGCATTATTAGCATTTTTGATAGCTTCCCGCTTGCGCATTTCTTCTTCATACAAACGGCTCTTGAGCATGGCCATTGCTTTTTCGCGGTTCTCACCCTGTGTACGGGCCTGCTGACATTCTACAATAATTCCACTGGGTTTATGTGTAAGTCGGACCGCGGTTTCTACTTTATTTACGTTTTGTCCCCCCGCGCCGCCACTTCTGAAAAATGCCCATTCTATATCTGCAGGGTTCACTTCAATTTCAATTGTATCATCTATCAAAGGATATACATATACAGATGCAAACGAGGTATGGCGCCGCGCATTGCTGTCGAATGGAGAAATACGAACCAGCCTGTGAACCCCACTTTCCGCTTTAAGAAATCCATAGGCGAATGGCCCGTCGAATTGCAGGGTAACACTTTTTATACCAGCAGCTTCACCATCCTGAAAATCGAGTTCAGAAACAGTCCATCCTTGTTTTTCTCCATACATCCTGTACATCCGCATCAGCATTTCAGCCCAGTCCTGACTTTCTGTACCTCCAGCACCTGAATTGATTTGAAGCACTGCAGGTAATTCATCCTCCGTTTCATTCAAAGTAGACTTGAATTCAGCTTCATCAATCAGTTCAAGTGCCTTATCATAAGCCGTCCTGGTTTCTTCCTCAGACGCTTCACCCGCTTTCCAGAATTCCATAAGCACGGCAAAATCCTCTACCGCTGTTTCAACAGCCTGATAAAGTTTTAACCAATACTCATTTACTTTAATGTTTTTGAGAATGGCTGTGGCCCTTTCATTGTCTTCCCAGAATCCCGAACTGCCAGTTAACTGTCTTTCTTCATTAATTTTAATCTGCCGGTTCCCGACGTCAAAGAAACCTCCTCAGTCCGCTCAGCCGGGACCTCATATCGATTAGCTTTTCCTGTGTCATAGGGACGCAAGTTAAAGATTCATTTAATAAACAAGAACAGATCAGAACAAATAAAAACCCTTCCGTTTCTTACAGGAAGGGTCTTATAAGGAAGGCTTGATTAATGAGTGCTTTTTTCTTTACTGTTTTGTTTTGCGGTATTAAACCATTTTTTCAAATCTTCTTTTGTTTTTCCGGTTTTCTTTTGCAGTCGACCGAGCAATTCATCTTCCTTCCCTTCTTCATACTTCAGGTCATCATCTGTCAGATTGCCATAGGCTTGTTTTAATTTACCTTTCAACTCATTCTATGTTCCTTTCACTATTAAATTGTCCATAATGTTAATTTTTAATGTTATATATTCAAATTTGTACAGTTAGTAATTCAATCATCATGCCATCGCATAGAGGCATTTATATTTTAACATCAAGTAAAAAATATGATCATTGATTTTCGTTCAGATACGGTAACAAAACCGACTCCAGGAATGATGGACGCTATGATAAAAGCATCAGTAGGTGATGATGTTTTTGGTGAAGACCCAACTATTAATAGTTTAGAAAAAAAGATGGCAGAACTTTTTAATATGGAAGCTGCACTTTTTTGTGCGAGCGGAACCATGTCAAACCAGGTTGCTATCTCAAGCCATACAAGTCCCGGTGATGAAGTAATCTGTGAACAGGAAGCCCATGTATATTATTATGAAGGAGGCGGTATCGCGCGAAATGCCGGTTGTCAAACAAGACTTCTTGCAGGTGATCGTGGAAGAATTAGGGCTGAACAGGTTTTGAAATCCATCAATCCAAATGACGAACATAAAGCCCGGACCTCACTGGTCTGTTTGGAAAATACTTCGAACCGCGGAGGAGGAAGTTGTTATGATATTAATGAAATAAAAAAAATCAGGCAGGTCTGTAACGATCATCATCTGATCCTTCACCTTGATGGCGCCCGTTTATTCAATGCCCTGGTGGCAAAAAAAGAAAAACCAGGCGATTATGGTCCTCTGTTTGACAGCATTTCTGTTTGCTTTAGCAAAGGGCTCGGATGCCCAGCTGGCAGTGTACTACTGGGTGCTGAAAAATTCATCTTAAAGGGCAGAAGAGTGCGCAAAGTTTTTGGTGGAGGTATGCGTCAGGCCGGTTTCCTTGCCGCAACCGCTTTATATGCCCTTGATCATCACGTAAAACGCCTTTCAATCGATCATCAGCATGCAAGGAAAATCGGAGAGGCCCTTCAGAATCACCCATTGATAAAATCGGTGTTGCCAATAGAAACCAATCTGGTTATTTTTGAGTTAAATGATAACGAAAATCCCAGGGTTTTTATCTCCCGGATGAAGGAAAAAAATATTCTCATGCTGCAAATTTCAGAAAGAAAGCTGCGTATAGTCACCCACCTGGACGTTTCCGAAGAAATGGTATCAGTTTTTTTGAAAACTCTTGCGCAAATCATATGACAGGATTTCAAATCCTTTTATAATAACAAGATTCATATCGTAATTTTGTGGGCAATTAAAAAAGCCCTCTTTTTATATGTTCCCGAATATTTCCCCGGTAGAAACAATGGCCTGGAAAAAACTGCAGACAGATCAGCAGGTTATGAAAGGTATCCAGATGAAAAACCTCTTCAGCGAAGACCGGGAAAGATTTAACCGCTATTCAATCATCTTTGGAGACATTCTTTTTGACTATTCTAAAAATCTGGTGAATGCTGAAGTCTTTTCACATCTATTGGATCTGGCAGCGGAGTGCAAGGTTTGGGATGCCATGCAGGCGATGTTTTCCGGGGAAATAATCAACCAAACGGAAAAAAGATCCGTTCTGCATACTGCATTACGTAATTTTTCCGGTGAACCAATTTACTCCGAAGGAAAAGATGTTATGCCCGGTGTGATACAGGAACTGGAACATATGAAATCATTTTGTCAGAAAATTCATTCAGGCGAATGGCGTGGTTATAGTGGTAAACCCATCCGGAATATTGTGAATATTGGAATCGGAGGCAGCGACCTCGGACCTGTAATGGTTTCGGAAGCTTTAAAGCATTACTGGATTGATGGTATGCAGGCTTATTTTATTTCAAACGTGGACGCTACCCAGATTGTTGAAATTTTAAAAAAAATAAACCCGGAAGAGACCCTTTTCCTTATTGCATCCAAAACTTTTACCACACAGGAAACAATGACAAATGCCCATTCTGCAAGAGAATGGTTTTTGAAATCCGCAATTGACCCGGCAAATATTGCGAAACATTTTGTTGCCTTGTCAACCAATGAAACAGAAGTAGTAAAATTCGGTATCGACCGTTCAAATATGTTCGTTTTCTGGGATTGGGTGGGAGGAAGGTATTCCCTCTGGAGCGCGATTGGTCTTTCCATTGCACTGATCATCGGGTATCCGGCTTTTGAAGAAATGTTGCAGGGCGCCCATTCTTCAGATAAACATTTTAAAAACACACCATTTGAGAGAAATATTCCGGTGATTATGGCCCTGCTGGGAATATGGTACAGAAATTTCTTTGGCTCACAAACTGAAGCCATACTGCCTTACGACCAGTATATGCACCGGTTTCCTGCATATTTTCAACAGGGAAATATGGAATCCAACGGAAAATCGGTAGACCGGAATGGAATACCAGTCACATATTCCACCGGTCCTGTAGTTTGGGGGGAACCCGGCACCAACGGACAGCATGCATTTTACCAGCTGATCCACCAGGGAACTGTTTTGATTCCATGTGATTTTATTGCTCCGGTTTTCAGTCATAATCCTTCAGGAGATCACCATGCCAAATTATTGTCAAACTTTTTTGCTCAAACCGAAGCCTTAATGAACGGCCGCACACCAGATGAACTGTTTGCAGCCCATGTAAAACCTGAACTGATACCATTTAAATTTTTCAGTGGAAACCGGCCTACAAACTCTTTCCTGATAAAATTAATTACTCCTTTTTCACTGGGGCAACTGATTGCCCTTTATGAACATAAAATTTTTGTCCAGGGCGTCATTTGGAATATCTATAGTTTTGATCAATGGGGCGTCGAACTCGGTAAGGAACTGGCTGGGAAAATACTTCCCGAGCTGAAAAGCAGTGAGGAAACCAATAGTCATGATGCTTCTACCAATGGTTTGATTAACTGGTACAAAAAAATCAGTTTTTAACAGAATCCCTTTAAAATAAAGCCCTCCATAACACGTTTTCTTCAAGCGAATGATGCTAATCCGCTCGATAACCAGTTACTCTATGCAAATTTCTCCAAAAACAGACGGAAGACCTTATAATTTGAAAAATCAATTCCTTATTATCGCTGGTATTGTAGTCGCCCTTATGGCAGTATTATATTTTTTCCAGGCTTTAGGTTCGCGAAATCCATTTAGACTTAATAACAACGAATTGATCAAAAAGGCGAATGATACTATCGGTAGTAAAGATTCGACGATCCTAAATTTAAATCCGACAGTGCTGGATACAGTTAAATACGACCATTTGCTCTTTGCGTTAAACAATGGCGATAGCTCGGGCCGTTGGCCTGTTAAACTTGCATATCCTCTGCCTGGTGCAATTTTTCCATTTAACAGGGTTGTAGCTTTTTATGGTAATTTTTATTCAAAAAAAATGGGTGTGTTGGGAGAATATCCTACGGATACCATGTTCGCCAAGCTTAAGGATGAAATAAAGAAATGGCAGGCCGCCGATTCTACGATTCCTGTCAAACCCGCCCTGCACTATATTGCCGTTACCGCCCAGGGTTATCCTGGAAAAGGAAATAAATACCGGCTACGTATGCCGTATAAACAAATTGATTCAGTTATAAGAATGGCTGCCAGGATCAATGCCCTGGTTTTCCTCGATATCCAGGTCGGACAAAGCACAGTTCAGGAGGAAGTTCCTTTGCTTGAAACCTATCTTAAAATGCCACAGGTTCATCTGGGAATAGACCCTGAATTTTCCATGAAAACAGGAAAAAAACCGGGGACAGTAATAGGAACCATGGATGCGAATGACATCAATTTTACAATTAAATATCTTACAAATCTCGTTAAGAATTATCAACTTCCACCTAAAGTATTGGTTGTCCATCGTTTTACCCAGGCTATGGTTAGGAACTATAAGGATATCAGGCCCAATCCTGAGGTACAGGTTGTAATAGATATGGATGGATGGGGGGCCCAATCCAGAAAATTGACTACTTACCATGATTATATATACAGAGAACCGGTTCAGTTTACAGGTTTCAAATTGTTTTATAAAAACGATTTCCGCGAACCCAACAGCCGAATGATGACCCCGGTTGAAGTACTAAAGCTTAAACCCAGGCCTGTTTATATTCAATACCAATAAAGCCTAAAGCCTAAAGCTTAAAGCCTAAAACTTTTTTATGATGGTAATGGCCAATAGGTTATTGAAATCCAGTCCATTTTTTATATTTCCCCATTCAGTTTTAGGCTTTAAGCTTTAGGCTTTTGGCTTTAACGGTGTAACAACATCCTGATGACTATGAATCCTATAATTGTCAGGAGGAAAATGGTAATGATTGCCCAATAGGTCCAGGAAAGATTTCCTATGTAATGAATGCGTTTATGAACCTTTTTGTGTTTCAGGTGCTGATGCATTTGCTGGTTCAATTGTTGTAAAACGGATTCCAGCTGTTTTGAATCATTCAAATGATCAAGCCCTTCCGAAGCGTCTGAAAGAAATTCAGAGGGTAATTGTTCCCGGAAGCGGTTCAAATCCTTTTCGTGCATAATGGCATGAAGGTGAATGTCCAATGCATCCGGCATTTTTTTTTCCGGATCTGTAGGAATATTATCGTTTGTTTCTTCTGCCATGATCAATCATCAAATTTATCTAATTTCTTTTCCAGTAATAATCGAAGGTTTCTTTTTCCATTTTGGATATAACTTTTTACCTGCAATAAGCTAAAACCTGTTTCCTTTGCGATTCCCTGATATGATTTTCTCTCAAGGTAAAACAATCTGATGCAAGTCTTTTGTTCCTGATTGAGGTGTTTCAAAGCTTCTTCCAAATCTTTTAATAGTGCTTCATTTTTCAAAGGATCCGGATCTTCCTTTTCAACAACTGGCTCCGCGACCAGATCAACAGAAATCCCGCGCCGTTGGTTCCTCAACGACATCAGGCAATGATTTTTTGCAATCATATAAAGCCAGGAGCTGAAATAACTGACTTCATATTTATGAAGTTCCGTAATAGCCTTTAGAAAAATCTGCTGAACAGCATCCTTAGCTTCTTCCGGATTTTTAAGATACTTCATAGAAACACCATACAATAACATGGTGTATCGCTCTAAAAGGGATCCCAGCCATTCATTGTTGTGATCCGAGTAAAAATGTCTTAATAATTCCTGATCAGTTAACCGGCTATGTGGGGAAGGATTCAACTTAATAAATCGCCTTTATAATATAATAAGATGAGAAAATCAGGTAAATACATAAAAAAAATTGCTTAATTGCTACCAAATCCCTTTTTATAAGCATCGATAGCATTTTCAATTACTTTTAACGCCATTGTTTTGTCACCGAATTCTTCCACTTTAACGGCTTTGTTTTCCAGTTTTTTATACTCTTCAAAGAAATGCCTGAGCTCATCAAAAAAATGTTTGGGCAATTCTTCTATGTTATTGTAGTGGTTCACTCCTGGATCCCTGGCTGCCACGGCTATTATTTTATCATCGGCATCCCCGCTATCAATCATTTGCATAACGCCCATTACTTTGGCTTCCATCAGGCAGAGCGGTACAACAGGTAATGATGTAATAACAAGAATATCCAGGGGGTCCTTATCATCTCCATAGGTTTGGGGTATAAAACCATAATTCACTGGATAATAAAATGAAGAATAAATAACCCTGTCAAGTTTAAGTAAGCCGCTCTCCTTGTCGATTTCATATTTTGCCCGGGAGCCCTGAGGTATTTCTATAATAGCATTCACAATACGTGGTGCGTGACTTCCGAATGGGACGCCGTGCCAGGGATGAGATACATTCATTTTATTCATAAGCGGGGTTTGAGGTTACAAACCTACTCATTCAGTATCATTGTGCAAAACAGCTGTAAGGAAGCTATATCAGTGTTTGTCGTTGAGGATCTCTTTTAGATCAACCAGCCATTCTCCATTCACACGGACAATATGCACAGTGGTTGTATCCTTCCGGAAACTATTAGAGTAGGTATATGAAGTAACTGAATCATTAATTGCATGTATATTGATAGGAAGAATATTTGCTTCGCGATATTGCTGTCTTATATCACGGTCCATTTTATCAAAACCCTGCTGCCATTTACTGATCAGCAAAAGGTTTATAGAATCATTAAGCAGATAAAAACGGGCTTTCTCATAATCTCCATCCAGGGAAGCGCGAATAAACTGCCGTCCTGCATCCTGGGCATCTTCTGCCTTCTTAAATGTTTTCCCTGCATTGCAGGCAACTATAAAAATCAAAAGGCAGTAAAGAAATATGGTTTTCAAAAAAAAATAATTCAGTTATAAATTTCTGTCAAATTGTACCATACGCGTTCCACGTTAAGCGTTAAGCGTTAAACGCCCCCCTGTTCAATCAATTTATCTTTTTCGTATGCTTTGATAATAGCTTTTACCAACCGGTGCCTTACCACATCTTCTTCATCCAGTTCAATGTGTGAAATGCCATCGATCCCTTTCAGGATATAAAGGGCCTTTGCCAATCCGCTTTTTTGATTCTTAGGAAGATCAATCTGTGTAAGGTCGCCTGTGATTATGGCTTTGGCACTGGCGCCGATCCGCGTCAGGAACATTTTTAACTGAAGGTCGGTGGCGTTTTGGGCTTCATCCAGTATAATAAAGGCGTTGTCAAGTGTACGACCGCGCATATACGCCAATGGAGCTATTTCAATGGTGCGCGTGGTCATATAATACCCCAGCTTATCGGCCGGAATCATATCATCCAGTGCATCATATAAAGGGCGCAGGTAGGGATCAATTTTTTCTTTTAGATCACCCGGAAGAAATCCCAGGTTTTCACCAGCTTCGACTGCAGGGCGTGTCAGGATGATTTTCTTGACCATTTTATTTTTCAGCGCCCTAACAGCCATTGCAACTGCAGTATATGTTTTTCCTGTACCTGCAGGTCCGATGGCAAAAACAATATCATTTCTTTCAGAAGCTGTTACCAGCTTTTTTTGGTTAACTGTTCTGGCTCGAACAGTTTTCCCATTCGGACCGAATACCAAAATGTCATTCGGATTCCTGTCAACAAAATGATCCACCGTTTCCGCATCATCACCACCCAGGATCTGGTTGAAATAGTTCTCCGTAAGGCTGCCATTCCTTTCCAGATACTGGAGAAGCAGGTCTATTTTCTCCTTTGCGGTCTCAACCTGTTCAGGGGCGCCGCTAAGCTTGATCTGTGTTCCGCGGGAAAGGATTTTTAGAAGTGGGAATTTTTTTTTGAGAATATCTAATTTGCCATTATTTACACCAAAAAATTCAATAGGGTTAACAGTTTCCAGGTTAATAATCGTTTCAGTCAATTCCGAGAATTTAAAGTTTTCAAATGAGGTTTCTTCAGCATCATCCGACGCAAGTATTCAAATTTAATAGTTTAAATGCACAATTCGAACAACTTACTTATTAACAGATTGTGCATTTAAACGGAGCATCTCTGCATATGTCATATTTTTTTCCATTGCCTGGACAGTGAGGCCGATTCTTTTCGCACGCGTCTCTATGGTTTTTGCAGACTCGATCCATTTGCTGTAATACATCTGGTGAGAACGGGGCAGTGTCTTGAATTTTTTTTCTGCCTTGGGGGAATCTGCAAGACATTCAATTAATTCTGCGTTTACTTTCAAAGGTTTTTTATCTTCTTCGAGGCTTAACTTCAACATGGCTCCTTTTTTTTTATGGACAGCTTTACGAAGACTTGCATTCAGGGGCAAAATGAAAGATCCGTTGCCCATGGGAAGTAGTGCCAGTTGTGCAATGGAATGCGAATCCAATTTTCCTTTAACACGAAAAGATTTTTTAAATCCGGGTTTTAACTGCTCAGCAATATCGTGTGGAACAGTGATATAAGTCCATCCGGTTTTTTCTCCCTGTTCTGCAAATTGTTGTATTAGGGCTATAAATTGAACCATGCAATGAGGAGATTGCCGGCATAAATATAAGCGAAAGCTTGGATCAGGAAATTCTAAGTTCTTCTTCTATGGCTTCGTTATAACGGGAAATGTTGGTTTTAACCCATTCCGGTACAAGTTGATCTGTTGTGATCAGCCATTCTTCACCTTCTTTATGCATTTTAAACATAATTCGGTTTCCCCGGTCGTCACTAACATCAACTGTAAACAGTTCTTCATGAAGGCCGTTCACTTTTCTGAAATTGAACTCCCTTAACCGACCTTCCGCTTTAATCAGTTTGGTAAACTGGATGTTTTTGTTGAATTGAACGATCATGGTTAAATATTCAATTTGTACAAACAATTTTCGTGCTATAAATTGATAAGAGTTTATTAATATTCAAATGATTTATCCACAGGAACCTATTTTTGCCGGATGGGAGTCACGCCTTTTATTTCAATCTGCATTCCTGCCTATCAGCGAACGGTATTTCTCAGGCGCCTCTTGGATTCCATTGAAATACAGTCTTACCGCCATTTTGAAGTCATAATTACTGATGATAGTCCAGGTCCCGAAATTCATGAAATGGTGGAGAATCATGTGCTTATGCCGATGATCCGCTACTTTAAAAATCAGGAGACCCTTGGTACGCCTGAAAACTGGAATGAATGCCTCCGGAGGTCTGGGGCGGATTGGATCAAGATAATGCATGATGATGACTGGTTCAGTGGGCCAGACTGTCTCCGCTATTTTGCAGAAGCTGTCGAAAAAGGCAGGGCAGGCTTTTATTTTTCTGCCTATTCTGATGTTTTCCCAGACGGCCATTTGAAAAACATCAGGCCCAATTTCAGACAATTGAAATCCCTGAAGCACCTACCGGAATCCCTCTTTGCCTCTAACAGAATTGGTCCGCCGAGCGTTGTCATTTTTAAAAAAGATAATGATGTTATTTTTGACAACAGGATGAAATGGCTGGTTGACATTGATTTTTATATCCGATATTTTAAAAAACACGGGGCTCCTGAATATATTCCCAAAAACCTGGTTAAGATTGGCATAAGTGAGAGTCAGGTTACCCGTTCGAGTTTTGGGAAAGCGGAAATAGAAATTCCGGAAAGATTTATGCTGGGAGAAAAATTAGATGAAAAGGCTATCTATCATATTACCGTTTTTGACTCCTGGTGGCGTTTTCTTCGGAATTTATCCATCCGCAATATCACTCAAATCAAAAATTCAGGTTATAATGGGAAAATTCCTGATTTCATCCCTGCGATGATAACGTCACAGCAAAAAATTCCGGCAACCCTGCTTAACACCGGATTATTTTCCAAAATTTTTATGCTCTTCTTTTATTACAAACTTAGGAAAAGCTTAAAGCCTAAAGCCTAAAGCCCAAAACTTATCTATTCGCCCAACGTTCAGCGGGAGGTATCAGCAGTTTCCGATACGCTTTTATGAATTCATCTCGGTTGAAATGTTGTTTTGCATAATTGTAAGCTTCTTCCGATAATTGAATACAAAGATTTCTGTCGCCCGCTAATACCAGGATGATTTGTATTCCCTCCTGAACCAGTTTTGTTTCATCCAGAATTTCATGGATAAGCATGCTATTAAATCGGTCTTTTAAATGCATCAAGTTTCCCGGCAATGCCGTAACCACGGGAATGCAACCATTGGCCATGGTCTCTTTAATGAACATTGGGAATCCCTCATAAGAAGAAGTTAACAGGGCTATTTCTGATTCAGCCATAAGTGCAGCCATTTTACCAGTATCACCGATTTCTCCATGAATCACCGTATGCGCTTTCAGTTTTTCGGAAAGCTCATTGACCATGGTCCCCGCAAAATGAAACTCAACAGCAACATGTCTGTCAATCAATTCCTCGGCGATCTGGTTAACCAGCCAGATTCTTTTCTGCGGGCCACCCCGGCCGGCACAAATAATCTTTAGCGGTGGATTAAAGGATTTCTTCTTTTCAAGTGGAATATCTACTCCGGGTTCAATAAAAAGGATCCTCCGGAGAAAAACCGGGTCAATATGAAAATCAGCATATTGTTTTTCGATATTACTCTTTGAATAATAATCATAAACAATTCTGTAATCTAAGTAGCTATAATTTTTTAATCCGAAAAATTCCATTCCGTTTTTACCAAAAGTGAAATTATGTAATAGCTCGGTTCTGATTATTTTCTTATTGATGAATGGAAGCATATCATAAAAAAAAGTCGAGTTGGCACCGAAAACCAGGGCTGAAGAATGTCTGTTTATATAAAAACTGAAATAATGAACAGAGAACAGCCTCAAAACCAGATAATCGCACCAAACATGTACATCTAGGCAAAAAGCCTTCGGAACCGCATAAAATTCTTCCCGAAAAACTGTATTTGGTGAGAATCTGGTAAAAAAAACTTGTTTCTCAGGCTCGGGAATCGATTTTAAAATGTCAAGGTGAATGCGCTGTGCACCGCCCATGGCATAACGGTCGAAAAAAAAGAATAGTCCGGATTCAGATTTTTTTCTGAATAACGCCAATGGATACATAATAATCAAAGAAGGTAAATAAGTGATCCGGAGAAGTATCCTAAAGAGTTTTATTTTCGTGATATTATGCATTGTAATATTAAGCGGTCGCTAACAGGCGCCCGCAAATATATCCATTAGCAAATAATCGAACAGTTACATGTCCAAACCTTTCCATTACGGCTCAGATATATTAACACCTGCCATTGTAATCGCCCTTGCCGGGGGTGATATTCGTGGTATAATTCCGGAAGATTCCATGCAACGCATTATCAAAAGCAGGGATAGTGTAAGCGAAATTGTTTCCAGGGAAAAAACAGTTTACGGCATAAATACTGGATTCGGAGTTCTTTCCAATACACATATATCTGCTGATGACACAAGGAAACTTCAGCATAAAATTTTGCAAAGTCATAGTGTAGGAGTTGGGCACCCTATTAGTCCCTTCCTTTCGAAGATCATGATGATTACTAAAGTGCAATCCCTGGCCCAGGGATATTCCGGCGTTCAACCTGAAACACTTTCAAGGATATGCTGGTACATTGATCAGGATATCAGCCCTGTGGTTCCTGAAAAAGGATCCGTGGGCGCTTCCGGCGATCTGGCACCGCTGGCTCATCTATTTCTTCCCTTAATTGGATTGGGAGAAGTATGGGTGAAGGGAAAAATATTTCCTAGTGCAGAGATTCTTTCTGAAAACGGACTCAAACCCCTGCAACTTGGTCCCAAAGAAGGGCTTGCCTTAATTAACGGAACACAATTTATTCTTGCATATGCCATATCTAATCTCCAGCGTATGCACTATTGTCTTGAGTCTGCCGACCTGATCGGGGCAATGAGCCTTGAAGCACTTACAGGAACCAAATCTCCTTTTGACGAACGTCTCCATAAGTTGAGACCCTTCAAAGGAAATCAACTGGTTGCCCAAAGATTACGTAAACTTTTATCCGGTTCGGAAATTATGCAGAGTCATATTGACTGCGGCCGGGTGCAGGATCCTTATTCGCTGCGTTGCATGCCCCAGGTACACGGAGCCAGCCGGAATGCCTGGCTTCACCTTAAGGAACTTACAATTACAGAATTAAATTCAGTAACTGATAACCCTCTTATATTTTCTGCGGATGATACGATCAGCGGAGGAAATTTTCACGGCCAGCCGCTGGCAATTCCTCTTGATTATGCAACCATCGCTTCTTCAGAAGCAGGAAACATTTCCGATCGGCGTTGCTATTTGCTGCTTGAAGGTAAATGGGGCCTTCCACTTTTACTGATGAAAGACGTCGGACTAAATAGCGGATTTATGATCCCACAGTATACCACTGCCGCCCTGGTAACAGAAAACAAAACACTTTGTTTTCCCGCCAGTGCCGATAGTATTCCTACTTCACTCGGACAGGAAGACCATGTAAGTATGGGAAGCATCAGCGGCCGTAAACTGGAAATGGTTCTTGAAAATCTCGAATACATCCTTGCCATCGAATTGATGACGGCCTGCCAGGCCATTGAATTCCGCCGTCCTCTTCGAAGCAGTTCCATACTGGAGCATGCCCATGAATTCGTACGACAACAGGTGAGCTTTGCGCGTGAGGACAGGATTTTTGCTGATGATATCAAGAAAATAAAATCCATGATCGAATCTTTCAGTTTCATCCGTGAAACTGATGCTTTTGCCAAAGCCAGGGGCATAGAACTCAACAAGGATTATGAAACCTTTTCTTTAAATAATTAATGTTCAAAAAATGATTTCAAAATACGACCCGGTCAAATATAAAACGCCTGTCGGGCCGGAGTTAAATTGTAAAGGATGGATACAAGAAGCTGCTTTACGCATGTTATTGAACAATCTAAATCCTGAAGTAGCGGAACGTCCTGATGAGTTGATCGTTTATGGGGGTCGTGGCAAAGCGGCCCGGAATTTCCAGGCGCTGGATGACATACTTGCAAACCTGAAAATTTTGGAGAATGATGAAACCCTGTTGATTCAGAGCGGCAAGCCGGTCGGAAGAATGAAAACACATGCCGATGCGCCCAGGGTGTTAATTTCAAATTCTCAACTCGTTCCGAAATGGGCAACATGGGAGCATTTTGATGAACTTGAAAAAAAGGGACTTATGATGTATGGCCAGATGACGGCCGGTTCCTGGATTTATATAGGTTCACAGGGCATCGTGCAGGGAACATATGAAACTTATGCCGCCGCTGCAGATAAACATTTCAATGGAACATTAAGAGGTACACTGAATGTATCGGCTGGTCTCGGTGGCATGGGAGGCGCCCAGCCACTTGCAATTACGATGAATGAAGGGGTAGCCCTCATTGCTGAAGTAGAAAATTGGCGAATTCAAAAAAGACTGGAAACTAAATATCTTGATTTCGGAGTTTATAATTTGGATGAAGCCATTAATAAAGCTCAGCAGGCTAAAAAAGACAAAAAAGCTGTTTCGATCGGTGTTTGTTGCAATGCAGTGGATCTGCTTGAAAGATTATTGGAAAGAAATATCATTCCCGATACACTTACAGATCAGACTTCTGCGCATGATCCACTCATAGGATACTGGCCTCACCAGGTTTCTCTGGAAGAAGCAAAAAAATTACGCGAAACAAACCCTGATAAATACCTGGAGCTTGCTTATGCGTCTATGAAACTTCATGTAGAGAAAATGCTGGCACTTCAAAATAAAGGCGCCATCACTTTCGATTATGGAAATAATATCCGTGCACGTGCTTTCGAAAAAGGGCTTAAGAATGCATTTGATTTTCCTGGATTCGTTCCGGCTTATATACGTCCTCTTTTTTGTGAAGGCAAGGGACCTTTCCGGTGGGCTGCACTCAGTGGAATTCCGGAAGATATTGCTGTTACGGATGAATTGATGGTTCAGCTTTTCCCAAAAAATCATTCCCTCCAGCGCTGGTTAAAACTGGCTAAAGAAAAAATAGCTTTCCAGGGATTGCCTGCTCGTATTTGCTGGCTGGGTCAGGGAGAAAGAGAAAAAGCAGGACTTGCTTTCAATGAACTCGTTCGCGCAAAAAAAGTAAATGCTCCTATCGTTATTGGCCGGGATCACCTCGATACTGGTTCCGTGGCTTCGCCAAATCGTGAAACAGAAGCTATGATGGACGGAAGCGATGCCGTGGCAGACTGGCCCATCCTCAATGCCCTCGTCAATACAGCAGGCGGTGCCAGCTGGGTAAGCCTGCACCATGGAGGCGGAGTAGGTATGGGCTATAGCATTCATGCAGGAATGGTGATAGTAGCAGATGGAACTGATGCCGCTGCTGTCCGTCTCTCAAGAGTACTTCGCAATGATCCTGGACTCGGTGTAATTCGCCACGCAGATGCCGGATATCCACTTGCACAAAAAACAAAAGACGAATTTCAACTCTGATATTCACTATGCAAAGTCAACTCCTGATAAATATTAAACAGCTTGTTAATACAGATCCCGGAAACAGGCCTCTGTATGGCAGTGAAATGGCAAACCTTCCATGCCTGGAAGATGCGTGGCTGCTTATTGAAGGAGAAGAAATTGCAGGTTTCGGAAGAATGGATTCGCTAAATAATGATTTGCCTAATCTTCCGGAAGTAAAAACTGATTGCAGTGGAAGACTGGTCCTGCCTTGCTGGTGCGACAGTCATACGCATATTGTTTTTGCAGGAAGCCGGGAAAGTGAATTCGTCGATAAAATCCGGGGACTTTCATATGCAGAGATCAATGCCCGCGGGGGAGGTATCCTGAGTACAGTTCAAAAAATTAATGAAATATCTTCCGATGAACTTTTCAGGATTTCCTGGAAAAGACTGCAGGATGTGGCCAAGTTGGGAACTGGTGCCGTTGAAATAAAAAGCGGTTATGGATTATCGTTAGATGGTGAATTGAAAATGCTTCGCGTAATCCGTCAATTAAAAGAAAAATCCTCGCTATATATAAGAACTACTTTTCTTGGAGCACATACTTATCCTTTGGACTACCGTGAAAATCATGCTGCTTATATAAAAGAGATCGTTGACGAAATGCTGCCGGTTATCGCAAAAGAAAATCTGGCCGATTACATTGATGTCTTTTGCGAGAAGGGTTTTTTTAATCCGGAAGAATCAGAAACCATTCTGCGGGCAGGACTTCGTTATGGTTTACAGCCAAAAATGCATGTAAATCAACTCAACGCAATCGGTGGAATTGAAACAGGAATAAAACTCAATGCCATATCGATGGATCATCTGGAGATAATGCCAGATGAAGAAATCAGTAAAATGAAAAACTCGGGATGGAAAGGAATCTGCACATTGCTCCCGGCGGCTGCTTTTTTCCTTCGTATGGAATTTCCGCCCGCAAGAAAATTATTGGAATCCGGACTTGCCATTGCACTGGCCTCTGATTATAATCCCGGATCTGCACCCAGCGGAAATATGAATACTATTATATCACTGGCCTGTATTCAAATGAAACTATTACCGGAAGAAGCACTGAATGCAGCAACCATCAATGGAGCTTATGCCATGGGACTGGGAAATTCGCTTGGCACGATTACCAGAGGAAAAACGGCCAATCTGATCATTACTTCGCAGGTTCCATCTCTGGAATATATCCCATATAGCTTCGGATCCAACCTTGCCGATAAAATAATAATCCGGGGTAAATTCATCGCTTAAAGGGAATCCTGAGCCTGAATTTTCCTAAAAAACCTTTGGATTTTATCAGACAGCGTGAGCAGCTTTCCGAAACAGATTGATTTTCTTTCCTTAACATTGCGCAGGCCAACTACGTTATATGACACCTATAATTGAATGCGTTCCCAACTTCAGCGAAGGCAGGGATCCACAGATTATTCAATGGATTACGAAAGAAATTGAAACAGTGGAAGGTGTGAAACTGCTTAATGTGGATCCGGGAAAAGCCACCAACCGCACGGTCGTAACTTTTGTAGGTTCTCCTCCATCAGTTGTAGAAGCTGCATTCAGGGCCATTCGTAAGGCAGGTGAATTAATTGATATGCGCCGGCATAAGGGTGAACATCCCCGGATGGGTGCTACGGATGTGTGTCCTCTGATTCCTGTATCTGGAATTACAATGGAGGAAACCGCACGCTGGGCCCAGAAACTGGCCGAAAGGATAGGGAATGAATTGTCCATTCCCGTTTATTTATATGAAGCTGCACAGAAGGATAAAACCCGGAGCAATTTATCGGTTATACGTGCTGGTGAGTATGAAGGTTTTGCTGAGAAAATAAAAAGAAGTGAATGGAGGCCCGATTTTGGACCGGTTGTATTTGATGAAATAAGAGGCGCTACCGTAATTGGTGCCCGTGACTTTCTCGTAGCCTATAATATAAACCTCAATACTACTTCGGTGCGCCGCGCAAACAGTGTTGCTTTTGACGTTCGCGAAGCAGGAAGGATAAAAAGAGAAGGCGATCAGGTAAATGGTAATATAGTTATGGATGAAAATGGGGAACCTGTAATGATGCCGGGATCGCTCAAATCTGTAAAAGCCATTGGCTGGTTCATAAAAGAATATGGTATAGCTCAGATCTCCATGAATCTTACCAATCTTTCCATCACACCATTGCATATCGCTTTTGATGAAGTCTGCAGAAAAGCAGAAAGCAGAGGGCTACGGGTTACTGGCAGTGAACTTGTGGGATTGATCCCTTTGCAATCCATGCTGGAAGCAGGAAAATATTTTCTGAAAAAACAGAAACGTTCTACGGGTATTTCTGAACAGGAATTGATAAGGATTGCTATTATTTCCTTGGGACTAAATGAACTTGGTCCATTCAAACCTGAAGAAAGAATTATTGAATATTTATTAAAAGATCCGGAAGAAGAAAAGCTTATCCGCCTTTCGTTATCAGATTTTGCGGATGAAACAGCGAGTGAATCACCTGCGCCAGGCGGGGGATCTGTTGCAGCTTATCTGGGCGCGCTAGGCGCTGGCCTTGGTGCCATGGTAGCGAATATTTCCGCACAAAAAAATAACTGGGAATCATTCAGTGATTGGGCAGATAAAGCATCTGTCCTTAAAAAGGAAATCATTTCACTGGTCGATGCCGATACAAGAGCTTTTCAAGAAATCTTACATGCTAAGGCACTGCCAAAAGGCACTGAATCAGAAAAATCAGAGCGTGAAAAAGCCCTGCAGGAAGCCAATCTGAAGGCAATTGAAATACCTTACCGGGTCATGCAATTATCCCTTAAATCAATGGACATCATAAAAGCAATGGCAATCGAAGGAAACCAAAATTCAAAATCCGATACAGGCGTGGGCGCATTATGCGCACGTTCTGCAGTGTTGGGCGCTTTTCTGAATGTATGTATCAATGCTGCGGGACATGAAAAAGATAGAAAAATATCGTCCATACTCGCAGAAGGAAAGAAAATGAAGGACAGTGCAATTGCGAAAGAAAAAGAAATACTTGATATTATAGACCTAAAGCCCAAAGCCTAAAGCCGAAAGCTTAAAACGGAATTCCAATATTAAGATATCCCATAACTCTTTTCCACTGGTCACAATACATGGCGCTCAGCTCAAGAGGGCCCAGCACAAAATTATAAGTAAATGTTAGAGCATATCCTGACAAAAAATTGGGCGTATCATAAAACTTATTCTCATTATTTACAAAATTGTTAAACATTATATTTGCACGTCCGGTCAGATAAAGATTTCCATACATATTATAACGAAAACCAGCCTGAATTTCCGCAACACTGGAAGAATAATATGAACCTTCCCTTAATCCTGCGAATGTAATCTGATTGTGAAAGCTATATGTAAGGCCGCCTATGGAAAATTCATTCATAATATTTCCCTTCTGGAAATTCATGCCGGATTGCAGCAAAAATAATAAAGTACTTTTTTCCGAAAGAGGTGTATAACTTTCAAAATGAAATGTTATCCTAGGATAAGGATTATATGCAGTTACCGTATCCGCATCCTGCGTAATTGTATGTAATTTGATATTGGGATTTTGAGTATATACCCAGTCTCCTTCAAGTTCCGATCTGATACCTTTTTTTGGATATACCGGCCGGTCAAGAGAATTTTGTCTGAAATAAATATAGCTGGTCGGAAAATTATCCGTTCCGTTAAATTCAACGGCAGAAGTAATTGATGGATTAAACCTGGTCCATTCAAATCGCGTTCCAACGCCTATGGTTAAATCGCGGCTGGTCGAATACCCGAACCTGCCATCCATAACAAAATAATCCTGGTTATAAATTCCGGCTTCTTTTGTTTTTGCATATGTTGTGATATTTAACTGATCAAATTGGGTTGATAATTTCAGCGCAAATTTCCTTCCCCTCCCCAGGTATTGAAGGTGCTCTCCCCTGACTCTAAAATTTTCTCCAATATTGATAGTGACCAGGCTCCTGGAATTAGGTGTTAAGAAATCCCGCGACGTCAGATTGAAAATTGCACTGATACCTGTAAATTGGTTATAGTGCAATGAAATCTTTCCAAACGTAAGCGGATTCTCAGAGACATCAAATATAATTTTAGCGGATTGATCCGGCTGAGGATCCAGTTGATAGGTAATCCGGTTATAGTACCTGGTGCCACCTGCCCGTCGCACCATGTGTGCAAGCATTTCAGGTGTATAAACATGATTGGTTGCCAGGCCCATGGTATGTACAAAAAAATCCTGGGTGGTATATTTCAATCCTCTTACTTCATAAGAAGAAATTTTTACACTTTCTATGGCAGGTAGCTCTTTTTCATTTTTTACAGGACCATACAAAGCATTTAACGAATCAGCAAGCTTTTTTAATTGCGGATATAGTTTTCTTCCTTCTTCCAGACCCGCTTCAATAATTTCATCCGCCTGCGAAAAAGTTGCCATACTGTATTTTTCCAGTGGTGTCTGCACATAAATATTGCATAACGGAACTTCCAGTTTGGTATCTTCTGCTTCCCGGAAGAAAGCTACCTGTAAAAGCACCTGCAAAACATTGTTCACTTTATTTGCAGGGAGTAAACTGCTTGTTACATTACTTCCTATGACAAATTGCGCACCCATTTCGCGAACATCTTTAACCGGGAAATTGCGTACTATACCTCCGTCAACCAATAATTTGCCATGATATTCCACTGCTGTAAATACAGAAGGTATGGCCATACTTGCCCGAATGGCATTTACAATTTCTCCGCTATCAAGCACCACTGCCTGTCCTGTAGAAATATCAGTTGCAATACATTTAAAGGGTATGTCCAACGAATCGAAGTTTTTAATTTTATAAACAGGAAACAGAAACTCTGAAAATTTCAACCATAATTCCTGGCCTTCAAGCACACCAGTGGAAATCCTGAAAAAATTATTAACCCAGGGAAGTTCCAGGTCGTACCTGTTATATTCATCTTTTTCTTCCATAATGATATCCCGAAGAGAACTCTGATTCGACAGGATCTGATCCCAGCGCATGTGACGGGCAATATATAATATTGAATCGGCTGAATATCCGGATGCATAAAGTGACCCGATAATACTGCCCATACTTGTACCCGTTAAGTAATCAATGGAAAGCCCTGCCGAATCAATAGCTTTAAGGATGCCAATATGTGCCAGGCCCTTTGCGCCACCGCCACTAAGTGTAAGTCCGATCTTGGGTCTTTTGTGCACAACTGAATCCTGTGCAGCGGAGGGAACGCTGAAAATAAAAAATAGACAGCAGGATATAAATAGGGTACGGATTAAAATAATAAATGAATCCTTTTTAATAAATCTGATGGTTTATATAAAATTAAACAAAGACCCTGAGATGCAATTTTCAAATTTCCAAATTTGAACAGGCTTTGCCTTAAGCTTTGGGCTTTAAGCCTTTGGCTTTATTGTTGTTCTTCCAGTTCCATCAGTTTTTCAAGCGCCACATCATAATTCTGCCTGGCTACGGACAAACTTAGTATCGCTTTTTTATATTCCGATTCTGCTACCAGGAATTTTTGCCTGTTGGCATAAATTTCCGGTACAGATAATTGCTGTTCCAGGCGGCTACTTTCAGATTGTAGACGAATGATATCCTCATCGAGTTGCTCCACCAGCTTCTGTTGTTTCTGGACTCGTTTTTTTAATTCTTTGTTGACGGGTTGGGTAGCTATAATAGGTTTCAGCTGCTCTGCAACAGGTTTGTCAATTTTAGGTTTATTTAAACCGGGTTTAACCTGCATATTCATTCTTTTGTTCCATTCCACCCACTCATCATATGTTCCCTTAAACATTTTTATCTGGCCGTTTTCAATTTCCCAGATTTTGTTGGCCGTTTTTGAAATAAAGAAACGGTCATGGCTCACAAGTATATAACTGCCTTCATATTTATTGAGTGCTTCGGCCAGCAATTCACAGGAATGAATATCAAGGTGATTAGTCGGTTCGTCCAATAAAAGAAAATTTGCTCTACCGGCAATAGTTTTTGCCAATGCAACGCGGGCTTTCTCTCCACCGCTTAATACTTTAATCTTTTTTTCCACATCGTCCCCGGAAAAAAGAAAACAACCCAGCAGGGTTCGAAGCTCAAGTTCATTCTTCTGTGATCCGGAATGTTTCATTTCTTCCAGTACAGTATCATTAATATTTAAAGATTCCAATTGATGTTGTGCATAAAAACTTGCATCCACATGATGACCCCAAGTGCGGTCGCCTGTAAAGGTTTCTGTACCGGCAAGGATACGTAATACAGTTGATTTACCTTTACCATTTGCACCGATAAGAGCAATTTTATCGCCGCGCTCAATTTCGGCTTCAGCATGCCGGATGATTTCAATATCACCAAAACTTTTGCTCAAATCTTTTAATTGCACCAGAACTTTACCTGGTTGCCTATCTACACGAAACTGAATCCGCATATCCGGTCTTTCCAATTCAACATTTTCAATACGCTCCATTTTATCCAGTCTTTTCATGGCAGACTGTGCCGCTGCCGCTTTGCTGGCTTTGGCTTTGAACCTTTCTATAAATCTTTCCTGCTGCCGGATATAATCTTTTTGATTTTCGTATGCCCTTTGCTGAAGGGTAATTCGCATTTCTTTTTCTTTTTCATAAAATGAATAATTCCCGTTATAAAAGTGCAGGTCCTGCTGATAGAGTTCAACTATTTTATGTACCATCCTGTCCAGAAAAAACTTATCATGACTCACAATCACAACAGAACCCTGGTAATGCTGAAGGTATTTTTCAAGCCATTCTATGGAAGGCAGATCAAGGTGATTGGTAGGTTCATCCAGCAGGAGCAGGTCCGGTTTCTGAAGAATCATTTTCGCAAGGAGCACACGCATTCGCCAACCGCCGCTGAATTCGCGGTAAGGCCTTTGCAAATCTGCATTGGAGAAACCAAGCCCCTGCAATACTTCTTCCGTTTTGTGATGGATATTATATCCATCAAGGAGCTCCATTTCATGAAGTTTATCGGTATATGCCAGTAGCAATAACTCTGATTGTGATTTGCCAGCTTTTTCTTCCACTTCCATCTCATGGGCCAGTTGCTCCAGTTCCTTTTCTAAATTCAGCACTTTATCAAAAGCGCCCATGGCAACCTTTAGTATAGGATCACCCGTATCAAAACTAAGCAGGTCCTGATGCAGGTAACCGATGCTTATATTCCGGCTACGTTCCACCGAACCTGCAGAAGGTGAATACTCACCTGCTAACAATTTCAGTAATGTCGATTTACCGGTGCCGTTATAACCGATCAGCCCAATATGTTCATTGGGTTGAATATGCCATGTGACATCTTCCAGGATTTTACGGGCGCCAAACTCGAAAGTCAAATTCTGAAAACCTGCCAGCATATGATGAATGGGGATTAATTCAAACGCGCAAAATTAAAGCAAATGCATTTAGAATTATCTTTGATTAAATTCAATTTATGAAGAAGGCCCTTTTATTGGTTGGTGTTTTGGCCGTTGCCCTTGGAATTACATATCTGGTGCTTCATAAAAGCAATTCCGGCAATAATAATTCTGAAGAAAAAGACGAACCCTTAGCAATCAGCTCCAAAACTTCTGCATTTAACCGATCTTTTGCAGTGGTATTGAACAATTATTATGAGTTATCTGATGGTTTTGCAGCTTCAGACAGTTCACGGATAACAGGGGCAGCACAAAAACTTCTTAAATCGATTGACAGTATTCGTTTTGATCAGTTCAAAGCTGATACAGCCATTATTCAAACAGCTGTAAGCCTGGCCCAATCCATGCAGGGGGAAATTAACGGCCTTCAGAAGGAAAAGACCATGGAACAAAAGAAAAGGGAATTCAATATGATTACCGATGAGCTTTATTCGCTTATCCGGACGGTCAGGTATGATGGGAGTACAGTGTACCATATGCGCTGTCCGAATGCTTTTGCAGATTCTTCCGAAGCCTACTGGTTAAGTCCGGTAAATAAAATTCTGAATCCGTATGCAGGTAGTAAAAATGCAATTAATAACGACAAAATCCAGGACCAGGGAGAAATTAGCGATAGTTTACATTTTTCCGCACCGGTGAGTGAATGATGAAAAAAATCTGATGGCACCCTTCAGGTTCTGGCAAAAAATTGTCAATTTTCCCCATTCTGCCTCCGGCAAAATGGAGTTTTCATTTTTAAATTTTCCGCTTATATAATTTCTGAAACCAGCAAGCAACTCAGATAATACATTCGTCATTCTAAAAAATTACATATGAGAAAAGGAATTATCATACCGTTATTAATTCTTGCCAATGGAGTATTTGCACAAAATGAAAACCTGGATATGGCTATGATGGCCAAAATCCGTGACGAAGGAATGAATCATTCGCAGGTGATGGAAATTATTTTTAATCTGACGGACGCAAACGGCCCTCGGCTGATGCAATCACCAGGCTATTTTAAAGCAGCAAACTGGGCAAAAAACAAACTGACTTCCTGGGGGCTGGTAAATGCGAATCTCGAAGCCTGGGGCAAATGGGGAAAGGGTTGGGAACTGGAGAAATATTATCTGGCCATGACTTCGCCGTATTATGAACCACTGATCGGATTTCCAAAAACATTTTCTAAAGGAACAAAAGGGCTGACACACGCAGAGGTTGTTCTGATTGACACTAAGGATTCTTCAGGGCTTTCCGTATATAAGGGCAAGCTGAAAGGTAAAATTGTATTGTTGAAAAGAATCGATTCCCTGCCCCTGGCATTAAAACCGGATGTCATTCGGTATGCGGATTCAGATCTTTTTAAAATGGTGATATTTGATCCGAAAGCGCCCGTTCCCCCAAATAATCAAATTTCGGCATTCATGGCTGCCAATCGTTTATTGCAGGCGACCAAAAAATTTGCAGAACAGGAAGGCGCCCTGGGAATGATTACGACTAGTACGCGCAACTCCGATGGAACCGTTTTTGTGCAAAATGGAATTCCTTATAATGCTGAAATGGT
>DASZHV010000025.1:0-40227 GCA_035937535.1 Puia sp. | reverse complement strand
ATTTGAATTATATTTGTGTTGTTAGATAAATAGGCATGAAAAACAGAATTTCCCCAATTTGCTGTTGTTGTTGTACTGTAAACCGGATAAGCCGGGTGGGGAATGTTCTTATATAGATATTAATAAATCTTAAACTATACGGAAGCTCCACTCATGTGGAGCTTTTTTGTTTTATATATGCTTAACACAATTTCAACTGCATCGCATGGAATGAAAGAAAAACTGGCGGTCCTGCGATCGAAAATCGGTAATACGCCAATGGTTAGTTTTCCGAATATATTCCGGAAGGAAAATGTATTGCTCTTTGCCAAGAAAGAATGGGAGCAATTGTCAGGAAGTGTCAAGGCAAGGGCAGCATTTGCCATTTTCAGGGACGCAATTGAAAAGAAACAACTGTATCCCGGTAAGATTCTCCTGGATGCTACCAGTGGTAATACCGGCATCGCATATGCGCGGATCGGTAAAATCCTAGGAATACCGGTTTCTCTATGCTTACCTGAAAATGCTTCATCGGAAAGAAAATCAATACTTCGTAAACTCGGCGTCGAACTTATCCTGACATCACGTTTTGAAGGAACCGATGGTGCCCAGGAGGTTGCCTTTTCATTGGCGGAAAAATCGCCTGATTTATACTTTTATGCAGACCAATATAAAAACGAAAATAACTGGAAGGCTCATTTTGAAGGAACCGCTGTTGAAATTTTAAACCAAGTTCCTCACATCACACATTTTGTTACAGGGCTAGGAACGACCGGCAGTTTTGTTGGTACAGGAAGAAGACTTAAAAATGAAAGCGCAAAAATCCGTCTCATATCGCTGGAACCCGATAATCCACTTCATGGCTTGGAAGGATGGAAACATCTTGAAACAGCTATTGTGCCGGGGATTTATGATGCTTCGATTGCAGATGAAAATCTTGTGATTTCGACGGAGGAAGCTTATGAGATGATTGTAAAAGTAAAAGAAATGGAAGGGCTTTTACTGAGCCCCTCTTCAGCAGCAAATCTCGTAGGCGCTATCCGCGTTGCTTCCAAACTGGAGAAAGGCATTGTGGTTACCCTGCTTCCTGACAATGGTGATAAATACGGAGAACTCAATAAAAAATTATTTAAATGATCCTGATTGATACCATACCGTTCGCTGAATTGAAATCAGAATCCGTTCACATATTCCCGGATGAATGCTGTGGATTTTTATTTGGAACTGAGCAGACTGACGGGACCCGGATCATTTCAAAAATATGGGTTGTGGATAATGTCAAACCGGGCGATAAAAGAAGAAGATTTGAAATAAGTTCAAAGGATTATATGCAGGCAGAGAGAGAAGCACTTGAAAACGACGTTTTGTTATTAGGCATTTACCACTCACATCCAAATCATCCGGCCATACCTTCTGAACATGACAGGGTTGCGGCACAACCATGGTTTTCCTATCTGATTATATCTGTGATACAGGGACAATTTGATCATATCCGCAGCTGGCGGCTCAACGAAACTTCACAATTTGAAGAAGAAAATATTTCATTCGTTCATTTAAACCAAACCGCATAATGGCAACAGTAATTATTCCAACACCACTACGAAAATTCACAAATCAAACTGCCAGACTTCAGGTTAAAGCAGGAACAGTTGGTGAGATCATTGAAAGGATTACTTTAGATTTTCCGGAACTGAAACAACATTTATTAGATCCGAAGGGCAGCCTGCGGTCATTTGTAAATATATTCTCCGGAGATGATGACATAAGGGATCTGCAGAAAGAAAAAACACCGGTAAACGATTCCAGTGTTATCAGCATAGTACCTGCAATCGCAGGGAGTATCAATTAAAAAATAATTATGGCTTCAAGTAATATTCAATTTTCAAAAGCGGAGCTGGCGCGCTATAACCGGCACATTATCATTCCGGAATTTGGTGAAGAATCACAGCTAAAACTAAAAACAGCCAGGGTATTAATCATTGGCAGTGGTGGTCTGGGTAGCCCTGCCCTGCTTTATCTGACAGCTGCCGGCGTGGGTACTATTGGGATCGTGGACTTTGATGTCGTGGACGACAGTAATTTACAAAGGCAGGTTTTGTTCGACATTCATGAAATTGGAAAACCCAAAGTGGAAGCGGCAAAACGGAGACTTGAAGCATTGAACCCATATGTAAATATTGTTATGCATAATACGCATATCAATTCAGGGAATGCCCTGGATATTATTAAAGATTATGACGTAGTTGCTGATGGAACGGATAATTTCCCAACCCGTTACATGGTCAACGATGCGACCCTTTTACTGGATAAACCCAATGTATACGGATCAATTTTTCAATTTGAAGGGCAGGTTTCCGTTTTTAATTATGTAAACCGAAATGGAGAACGGGGCCCTAATTATCGCGATCTATATCCGACTCCACCACCCCCGGGACTGGTTCCCAGTTGTGCAGAGGGCGGTGTGCTCGGTGTGCTACCCGGAATAATTGGAAGCCTTCAGGCTCTGGAAGTCATTAAAGTTATAACTGGTGTCGGCGAACCTTTATCAGGAAGGTTCTACACGTTCGATGCCCTGAATTTTGAAAGCCGAACATTTAATATTAAACGCAGGGATGATAATCCTGTGAACGGAAAAAATCCGACAATTCATGAGCTGATCGATTATGAACAGTTTTGCGGAATGCGTGCTGTGGAAGAAAAACCTGTGAAAGAAATCACTGCACGGGATTTATATGATTGGCAGGTGAATGGAAAACCATTTAAGCTGATCGATGTCAGGGAACCTTCAGAATATCAAATCGCACAGATTGGCGGGGAACTTATTCCGCTAGGCAAAGTTGCTGACTATGCTAACCAGATTCCCCGCGAAATAGATGTTGTTATACATTGCAAATCCGGAGCGCGCAGCCTTAAAGCAATCCGAGAGCTGGAAGAAAAATTCGGATTTAAAAATCTATATAACCTGAAGGGTGGCATCCTGGCTTATATAGATCAGGTTCAGCCGGAGTTGACACGTTATTAGCTAAAAGCCTAAAACTAATTTGATAATTTGGGTATTTATATTAATGCGGAAGTAATAAATATTGGTATGAAAAAAAGCACCGATAGGTGCTTTAAATATTATCTAAATTCCTTGCCCCTCATTATTAAGCTTTAAACTTTAGGAGTTAAATTCAGCCTTCGTCCGGTTATATGCAGAATATCCTTTTTCAGCCACGTCCTCTGTTTCAGACTTGATTGAAGAAAATTTTTCTTTCACACCATCTACCAGGTTATTGAATTTACCTTTCAGGTTGTCTGCGAGGTCCTGACTTTCATCAGCTATTTTCCGGCGGGTTTCTGATCCTTTGTCAGGCGCAAATAAAATACCGATTGCGGCTCCAGCGACTGCTCCGGCCAGAAAGCCTAATAAAATCTTGTAAGTACTCATGTTTATTATTTTAATGTTTTTGTAAATGGACCATATATGTATATATAAAATCCCTGCCAGAATTATCAAAAAACCAAAAATCTTTTATAAAATTTCAGGCCCTGAGCGGGGCTATATAAAATTAACTGCTGGATTTTAAAAGTGTTGCATACAACATCCTGATCTGGGAGAAACAGTGCAGAAGACCGTTTTGCTGGTAACGTATCATTTGCCGGATTGTATCATATAAAAAAGGTTCATTTAAAACATCCCGATAGGTCTTCATTACCTGCTGTTCTCCGATTTTCAGCTGAACAAGATCTTCAGCACTCCCAGATCCTTCTTGTGAATCCGTAGATTGGTCAACCCGGTTACAATCCGTTTTGATACGGTCTTGCAATATGCCTCCCAGGGTTTCGATATGTGCAATCAATTCATTGGCGTATTGCTTGCTCTCCTGGGCCAGGCCTAAAATAGATAATTTCAATTGCTGATTCTGGATTCGTTTGGCTACGAGCTCATAATGATTCTTAACCTCCTGTAATGCATTTAACAGTCGGGTAAGTTTATCGAGGATGATACCGGGAGTTTTGTGGGCGATCGCAGCAATCATAAAAAAAGGATTTTATAATTACGAACAACAGTTATACCAATTTAAACAACAATTGGCGCATTACCAAAATAATAACTGTATCAGTTTCCCACATTTCAGTCCAATGTTTACACTTTTATTCCTAATCCGCAGATCCACGGATTATTTTCAGCAAAACAGCTACAATTGCTATAACAAGAAGGATATGAATAATGTTTCCGGCATGATAACCGAGAAAACCGATTGCCCAGGCAATGACGAGTATTACAGCAATGATGTACAGCAGATTTCCCATTTTGGTCGATTTATTGAATGAATGAATTATTAAAATCCATAATACTAAATAGAATTTTTATGGGTCCGGTTACACCTGAACAAGTTTACAGTCGTTTATTCAACTGTTAATTTCGGAAATAAAGCGGAGGAAAGTGAAAATTAATCTACAATGCGGGGAAAGTTGCATACAGGTCATATCAGGAATTTATTTTATCAAGGGTACGGTTTATCAGATCCAGGCTTAATGGCTTCCCTAAAAAATCATCTGCTCCCTGTTGAAAAGCCCTTATTTTATCTATTGAGCTATCATTCGCAGTAATTATTATAATAAGGGTGCCGGGATGATGCTCCTTCAAAAATGAAATAAAGTCTATTCCCTGACCGTCTGGCAGGCTATTGTCGAGAAAAATAAGGGAAGGCGGATCTGCCTGAACAGATCGGCTGGCATCCGCAAGGTTACTGGCAAAATCCGTCCTTAGATTTCTCCTCTTTAGAATTCTACCGAAGAGAAAACGGACATCCGGCTCGTCATCAACTATTAGTACTTTCGATTGTCTGTCATTTTGCATATTCTTCCACGGTTGATATATGGATTCAATTCCCTTGCCAATAAATGGTACGGCATTTGGTTTTAAAAAGTAACATAAAATTTGTATATGATAAAGCCTACAGAAATGACTACCCTCAGCCAGGTTATTGAAAAGTTGAGGTTAAAACGCCAGGATAATGAATTCATATTAAAGCCCCAGGGTTTCACTATAGGAAATGGAAAATTTTATCAGCCGCATGATCTCAAAATCATTAAAACTTATCGTTTTGAAGGTGAGTCTGACCCTTCTGACTCTTCTATTCTATATGTCATGGAAGCAAATGATGGTAGTATAGGTTATAGCGTGGATGCCTATGGTGCATTCAGCAATCATGACGATGTGGATTATAATGGTTTCATCGTTAAGATTCCTATTGAGGAAAGAGAAGATCAACTTCTCTTTGCGGAATAGTTTCTAACTTCAGAAATGTTAAAAATCCTTCTGTATCTGGTTGCTTTTATACCTCTTGCCGGTTTTATACAGGCACAGCAAATTAGCTTACTAACGAGCGGCCGGCCCGTTTCTCTTCGCGGACTAAGTGTGGTCAATGATCAGATTATCTGGGTCAGCGGATCAGGAGGCAGTGTAGGAATTTCAACAGATGGTGGTGAAAACTGGAAATGGATCCAGGTTCCCGGATATGAAAAAACAGATTTCCGGGATATTGAAGCTTTCAACAATCGTGAAGCTGTGATCATGGGCATCACAGAACCAGCAGTTATCCTTAGAACATCCGACGGTGGAAAAAACTGGACTACCACTTTAGAGGATTCAACAAAAACTGTATTTCTTGATGCAATGGATTTTTCAGGTGATGAAGCCATTCTTGTTGGAGACCCGGATAAAGGAAAAATATTTTTCGCCCGGTCTTCTGACCAGGGTAATACCTGGATAAAATCACCACCGGGATTGGAATTAACGGCAAAAGGTGAAGCTTTTTTTGCTGCCAGCGGAACGAATGTCCGGTTAATTCCAGGAGCCGGGTTTGCCCTGGTTTCCGGAGGAAAAAAATCATGTCTTTATCTATCTTCCTGTAGTTATCCTTTGTTACTGAATCAGGGAACAGAAACTTCGGGAGCCAATTCCATAGCTATAAACCCAGAAGATCCAAACCAGGCATTTATAACCGGAGGAGATTTTTCGAATGATACAGCCCGTTATGGTAACAGCCTCCGGATTCAATTCCATCCATTCATTCAGACACCTCCTCTAATCCCGCCCCATGGATACCGTAGTTGTGTGGAATACCTGAATGATAAACAAATGATTTGTTGTGGCACAACGGGAGTAGATTTCTCATCCGACGGAGGTATAAACTGGAAGTTAATATCAGCCAAAAGCTTTCACGTTTGCAGAAAGTCAAAAACAGGCAAATCTGTTTTTCTTGCCGGCCCGGGCGGGTCAATAGCCAGGTTAGAGTTTTAGGATTTAGGTTTCCTGAGTTGATAGTGAGCGGAAATCGACCGGCACTAATTTACTTACTCCGGCTTCCTGCATTGTTACACCATAAATGACATCCACTGTACTCATGGTCATTTTATTATGTGTAACAATGATGAATTGTGAGTTGTCACTGAACTGGCGGATCATATTTGTAAACTTTCCGACATTGGCGTCATCCAGTGGCGCATCAACTTCATCCAAAATACAAAATGGTGCAGGTTTGATCAGGTAGATCGCAAAGAGAAGTGCCGTGGCAGTCAGAGTTTTTTCTCCCCCGCTCAGTTGTTGTATAGATGAAGGCCTTTTCCCCTTTGGTTTGGCCACGATATCGATACCTGTTTCAGCAAGGTTTTCCGGATTCTCAAGTACAAGGTCTGCTGTGTCTTCTTCAGTAAACAAAGCCTTGAATACTTTTTGAAAATTCTCACGCACTTTGCCAAATGTTTCAAGGAATTGCTGGTTGGCAGTGGACTCCACTTCCTGAATCGTTTGCAATAATGTATCTTTTGCATTCACGAGGTCGTTCTTCTGTTCCACAATAAAATCGTAACGCCTTTTCATTTCCTGGAATGCTTCTACTGCCGTGGGATTTACTTCACCCAGGTTTTCCATCCTTTTCTTCATCCGGTCGGCTTTCTCCTGTAATTCCTCTGCGGACAGTTCCCCTGTTCTTGCTTCATCTATAATATCGTCAAGATTGATCCGGAATTCCACATTCAATCTTTCTTTCATACCCGCAAGTTGCAATTTCAAATCGTTGAGCCGGTCCTTGATTTCACTGAGTATATGTTCGGCGTTTTCTTTCTGCCGGATCAGCTGACGCAGTGCCGTTTCCTTTTCGCTGAGGTTGTTTCTTTCTATATAATAAGCCTGATCCGCTTCATTGAGTTTTTTCTCTTCCTCTTCTTTATTTCGAAGCATCTCCAGCAGATCTGCTTCCAGTAAAAGTAAAGATTCATTGCTCTCTTTGATCTGTAAATGTGTCTGATCCAGCTGCACCCGGTTGTCTTCTATCTGGATTTTTAAATCGGCCAGTTGATTTTGCCTGAATTCACTTTCCTGCTTCAGAGCCGAAATCCGGTTTTGCTGCTGGATTACCAGCAGATTCACCTCATTGAATCCTGCCATGGCACTGTTATACGCCGTTTCTGCAATAGTGAACTGTTCCTGTCCTTCAGATATTTTTTCTTTCAGATCATTTACTTCCTCCAGTAAACGAATGGCATCGCTCCTGGTTCCGGCAATGGACTCCTGTGTTTGATGGATTTGAATTCGGAGTTCTCCGATCCGTTTCACAGCTGCTTCCTGTAATGCATTCAGGTTTTCTGTTTTATTCTGAATGGCAAAAAGCTGATTATTCAAATGATTTATATCTTCCTGTACCTGACGGAGTGCCTGTTCCTTTAATTGTTCATTGAATCGAATTACTTCATTGTGACGGGACTGAATCTCAGATTTAAGCTGGTTTACGACCTGCTCACTCGCGAGCACATCCTGAGATATTTTTTCAAGATTTTTTGCGCGGCCGATTTTCTTTCCTTCAAATAAGCCAACACTGCCTCCTGTAAGAGAGTATTTACCTTTCACATATTTACCGTGCTTTTCCAGGATCACTGATCCATTGGACTCATTGTTGAACCATTCAACGGAAGGCTCATTTTCTGCTATAAAAACATGTTGTAATAAATATTTTGCCAGAGGTAAATATTTCGCATCCACTTCGATAACACTCAATGCTGATATTGTATCAAGGGGCTGCTGATGGGTTTCAGGCTGTACTGCCGGAAATTTATTGAGCAGAAAAAAATTTGCCTTGCCTTTATTGTTATCGTCCAGGAGATGAACGGCCTTCATGCCTTCTTCCAGATCATTTACTACATAATAGTTGAGAAAAGGTTCCAGTACATTTTCAACTGCGGTTCTGAATTCTTCTTTCACATAAATAATATCTGAAAGAACCGGCGCTGTATGATTCCAGTTGGGATTTTTGTGAAGAAACTTTACGCTTTCCGGATATCCTTCCATGGAATCGATGAGACTTTTCAGCAGATCATGCTCGTTTTTCTTTGCATCATACTTCCTGCTTTCTTCAGCCAGATCCTGACGAAGTCCTTCAAGTTTTTCCTGCGTTTGAAGAATTTGTTCCCTCGTTCTTTCCTGGTGTTCCTGAAGCTGTCTTAAATCAGTTCTCCGTGTTTCCAGTTGACCTCCCGTTAACTCACTTTCAAGTCCCAATTGTTCAATTTGATGAGCCCGGATAGCGCTTTCTTCTTCCTGTTGTTTCAATCCCCTTTCGAGATTTTGTATAGAAGTATCCGCCACCGCAAGATTTTTTTCAGAATCAAATTGGCGTCGTTGCGCCTTTGCGTGTTCACTTCTCAACTGATCCAGCAACAGTTTCATGCTTCCAAAAGATGTT
Organism: Puia sp.; assembly: GCA_035937535.1. GTDB lineage: Bacteria > Bacteroidota > Bacteroidia > Chitinophagales > Chitinophagaceae > Puia. The sequence continues at coordinate 31,519 of DASZHV010000025.1, read as the reverse complement.
CTGGCTAATTCGGTTTTTTCCCGGAGTGTTTCCAGGTTTTGAAGCAGCTGACGGAGTTTGATATCTTCTTCAGCCACCTGGTTTTCTGTAAAGAGCACACTTTCTTCCAGGCCTTTTACCTGGCCCGTGCCTTTAGATAGAAAATCCTGCAGGTTGGATTCCTTTTCCTGCAGAAAATTCAAGCGTTGACTGACCAGGTTTTTTTCGCTTTCTTTATTTCTCAGTTGTTGAACCAATTCATTAAATGCATGCTGGAGTGCCTGTAATTGCCTTTCTTTTTCAACAAATTCCAGTTTATCTTTTTCAAGCTTCGCTTCATCCCCGGCGATCATCGCCTCGAGATGAAATTTTTTATCTATTTCTGATTCAGATTGTAACTGAAGATTTTTGTAACTCGTATTGAATCCTTCCAAAGAAGCTTTGGCTAGTTCAATACTTATTTCGCGGTAGTCCTTTTTTATTTCAAAATACTTCTCGGCTTTTTTGGCCTGGGTTTCCAATGTTTTCAGCTGGTTATTGATTTCAAACAGGAGGTCCTCAATACGGGCCAGATCCTGTTCTGTTGCATCTAGCTTCTGCCTGGCTTCTTTTTTTCTCGTCTTATAAATGGAGATTCCGGCAGCTTGTTCCAGCATTCGGCGGCGGCTGTTTTCCTTGTCGCGGATGATATCATCCACCATGCCCAATTCGATTATCGCATAGCTGTCGGTGGAAATACCGGTATCAATAAAGAGGTTCTGGATATCTTTCAACCGGCAGCTTACGTCGTTTAGCCGATATTCGCTTTCACCGCTTTTATAAAATTTACGTGTAACCGTCACTGTACTGAATTCAGTCGGTAATAGATTTCGGGTATTCTCGAACGTTAGACTCACTTCAGCCAGCCCTGATGCTGTCCTGTTCCTGGATCCGTTAAAGACCAGGCTTTCCAGATTTTCAGATCGGAGGTGACTTATTTTTTGTTCACCTATCACCCATCGGATACTGTCTACGATATTACTCTTTCCACAACCATTCGGACCAATGATACCGGTAATTCCTTCATTAAAAAGGATATGGGTCCGGTCAGCAAAACTTTTAAACCCTTTTATATCAAGACTTTTTAAACGCACGGATCTCTATATTGGTACGGGACAAACCTAATCAAAATGCTCTAAGGATTACCCTTCTGTTAATAAGTGGTGGATAGTCTTTTAGTCGTCTTTGTTCCCTCTGGCCAGGCGTCTTTTCAGTTCGGAAATGGGCATATCGATTTGTTTTCCCATAATCTGGTTGCCCCGGTATGTGATCACTTTTAACATGACCGCATCTTTAGGAACCTCCAGGGGTTCTTTATAAACAGGATAAAAATTATCCGGATGGGAATTGTCGAAACTATAGTGAATATCCAGACCCTTTACTTCAGTAGTTAGAGTGATAACCAGTGAATCGTTAGCGCCCTTTCCTACATTAAATACCGGATCGAACATAGTTCTTGCATATTTGACATTCTGAAGATCCATTCTACTGAAATTATTTTCCACTTTTGTTGCAAACCAGTCCCAGTTCTTTTTCACCTTCGGCGACCATAAACATTCGGAAACAGCGAGGCTTCGCGGCCAAACCATATATTGCAGATGACGTGTATTGTACACTTGTTCGGACCACAGATTAGCCTGACCACCCAGGATATATTTGGACTCAACCCCTTCCGGAACAGGCTCGAATTCATATGTTTTATTTAATCGCAGCGTTGCATATACCTGAGGTTCACTGATCGCATCTCCCTGCATATAGTCGAGGTAAACATATGTCGTCGGACTCATCACTACCTGATGGCCCATTTGGGCCGCTGCAATACCGCCCTTGATACCTCTCCAACTCATAACAAGCGCATTGGGTGCCAGTCCGCCTTCCAGGATTTCATCCCATCCAATGAGTTTTTTCCCTTTGGATTCAACTATTTTTTCGACGCGTTTCTCAAAATAACTTTGAACTTCTTCCATAGTCTTCAGATTTTCCTTCGCCATCAATTGTTTTATTGCATCGCTTTGTTCCCAGAAATTTTTCGCACACTCATCACCTCCCACATGAATATAAGGGAAGGGAAATAATCCGGCGATTTCCGTAAATACGGTATCCAGGAAAGTATAAACTCTTTCATTGGCTGGACAAAGTGTATTATCCTGTCGAGCGACCGGACCTGGCCAGTCCATAAAACTTTCTCCTGATATCACCTGGTATTTATCTGAACCCGAAGTACAGGAAAGGTCGGGATAGGAAACAATCGCTGCCATGCTATGACCCGGCACATCCACTTCAGGCAGAATATTCACGAACCGATCCTGTGCATATTTAACAAGGTCGTGTATATCGTCCTGTGTGTAAAAGCCACCAAAATGACGGGGCTCATCTTTGGGAATGGGTGCAAAAGTTCCAAAATATCCTACACGCTTTACATTCCATGCTCCAACTGAAGTCAGGCGTGGAAGACTTTTAATTTCAATTCGCCATCCTTCGTCATCTGTAAGATGCATATGCAACAGGTTAAATTTATACTCAACCATCTGGTCAATAAAATCTTCAACATCCTTTTTTGTAAAAAAATGCCTTGATACATCAAACATTAGTCCCCGCCATGCAAAACGCGGATAATCGGTTATTTCTACCAAAGGAACCTGCCATGAGACATTTTTAACCCTGGTATTGCTTAATATTTCCTGTGGTAATAACTGCCAAATAGTTTGCGCACCATAAAAGATGCCTGCTGGTTTATTAGCTGTAACCAGGATACCTGTTGATTTCACAAATAAACGATACCCTTCGTCTCCGATTTCTTTATCTGTTGTTTTATTCAGCACAAAACGGATAGATGCCGCATTGCTGTTTTTGTTGATGGATACTTTCTTTCCTGTCGCGGATAGTTTCCCAAGGATGCTGGTAGATGTCATTTTCAATTCTGGCAGGTTGGGAATGCTTACTGAAATGAGGTCAGGTAATTTATAATATCCGGCACCCAGGGTAATACTGACGGGTTCAGGGATAACCGAAATCGCTGTTTCTTTTTTCTGTGAGAAGACCAGTAATGCAGAAAAAACCATTAAACTTAGCGAGAGTGTTTTTTTCATTTGGCAATCGTATTAAAATATTCACAAATAAGCATAAGGCTTAAAGCGTAAGGCAAAACAAATGTAATGATGTAGAAATATAAAATTGAATAGTATAATTTTAAATTCAATTCTCTCAGTCCTACATTTCCTACATTTCCGCAATTCTACATTGTATAGCGCCAACGACGTTATACGTACGGTTCCTGCTGGCTGAGGCAATGGAAACTCCCCAGCCCCCAGATAATATCCGTAGAATCTATCCCAAATACTCTTCGTTCGGGAAATGCATCCTGAATGATCCTCAATGCTTTTTCATCTTTTTCAGATCTGAATGTGGGTACTACGACCAATCCGTTTGCAATATAAAAATTCGCGTAAGAAGCAGGCAGTCGCTGGTTTTCATAAATAACTTTATCCGGCATGGGCAGTTCTGTAATATTAAGTTGCTTTCCATTCAGCAGCCGCATGGATTTTAAATCTGCCAGGTTACGCTGAAGAATTTCAAAGTTTTCGTCCGATTTATTTTCCTCCACTACGACGAGAACGCTGTCTTCATTTATAAACCGGACAGTATCGTCAATATGTCCATCCGTATCATCGCCCGCGATTCCATCTTTTATCCATAGAACCTGTTCAACTCCATAATAAGCTTCAAGAAAAGTTTCGATTTCCGAACGGCTTAACAAGGGATTTCGGTTTTTATTAAGAAGGCATGATTCTGAGGTGATCAGTGTTCCTTTCCCGTTAAAATCCACCGATCCTCCTTCCATAATGATTTCCGGATACAATACCGGGATCTCATATGCAGCTGCAATCAGAGTAGGGATACGGTCATCCAGGTCGAATGGCGGGTATTTATTCCCCCAGGCATTATAATTCCAGTCTATGATAATCTTAGGTTGGGCCGCAGTCGGATTGATTAAAAAAGCTGGACCATGGTCCATGCACCAGGCATCATTGGTGGGATGTATATAAAATTTTATCCTGTCTAAATTTGCCGTAACTGTTTCCAGCTTCTCGTTGGCAAAGGTCTTCATTTTTTCATCTGCTACATTAATATGAACAGCTTCATTTTCCGAAAGGGCCTGTATAAAACGACAATAAGGCGGATAAATGGTTTCAATTTTACCAGGCCAAGAGGCTTCTTTATGGGGCCAGCTAAGCCAGGTAGCCGTGTGTTGTTCAAATTCGGCCGGAAATCGGTAACCCAGTTCTTTGGGTGTGGGCCGGCTAATCTTCATCAATAAATCTTTTGGTAATAGGCTGATATGAATCTATCCTGCGATCGCGCATGAAAGGCCAGTGTGTACGGTAACTATCAGATTTTGATGTATCAACTTCCTGCACCACAACTTCTTCTTTGTCGTGACTGGCCTGATATAGAATGGTGCCGAAAGGGTTAGAAATAAAAGAACCACCCCAAAATTTCATGGCGCCATTCTGTTCAGTCCCGACCCGGTTCACGCTGACTACATGCACGCCATTAGCAACTGCATGACTCCGCTGAATGGTTTGCCATGCATTAAATTGTTCTGTATTTGTAGAAAGGTCCTGGGCGGTAGACCACCCAATGGCCGTTGGATAGAAAAGAATTTCTGCTCCCATCAGGGAAGTAATGCGTGCGGCTTCAGGATACCATTGATCCCAGCAAATCAAAACACCAATCTTTCCATATTTCGTGTCGAAAACTTTATATCCAAGATCCCCGGGAGTAAAATAAAATTTCTCGTAAAAAGCGGGATCATCGGGGATATGCATTTTACGGTACATACCCAGATAGGCACCATTTGAGTCAATCACTGCAGTTGTATTATGGTAAATCCCCTGGGTTCTTTTTTCAAACAGAGAAGCGATAATAACTATATTATTCTCCTTTGCAATTGTCTGTAAAGTTTCCGTTGATGGCCCGGGAATAGATTCCGCGAGTTGGAAATTGTCATAATCTTCCACATCACAAAAATACAGAGATGTAAAAAGTTCCTGGAGGCAAACGATCTGGGCGCCTTTTCTAATTGCCTCCCTGATTTTTTCGATAGCCTTTTTAAAATTGGCAGTTTTATCTTTCACGCAGGACATCTGCACGATTCCTATTTTCACATTACTCATTTTTAGAAATGATTTGAGTGTGCAAAAATAAGCTTTTAGGCTCAACGCTCAACGCTGAACGCTTAACGCAAATTTAAATTTGAAATTTTAGAAGAATACTTTTTCGCTTTAAGACCTTCGGACAATCACACAAAGAATCTCGCGTTGAGCGTTGAGCATTAAACCTAAGACGCCTGACCTAAATGTTTAAGGTAAGTTACATGCGAAGCAATGGCATTGTGTACACGGGCAAATTCGATATATTGAATTCCATGATCAGCACATGTCTGCCGGACTATTTTGCTTACCGCAGGATAATGTATATGTGATATCTTGGGAAACAAATGGTGTTCAATCTGAAAATTTAATCCGCCAACCAGCCATGAAACGAGCCTGTTATGGGTGGCGAAATTAGCCGTGGTATTTACCTGGTGAATGGCCCACTCGTTTTCGATTTTGTTGGTTTCAATATTAGCCACCGGAAAAGATACGTGCTCAACAGTATGTGCCAGCTGGAAAACGATACTGATCAGAAGACCTGTGACTACTGTTGTAATCAGAAATCCGATTACCCAGGTTCCAAAGCCCACTATATAAACCGGAAGTACTATAAATATAAAGGCATGTACTACTTTAAAAACCCAGAAGTTGAAATGGTCCATGAAACCCATTTTCTTTAAGGGAACATCGCCAACACGTTTTCTGAAATATTTATTGTAATCAAGTATAAAAATCCAAAGTATATATAGCATTGCATACAGACCCCAGAAATAAACATGCTGGTATTTATGCAGCTTCAGTCTTTTTTGATTGCTACTCATACGCATAAATGGCTGGATATTGATATCGTCATCCACACCATCCACATTTGTATAGGAATGGTGAATAATATTATGTTTATTATGCCAGATAAAACTGTTTCCACCCAAAACACTGAGCGATAAGGCTGCCATTTGGTTGATTAGTTTACTCTTGCTGAAACTACCATGGCCGCCATCATGCATAACATTAAATCCGATAGCAGAAATCACACAACCGAATAAGATACATTCTACAATGGCGAATAAAACAGGAGGAGTGAAAAACACCAGATGCACATATAAACCCAAAAAGCTAATTCCGAGTACTGCAGCTTTAAGGTAAAGTGCAAAATTTCCCGTCATCGATTTTCCCGTCTGGTCAAAATATGAATTGATTCTTTTTTTTAGATCTGCATGGAATGTGTGCGGACTATTGGAAAACTTAGGCATTTGCATAAAAAGCGCTTTAACTAAAATTTGCTGCAAAGTTATCCCTTTTAATTGCGATAACTCTGTTAAATAACGTTGAAAACGCGCCCTTTATGCACATCAGGTATCAAATTGTACAAAAGAATCCAGGTTACTGACACCTATCATTTTTTCGGATAAAAATCCTTCTGCATATTTTACCCCAATCATCTTTCCAAGCATCTGAGCTCTTCCGATAATTGAATCCATAAATTCGGGGCCGGAGATATAAGTCTGAGGCTCATTTTTATCATAAGTCGTTGAATGAAATTGTGAACTATAGGACCGGATCGCTTCCAGTTTTCTGTCAAAAACTGCTGTAATATCATAAACAAATACTGGCTGATAGAATCGGTCCTGAATGAAGTGAAAAACATATTTTGGCCGCCATTGTTCCTGTTCACTCCCCTGATCATCCCTTGTGGAAATTTTTCTTAGTCCGCTCAGAAAACAGCTGTCTGAAATCAGTTTTCCGGCCCGACCGTGGTCAGGATGCCGGTCTTCCAAAGCGCTGGCAAGTACGATTTCCGGCTGGTATTGCCGGATAAAACGGATGATTTTTCGTTGATTTTCTTCATTATTTTGAAAAAACCCATCGGCCATTCCAAGATTTTCCCTGATATCCAGGTCCATGATACGGGCTGCCGCCCCCGCTTCTTTTAGCCGGAGTTCAGGGGTTCCACGAGTACCAAGTTCACCCCGGGTAAGATCTGCCACACCAATGGTTTTACCCTGCATTTTTTCCATCATCAGGGTGCCTGAACAACAAAGCTCCGCATCATCGGGATGCACGGCTAACGCGAGTACCTGAATTTTTTTCATTTTGCAAATTAAAGTAAGTTGATCAGAGTTATAAGGGTGCTTCTGAGGGCTTAAGATTATCCAATTTTACCCTAGCTTTGCACTCCGAATTTATATATTCATACTCATTCTAAAATTATTTCTATGGCCTATGATGTTGTAGTGCTTGGCAGTGGTCCCGGCGGTTATGTTGCTGCCATCCGCGCATCTCAGTTGGGATTTAAAACAGCAATTATTGAAAGGGAAAGTCTGGGTGGCATTTGCCTTAACTGGGGCTGCATTCCCACCAAGGCCCTTTTAAAGAGCGCCCAGGTTTATGAAGACATCAAACACGCAAAGGATTTTGGTATTGAAGCCAGTGGTACACCCGATTTCCCTTCAGTCATAAAACGCAGCCGCGGTGTAGCAGACAAAATGAGCCGGGGTGTTCAGTTTCTGATGAAGAAAAACAAAATTGATGTAGTGATGGGTTTTGGGAAACTGAAATCCAAAAGCCAGATTGAAGTTACTGGAGCAGACGGCAAAACACAAATTGTGGAAGGCCGTCATATTGTAATCGCAACAGGAGCCAGAAGCCGCGAATTGCCAAACCTTAAACAGGATGGCAAAAAAGTGATTGGTTACCGCGAAGCAATGAACCTGCCGGTACAGCCAAAAAGCATTGTTATTGTTGGCAGCGGTGCCATCGGAGTAGAATTTGGGTATTTCTATAATAGTATCGGCACCAAAGTGACCATAGTAGAATTCCTGCCGCGTATCGTTCCGGTGGAAGATGAGGACATTTCAAAAGAACTCGAAAAATCTTTTAAGAAATCAGGTATTGATATCATGGTAAGCAGCGAAGTGACCAGTGTGGATAGCAGCGGCAGCGGCGTAAAAGCAAAAATAAAAACAGCTACCGGCGAGCAAGTGCTTGAAGCCGATATTTTACTCAGCGCAATCGGAATTGCTGCCAATATTGAAGGTATAGGTCTTGAATCCCTGGGTGTAAAAACAGAAAATGGTAAAGTAGCCGTCGATAAATTCTATAATACCAATGTTGCAGGGCTTTATTCCATCGGGGACTGTGCGCCGGGACAGGCCCTGGCACATGTGGCATCTAAAGAAGGTATTATCTGTATTGAAAACATCGCTTTCCAGGAGAAAAAATATGCACATGCACCTGAACCAATAGACTATAATAATGTGCCGGGTTGTACCTATTGCACACCTGAAATCGCTTCCGCGGGATTTACAGAAAAACAAGCCAAAGACGCAGGCTATGAAATCAAAGTAGGTAAATTCCCATTAAGTGCTTCTGGAAAAGCCTCGGCAGCAGGACATACCGAAGGTTTCATCAAAGTAATCTTCGATGCGAAATATGGCGAATGGCTTGGAACGCATATGATTGGTTATAATGTTACCGAAATCATTATCGAGACTGTTGTCGGACGAAAACTTGAAACAACGTATCAGGAAGTGCTAGACAGTCTTCATCCGCATCCGACCATCAGCGAAAGTGTGAAAGATTCTATTGAAGTTGCATATGGTGAAGCAATACACCTTTAAGCTTAAAGCCTAAGGCTTAACGCTAAACGAAATGATTAATGGTTAGTTAGTTAGTTAGTGATAATTGATTTAAAAATCATTGAACATTAATATTTAACCATTTTCAATTTTCACATTCATTAATTTTCAAATTGGCTTTAGGCTTTAGGCCTTGAGCTTTAAGCTTTCAACATGCTTCCAGTTTCAATATGGGAAAAGGAAAGTTTTTTCGCGCCAAGGGATATTATCATCGTTGGCAGTGGTTTTACCGGTTTGTGGTCAGCCTATTATCTAAAAAAACGCTATCCTGAAAAATCGGTTCTTATACTGGAAAAGGGTATTATACCCAGCGGAGCCAGCAGTCGTAATGCCGGCTTTGCCTGTTTTGGAAGTTTTTCCGAATTGCAGTCGGATTCCAATACATTGGGTGAATCTGAAATGCTGGCACTGATGGAAATGAGGTTTAAAGGATTGGAAAAGATCCGTAAAAAATTCAGCCATTCACCTATAGACTATGAAAATCTTGGAGGCTATGAATTATTACCTACTGAACTATTTCCTGATATAAATGCCCTTCGAACCAACATTGACTCGCTGAACAATAAATTACAAAAGATAACTGGCAAGCAAAAAACTTTCCAGCTAAACGACTCGAAAATTAAAAGTTTCGGATTAGGAGGCTCTCATCACCTGATTGAAAATAAACTGGAAGCACAATTACATTCAGGCAAACTACTTGAAGCGCTTGTTCAGCTGGTTTATTCCGTTGGGGTTACCATACTTACTCATGTGGATGTAAAGAAAATGGAAGTAGAGACAAACCGGGTAAGGCTGGAAACCAACCTTCCGGTTATATTAATCGCTGAACAGGTTTTAATTTGTACCAACGCTTTTGCCAAGTCATTGTTACCCGATCTGGATATAACACCGGCACGTGGACAAATATTGTTAACAGAGCCAATTGACGGATTGAAAATAAAAGGGGCTTTTCATTTTGACGAAGGTTTTTATTATTTCCGAAACCTGGGCAACCGGATATTGCTGGGTGGTGCACGTAATAAATTCATTCATGAAGAAGAGACTTTTTCTACAGATACGTCTGAATCTATTCAACAGGAACTTGAAAAATTTATGAAAGAGATTATTTTACCCGGCATCTCCTACCAGGTTAGTCACCGATGGAGTGGGACAATGGCTGTGGGAAAGGAAAAAAAACCCATCATACAAAAAATCAATGAATGTGTTTTCTGTGCAGTTCGTATGAGTGGTATGGGGGTTGCTCTCGCGCCACAACTAGCTAAACAGGTTGCGGGCATGATGTAATCTAAGCTTAACGCTAAAAGATTAAAGCAATAAGTAATTATGCAAATATTTAATTAGTCAATATTCATAAGAGACATATCTCATTAATAAACACCGGCGTTAAGTTTTAGGCGTTAAGCCTTATGCCTTTTTACATAATGATTCCGGCGATAGTAGCAGAGAGATAGGATGCGAGCGTACCACAAAGGAGTGCCCTTAGTCCCAGTCTCGCAAGGTCAGCTCTTCTTTCCGGGGCAATTGCACCTATGCCACCGATCTGCATTCCAACACTGCTGAAATTGGCGAAGCCGCAAATCGCGATGCTTACTACCAACAATCCTTTTTGTGAAATGATCGGTACGACACCTGAAGTAAGACTTTTGAATGCGACAAATTCATTTACTGTGAGTTTTTGTCCGAGTAAGGTAGCTGCATTCCGGACATCTTCAGCCGGAACACCCATGGACCAGGTAAAAGGATAGAAAATTTTTGAGAAGATCCAGTTCAAACTAAGATCAAAAGAAGGATTAAACAAATGTCCTGTTTTCATAAGCAGAAAATCCACAAGTGCAATCATGGCAATAAATCCGATCAGCATGGCAATCACGTTCATCGCAATTTTAAATCCTTCACCCGCACCGTGCGTTATTGCGTCCAGAATGTTTGCATAGCGACTGGTTACTTTTAATTTCACAGTACCCATGGTTTGGCTGATTTCAGTTTCGGGCCATACGATTTTAGATATTACAAGCGCTCCTGGTGCAGCCATCAGGCTGGCAGTTATTAGTTTCGGCGCCAGGTCGATACCCGCCTGTGCTCCCATATTTGCATATACAATCAGTATACCACCGGAAATACAGGCCAGACTGCCGGACATACTGGCAAGTAATTCACTTTTAGTCATACCAGGCAAATAAGGTTGTATCATAATTTGTGCTTCAATCTGGCCTACAAAAGCACTAGCTACATTACTTAATGCTTCTGCACCACTTACACGCATGATTATGTTCATGGCTTTTGCAATAACTGCAACAACACGCTGCATTATGCCCAGATGGTAAAAAATTGCCACGAGTGCGCAAACAAAAATTATTGTAGCTGTTACATTAAAAGCAAAAACAAATCCTCCCATGGCATAATTCATAACACCGCCACCTTTAACTGGAACGGCAATGCCATCATATACGAATGCAGCTCCCTGAAATGCAAAATGTTCAATCTTTCCCATTACCCGGCCCAGGAACTGAAAAAAGTGAATGACCGGTGTTATTTTTAAAACCATTATTCCAATCATTAACTGGAGCATGAGGCCCGAAATTACCAGGCGGAGATTAATACGCCGCCTGTTATTAGAAAAAACAAAAGCCAGCCCGAGGATGAGAGATATCCCTATCAAACCCTGAATTCTTTGCATAAACCGAATTGTTTATGGAAGATAAAGGAATTAACCAATAAAAGGAACCTGACAAGATCAATGCTTATGCCCTTTCCTTCGTAATTTTACAAATGGAAATTAATGAAACCGAGAACAAAAGGATTGAACATATAAAATCCATCGTAGCAAATCAGACGGATACCCAGCTTAGGAAAACTGGTGAAAAAATAATAAACAGGGAACGAATATTTTTTGATGAAGGTCTTATACTTTTTGAAAAAGCGGGCCTTCCGTTTCTGGGCTCGCTGGCTAACTATATCCGGGAGTCCCTTCATGGCGATAAAACTTATTTCAACAGAAATTTTCATATTGAACCGACTAATGTTTGCGTATTCTCCTGTGCATTTTGTTCCTATTCCAGGTTATATGCCCAACGGGAAGAGGGATGGGAACTTAGTATTGACCAAATGATGGATATGGTAAAAAAATATGATGACAAGCCGGTTACTGAAGTACATATTGTGGGAGGCGTTCATCCGAAAATGAATCTTTACTTTTTCGCAGAGTTGCTTCAAAAAATAAAAGCACATCGGCCAGACCTACACATCAAGGGATTTACCGCAGTAGAGTTGGATTATATGTTCCGGAAAGCGAAACTATCTGTTGAAGAAGGGCTGAAAATTTTACAGGCAGCAGGTCTTGATTCCCTGCCTGGTGGAGGGGCTGAAATATTTGATCCAGAAATCAGGAAACAGATTTGCGAAGATAAAGTGGATGCAAATGGCTGGCTGAATATTCACCGGAAAGCTCATCTCCTAGGTATGCATTCAAATGCTACGATGCTTTATGGTCATATTGAAAATTACAGTCACCGGATCGATCATATGGAAAGGCTTAGGACCCTTCAGGATCAAACTGGCGGCTTCAACACTTTCATTCCTTTGAAGTTCAGGAATAAGGGAAATGGTATGAGTCATGTCGCGGAATCTACCATTTTAGAAGATTTGAAACTATATGCTGTGAGCCGTATTTATATGGATAATTTCCCTCATATCAAAGCATATTGGCCAATGCTTGGCCGCCAAAGCGCCCAGTTAACACTTTCTTTTGGTGTAAATGACCTGGATGGTACTATAGATGATTCAACAAAAATTTATTCAATGGCCGGATCAGAGGAACAACACCCTTCCCTTTCCACAACAGAGTTGGTTGCGCTCATAAAACAAGTAAAACGTGAGCCAGTAGAAAGAGATACGCTTTATAATGTAATCAGGAATTATAAGGATATGGATCTGTCTCAGATGGCATCCAGTCCTTTATACAATTAAAGATTTACTTCGACCTTACGCTGATTGAGATTCGCTGGTCTTTTTCCCTTAATGAATCGGCAGCATCAGCAGGATATTTCGCAAAGTCAGAACCAAATCCTTCCACACCGGCAATCTGATTTGAATTTGCACCTGCTGCTTTAATTGCAGTGGCAACTGCATTTGCCCTGCTTTCAGAAAGTAATTTATTCGCTATACTATCGCCACCTTTTTCGTTAAATCCACCGATTTTTATTTTGGCTTTCGGGAAAGCTTTAAGAATGGAAGCTAAGTTTTGTATCTGCACCATACTTTCATTGGTTATATCAGCTGTGCCACTATTGAAATTCATCTGATCAAAATTAAATGGGAACCTTCTTGAAGCTTTACTTTTTGGATCAGTAAAAAAAATGACCAGTTGGTCTTCAATGCCCCCTTTTCTAGCAACTAAGAGTACACCGTCGGGGAGTTTTACTATAAATTTATTTTCAGGTTCAAGAGCCGGTTTGATTGTATCCTTAGACGGGATCACCGTATCCATCACTGGCTGCGCAGAGTTTCCCGAAGGAATTTGTTTATTCATAAAATACCACACTGCAATGCCGGCAATCAGGATTAAGGTAATCGGAATGACCCATTTCGATACGGATTTTCCCTTCCTTTCGGGAACTTCTGGTCCGGAAAATTTTTCAGCGATTCCTGACAGGTCTTCAATACCGATGATGCCATTCAAAAAAATTCCGGTTGGTAATACATTCAGAACCTTTTTCTTTTGACTATTCAGAAAAGAACGCAATCCGCTTGCATTCATATTTGAGCTCAATATATGATTACCCAGAACGCCCAGTGCTGCAGGTGCTGCCGTACTTAGCAATGATGAAGCTGATTGACTGCTTATTCCCGCATAATCAGCAATGGCATCAGATAAGAGAGAAGTCTTTTCCCCGAAAATATTTTTCAGAAAATCCATTCCCTTCGAATTAACAGCGCCGCCGGCCAAAGAATTCAGATTAAAAGGAATATCAATCCTTGCAGCAGCGGTTGCAAGATTTAATGTATCCTGCACATCTCCGGAATCAGTTTTAAGTAATAAACCAGCCAGTATTGCCGGAATGATTCCCTGAATTGCCTGTTGCACATTCGCCGGACTTTCACCTAAAATACCAGCCATTCTGTTTGCCATGTCTCCGGAAAGAATTTCTTTAACCGATTCAATTAAATTGAATGACATATTAATAAACGCGTTTATGTTTAATTAAAATTTCATGGGATGAATCCGGAAGTATTTGCAGAAAGGTATGGGATGTCGATATAAATTTAAAAATTTTTATAACGCCAATGATCTGTAAAGCCTTATTTTACTAAACACTAACTTTGCGGTTTTATGGAAGAAAACCATTCTCATAGCCATTCAGATCATACAAAGAGCCATTCAGGTCATTCCCATAGTCATCACGGTCATTCGCATGGCCATATAATGGAACTTAGTTCCGTAAATACCGCATTTATTGTAGGTATTATCCTGAATTTTGCTTTTGTCCTTATTGAAGCCATTGTAGGAATAGCCATACATTCCATGTCGCTATTATCAGACGCCGGTCATAACCTTGCCGATGTAGCTAGCCTCGGCTTGTCGCTTTTTGCATTTCGAATGATGAAGGCAAAATCAAATACTATTTACACCTACGGGTATAAAAAAACTACTGTGCTTGTGGCCCTTCTGAATGGAGGTATTCTGCTTATCTCCATTGGCGCAATTTTATATGAGTCTGTTCACCGTCTGATCCTGCCCGAACCACTTCCTGGTAAAACCATCTCAATTGTTGCTGCCATCGGAATACTTATCAATACAATCACAGCATTGTTATTTTTTCGTAATAAAGAGAGTGATCTCAATATTAAAGGCGCATTTCTTCACCTGATGTCTGACGCTATAGTATCTGCGGCGCTTGTTGTGGGTGGAATTATTATTCTTTATACGAAATGGTATTGGATAGATCCACTCCTGGGAATTGTGGTAGCCGTAGTTATAGTATTCAGCACATGGAACCTTTTGCGGGATAGTTTACGACTTTCGCTGGATGCTGTTCCTCTGGGAATTGATTTAAGTGCAGTTAAGACAGCCATTGAAAAGATTTCAGGTGTACAGGATTTTCATCATATTCATATCTGGGCGCTAAGTACTACGGAAAACGCATTGACAGGTCATGTAGTTCTTGAAAAAGGAATCGGAATAGAGGATCAGGAGAAAATTAAAGGAGATATTAAACACAAACTACTTCATCTGAATATCCAGCACGTGACGCTTGAAACTGAAACTGAATCCCTGGCCTGCGAAACTAAACACAGGTCTAATCTTTCAGTAAATCCCTGATATTACTTTCGAGATCAGCACCTTCAGCGTTGATCGTCCTGATAACGCCTTGTCTGTCGATAAGGAAAGAAGTTGGAATCATGTCCACTCCAAATGCATAAGCTGAAGGAGCCTGCCAGCCTTTATCGTCAATTACCTGGATCCAGATGAGTTTGTCATGCCGAACTGCCTTTTTCCAATCATCTATATCTTCATCAAGGGAAATCCCGAAAATCTCCAGGCCTTTACTATGATATTTATTGTACAATTTTACAAGATGTGGATTATTATGACGACAAGGACCACACCAGCTTGCCCAAAAATCAATCAGCACGACTTTTCCTTTCAGTTCGGACAAAGAAACCATTTTTCCGTTTAAATCCGGTAATGATAAGTCAACTACAGATTGTCCGGGTCTCATTTGTGAAAATAGATTTAGACTGATAACCATCAAAAACAGGGTAAAGCATATTCTGTTCATTTACAACATTCTTTTTTGGTAAACAATGGCCGAAAAATACTGATCAATCTCTTCCATAAATTTAGAGCGGTCTCCATTTATTAATTATTGCTTTCTATTTAACGTCAGTTTACAAAACTCCAGTATATACCAAGACGGATTCTCAGTCCGATATAAGGATAAGAAGGTGCTACAAAATTATTATTTGTAAATCCAAAACCGGTTACCGGTGAAACGTGTGCTGTATTAAGATTTTCTGCCCGGAAATAAGCTACAAAACTCCGGATTCTGAAATTCACAAACGCATTGACGTCCGGTAATTTCTCAGCGATGGTTGTTTGATTTTGAGTAAAGAATTGTCCGACAACCGGCGAATATCCATCCGCGGTATATGGTGTATAATACCTGAATTCCAGGCCAAAGGCCAGGAGCAGGTTTCTAAATCCCAGAGTTCCTTCATAGCCTATCTGACCATGTGTAACAAATAGCGGAATATTTACGGGAGATGCTCCAGCTACTTTTTGAACTGCAGCCATGGCTCTTAATATCAGATGTCTTGAAAGAGCAAACCTTTTATCTGCAGAAATGATAAGTACATTAAAAGGGTTTGTCTCCTGGGCTGCAATAAAATAATTGGTGAAATAGGGATAATTGTTGAGGAGATAATAATTTCCGGTAAGTGTCAGTTGAAGTTTAGGCTGGTCAATAGATCCAAACAAATGCACTATATTTTCCTTATAAAAAGAACCTGCAGGAACGCCAAATCCAAAACTGCTTTCCTGGCTCCAGGCCATTCCAAACGTCCGGTTTACGTTTTCAAACCCAACCTGTAAGTATCCAAGATTCTTACTTATCTGTCGTTTGAGACTTATATAAACATTATAATCTCCCGCATTAAAACCATTGATATAAAAATTACCAAAAGCCTCCACATCCCATTTTTTATTACGCGTTTTATTCCGGTATTCACCATGTATGAACAAATTATAGAGAGAACGTTCCCCTGCATTATAAGTACCATTCATAGTTTGAAAACTTATTCCGGCTTTAAGAAACTGTTGAGAATTTTTCGAATCCGGGAATGAATAGAGGGAGAAATCATTTGTAAGGTTGTGCCAGAGATCACTCAGGTGTATCGTATCTGGAGTAGAGATAAAATCCAGTTCTTTTATATAGTAATTAGATTGTGGAGCATAGTCGTTGAACATTTGATGATACGTAGAATAGCTGATCGTTTGTTCAGCACGGAATTTGGGATAAAACAAAGGAATGACTACCGAATCGTTTACGAGTGAATCCTTCAGTCCAATGATATCATATTGCTGTCTTAGCATAAATGTACCCGTGGTATAAAAAGTACCCGTAGGTATCGGCACACCAAAAAGATTGTTAACATTAGGATAGGCGAGAGAAGGACCGATATTAGTAGGAATCGTAAATCGGTTTGTAAAAGTAACTGAATCCAGATCTGCATTATTTTGAATACCCGCACTTTCCGCAGATTCAAGTTTACTCCCCAGGAGAATCAGGAATGCCTGGTAACGTTTATTCTGGGACTGGTACCAGGAGGTAAAGCGATAGTTATTATGATTGGTATTCTGATTTCCGTATGTGCCCGGAGAATTTATAAGACGGTATTGAAAGAAGGCATTCCAATTCCTGGTTATATTTTGAGTATGAACAAGATTGATCATTTGTTCAGCACTTGTACCAAGCAGATAATCAAGTTCAGAATAAGGCTTGGTTGTGTTATAAAATCGAGAATTTTCAACTGTAAAAACGTAGGGATCATAAACATGCCATCCCCCATCCCATCCTGGTTTCATGAAAGGGCTAAATATCAGGTTGTGGGAGGCGGTGCCGATATTTCCAAAATCAACATAAGTAGGCGGAAGAGGGTAACGCAGGTAGAAATTGTAAACTTCCGAATCGATCTTTTGCAAACGGCTTGAATCGAGAAAACGAAAAGTAATACTCATCGTATCATCCTTCCGGTGTTGTAGTGAATCCTTCCCGCCACGCCCTCCCATACCACGGAAGCGGCTTGCAGGATCGTTTTGCCCATTGGCTGCAAGGCAACCGATAATTAAAGTTATGATAATCAGAAGTCCTTTCATGCCACTTCTCTTCATCCATGAATTTGACGGGAAATTAACCAATCCCTGCGGGCTGATGCATGATAAAACGTTAATATTCATAAGGATGCCACAAGCCCTTTGAAAATGGCTGTCAGCCTTGGTTCTGCATGTATGGCCGCCGTCAAAACTTCTTCATGGGTAATGATATTTTCTTCTTCCCGTATACCCATATCCGTTATAATGCTTAGTGCAAAAACGTCCATTCCAAGATGAACAGCTGCAATTGTTTCCTGTACCGTACTCATGCCGACGGCATCCGCGCCGGTCATATGCAATAATTTATATTCGGCCCGTGATTCAAAACTTGGACCTGTAACCCCGGCATACACGCCTTCCCTTACCTTGATATTTTTCGCTGCTGCAATGGATTTTGCTTTTTGAACCAGCTTCTTTTTATATGGTTCACTCATATCGGGAAAACGAGGTCCGAAAATTTCGGCATTAGGCCCTATTAATGGATTGACAGTAAATAAACTAATATGGTCGGTTATGATCATCAGGTCACCCACTTTAAATTCAGGGTTCATACCACCGGCCGCATTAGAAAGTAAAAGGGTATTGACACCCAGAAATTTCATGAGTCGGACTGGAAATACTACCTGATCGACACCATACCCTTCATAATAATGAAAACGTCCAGCCATGGCAACAATTCTTTTCCCTTCCAGTCTGCCGAAAATCAGATGACCGCTGTGCCCATCTACAGTTGAAACAGGAAAATCAGGAATGGATGCATAATCAAGTTGAAATTCAATATCGATCTCTTTAGCTAAATTCCCGATTCCACTACCAAGAACAATTCCGACAGAAGGATTATGGGGATAGGATTTACTAATAAAGTCAGCAGTTTGCTGAAGATTTCTGATCTGGCTTTCCGTCATTGTTTTCTATATATGATCCAGGAATGAATCGCGCAAAGATAAGATGCCCGCTCGTATCTGAATAGTTTATCGGATTCGCGCATTCCGGAGTTCCAACAGGTTTAGTCCATTTGCTTCAAAGCCGCTCACTGCAGGGTTTACGAAATGAATCACTTCGTCATACCAAAGCGGAACGACGGGAGCATCATTTATCACCAGCTGGTCCATCTTCCGGTAATAATTGTACCGGATGCTGTCGTTATTTTCAATCAGTGAATTCCGGTATAGCTGATCATATTGCAGATTCTTATACCTGGTATAATTTGGTGGTGCCGGATTGAGAGAATAAAATACACTCAGGTAATTTTCTGCATCCGGATAATCACCTATCCAGCTGCCTCTGAAAAACAATGCCTGTGATTTAGCTGTTTCTTCAAGCAGTAGACTTTTCTGCGTAATGTCAACCTGAACTTTCATCCCAATTTCTTCCAGCTGGCGCGCAATGAATCCGGCAAGGTCGGCATAAATATCAATCGTTTTAAGTGTGATGACAGGAAGTCCTGAACCATTAGGATATCCTGCTTCCTGCAGCAGTTTGCGGGCCCTAACCGGATCATAATGGTATCCATGCACTTTTGACGAATCAAATCCCGGAAGACCAGGCGGAATAAAACCATTCTCAGCAGGCGTCCCGATTGAATTCCTCAGGTAAGTAATCATTTTTCGTCTGTCAAATCCATAATTTATTGCCTGACGGATTTTTAATAGCCGCAGCGGAGAAGCTTTTACGGCAGGTAGGCTGCTGTCCACCACGATGCCCAGATATTCTGTATTTAAATAGGGACTTTTTGAAAGTTGGATCTTCCCTTCCCAGTCTTTTTTTAATTCTCCTTTTTTATTCAGCACTTCGTCTTTGAATGAAGGGTCGATATCATTCATGAAATCCAGCCTGCCTTGTTGTAACAATAAAAACTCAGTAGCACGGTTATCGAAAAAACTGATTTTTATTGCACCCAGGTATGGAAGCCGGTTACCTGCACTGTCTTTTTCAAAATAGCTTTTATTTCTAACAAGGATCAGAGCCTGCCCTTCTTCCCAGCTTTTAAATTGAAAAGGTCCCGTCCCGCAGGGATGATTCCGGAAGTCCTTCCCGTATTTTTCGACTACTTCATGCGGAACGATGGAACAGTATTGCATGCTGAGCAATCCTAGTACTGGATGAAAGGGTGTTAGCAGGCGGAGTTGGAAAGTAGAATCATCCAGGGCCTGAAAAGCTTCCACCCCTGAAATCCTTTCATTAAAAATCCAGGCACCACTGCTGGCAGTTTTTTTATCAAGGAGTCTTGATAGACTATAAACGATATCAGATGCATTCATACGTCTACCTTTCCCGCCTTGAAAAGTTTCATTATCATGAAAAAAAACATCCCTGCGCAAATGAAAAACATAAGTTTTTTTGTCATCGGAAATTTCCCAGGAATTGGCCAGTGAAGGCACAATATTTAAATGGGCGTCAGTTTCTACCAGAGTATTGTACAGCTGGTGGACAGGCCATATAATGGATTGATTTTTCGCAAAAGCAGGATCCAGGCTGGCGATACCGGTGGGCTCATTATAACGAAAAGTTTTTTTATTACTGGTTGAAAGCGAATGACAGGCGGTGAATGAAAAACCTGTCATTAAAATAAAAATTAAGACCTTTCCTTTGTTGTATAAAATTTTCATCCGGATACGAAAATCGCATTTATGATTCATCAGGCGAAAAGGATTTCTTCTCTTACCATTATTTGTACCTTGTTTTATTTATTAGTGACGGCCCAACAGGAAAAACCAAAATTTACCAGGGCAGATACACTTAGGGGTTCCATGAATGCAGAGAGGGCATATAACGTATTGAAATATGATATTTCCTTCACCCCTGATTATGAAAATAAATCGATCCAGGGTAAAAATACAATAACCTATAACGATCCTGGATTGCGTTACATGCAAATAGACTTGCAGGTCCCTCTTGAGATTGACAGCATTATTGATCAGGGAAAAAAGAAGACATTCCAAAGAGATGGAAATGCTTTTCATGTATTTGTAGATCATGGTGAACCTGGACGAGGATATTGTGTTAGTTGTCCCAGAAAACTAACTGTTTACTATCATGGCAATCCTCAGATCGCTGTTCGCCCTCCATGGGGCGGTGGATTTATCTTCGCTAAAGACTCTCTTGGCCGCCCATGGATGAGTGTAGCTTGCGAAGGCACTGGCGCAAGCGTTTGGTATCCATGTAAAGACTATCTGGGTGACGAACCCGACAGCGGTGCGAGTCTGACGATCATTGTGCCAGACAGTCTGGTGGCAGTAGCTAACGGCCGTCTTGTTAAAAAATATGTTGTTTCCAAAGGAATGACCGCCTGGACCTGGGCTGTCGTTAATCCGATTAATAATTATAATATCATCCCCTATATTGGCAAATATGTGAACTGGCGCAACACGTTTTATGGACAGAAAGGAAATCTCGATTGTAACTTCTGGGTTCTTGATTATGACCTTCAAAAGGCAAAAAAACATTTTACAGTGGTGGACTCGATGCTGCGTTGTTTTGAATACTGGTTCGGGCCTTACCCATTTTATGAAGATGGTTATAAACTCGTCCAGTCGCCCCACCTCGGGATGGAACACCAGAGTGCAATTGCATATGGAAATCATTTCCTTCAAGGATATCTGGGCAAGGATTTATCAGGAACCGGTTGGGGTTTGAAATGGGATTTTATCGTAGTCCATGAAAGTGGTCATGAGTGGTTCGGAAATAATATTACCTGTAAAGATATTGCCGACGAATGGATCCATGAGTCGTTCACAAATTATAGCGAGACCCTGTACACAGGACATTATTTCGGTAAAGAAGCGGGAAATGCTTATTGTATCGGTACAAGAAAATCAATTCAAAATGTTAACCCTATCATTCAATATTACGGAGTTAATCATGGACCGGAAGGAACGGATGAATATTATAAGGGTGGCAATATGATACATACCATCCGGCAGGTTATACACAATGATGAAATATTCAGGCACATCATGCGGGGTCTGAATCAGAATTTTTACCACCAAACTGTTACGGCCCTGGATATCCAGAATTATATAAATAAAGTTTCCGGAATAGATTTTACTCCGGTTTTTAATCAGTACCTGCGATCCACTGCCATTCCCGTTTTGGAATATAAATTCGAAGAAAAAAATTTAGTCTACCGCTGGACAAACTGCAACCTGGATTTTAATATGCCTGTCAGGGTGGATTTGAATGGTGAACACTGGCTCAAACCCAGCACGGAATGGAAAAAAGAACGCATATCAAACGATATCAATCCCGTATTGCTGATTGATAAGAACTTTTATGTGAACCAGAGGGAAGTAAGCAGTAATCCCTAGCCGGATCATTTGATCCAAAACCTTCATCTTTGCAGCGCAACATTTCCGGCATGAGCACTATTCGGCGGCAAAGTTTACTTTCTTCTGGAATTATTTATCTGGGCTTTGCACTGGGTTTTTTAAATACGTATCTGTTTACCCGTCAGGGAGGTTTTACCCCATCCGAATACGGTCTTTATGGTACTTTCATTGGTGTGGCCAATATAATAAATGCTTTCGCCAATTTCGGGATGCAGGCCTATATTTCAAAATTTTATCCTTATTACCAGGACAACCTCAAAGTAAAGGATAATGATATGATGGGTTGGGCTTTCGTTACTTCCATTTTTGGTTTTATCATGGTCCTTGCAGCTGCATATATTTTCAAAGGGCTAGTTGTGAGAAAATTCTCCGCCAATTCCCCTGATTTTGTAAAATATTATGCCTGGGTTTTCCCACTGGGATTTGGTCTGACCATGTATTCAATTTTAGAGGCATATGCATGGCAACTGAGAAAATCCGTACTGACCAGTTTCCTCAAAGAAATGTTGTTCAAGCTTTTTACTTCTGTACTTGCCATTTTTTTCTTCCTACGTATAATCCACGATTTTGATTTGTTCATTAAATTATTTTCGCTGACCTATTTGTTATTGGCCATTATTTTACTTGTGGTACTGATACGTTCGGGAGAAATACACCTGACCCTGCGTGTCAGCAGGGTATCCAAAAAGTATTTTAAAAAAATCCTTCTGCTCTGTTCATTTATCTGGAGCGGGGGCCTGATCCAGAATATTGCCTATGTATTTGACAATCTCGTGATTGCCGCTGTCATTCCGAATGGCTTAACCATGGCAGGCATATTCAGTCTGGCAGTAAATATTGCCAGCCTGATTCAGGCCCCGCAAAGAGGCATTATCGCCGCTTCTATTGGTCATCTGTCCCGAGCCTGGAAAGATAAAGATTTCGGAAAAATACAGCGGATCTACCAACGCTCTTCTATAAACCAGCTGATTTTTTCCTGTGGTATTTTCGCCCTGATATGGATGAATTTTTTGGATGGCGTAAAAAATTTTCATTTGCAACCAGCTTACAAACAGGCTATGCCCATTTTTTTATACCTCGGAATTTGGCGAATCATGGATATGGGTACCGGCGTAAATTCCCAGATCATCGGTACATCCACACGCTGGCGGTTTGAATTTCTTACAGGCATGATCCTTCTCGCTATTACACTTCCGCTGAATTATGTGATGGCCAAGAAACTTGGAGTAGTGGGGCCAGCTATCGCGACCCTGATTTCGTATACTATTTATAATGCAATTCGTTACCTTTTCCTTTTAAGAAAATTCAGGCTTCAACCCTTCAGTTATAAAACAGGCCTGACCCTTATATTGGCTTTATCAGGTTATTATGTCAGTTACCTATTATTCAGGCATATACACGGTTTTACAGCTATGGCCCTGCGTAGTCTCTGTTTTATTTTAATATATATTTCAGGAACACTTCTGTTAAAATTATCACCTGATGTAATTCCTGTCTGGAATACTTTGAAAAAGAAACTTGCGATTCCCTATCTTCGCAGCCGCAAATAAGCAAAGTTCTTACTCATGATCACGAGACGAAATATCAGGGTCAAAATAATGCAAACCCTGTACTCCCTGGAAGCACAGGACAATCAAATGACGGGAGATGCGCAGAAAATTCTTCAAAAGCATTTTGATCAATCCGGTCAATTACTCATTTTCCTTATTTATTTCCTGACTGAACTTGCACGTTACGTTGAAACAGACTCGCTTCGCCGTTCTTCCAAACATCTTCCCACAGAGTTGGATAAAAATGTAAATACCAAACTGGCCGGCAATCGATTACTCTTGAAGATCCTAGAACAGGAATCCTATCAGAAAATAATTAAGAAATACAAGCCCGAACTGATTGATCATGCAGCTATGGTACGTAAATTATACCTTGAACTTCGCGAAACAGATGTTTACAGAATCTATATCTCTGAAAACAGCCGCGATAAAAAACCAGAGAAAGAAATTCTAGAATATATTTTCAATGATTTTTTACTACCCAATGAAGCCTTCGAATCACACCTTGAAGAAATATTTCCGAATTGGGGAGACGATGCAGAAATGATGCAGAAATTGGTTTCAGGATATCTGAACAAAACGACGGCATTTAATTTTGAAGAAATTGTAAGTCCGGATAAAGAATTATTCGCACGGGATCTTCTCTCAGCCGTGTTGGAGAAGAAAGAAGTGACCATGGAACTGATCCGCCCCAAATTAAAAAACTGGGATGCAGACCGGATTGCCACACTGGACATGATCTTCATGCAGATGGGTGTTTGTGAATTTTTATTTTTTGAAACCATTCCTCCGAAAGTAACCATCAACGAATATATTGACCTGGCCAAGGATTACAGTACACCTCTCAGCGGTCAGTTTGTAAATGGAATACTGGATAATATACATAAGGACCTGGTTGCAGAAAACAAGATGCATAAGGTAAATTTCAAGACCCCCTGATCCATAACGTGTTTTTTATTTAGGTTTGCAAAAAATATCAGTTGATGCGCAATGCTGTTTTGGTTTTATTTATAGGTTCTTTCCTGTTTTCATGCAGGGAAAGTGATTCGAAATTAAAAGTAGCGAGCTCCTTGCAGTTACCGAAGGACAGCAGTCTATTCACTAAGATCACCTGGCTTGATTCAACCAGCCGGGATTTCGGAACTATTCCGGAAGGCCAGAAACTGGAAGTGGCATACCGTTTTTTGAATTCAGGAGATAAACCGCTGATCATTGCGCGGGTGCAACCCAGTTGCGGATGTACGGTCGCGGAACAACCTGATGAGCCTATTCTACCGGGAAAAGAAGGAGTTATAAAAGCATCTTTTAATAGCGAGGGCCATGTAGGGATCAATCATAAAAAACTGTACGTTTTTGCCAATACAAAGGGTTCACAGAGCAATGAAGTCCAGTTCAGTGTTGTGGTTCAAAAGAAAAAATGGTAAGGCAGATATTCAAATAAAAACAATACAATGAGTCATTCAGTTATTTTATTACAGTCAGCGCCGGGCGCCGGTAGTATGCAGCTACTTCTTATTGGAGGCATGATCCTCGTGTTCTGGTTATTCATGATACGCCCTCAGGCTAAAAAAGCGAAACAGGCTAAGACATTTCAGCAAAATATGCAAAAAGGTGATAAGATCGTCACCATTGCAGGTATCCACGGTACTATCAATAAGGTAAATGAGGATGGCACGATCATGCTGGAAACCAGTCCAGGCAGTTATATGAAAATCGAAAAAAGTGCAATCTCGATAGAGTGGACGCAAAATATCAACAAGGCAGCCGTAGCAGTCGCCGATAAAAAATAATTTGTTCTTCTTTTAAACGCTTCCGGATCAGGAAGCGTTATTTTTTTATTTAAATGTGACATGCTTAAAATCGGATTAACTGGCGGTATCGGTTCTGGAAAAACGACAGTCGCACAGATATTTGAAGTGCTGGCAATTCCGGTTTACTATGCCGATCAGGCAGCAAAGGACCTGATGAACCAGGATCCTGAATTAAAAAAACAAATCATCTCTGCATTCGGCAAAGAAGTTTATAAAGAAGGGAAACTCGACCGCGGTTTTCTCGGCGGAATGGTTTTCGCAGATGCAGAAAAACTTGCGCTCCTCAATTCATTTGTTCACCCTGTAACCCTCCGTCACGCATCTTCCTGGATGCAAAATCAAAAAACTCCCTACGCGATAAAAGAAGCAGCCCTGATCTTCGAAGCAGGGCTGGAGAAATTTTTTGATTATATAATCGGTGTGACCGCTCCCGAATCCCTTCGATTGGAAAGAGTAATGAAAAGGGACAGCATTTCAATAGAAAACGTGTCACAACGCATGGCGCAGCAAATGAATGAAAAGGAAAAAATTTCCAGGTGCGATTTCGTAATTATTAATGACGACAAACATGCGCTTTTGCCGCAGGTGCTGGCGATTCATAAAACTTTACTTACAAAAGTGAATGAAGAGAAACTGTGATAGTGTGGTAGTGTGGTAGTTGAAAGACACATTTTCAAACTACCACACTACCACACTTTTAATATTGTTTACTTTAGTTTTGCAAGCGCATCTTTAATTCTTACCCAGGCACGCTCAATATTCGTCATGCTATTAGCAAAAGAAAAACGTATACAACGGGGTTCTCCGAATGCATCTCCCATTACCGACGAAACATGGGCATTATTTAACAAATACATACAGAGGTCGTTTGAATTTTGAATAGTGGTATCACCATCTGACTTTCCAAAGAAAGAAGAAATATCGGGGAAAATATAAAATGCACCTTCCGGTTTAAAACATATGATACCGGGAATCCTGGCTACCAGTTCCATGGTTTTCTCTCTTCTCTTCCTGAATTCTTCTACCATTTCATAACTCGGTTTCAGATCTGAAGTGAGCGCTGTAATGGCAGCTTTTTGAGTAATTGAATTTGTGGCACTCGTAAATTGTCCTTGTAATTTTTCGCAGGCTTTTGCAATTTCGACCGATGCAGCGATATATCCCAACCTCCACCCTGTCATTGCAAATCCTTTACTAAGTCCGTTTACCAAAACGATCCGGTCCTTCAGATCTCCGAATTGCGCAATGCTTTCATGTTTCCCAACATAATTAATATATTCATAGATCTCATCAGAGATAATAGCAATCCCCGGATGTTTTCTGAATACGGCAGCCAGGGCTTCCAACTCTTTTTTGCTATAAACGGCTCCGGAAGGGTTACATGGCGAAGAAAATAAAAAGACTTTTGTTTTTGCTGTGATAGCTGCCCCGAGTTGTGCCGGAGTAATTTTAAAACCTGACTCAAGACAGGTATGTACTTCAACGACTTTCCCACGTGCAATCTTCACGAGCTCTGAATAAGTTACCCAGTATGGTGTGGGAATAATTACTTCATCGCCATCATCAACGAGCGCAAGCATGGTATTCGCAAGACTTTGTTTAGCGCCTGTAGAAGCAACAATTTGTTCGGGTTTATATTCCAGATTATTATCTCTTTTCAGTTTTTCACATATAGCCTGACGCAGGTCAAGGTATCCAGGCACCGGAGTATAATGACTCCAGTTATCATCAATAGCTTTTTTTGCAGAGTCTTTAATATGTTGCGGTGTATCAAAATCCGGTTCACCAACGCTTAGGTCAATAACATCTACTCCCTGCGAGCGCAGTTCACGACTGAGTTTGGCCATTTTCAAAGTTTCCGGTTCGCTGAAACGAGATAAAATTGAGGATAGTTGCATAGTGATTCTTTGCGATTTATTGCGGCCGCAAATGTACCTCTTTTTTTAAAATCGTGAATCATTTACGCTTTAGGCTTTAAGCCTAATTCACCCTCACCGACCTAACTTTTAATTTATTTTGTTGTGAATTGGGGGAATCCAGAAATCCCTGCAGGTAAATATTATAACTTTTGGTACTATCGAACTGGAGGCTATCCAGTCGAATAAAATTTGCGCTATCCAGACTTGGATTCGCGCTGTCTATTCTTGGATTAGAACTGTCCGTAAAAGCAAAAATCTGGTTCGTTCCAATATGTACATTTTGATTAAACGTGTAAATAGACGGATTTGGATTATATCCGACAAAAGAACTTAACCCGATATTAGTTGTATCCCTTACGTGAATTGTAATCGAATCATTAATTTTATTGTCCTTGGTATAAATAAGTTTAAGACCTATTGAGGAACCTGGAGAAAAATTCATAAACCGAATTGTCGTTAATGTATCGTAACGAACGGGAGGGTTATCTTGTAAAATAATAAGTGAGACAGATCTGGAATCCAACGTATCAAAAAAGAAAATACTGTAATGACTTCCCTGTTGAAATGCCGCATTACCTTTTATATTCAGGCTTGTATCCTGGGAAAGGAAAATATTCATATAACTGATTCTTGAAATAGTTGTATCGTATGGATTTCCATCTACCCCTGTTGTCAGACCAAAAGAGAGTGGACTGTTAAATAAAAGGATTCCATTAAGGGTAAGTGAAATCGGGCCAACGCCATAAGCAACATGTGTAAGGCCAACAAATGACTTGTTCGAGTTGATATTTGTTGATTTATTACATGAAAACAGGCTCAAAGCCAAAAGCTGTAAGCTTAAGGCTTTTATCTTGTTACAGAAATATATGAGTCTGAACTTGTTAAAAATCATGAATTCATGCGGATTAATTTGATTTTACCTTTTGAAAGCGTGAAAATAGCAAAACAAGGCTTCTTATCCATCGTCTTAACATTTTAGTTATCAATTGGAAAACCTATCTTTGCCGCTCTTAAAAAAAACCGAAAACCAATGAGAGCGCTGGTTAGCATATTTGCAGGCTTACTGATTGTCATTTCCCTTTACCAACTGTCTTTTACCTGGTTTGTGAATAAACATGAATCTGCGATGACGCAGAAAGCAGAACGTTTTGTTAAAAACAATTACCCTTCTCCGGAAACAAAATATCCTGGAAATAAAGATGCCCAGGTTTTGTATAAAGACAGTCTTAGTCTCAAGGTAAGAGAGCGTACCCAGCAACTACTTGACTCTACAAAGGATACAAAGATCACCTGGTGGGGAACGACCTACCAGAAATCTAAAGAAAGCGAACTTTTGCTTGGATTGGATTTACAAGGTGGAATCAATGTGACCCTTGATATAGA
The DNA here is from genome assembly GCA_035937535.1 of Puia sp. GTDB lineage: Bacteria > Bacteroidota > Bacteroidia > Chitinophagales > Chitinophagaceae > Puia. The sequence goes on along the minus strand of DASZHV010000025.1, from coordinate 2,847 downwards.
ACTCGAAGGCCTGATTAAAGGACTTGCCAATAATCCCCGCGATGTTAGTCTTGTGAGGGCCATCCAACTGGCTGATCAGAAGAAATTAACCAATGGAGGCGCCAACTATATTGATCTTTTTGCTAAGGCCTTTAAAGAAGCCAATCCTGGAACCAAACTAGCGCCTCTGTTTGCAAATTCCAACAGGAACAAACTGAAGTTTGAATCATCTGACGGTGAAGTTATCAGTTACCTGCACGATCAGGCATCTGCCGGCATGAAGCAAACATACCAGGTACTCACAAAACGTATTGATAAATTCGGAGTTTCCCAGCCTAATATTCAGCTGGATGAAAATAAAGGGATCATCAGCGTTGAACTTGCTGGTGCAACAGATCCTGACCGAGTAAGAAAATATCTTCAATCCTCTGCTAACTTACAGTTCTGGGAAGTATATAATATTTCGGAATTGGCTACCCCCTTGCAAAATGCCGAAAAAATACTTCAGAAATACCTCAACGGTGTTAAAGATTCTGCCTTACTGGCAAAACAGGATTCTACAGCAGACAGCATTTCCCTGAATCGGAATCCTTTACGCATTATGCGTTTCATTCAGCCTACCCAGGATGCAAAAGGACAGGTACGCTATGCATCTGCCATTGCTACCCCGCTTCTTAAAGATACTCCTACAATTAATAATTATCTGAATATTCCGGCAGTGCGCAACCAGTTCCCCGCTAATCTTAAATTCATGTGGGGTAAACAGGAATACGATGAAAATGGCAAAGCATACCCTTACCTGGAACTCTACGCAATCAAAACCGTTCCCGGGAATGATAAAGCAAAACTGGAAGGAGAAGTAATTACAGACGCCCGTCAGGATTATGATCCGGTAACGGGAGGAGTAGTGGTTGAAATGAGCATGAATAAGCACGGTGCAGATGTATGGGCTAAGATGACTACGGATAATGTTAGTCTGCCCATCGCCATAACACTCGATGAAGTAGTTTATTCAGCACCCTATGTAAATGGTCCCATCACTGGCGGGAACTCCCAGATTTCGATGGGGAACAGGAATTCTGCGCAAACCGTAACAGAAGCAACGGACCTTGCTAATATATTAAAAAGCGGAAAACTGAATGCTCCTGCCCGAATAGTACAGGAGCAGGTTGTCGGTCCAACACTCGGCAAAGCTGCTGTGAAAGGTGGTGCATTAGCTTTTGGTATTTCATTCCTGGTAATATTCACCCTGATGTTGGTTTACTACAATACTGCAGGATGGGTTGCCAATATCGCCCTGATACTAAATCTACTTTTTACTATTGGAATTTTAAGCGCGATGCATGCCACACTTACGGCTCCAGGCATTGCAGGCCTTGTACTTACAATCGGTATGGCTGTAGATACGAATGTTATCATCTTTGAAAGGATCAAGGAAGAACTGACTCGGGGAAAAAGTTACCAGCTCGCAGTGAATGATGGATACCGTCGTTCCCTTGCACCTGTACTCGATGCCCACGTTACAACTTTTCTGACAGCCGCAATTCTTGCTTATTTCGGACTCGGGCCCGTACTTGGATTCGCAACTACGCAGATGCTGGGGATCTCCCTTTCATTATTTTGTGGAATCCTTGTCTCCAGAATGGTTACCGATTTCTACACCAATAAAAACAGGCACTTTCAATACTTTACCGGTATTTCTAAAAAAGTATTTCAACACGCAAATTTTAAATTCATTGAGTATCGCAAAGTAACTTATTGTATTTCTGTAGTTGTTCTGATACTGGGTATATCCGCTTACTTCCACGGATTCCAGAAAGGCGTGGAATTTTCAGGAGGAAGAAGTTATATTGTTAAATTCAACAAACCTTTAAACGAACAGGAAGTTAAAGATGCGCTGAATCTCCAGTGGGGAAAATATCCTGAAGTAAAAACCTATGGTTCCAATCAGCAATTTGAAATCACCACGGATTATCTTGTTAACAGAGAAGGATCCGCTGCCGATTCCACTGTTGCAGGCAGGATGTTTATAGGACTCCAAAAATTCCTTCCACCCGGAACTACGGCCCAGGAATTTACATCGACAAATAAATTCATCCAGCAATCAAAAAAAGTAGGCGCATCCATTTCAGACGACCTGAAAGCCGGGGCGGTGAAGGCTACCATCTTTGCATTAATTGCTATTTTCGTTTATATTTTCATTCGCTTCCGCGACTGGAGATATTCCCTGGGTACGATCATCGCACTATTGCATGATGTTCTGGTCGTGTTGGCGGTATTTTCTTTCCTTCCATCAGTGGTTCCTTTCCCCCTTGAAATTGACCAGCATTTTATTGCGGCTGTCCTGACCGTGATCGGATTCTCAATGAATGATACAGTTATTGTTTTTGACAGGATTCGTGAAGACAGTCGCACCCTGCGCGGTAAAACAAAAGCTGAAATTATTAATAAGGCGGTGAATGAAACATTACCCAGGACTATTATGACATCACTTACAGTGTTTCTGACGATTCTTATCCTATTCCTTGTAGGTGGAGAAGTAACAAAGGGTTTTGCTTTTGCGATGTTGATCGGAGTAATTACAGGTACTTATTCTTCCATCTTTGTTGCTGCACCTATCCTGATTGATATGGCAAGGAAAAGGCCACTGGGAGCTGCTGATACTAGTATTGTCCCAGTCATAAAAAAGAAAGCGATTCCCGCAAAGTAAACTTTTCAAAAAATAAATAAAATACCCCTCTGGTTATTCAGGGGGGTTTTTATTTATAGCCCAACTTGCGATTAAACAGTTTAAGGGTGGGGTGGCAAAGGGGGATGAGGTGGTAAAGGAGGATGAGGAGGGGGTGAGGGGGGGTGAGGGGGGACCCT
>DASZHV010000024.1:0-3855 GCA_035937535.1 Puia sp. | reverse complement strand
TCGTGGAGAATCTGCTAAATCTCAACAATCGGTTGACATAGAGGTAATAGGATCTTTAACCAATTTAATTTCCGGAAACGATTTTTAAATGTAACTTGAATAATACCCTAAAAAAATACCCATTTATGGGTAGAATTATTTCCCTTAATTGTTTACCCTCCGAACTATAGATAGTCCTCCCCTTTTAAAATAAAGGAATTATAAAACCTGGTTGTTTACCCTTACATCTTTTTACCGACTAAGTATATATACCCATTCAAATCCATAGCTCCGTTTATAAGTTGCTTATGAAAAAAGAGCCATTCAATCTTGAGTTCAATAGATTAATTAAAGGGCTTAGCAATGAATCAGCTCCCAGCATGCTAAAGCTTGAACAGGATTTTTATAAAAAGCTTTTGAATTTTTTCCTGGTTGGAGATTCTTATTATTTCATCATAAACCATCAAAATTTTGTATTTGAATTTGTGAGTAAGGAAGTAAAAGATGTTCTTGGATATCATCCATCTGAATTCAATATGCAGTTTATGAATGAGAAAATACATCCCGATGACCGGTCCTGGTTTTTGGCTTTCGGGAATAAGGTTGTTGATTTTTTTTCAAAATTGTCTATTGAAAAATTGATGAAATATAAAGTGAGATATGATATTCGCATCAGGAAGCTGAATGGCGATTATGCACGAATGCTTTATCAGGGCATACTGCTTGAGCATGATGAGAATGGCAGATTCCTTAGGACCCTGAGTGTTCTTACGGATATTACCTACCTGAAACAGGAGGGTATACCTGCGCTATCTTTTATTGGAGTCGATGGAGAGCCATCGTACTATAATGTTGCTTTAAGTAATATTTATATTGAAAGCAAGGAAGACCTGACCAGACGCGAAAAACAAGTGCTCAGACTTTTAATTGAGGGAAAATTAAGTAAGGAGATCAGTGATATCTTAAAAATAAGCAAACAAACAGTTGACACCCACCGTAAGAATATGCTGCACAAAAAAAACCTTGGCAGTACCGGTGAACTAATTGGCAAAGCTATTAGGTATGGATGGATATAAAATCCTTTTTTGTCGTTATATTTTTGACCCCTTTATAAGCAAGACCGACTTTACTGACTGGTCTTTTAAATGAAGAAATTTCTTACGTTCTTCGTCCTGATTAAAATTTTGAAAATCCTGTTCCGTATCAAACTCAACTAAATGGATTTCATAAGGCATGCCGATATTATCTTCTATAATTGAAATGTTGTCAGGACGGACCCGGATTAAAAGCCGACCATTATATTTTAAAATGGCTGGTATGGCAATGTCTTCAAATTGATGAAATACATCTTCCTGTCCTTCTTTAATGTAAATTAATTGCGTTATAAATATCATTATTTATAAAGTTAAATAAAGTGTCCTGAAAAACCCAGGCTCCTGGATTGGTCCGTGGTAAGTTAGGAGCTCATTCTGAGCGTAGGCTATTTACCGGATTTGCCATCGCTGCTTTGAATGCCTGAAAACTCAAAGTGATCATTGATATGAGGATAGCTGCTAATCCAGCCAACACAAATACCGGCCATTGTATATTTATCTTATACGTAAAATCCTGCAACCATTGATTCATGACCCACCACGCTAAAGGAAATGCTATAATGGTGGCGATAACAACCAATTTCAGAAAATCAATGGACAATAAGCTGGCGATATTTAATACGTTAGCCCCCAATACTTTTCTGATACCGATTTCCTTGGTTCGTTGTACGGTTGTAAAAGCGGTCATTGCAAACAGACCCAGGCAGGCCAGAAGAATCGCCGTAGTTGAAAAAAAACTGAATAATTGACTGGTACGGGTTTCCACTTTGTACAAAGCATTGTAATCTTCATCCAGAAAATGATATTCAAAAGGACGAAATGGTACACGTTCTTTCCAGACCGTTTGCAGATATTTTAACGTGCCGGTAATATCTTTTCCCGAAATTTTTACAAATAACTGACTTGTATATTGCGTATCCAAAAAGATAAGCAGGGGCCCGATGGGTTGATGTAAGGAAGAGAAATGAAAATCCTTAACAACAGCTTTTATAATTCCAGGAAATCCTTTTTCAACTGTTCTGCCTATCGCTTCCTGTGGTTTCCATCCTATTGCTTTTACAGCCGATTCATTTAATATAAAAGTATACCGGTAATTCTTAAAATTAGCCGAAGTGTCCATCAGGTGCATATCTGCCATACTGAAATCCGTTCCGGCAATGATTTGCATACCCAATGTTTTTATAAAATCCAGGTCGGCAGGAATACAATTGATCGAAAGATCTTTTTGCTCTGTGCCTTTATCGATATGTATGCCGTCTCCCCATTGAACAAAAGTTGGATTTTGGTTCGATCCTGCGACGGCAATGACATTCGGATTAAGACTGATAGTTTTTTTTATTTCGTCATAGTCACGATGCATCTGGTAATCCACAGGCAATACCACAATATGATCTTTATCGAATCCTAATTTTTTATGCTGGATAAACGAGAGTTGTTGCAGGATAACGATGGTGGAAATGATCAGAAAAACCGAAATCACGAATTGTAAAACGATTAATGATTTTCTTAATCCGCCGCCCGAACTGGTAAAGCTAAATCCTGATTTTAAAATACCGGCTAGTTTTGCTTTGGATAATACAAAAGCAGGATAAGTACCAGCCAATAAACTGACGATCAGGCCAAGAAGTAACAAAGAAAACAAGGTTATTGGGTGAAAAAAGGAAGATGCAGTTAATGATTTGTCAGCAAGCCGGTTGAAAAGCGGTAATAATTGTATGCTAAGGAACACAGCCAACAGAAGGGCAATGAAAGTGAGAAAGGCCGACTTACCCAAATGTTGAATAAAAAGCTGTCCTGGTCCGGCGCCCAATACTTTTCGGATGCCGATTTCACCGCCCCTGGCAACAGATTGTGCAGTAGCGAGGTTGGTGTAATTAACACAGGCGATCAAAAGGATAAGTATGGCAATTGCCCCGAGGATATAGATATAGGTTATATTTCCGTTCGGTTCGAAACCGTCCAATGAAGAATAGAGATGTACTTTTACCAATGGTTCCAGGTGATATGTGAGGTAGTTACTCCCATCCACCCGCGCTTCTTTGCGCACCTGCGTGGTCCTCATAAACGATGTAACCTGTTTCTCTAACAGTGGTATCTGAACTGCACTGTTTAATAAAAGATAAGTGATGTCATTGGCTGTCCACCAGTCTTCCGATTTAGATTGTTCGAGGCTACTGAAGGATGCAATAAAATCGAATTGCATTTGTGAGTTTCCAGGGGGATCCCGGGTTATACCGGTTACCAAATAATTTTCGCTGTTGGAAATCAATAATGATTTACCAACGGGGTCTTCATTTCCAAAATATTTTTTTGCCATGGTTTCCGTCATCACCAGCTGATGGGGTGCATTCAGTGCAGTATTTGGATTACCCTTTATCAATTGGAATGAAAAAATGTTGAAGAAAGAGGAATCTGCATACAGAAAATTTTTTTCGTTAAATATTTTATCCCGGTAAGTGATTACCCTTGGGAATTTGAATGTCCTTGCAAAAGCATTGACTGATGGGAAAGTTCGTTTCAGCTGTGGTCCTACCTTGGTACCGGTTTGAGCGTACCTGCCAATTGTTCCGCCATTGCTGTATTCCATTGTAATTCGTACAATCCGGTCTGCATTTTTATGAAACCGGTCATAACTAAGTTCGTGGCCGATATACAATCCGATCAGGATACAACTGGTAATACCGATGGTAAGACCAATGATATTGACGAAGCTGTATAGCTTGTTTTTTTTCAGGTTTCGCAAAGCGATTTTGAAATAATTTTTAAACATGATAATTGTTTA
>DASZHV010000023.1:0-60501 GCA_035937535.1 Puia sp. | reverse complement strand
TTTAAATTCGAATCAAAACCCACTCTTATACTCTTATACTCCTATACTCTTATACTACTTCAGCCTCACTCCCGTATAATTATGCGGACTAATCTTCTTCAGCTCTTTCTTCACGACTGCGGCAATATCTAGTCCGTCGATAAAAGCATGCATGGACTCTTTTGTGATTCCATTTTTTCCTCTGGTAAGTTCTTTAAGGGCTTCGTAAGGGTTGGGATAATCCTCTCTTCTTAAAATTGTTTGAATGGCTTCCGCTACAACGGCCCAGTTATTATCAAGATCCTGTACTAATTTATTTGTATTTAATACCAGTTTGGAAATACCCCGTTCAATAGATTTGAGGGCAAGAATTGTATGAGAAAAAGGAACCCCGATATTACGTAAGGTAGTGGAATCAGTAAGGTCACGCTGCAGGCGGGATACCGGAAGTTTTGCTGACAGGTATTCAAAAATTGTATTTGCCATACCGAGATTGCCTTCCGCATTTTCAAAATCTATCGGATTTACTTTATGCGGCATGGCCGAAGATCCGATCTCACCATCTTTTATTTTTTGCTTGAAATAATCCATGGAAATATATGTCCACAGGTCCCTGCAAAAATCAATTAGAATGGTATTAATCCTTTTCATGCAGTCAAACTGCGCTGCGAGAAGGTCATAATGTTCGATTTGAGTAGTAAACTGTTGGCGTTTCAGGTCGAGTTTTTTCTCGACAAATTCATTACCCAGTTTAGTCCAGTCCCTGTTTGGAAATGCAACATAATGTGCATTGAAATTACCGGTTGCACCGCCAAATTTAGCAGTGAACGGAATTTGAATCAGGAGTTCAACCTGGTTTTGGATTCTTTCCACGAATACCATCATTTCTTTGCCAAGTGTTGTTGGAGATGCAGCCTGACCATGAGTCCTGGCCAGCATGGGAGTATTCCTCCATTGATTGGCCAAAATGGCAAGTTGCTTTTTCAGATTTAAAACAAAGGGCAGATATTCGATCTCTACAACATGTTTCCAAAGCAATGGAATCGCAGTATTATTAATATCCTGGGAAGTCAGACCAAAATGAACCCATTCTTTTATTTCAGCATCTTTTGTATTTTTCAGCTTTGATTTCAGGAAATATTCAACTGCTTTTACATCGTGGTTCGTAGTTCTTTCGATTTTTTTTATTTCAAGGGCATCTTCAAGGTTAAAATTTTCCACCAGGGCAAGCAGGTATTTTTTTGTAACGGGGGAAATGGTGAAAAATTTCTTTTCGGAGAGAAAAATTAAATAAGAGATTTCAACCTGGAAGCGATATTTAATCAAAGCATATTCAGAGAAATATTCACCCAATTGCTGCAGTTGGCTGCGATATCTGCCGTCTAACGGTGAAATGGCTGTTAGTGGATGAAGTTCCATATACTCTTTGGCTGGCAGGGATTATTTGGATGCCTTCCCTACATTTGCAGCCAAATTTAAACTAATCGCGTTGGACAGAAAAATAAGGGTAGGAGCTGTAAGTTATCTGAATACCAAACCCCTGCTATATGGAATCGAAAATTCCCCGGTCATTGAAGAAATATCCCTGATTACTGAATTTCCGGCCAGGATTGCAGATAAACTCCTGAAGGACGAAATTGATATCGGTCTCGTGCCAGTTTCAATTATTCCTCTAATGAAGGAATATCATATAAATACCCGCTATTGTATTGGCTGTGACGGGCCGGTTGCTTCTGTTTGTTTATTCAGTGAAGTACCGATTCAGGAAATAAAGACAGTTATTCTTGACTATCAGAGCCGCACTTCAGTCTTGCTTGCAGAAATATTATTTGAAAAGTACTGGCAACAAAAGCCTGTATTTGTACCATCCGGTTCCGATTTTCTCCATCAGATTAAAGGGAATACAGCTGCGATTATTATCGGTGACCGGGCCCTTCGGCAAAGAACTGTTTCCGCTTATTTTTATGATTTGGGAGAAGCGTGGAAGCAGATGACAGGTCTGCCGTTTGTATTTGCCGCCTGGATAAGCAATAAAGCATTGGATCCCTTATGGGTAGAGCGATTCGATCAGGCAAATGCTTACGGCGTTCAAAATATTCCACACGTGCTGGAACAAATAACAGAATCATTTTTTGATTTCAAAAAATATTATACACGATACCTGAGTTATCGGTTGGATGATGAAAAGAAAAAAGGATTAGATCTCTTTCTGGAGATGTTAGCGGATAAGAAGTAAGTTTTTGTCTGATCGGATGTTACGACAGGAACTGGCGCATTAAGATTGCTCTGAAAATGCCGGAGTCCAGGTATAAATATTTTTTGGAGTATTTCAACTATTCAAAACAACAGACCGACCATTACAAATGGATTGATCCAAAGGAGCCTGAAAAACAGGTTCCTGTAAGATACTTACCATAATTGAATCCAGCACATCGCAGATATTTAAATCTTTCCCGCGAACAAAAAAGGGTAGACTGGGATATCTGTAATTTATCTATTCGCTTTTTTTTACGCTTAATGTACCAGTAACTGTGCCTCCAGGATTTTGCCAATTCCCGGTTATCGTACCAGCTGCAGCGGTATATGTACCCGTACCGACTTCAACGGCGCCAGTCTGACTTAAATTCAAAGTAGTATCTGAATAATTGAAGGTAGCTCCGTTTACTGTATATGTGCCTTGTCCATAATAAGTATTACCGTCTGCTCCTGTTCCTTTATGGAGAAGTGTTCCGTCAGGTCTGAGATCGAAGCTATAATAATATGTTTTGGGAGAACCTGTAACCTGATATGTCCCAACCCAAAAACCCACAATTGTTGTAGGAGTCACCGTTGACTTAGAGCATGATGTCGATGCAGACCAAATCAACATGCTAATTGCAATTAATAAGATAGAAATTCTCATGACAGTATAGGGTTAAATTTAAAAATATTGAATCTAAAATCAAGATAAGCATATTTATCTGACTATTATAATTCTCCCATTATTCTTCATTCTACTAAGGGTAAACCCTTAGTTGAAAATTCAAATACAAATTCTTATGCTAATTTTATAATTATGCAGAAAAAGAAATCAATAGTTTCATTGGGAAAGGCAGTAGTTAGAAGAAGTAAATTACTGTTTAAAAAGAATCCCGATAAATTATTAAAAAAAGTTAAGGGTGTAATTCATGTTGGGGCGAATACCGGACAGGAAAGAGAATTATATGCTCAATATGGACTGTCTATTGTCTGGATTGAACCAATTCCGGAAGTATTTGAAAAATTGCAATCGAATCTTATTGGAATTCCAGGGCAGATTGCGCTTAAAGGTCTCGCGACTGATCTTGACGATGTGGAATATCAATTTCATCTCGCCAACAATAATGGAGCATCATCTTCAATTCTGGATCTGAATCTTCACCAGGATATATGGCCTGAAGTAGGCTATGAAAAAACTATCAAACTTTATAGCAAAACACTAACCTCATTATTGAATGAGAATAATATTAACATCTCAGAATATGATATGTTGGTAATTGATACACAGGGTTCAGAATTGCTGGTATTGAAAGGAGCCGAATCCATTCTTCAAAATTTCACCTATATCCAAACTGAAATACCTGACTTCGAAGCTTATAAAGGCTGCTGCCAGCTTAAGGATCTCCAATTATTTCTTGGGGAGCGCGGATATAGGGAAATTTTACGTAACAGATTCGCAACCCATCCTGGTGGCGGGAGTTATTACGATATTGTTTTTAAAAGCAACCCAATTGATACTAAGAAAAATTAGGCTTATTCTTTAAAAGCAAAAATATTTAAGATGACATCGTAATCACCCGTTTTATCCCTATCCCAAAACGGCTTTGCATAAATAGGGCTCCCTTCTTTTATATAGTATTTAAATTTATTTCGAACCAGAATATCCAAAATTTCATTCAGTTTATACATTTCTGCATAAGTTCCATGATATTCTACGAATAAGTTTTTGATTTTTGATAAATTATCAGAACAATCCTTTAACACCGCATGTTCAGCACCTTCGATATCTATCTTTAGAAAATCTATTTCATCATTCAATAAATCTTTTAATCTTACACATTTGACAACATTTTTATTATCATTTTCGTTAGTTTTTGCTTCAATTCTGCTAGCCATACTGCCTTTAGAATTAAAAGAGATGGATTCATTATTAATCCAAATGGCTGCATTCTTCACTGTTGTATCAGAAAAATTCCAGGCTTCAAGATTTGATTTAAGAATATTAAAATTTGTTTCATCCGGCTCAAATCCTGTCACTACAGCATTTGGATAATTATCTTTAAAGTAGAGTATACTTGTTCCAATATAAGACCCACAATCAATAATTTTTGGCCGGTCTGAATTTGCCCGGAATTTGTAGAATTGGTTTATAAAAAGCTCGTTTATCGATATAAGAAATACGGGGCCGTCCCTGAATGTTATTTTGTATTTATTTTTATAAGTGTGATACTTTAATCTCTGATCTGTCTGATGTTTTAATATTTTCTCTTTAGTCCAGCCGATATCAAATACACTGTACGGGTTATAAAATAACTTTTTAACTCTTTTATTAATTCCTTTACCCAGGTTGGCCAATAAATGAGGCATAATGCTTAATTGATTCAGGGTGCAAAATAGTCTACTTTTAAAAAATAATAAGAATCATATTTCAAAACCTCCTTTCGGAAATCTGAGATCAATAAGGCTTTAGATAAATATTGCAGCTTTAATTAGTAAGACAACTAAATTTGCTTACAATTAAAATCGAATATCATATTTCAATGAGTTGTTATGGATGTCATTATTATTTTTAATGGTTTGGGTAATCAGATGTCTCAATATGCATTTTATCTAAATAAAAAAAATATTTCTAAATCAACAAGGTTTTTATTTTCTAAAAAATCAAATAATATTCACAACGGATATGAGCTTGACAGGGTATTCGGAATCAAATATCATGATTCTCTATTCAATAAATTTCTATATCTGATTTTCAGAGTTGCCGGCTATAAAAAACATGCTTTTATTTCAAAACCTGCGATTCAGTTTTTAAATTATCTTGGAATAAAAATCATAAATGAAAATGACGATTATGATTTCAAGTCTGAATATCTAAGAACTTCCAAAGGGATAAAATTTTATGTAGGAGGATGGCATTCGGAGAAATATTTCATTGATATAAAAGATATCATACTAAATACATTTCAATTTAATCTGCAAAATGTCGGAATGGAGAATCTGCAGGTATTAGAACACATTAAAAAAACCAATAGCATATCTGTTCATGTCAGGAGAGGAGATTTTATCGATACCAATAATTTCAGCAAGCTGGGAACCGTATGTACATTAAACTATTTTTTAAAAGCCATAGAAAAAATGAGGTCCCTGGTTGAAAACCCGCATTTCTTTTTTTTTACAAACGATTATTCCTGGGTTAAAACTAATTTTAACGGCACTGATTTTTCTTTAATAAACATTAATACAAAGTTCGATAGTTGGAAAGATATGTTTCTCATTTCAAATTGTTCGCATCATATTAATTCTAACGGGTCATTTAGCTGGTGGTCTTCATGGTTAAATAATAACAGGCATCCGTTTGTCATTGTACCAAGAAATTTTATTGCAAACCGGCACTTTGATGATATATATCCGGAAAGTTGGATTCAATTATCAGATTATTAGTTTTCTTATTTTAAACAGAATCCAAAATCCTGAGGCCATCTTCTGAAAAAGTGATTTCAGTTCTAAATGGAGTTTGAAACGCAGAAGAGCTTCTGAAACCAGCCTGGAAGGTAAAAGCAAACATTAATAACCGTTAGGAGAGAATGTAATCCTGACAATTTCTTTTAGCATTAAGCTTTAAGCCTTAAGCTTTAGGCTTTAGGCCTTTCCTGCCATTTTTGCATTCTTTTCTCCATGGCATAATGATTGACATTTAGTTGTAAACCATTAAATACTCACCTTAAATAAATCAATAATTATGGGAAAAATAATCGGAATCGACCTGGGAACCACCAACAGCTGTGTGGCTGTAATGGAAGGTAACGAGCCCGTAGTGATCGCAAATGACGAAGGACGGCGTACAACGCCTTCTGTGGTCGCTTTTCTAAAAAATGGAGAGCGAAAAGTAGGAGATCCGGCTAAACGCCAGGCTATTACCAACCCTGTAAATACCATCTCCTCCGTAAAGCGGTTTATGGGACGCAGGTATGATGAAGTAACTAATGAAATAAGTCACTGGAGCTATAAAGTGGTGAAAGGTGACAACAATACTTGCCGTATTGACATAGACGGCCGACAATATACCCCGCAGGAAATAAGCGCCATGATTCTTCAGAAGATGAAGAAAACAGCAGAAGATTATCTGGGACAGGAAGTTACGGAAGCCGTAATTACCGTTCCAGCCTATTTCAATGACGCTCAGCGCCAGGCAACTAAGGAAGCCGGTGAAATCGCAGGTCTGAATGTTCGCCGGATAGTGAATGAACCTACCGCAGCTGCACTGGCCTATGGCCTGGACAAAGCGGGAAAGGATGAAAAAATCGCTGTTTTTGACCTGGGAGGCGGAACATTCGATATATCAGTACTGGAACTGGGAGACGGGGTTTTTGAAGTAAAATCAACCAATGGAGATACCCACCTGGGAGGTGATGATTTTGATAAACTCATCATTGACTGGCTCGCGGGAGAATTCAAAAAAGATGAAAATATTGACCTGCGCAAGGATCCAATGGCACTTCAGCGTTTGAAAGAAGCAGCTGAAAAAGCTAAAATTGAACTGTCTTCATCTACTGAAACAGAAGTAAACCTGCCTTATGTTACGGCCGTTGATGGCGTACCTAAACACCTTGTCAAAAAACTGACCCGTGCTAAATTTGAACAGCTTTCCGATCCTCTATTTGAAAGATGTCTTAAACCATGTGAACAGGCCCTGAAGGATGCCGGCTTAAATGCTTCCCAGATTGATGAGGTGATCCTGGTAGGCGGGAGTACACGTATCCCCAAAGTTCAGGAAATTGTAGAAAAATTCTTTGGAAGGAAACCAAATAAAGGGGTTAATCCAGACGAAGTGGTTGCCGTTGGTGCCGCCATTCAGGGCGCCGTACTGACAGGGGAAGTGAAAGATGTTCTTTTGCTGGACGTTACTCCGTTAAGTCTTGGTATTGAAACCATGGGTGGAGTAATGACCAAATTGATCGAAAGTAATACAACCATTCCGACCAAGAAATCAGAAACTTTTTCAACAGCCAGCGATAATCAACCCGGTGTGCAGATCCATGTACTCCAGGGTGAAAGACCGATGGCGAATCAAAATAAGAGTCTGGGTATGTTTAACCTGGACGGTATTCCACCTGCACCAAGGGGTGTACCGCAGATCGATGTGATTTTTGATATCGACGCGAATGGTATCCTGCACGTGGTAGCCAAAGATAAGGGAACCGGGAAGGAACAGAAGATCCGTATTGAAGCGGGTAGTGGTCTGAGTAAGGAAGAAGTAGAAAAAATGAAGGCTGAAGCTAAAGCCAATGAAGCAACGGATAAAGTTGCCCGTGAACGTGTAGATAAACTCAACCAGGCAGACAGTTTTGTTTTCCAGACAGAAAAACAACTCAAGGAATTGGGAGATAAAATACCCGCAGATAAAAAAGCACCTATTGAGTCAGCACTGACCCGTTTAAAAGAAGCACAGAAAGAGCAGGACCTTGCAAAAATTGATGCTGCCATTGCAGAAATCAATACCGCATGGACAGCCGCATCTGAACATTTGTATAAAGGGACGCAGGAAGGCGGACCGCAATCTGCTGCCGGCGGTCAAACTAACGGCAACGATCAGACGAATGCTGGTAAAAACGCTGAAAACGTTACAGATGCTGAGTTTGAAGAAGTTAAATGATATTAACTAAAATCATGGAGATAATGGCTGACGGGTACGTCAGCCATTATTATTTAAGCAGTTATGCATGAAAATTAACTTTGGACATGATATAATTTTTTATAATAGAGGTTTGAAGAAAAGCAATTTGATAGTATATTTGCATCTCAATTAAGAGCAATTAATAGTCTTGCAAGCTCTAAAGGTTCTACACTTCTTTCTAACGATTCTTCTGTGTTATCCTGAACATTGCTCCGAATAGTTTTTAATCTTAAAAAAGGAATTTTTATGAAACAAGATGTAATGCCATCTATTGTTAAGATGGATAGTGAAATGCTGAAAAATTTGACAACCGAAGTAAAGGAAACGCTCGCTACAGGCATTGATTTGCCTTCTCAGAAAAAACGTTTTACACTGGTTAATCTCTGGAAAATACACCAGGCAAAAAGAACGCCCACACGTATAACCAGAAAATGGGCCATATAATATAGAAATATTGCTTTGGACACATGGATAGGATCCTTTGTGAAGTCTGATTTTAAACACTGTTATTGAAAGCAGTGTTTTTTTATTTTGGGAAATCAGGCTGCCTACATTATATCAAGGGCCTTGGCAAAAAATGTACAGATAAACGGTAATACAAGAATGCAGACTCCGCCAATTACAGTGTAACAAGCAAAAAACGCAATTACAGAAACGAGAAAGAGAAACCAGTAGAGGGCCCTGCCTTTTTTAGTATTTTCCATCTAGTCAATTTGTTGCGCAAATATATTCTAATTCCTATTCCCTCCGCAATCGGACATTAATTTTATTACAAGTTCCTGTTTTGGTATTTTCGCTGCTCGCATGCCTGCATTTAATACAATCTGGCTATTGAACTTCAACCCGAGATGAAATTACATTTTTACTTACGTTTCAGCACCAGGCAAGGTCAGGATCTATACATCTGTGGAAATATTCCTGAATTAGGCTATCAAAATAAACTGATTACCCAGCCGGTCCTGATGAAATATAAAAATCAGGATTTTTGGGAGATTATCGTTGAACTGGCCAGTCTCCCTTCAGAACCTGTTCTATACTATTATCAACTAAAGATGGAAGATGGCAGTATTATTCATGAATGGGGAAATGACAGGGAAATAAAGATTTCATCGAAGCATGATGATATGCAGATTTTCGACATATGGAATCACGCCGGTGAATATGAAAACGCTTTCTATACTTCACCATTTCAGGAAATTCTACTGCCATCCCAATCAAAAAAATCAGGTAGAAAAACTCCCAAGACTTACACACATATATTTAAAATAAAAGCGCCTCTTCTTCATAGCAACGAGGCTGTTTGCATATCCGGTAACGGTCCGGCATTTGGTGACTGGTCCATGGCCGATCCACTGATACTGAGAAAAGAAAAAAACTGGTGGATCATTGAACTCAATTTATTAGGTTTTACTTCTCCTGTTCATTATAAATATGGAGTGTATGATTTGAAACATGAATCTCTGGTTCAGTTCGAAAATGGCCCTAACCGCACCCTGTTGGGAGAAGCACAGGACGACCGTTTGACCATTCTCCATGATGGTTTTATCCGTCTTCCTAACAGCACCTGGAAGGGCGCCGGAGTAAGTATCCCTGTATTTAGTCTTAGATCAAAGGACTCACTGGGAACTGGTGAATTTTCAGATATACGGCTGCTAGTAGATTGGGCACACAAGACCGGACTCAAAATGATACAGATTCTGCCGGTCAATGACACGTCCGCAACAGGGACCTGGATAGATTCCTATCCTTATGCCGCTATCTCCGCTTTTGCCCTTCATCCTTTATACCTTAATCTTGAGGAGATGGCGGGTAAAAAAAATACATCGATCATTAAACCGCTCAAGAGAATACAAAAACAGCTCAATTCCCTGCCTGATCTGGATTATGAAACCGTTATGCAAATCAAGACAGACACTGCCAAAGAGTTGTTCAACGCAGTGAAGTCATCTTTATCAGAAGATCAGGATTATATTGAATTCTTTGACCAGAACAAATCCTGGCTGGTTCCATATGCTGCTTTTTCCTTTCTGAAAGAATCAAATGGATCGGTTGATTTTCATAAATGGAAGACCTATAGCAAATATTCAAAACTGGCCGTGGACCGGCTGACTTCACCCCAGTCCAAACAATATGAACAAATTTCTTTTTATTATTATGTTCAGTACCATTTGTATCGTCAGTTAAAAAAATCCGTTCAGTATGCCCATGAAAACGGAATCATTATTAAAGGAGATATACCCATTGGTGTATACCGTCATAGTTGTGATGCATGGGTATCGCCCGAGCTATATCATATGGATATGCAGGCCGGTGCACCTCCTGACCCTTTTGCAGTAAAGGGGCAGAATTGGGGCTTCCCAACATATAACTGGGAACGAATGGCAAAAGATTCTTTTCAATGGTGGAAGAACCGGTTCTCACAAATGGCAATATATTTCGATGCTTTTCGCATTGATCATATTCTGGGATTCTTCAGGATCTGGTGTATTCCCATTTCACAAACAGAAGGAATTATGGGCCACTTCGAAAAGTCAATTCCGGTTCACCGGGTCGAATTCGATGAAAGACATATTTATTTCGACAAGGACAGATATACCAAACCATTTATAAATGAAGCCGTCCTCTGGGAATATTTCGGTCCGCAAACAGAAATTGTAAAGCCGCTTTATTTTGAAGAAACCAAACAGGGCAGGTTCAAAATCAAAGAATTTGTTAATACCCAAAGAAAAGTAACAGAATATTTCGAAAACAAAACGACAGATGAGCTTGACATCATAAGCAGGGACGCACTGATGAATCTGATTTCCAATCTGATCCTTTTTGAAGTGGAAGGATCAGAAGGGAAACAATTTCATTTCAGGTTTTCCATGGAAACAACATCTTCTTTTCGATATCTCGACTGGCATTTACAAAATCAACTCCGGGATCTCTATATAAATTATTTCTTTCAGAGACAGGATCTTTTCTGGAGGAAAGAAGCCATGAAAAAACTTCCCCTTCTGAAAAGATCAACCAATATGCTGGTTTGCGGAGAAGACCTGGGTATGGTTCCGGCTTGTGTGCCGGACGTAATGAAACAGACGGGCATATTGAGCCTGGAAATACAGCGCATGCCAAAAGATATAACACATGAATTTTTCAATCCTGCAACTGCCCCTTATTTATCCGTTGTTACACCCTCAACCCACGATATGAGCACTATCCGCGGATGGTGGGAAGAAGACAGAATCAAAACCCAGAAATTCTTTAATGAAGAATTGGGGCAATGGGGTGAAGCCCCGTATTTCTGCGATGCCTGGATAAACAAAGCCATAGTACAGGAACACCTGCATTCGCCGGCTATGTGGAGTATATTTCAATTACAGGATTTATTAGGTATGGATGAAAATATCCGTCGGGAAAATCCAAACGATGAAAGAATCAATGTACCCGCCATTGCAAATTATTACTGGAGGTATAGGATCCATATTTACCTGGAAGATCTTGTCAAAGCAAAACCTTTTAATGAACAACTCAGGGAGATGGTTAAATCTTCCGGCAGATAATCCATTGAATTGAAAATTAAATATAGTTCGTATAGTCTGCGTTTTAAATATCCCTTCACGATATCCCGTGGGACAAAGACCCACCAGCCTACGCTGATAGTTAGCCTTGAACAATTCGGCTTGACCGGATATGGAGAAGCGCCGGCTATTACTTATTATCATATTCCCGTTGAGAAAATGATTGCAGACCTGGAACTTAAACTCCCGGTCATTGAAAAATTCGCATTTACAGAACCTACACGTTTCTGGCATTTTTTGCACCATCTGATTCCGGATAATTCATTTCTTGTTTGTGCACTGGACATTGCAGCCTGGGATTTATACGGAAAACTTCAGAAAAAACCATTATATGACTGCTGGAAACTCGATATCAACGAAGGGCCATTGACCGATTATACCATTGGCATTGATACTGTCGAAAAAATGGTTGAAAAAATGCTGGCGAAACCCTGGCCCATTTATAAAATAAAATTAGGTACCCCTGATGATGCGTCGATCATCCGTGCTTTGAGAAAACATACAGACTCTATTTTGCGCGTTGATGCGAATTCCGGATGGATCCTGCAACAGGCGCTTGACCTGATCCCCGTACTCAGTGAATGTGGCGTTGAATTAATTGAACAACCACTTGAAAAATCTGATTTGAATGGTATGCGTGTACTATATGAAAAATCACCCATTCCGTTAATAGCAGATGAATCCTGCGTGAATGAACAGGACGTAGAAAAATGTCATGGTTTATTTCATGGAATAAATATTAAACTCACAAAATGCAGTGGGTTGACACCTGCCCTGCGTATGATAGAAAACGCCCGGAAACTCGGCATGAAAGTCATGGCTGGCAGTATGAATGAAAGCAGCATCGGTACCGCTGCGATTGGTCATTTATTACCTTTGCTGGATTACGTGGACATGGACGGAACGCTATTATTGGATGAAGATGTTGCCAGTGGATTAGAGATTGTAAATGGAAAAGTCATTCTTTCGGGAAAACCCGGACTTGGAATATTTTATACAGGCCTTCCTTTAACATCATAAAAATGATACGATGGCTGAAGAATTAATTTTGAAAAGAGGAACCAGGGAAGAACAGTATCTGGAACTCATTCCACAGATCGCCACCCTGTTGGATGGTGAGCCGGACCTGATCGCAAATCTTGCAAATATTTGCGCTGCATTAAAACAACAGTTTGATTGGCTATGGATCGGATTTTATCTGGTGAAAGAGAATGAACTGGTGCTGGGTCCTTTCCAGGGACCGATTGCCTGCACCCGGATTAAAAAAGGCAGAGGTGTATGCGGATCAGCTTGGGAACAAATGAAAACAATTATAGTTCAGGACGTAAATAAGTTTCCTGGACATATTACCTGTAGCAGTTTATCTAAATCTGAAATTGTTCTCCCTCTTATCCGTCTTAATGAAGTGGTTGCTGTACTGGATATAGACCATTCCGCTTATGCAACATTTGATAAAACAGACGAATTGTTTCTTTCGGAAATTATCAGCCTGATAGTTTTTTAAAAAAAAATTAAACAAACGTTTAATTTTAAACAGTAAGCACTAATTTTGCTTCCCATTGATTGCTTCCGGCGATAGGGAAGTCCTTTTTATTAGCGGACTTCGATTTTTTTACTACTTATGAAAAGAATTATTTTATTTTTTCCAGTATTGATCCAGCCGGGTTCAGTATTTGCACAGACAAAAGATGATTCTGCTGTGAAAACTCTTGAAGGCTGTATCATATATGCTCTGGCCCATCAGACGAATATCCGGCAGTCTCTGATAGATGAGCAAATCACTGAACATCAAATTAAGATCCAGCTGGCGGACTGGTATCCGCAAATAAATTTTTCTGGAAATTACCAGCATAATTTTCAAAGGCCAATAACTATTTTTAACAATGCTCCTTCCCCTGTCGGGACTTATAATCAGTCCTTTGGATATTTCGGACTCGATCAGACGATTTTCAACCGTGATGTTGTCATTGCACAACAATCATCCAGGGATGTGCGCCTGAGCGCCAGACAGAATACTATTAATAATAAGATTTCTGTAGTTTCAAATGTCAGTAAAGCATTCTATGATCTGCTATTATCGAAAGAGCAAATTGCATTGCTGGATACAGATATTGTGTTGTTACAAAGAAGCCTGAAAGATACTTACAATCAATACAAAGGCGGGTTGGTTGATAAAACTGATTATCAACGGGCAACGATCAGTTTAAATAATGCCAAAGCATCTCGTAAAACAGCTGCAGAAGCAGTGAAAAGCAAAACAGCTGTCCTAAAATTGTACATGAGTTATCCGGTTGATTCAACACTGGATGTTCTTTATGACAGTATCAGGATGAAAAACGAGGTCAATTCTTTTGATACACTTCAGCAACTTGATATAAACAACCGCATCGAATTCCAGCAACTGGAAACCCAAAAACGCCTGGAAGAATATAACCTGAAATTTTATAAACTGGGATTCTTACCCACGGTTTACGCTTTCGGGAATTACAACCTGAATTATTATAATAATCAGTTTAAGAATCTGTACCAGCAAAATTATCCGAATTCATATGCTGGATTATCGGTAACCCTCCCAATTTTTACAGGTACACGCCGCTCGCAGCAGGTAAAAGTAGCCAAGCTCCAGATTGAGAGACTTGACTATAATTTTAATTCATTAAAAGATTCGATACGAACCCAATATATCGAGGCCCTGTCTTCCTATAAAGCCAATCTGAATAATTATTTCGAACAAAAGGAAAATCTGGAACTGGCGCAGCAGGTTTATAACATTATTCAGCTTCAATATCGCTCAGGAATAAAAACCTACCTGGATGTGGTAGTTTCAAATAATGATTTATTTGCCGCACAGGTTAATTTCACAAATGCCATTTTCCAGGTTCTGAGCGATAGAATTGATGTGGAAAGAGCACTCGGAATTCTAAAATATTCATATTAACAAATCTGTTATGATGTATAAATTCCTTGTTTTAGTAATAATGGTGACTGGTTTGAACGCATGTAGTAATACGACAGTTCCACCACCACCTCCGCCGGTTAATGTAAATACTTACAAGGTAAAACCGGGATCAGCCAGATTCTATAATTCTTATCCCGCAACAATAACAGCGGTCAACCAGGTAGATGTGAGGCCACAGGTTGCAGGATATATTACAGGCATTTTTTTTACAGAAGGCCAGGAAGTGAAAAAAGGACAGAAACTTTACCAGATAGATCAACAGCAATATCAGGGTGCTTATGAGCAGGCAGTGGCACAGTTACATGTTAGTGAAGCTAATCTCGCCAAGTTGCAACAGGATGCTGACCGTTATGTAGAACTGGGAAAACAGGATGCTATAGCACAGCAAACAGTCGATCATGCGCTGGCAGACCTACAGGCAGCAAAAAAACAAGTAGACGCAGCAAAGGCAAACGTGTCAGCCATAGAAGTAAATCTGCGTTATTCTTCTATATATGCACCACTTTCTGGTACAATAGGTATTTCACAAGTAAAAGTTGGTGCAGCAGTTTCACCCGGAAATACCATTTTGAATACCGTTTCATCCGACAATCCAATCGCAGCTGATGTGGCTTTGGATGAAACCATGATCCCTTTTATAGAAAGTGAAAATAGAAAAGACCAAAAAAAGAAAGTCGATTCCACATTTACACTCGTGTTGGCCGATCAGTCAAAATATCCCTATCCTGGTAAAATATATATTATAGATCGTGCGGTAGATCCGCAAACGGCCACAATCAAAGTGCGGTTATCATTTGAAAACCCGGGAAACGTTTTAAAAGCAGGTATGTCAGCAAACCTCCGCATTTTAAATAACAGCAATTACCAATCCTTATTGATTCCATACCGTTCATGTGTTGAGCAAATGGCCGAATATTTCGTTTACGTTGTGAATGATGATACAGTAGCCCAGCGTAAGGTTTTTCTGGGTCAGCGTATAAGGGATATGGTCATTGTAAAATCCGGACTTCAGGAAAATGAATTAATAGTTGTTGATGGAGTTCAGAAATTAAAGGATGGCTCAAAGGTTAAAGCAGTACTCATGCATCCGACAGGAACGGATTCATTAAATCATCCAGTAACTGATTCTTTAAAGAGAAAATAATCGAAATCCGAAAGCATTATGATTGCAGATACTTTTATAAAAAGACCAGTTACAGCTATCGTAGTATCGATCGTACTTGTTCTGGTTGGCCTTTTGGCTTTAATAAGCCTCCCGGTTAGCCAGTATCCTGATATTACACCGCCAACTGTTCAGGTAACCAGCAATTTTATAGGAGCCGATGCATTAACGGTAGAGCAAACAGTAACCACCCCAATCGAAGCGCAGGTAAATGGTACGCCTGGTATGGCATATCTGCAAAGCAACAGTACCAATAACGGCCAGAGTCTGATAACAGTTACCTATGAAGTTGGTTCAGATGTGAATAATGGTATGCTAGACGTTCAAAACCGGGTTGGCATTGCATCGCCGTCATTGCCAGATGAATTAAAAAGACTGGGTGTTATTACAAGGAAAAGAAATCCCAGTATCCTGATGCTTGTTGCTATATATGCTCCTAAAGGGACACATGCGGTTACATTCCTGGATAACTACACAAATATTTTTGTACGCGATATTTTATTGCGGGTAAAAGGAGTGGGGGATGTGATTTCACGCGCCGATGATTTCAGTATGCGAATCTGGCTAAAACCGGATAAACTGGCGCAACTCGGACTTACCGCTGCTGATATCACCAGTGCTTTACAGGAACAAAATGTTCAGATCTCTGCCGGCTCAGTGGGAGCACCACCCCAGAATTCTATGCAGGCATTTGAATATACGGTTATAGCAAACAGTCGCCTTACTACTGAAGAAGAATTTGGTAATATAATCATTCGCTCAAATCCAAAAGAAGGTTCTATCGTTTATTTAAAAGATGTTGCCAGAACCCAGCTTGGGAAGTTCAGCTATGCGAGCAATTCATTTGTAGATGGTAAAAGAGCCTCTTACCTGCTCGTTTATCAGGCGCCCGGCAGTAATGCACTTGCAACGGCCGATGGCGTATTTGCCGCAATGGATTTATTAAAAAAATCATTCCCTACGGATATTGATTACGTGGTTCCATTCGAATCCATTTCAGTTGTAAAAGTTTCCATACACGAAGTTGTACAGACCCTGCTCGAAGCCCTTGGCCTGGTTGTCCTCGTTGTATTTTTATTTCTGCAAAGCTGGCGCGCAACACTTATACCTGTGCTGGCGATCCCGGTTTCTATCATTGGAACATTTATTTTTTTTATTCCACTAGGATTTACAATCAATACCCTTACACTTTTCGGATTTGTTCTTGCAATTGGGATAGTAGTGGATGACGCTATCGTGGTGGTTGAGGCAGTGCAACATTATATTGATGTTGAAAAACTTTCTGCCCGGGAAGCAACCGAACGGGCCATGCAAGATATTTCAGGTCCTGTTATCGCAATCGCTTTAATCCTGGCAGCAGTGTTTGTACCAGTTGGATTTATACCCGGCATTGTTGGCAGGCTCTATCAGCAATTTGCAATTACAATCGCCATCTCAGTTTTGATTTCAGCATTTATCGCACTTTCATTAACTCCGGCGCTTTGTACACTACTACTTCGTCCAATGCATATGGATCAATCGTCCAGAGGACTTAATAAATTCTTTTACCACTTTAACAATTGGTTTGAACGTGTTACAAATGGTTATACTAAAAGCGTTGGTACATGGATCAGGCGATCACCTTACGTGATTATCCTTCTCGTTTGTATATGCGCGGGAGTTTTTTTATTATTCAAAAATAAACCCAGTGGATTTATTCCTCAGGAAGACGAAGGCAGATTATATGTTACATATGAATTACCTGAAGCATCTTCAACCGCGAGGAGTCTTGAAACGCTGAATAAAATGATGAAGATTATTTCCGAAACGGAAGGAATCCAGCACTACGCCGCCCTGGGCGGTTTGAACGCGATCACTTTTGCCAGCAAATCAAATGGAGGTACCATCTTTACTTCTTTAAAACCCTGGGACACCCGAAAAGACAAAGCATTACAGTTAAAAGGTATTATGGCCACTCTGCAAAAAAAATTTGCTGTCATTAAAGAAGCCAATATTCTTGTAATTGCACCTCCTGCAATTCCGGGACTCGGCCAAACCGGAGGATTTACCTTTGAACTTCAGCAAAAAGGAAGCACGGACGATGTAAAAGCATTTGAAAGAACCGTTAATAATTTTATTGTAGCTGTGAATAAAAGACCGGAAATCGCCAGGGCCTATACATTTTTTAACGCAAAAACACCCGGATATACCCTTAATGTAGACAGGGACAAATGTAAAAAGCTTGGAATATCAATCGGAGATGTGTACAATACCATTCAGACTTACCTTGGCAGTACATATGTAAATGACCTCTCATTATATGGAAGAAATTTTCATGTTGTAGCGCAGGCAGATACCAATTACAGAGGAGATATAATTAATCTGAACAATTATTATGTAAAGAATTCTACCGGAACAATGGTGCCTCTGAGTACAGTAATTACATATAAGATTACAGAAAGCGCTTCTCTTTTATACCATTTCAATTTGTTCAGATCGGCTGAAATAAATGGAGACGCAAAAGCAGGATTTAGCAGTGGCCAGGCATTGCAGGCATTGAAGGAAGTAGCAGATGAATCGTTGCCCGCGGGTTACGGTTATGAATTTGCAGGACTCAGCCGGGAGGAATTAAAAGCGGGCAGCAAGACCCTGTTGATTTTCGCTTTATCTATCGTATTTGTATTCTTATTCCTGGCGGCACTTTATGAAAGCTGGCAGGTACCGTTTTCTGTTTTACTTGCGGTGCCTGTCGGTATGTTGGGTGCTATCCTGACTTTAACGCTGATCCCTTCGCTTGTGAATAACGTTTATGCCCAGATCGGTATGATCACGCTGATCGGGCTTTCAGCAAAAAATGCCATTCTGATTGTTGAATTTGCGAAAGAACGTGTGGACAGGGGAATTCCGGTAGTAGATGCAACACTTGCGGCCGTCAAGCTCCGTTTGCGACCCATCCTGATGACTTCTATGGCTTTTATCCTTGGAGTATTACCCCTTGCGCTTGCAACCGGGGCTGCCAGTGTAGCTAGATCCACCATCGGATGGACGGTGTTGGGTGGTATGCTTGCGGCAACTTCTCTTGCCATTTTTATCGTGCCGGTATTGTTTGTAGTTATCACAAGACTTTCTTACGGGAAAGTAAAATTAGCTTCACTTAAAGAACAGGTTCCTGGGTTAACGGAATAGAAATTAAAAAGGAAAAAATAAAAAGGAAAAAATTCAGATTGCATTAATTATGAATTCTTTCCTTTTTACTTTTGAATTTTTTCTTTTTATTTTTTGTATTATCTCAAAGTAATAGGATGCTGAATACCTCCGATTGTGATTGTTGCTGCATTATCACATGTACCATTTCCAAAATCAATTGAACCGTTAACAGACTGATTGTACATAAAATCAACTACACCCTGACTGATATAACGGCAGCTGACTGCTTTTATAAGTGGGTTAGCTGTAACAATGGTCCATACAATACTTGATCCTGCAGATGAAGTAAATGAACTATTACCCGTGATTGAATAAACGTCATCGGAAATATTAAACGGCGTGCTTGCACCGGCAATCATTGTATATGTCCTATTGTGGCTGTAATGATAGTTCGATGCATCAGGATAAGTAATTATTCCATTGGTTACTGTAGTAGTGATACTAATACTATTCTGGGTAGAATTGTTTGTAATGGCATAGGTACCCTGGAGTCCATATCCGTTTACAATATAATTAGTAAATGTTACAGAAGCAGTTGTTCCCGGAAATAATAAAGGTCCACTAAACAGATAGGTGAGTTTTCCTGAACGCAGAACACCATCAGCACTTGAACATCCGGTACCGAAATCAAGCGTAAGTGTTTTTGGATATTGTCCAGGAACTGTATCACTCAAAGTATATATGGCACAACTCAGATTCCCGGAATTTACTCCTTCGGTACCATTAGTAGAGAAAGTGGAAGTCTTATCCGAATGCAAAGTTGAAGTATTCCAAACTGTGCTGTTATCGGCAAAACCAACAAATGCATTATTCAGAACATCGTAGTAATTGTTATCGGCTACGGTGGAAGAGTCTGATAAGGTCATAGCATTGGTATTATTTGTGTTGGAAGACGCAGAGTCCTTTTTACAAGAAGCCATGCTAATTACTGCAACAAGGGCTATCAGTTTGCCCGCGGTTTTTGTGGATCGGAAATTCATAGAGTCTATTGTTTGTTTGATTCACTTTAACGCTGGCTTTTCCAACTTATTTTATTGACAGATTGATAATGTATTCTTATGAGTATAATTACCTTATTGTCAAATAGATAACACGAATAACTTAACGAAAAAAACAGGTAGTTTTTTTATTGGATGTTTGCTACTAATCTGGTGATAAGTTTTTTTCCTGGGACTAGATTCTTTCCAGATTAGAGAAGAAGAAATCAGCTTCAACTTGTGCATTTTCATCACTGTCACTGCCATGGATCGCATTTTCACCTAGTGAGGCGGCGAAAAGCTGACGGATCGTCCCCTTATCTGCCTTCGCAGGGTCAGTTGCTCCTATGAGTTTTCTGAAATCAGCAACAGCATTTTCCTTTTCGAGAATGGCGGCGATAATAGGTCCACGGCTCATAAATTCTACAAGTTCGGTATAGAAAGGTCGTGCAATGTGAACAGCATAAAATTCACCAGCTTTTTCGGCAGACAGATGCGTCATTTTAAGCGCGATAAGCCTGAATCCGGACTTCAGAATAATATCAAGGATAAGTCCGGAATGACCATTAGCAAATGCATCTGGCTTGATCATGGTGAACGTTCGGTTACTCATTTGTTTTGTTTGGCGGGCAAAGGTAATACATTTTACAGGAGATTTGGGAATAGCGATTTAATTCTGCACCTTTGCAACCGTTTTACATGCAACCTATTACGGATATAATTCCATTATTGCCCGATCCAAGAACCATTGTAATTGTAATGCATCAGAAGCCTGATGCAGATGCAATGGGCTCCTCTTTGGGCCTTTACCATATTTTGAATGCCCTGGGCCATCAGGTTACTGTAATTTCACCTACCAACTGGGCTGAATGGTTAAGCTGGATGCCTGGTGCTGAGAGAGTCATCGACTATGAACTAAATACAGATATATCGAACGTGATTCTGGAAAAGGCAGATTGGATATTCTGCCTTGATTTTAACGTCCTGCACCGAACGCGTAAAATGGCTGAACCCATTGAGAAAGCCACTGGTAAACGTATATTAATTGACCATCACCAACAGCCGCAAAAAGAAGCTTTCGCATACGGTATAAGCGATACCTCTAAAAGTTCTGCCAGCGAATTGGTTTTTGATTTTATTGAATCAGCCTCGATGGCTCATAGAATCAATCAGGCTGTCGCCCAATGTTTGTATGCTGGTGTAATGACCGACACGGGTTCTTTTCGTTTCAGTTCTGCAACATCTTCGGTGCACCGAATGGTAGCTGTTTTAAAAGATACCGGCTTTGATCATACCAAAGTTTATGAAAACCTCTTTGATAATTTTCTTGAGAATCGTCTAAGATTTATAGGACACGCCCTGCTAAACAGAATGGAAGTTTTTTACGAATATAATACCGCGCTGATCAGTATACCCTGGAAAGACCTGGTAAAATACCAGATCAGGACCGGCGATACAGAAGGACTGGTAAACTATCCGCTAAGCATTCAGGGAATTAAATTTGCTGCTCTCATTATTGACCGGGATGAAGAAATTAAATGCTCTTTCAGAAGCAAGGGCAACTTTGATGTGAACCTTTTTGCAAGAAATTATTTTGAGGGTGGTGGACATCGGAATGCAGCAGGCGGCAGAAGTCATGAAACCCTGGAACAGACAACACAACGCTTTCGTGCTTCACTTTTAGAAAACGCTTTACAATTACAATAAATCTGAAATGAAAAAAATCAATTCTTTTCTTTTTGCCTTACTTGGAATTCTGTTACTGGTTTCCTGTGATAACAAAGGATTAAAAAAAACAAAATCCGGCTTATTATATAAAATCATTTCAGATGAAAAAAATCCGGTCGTTAAAAAAGGTCAGTTTATCAAACTCACTTTCAGTCAGAAAATCAGGGACACTGTTCTTTTTACTTCTGACAGCAGCCTGCCAGCTTATGTAAGGATAGATAGTGTTCCATCGAATTCGTATAGTCCCGTTGAGATATTTACATATTTGAGGAAAGGTGATAGTGCGGTCATCATTCAGCTTGCCGACAGCATCCAGAGAAAATCTCAACAACCCTTACCTCCATTTATACATAAAAAAGATAAGATTATTCTTACTCTTCGGGTAATAGACGTTTTTGACAATGAAACAGCCGTTCAGAAAGACAGGGAAGGTCTGTTGGGTGAATTCCATAACAGGCAAATTAAAGTGATTGAAAATTACCTGCAGCAACACAATATCCAGGCGACCAGGGCCGGTGATGGAGTTTTTGTAGAAATTAAGAATCCGGGTAATGGGATGGCAATCGACTCAGGCAAACAGGTATCTGTTATTTACACAGGGAAATTATTCCCTTCAGGAAAAGTATTTGAAACCAATGATAAGGAAGGTGGTAAGCCTATCCAGTTTGTAGTTGGAAGAAGGTCAATTATTCAGGGATGGGATGAAGGTCTTCGTCTTCTAAAGAAAGGAGGGACAGCCACTTTATATATTCCTGCATTCCTTGCATATGACCAGCAGCCGGGAGGTCCAAGTAGAAAACCAAACGAAAATCTCATTTTTGATGTTAAGGTTACAGACGTTACAGAGGCGCCGGCAGAAACAGCCAATCCAATGCGATCTATGAATCCTAACAACAGACCAAATATTCGTTCTCAACAACAGACGCCTGCCCACAAATAATTTCTTTTCGGGGACGTCCTATGCATTTGCGTAGGACGTCCATAATCGGATTGTTTCAACTGCTTCTTTCACATCATGTACGCGAAGTATTTGAGCACCCTGTTCCAAAGCAAGCGTATGCATCACGGTGGTTCCATTTAATGATTCTTCCGGTTTTATATTCAGTGATTTGTAAACCGTCGCCTTTCTTGATAACCCAACCATTATCGGAAGCCCAAGCATCCCCAGCAAATTCATTTGTTTCAGTAACAGGAAGTTCTGTTCGATGGTTTTTGCAAAACCAAATCCCGGATCTATTATTATATCCTTTGCACCCAAACGGATGCATTCTCCCTTTCTTTTGATAAAATAATCCAGCAATTCCGCACTGATATCATCGTAGCTGGTAAGTTGTTGCATGTTTCTGGGGTTTCCCCGTATATGCATACAAACATAAGGAGTTTGAAAGGCTGCTGCCAGTTTCGGCAGCTCTTCATTTTCACCTGCACCGATATCATTTATTATAGAAGCACCAGCATACAAGGCAGCTTCTGCCACTTTATAACGGTAACTGTCAACCGAAATAAACGCGCTGGGATACCTTGATGAAAGCAGGCTGATGGCAGGGACCACACGTTCCAGTTCTGCATCCGATGAGATCTCCAGGGCTCCGGGCCGGCTGCTTAGTCCTCCAAGGTCAAGGATGGCTGCCCCTTCTTCCAACATTTTTTCGGCCTGACTGATTAACATTTCTTCTGAACGTATCCGGCTGCCCGCAAAAAATGAATCAGGCGTAATATTCAAAACGCCCATCACGATGGGATCCTTCCAACTGAGTAACCGGCCCTTACAATTCAGTGAATACATATTGAATTCGTAAATTTAGACCTTCATTATTAAATATTAGTTTTGGACATGAAAGATACACTCCGTCAGTATGAAAATGTTGTAAAATCCTGCAGGGACATATTCCTGAAAAAAACGACCGACTATGGAACGTCCTGGCGTGTATTACGCATGATTTCCATCCTTGACCAAATATTCATTAAAGCTAAACGCATTCGCACCATCCAGGAAAAAGGCGCCCGCCGGATAGGAGAGGATATTCGCGGCGAATTCCAGGCAATTGTAAATTATGGTATCATAGGATTGATACAGCTGGATTTGAATTCTGAAAATATGGAAGACCTGGAAACTGAAAGAACAGCAAGTCTCTATGATGAAAAAATTCAATTCGTAAAAAATGTCATGGAAAATAAAAACCATGATTATGGAGAAGCCTGGAGAGAAATGAGCCAGGAGAGTTTTGCCGATTTAATTCTGATGAAACTCCAGCGTATGCGCCAGATCCTTGCTAATAAAGGAAAAACCCTGATAAGTGAAGGTATTGACGCAAACCTCACAGATATTATCAATTATGCAATTTTTGCCCTGATATTAATCGCAGAAGGGCGGCAGGCAGCATAAAATCCATTCGATGAAAAAAACCTTTCTGAATACAGCCCGTTTATTGGTAGGAATTCTATTTATATTTTCGGGACTGATCAAAGCCAATGATCCACTGGGACTCAGTTATAAAATGCAGGAGTTTTTTGAGGTCTGGAACTTGTCTGCCCTGGATGCCTTAACACTTGGTTTTTCCGTTATAATGATAGTATTTGAAATCCTTGCCGGCGTAGCAGTTATTCTGGGATGGCGGATGAGGATTTTTGCATGGTTATTACTTTTACTAATCATTTTTTTTAGTTTTCTAACAGGATACGCTGTCATCTCCGGGAAGATCCGGGAATGCGGCTGTTTTGGAAATTGTATTCCTCTGCAGGCGATGGGATCTTTTATGAAAGACCTGATGCTCCTTCTACTTATTGGAATTCTTTTTATTTACAGAAAAGAAATCCAACCTCGCATTTCTGCAAAAAGCAGCCAGCTTATTCTTGTACTAACCCTGGTTTTTTCTTTCTCCATTCAATGGTATGTCTTGCGCTATCTGCCCCTGGTTGACTGTCTCCCTTTTAAAAAGGGAGCCAACATTTTAGATAAAATGAAACCACCACCAAACGCAATTCCGGACAGTACAGTCATAAATTTTGTTTATGAAAAGAATCATAAAACAATGGAATTCCCAGCTGCTCAATTGCCAGCTGATCTGGACAGCAGTTATATTTTTATTAAGCGTTACGACAAATTGATCCGGAAAGGAAATAATGAGCCCGAGATTAAAGATTTTTCACTCATAAGCGAATCCGGGAATGATAGTACCGTGCAAATATTAGATAAACCCGGCTACTTAATCGCGCTTATATCCAGAGGGTTTCCGCAGACTAATCCACCATGGAACAAAGCATTCATCTTATTCTATACCCTGGCTAAATCGAAAAATATTCCCGTTATCCTTGTAACGTCCAACAGGCCTGAAGCAGAAACCTGGTTAAAAGCCAATGATTTAAACCTGCACGGAGGATGGACAAGTTATCCTCCATTGAGCGCGTTGCATGACACACTTCATAATATATACGGCATCCCTGTTTTCGGATGCGATGCTACTGCTGTTAAAACAGCGGCCCGGGCTGATCCTACATTGTACTTATTAAAAAAAGGAACTATACTCGATAAATGGAGTTACGCAAATTTGGAACTTGCGATTCCTTATCTGGCCGAACTTCCTTTACAAAAAACGGATGGTAATCCATAAACATGATCAACCGGTTAATCTCCCGCGTATTTTATGGAAGCCTTGTAATGGTGGGTGTTGTGGTTATTGTGTTTTTTTTATTCCAGGGCTTCGGTGATCCTGTCAGGTTAATCATGGGTCAGCGGGCCGATGCCGGCACATTAAATAATATTCGCAGAGATCTGAATCTTGATAAGCCTAAATGGATGCAATTTATCTATTATTTTAATGATGTTTCTCCAATAAGTATTTATACCGAAACAGAGATTAAAGAAAAAAATATCTCCTGTCTGGGCCTGGGTGGAAAAACAAAACTCGTTATTAAATTTCCATATCTGCGTCGCTCTTATCAGACGAGAAAACAAGTCTGGTCCATGTTGATGGATGCATTACCCGGTACAATTTTGCTTGCTTTTCTGGCCATGACTATTGCTACCGTTGCAGGTATTGCGCTTGGAATTCTGGCAGCAGTAAAAAAAGATACCTGGATGGATACAGCAGCTATTTTTACAAGTGTACTGGGCATATCAGCGCCTTCTTTTTTTATGAGTATTGTGATCGCCTATATTTTTGGCTTTGTACTGAATCATTATACCGGACTGCAGATGACAGGGAGTCTGTTTGACACAGATCCTTTTAACGGCAGGCAATGGCAACTACAAAATGCCATTTTACCCGCTATAACACTGGGAATCCGGCCCATGGCCATTATAGCGCAATTAACACGGGGTTCGATGCTTGATATTTTAAATCAGGATTATATCCGTACAGCTTATGCAAAAGGATTGTCCCCGAAACAGGTGATCTGGCGACATGCTTTGCGTAATGCATTGAACCCGATAATAACCGCTATCACGGGCTGGTTTGCCGAATTACTTGCGGGTGCTTTTTTCGTTGAGTATATTTTTGGCTGGAATGGGATTGGTAAAATAACGGTGGATGCTTTGGCTAAACTTGACTTTCCCGTGGTGATGGGATCTGTTCTGGTTACATCCTTTTTCTTTATCAGTGTAAATATTATGGCAGACTGGCTATATAGAGTTGTGGATCCGCGTTTAAAGCCTAAAACATAAAGCCTAAAACCAGAAGATCTGGTTTTAACGGATAACGACTTCGCGTATCAGGTTTTCTCCAAGTGCCTCGTTTACTCTCTCTCTGATTTTATCCTTTTTATAAAGCAATTCCTGTTTCAGTGGTGCCACTGTCGTCTGAATATATAATGTCGTTCCGTGAATTTCAATCTTGTCAGTATAACGGGCTATTGTTTTGCCCATGATCTGTTCCCATACTTCTGTTATCTGAAGTGCAAGCATATTTCCTTTCAGCCTGCTTTGTTTCAGGAACTGACGCATTGCTTCCGCCATAGAATATTCGCCCATAAGTCAAAGGTATATGGTTTATGGTGTATGGTTGATGGTTAAGTTATATTTAATAAACCTTACCCAATTCACCATATACTATAAACCTATTAAAAGGTAGTCTGTGGATAATTGATCCAGATGCTCGCGTAATCGGTTTTCATGTGTATCCGTTATAAAGAGCTGTCCGTTGCCCGGTGCACTGACCCTTTCCAAAAGCTGATGCATACGCCGGGCATCCAATTTTTCAAAAACATCATCCAGAAGTATTATCGGGGCAAATCCTTTTATTTTTTTTAATAACTCATATTCAGCCAGTTTCATAGCAAAGAGAAGGCTCTTACGCTGTCCCTGTGAAGCAATATTTTTAAAGGGCTGATTCCTGAGACGGATTTCTATATCGTCCCGGTGAATGCCTGTATGGGTTCGCTGTAAAATCAGGTCCTTTTCACGAGTTGTATAAAGGAGTTCAGCATATGGGCCGTTAAGTAAATCACTCTGATAATTCAATTGAAGTCCATCATCTGAACCCGAAATATATTTGTAACCGTCTTCTATCGAAGGAAGGATCTCCTGGAAAAAAAGCTGTCGTTTTACAAAAATATAAGTGCCCGGACGCTGAAGTTGCGCGTCATAAACATCCAGCAGACTTCGCTCCGTAGAGATTCTTTCGGCGAGTGAACGAAGTAATTGATTACGCTGCTGTAGCAGGCGGTTATATTCTATGAGGTTCTGAAGATATAAAGGATCTATCTGACATAACAGGGCATCGGTATACCTCCGTCGTTCGTCACTTCCTTCTGTAATGATCCTCGCATCATCGGGCGTCACAATAACACAGGGAAACTTTCCGATATGTAAAGATAGACGCTGATAAATTTCATCATTCAGGAGTACTTCTTTTTTCCCCGTATCACGTAGTATGCAAACAACATTCTGAACCGACTCATCCGTTTCAAAATTCCCTTCAATCCGGAAACCGGATTTACCATGATGTACATTCTGCAAATCTGATTTAAAAAAATAACTGCGCGTAAAACTCAGGTAATAAATAGCATCGAGCAGGTTCGTTTTACCAACACCATTATTACCATAAATGCCAATAATCTGTTTATCAAAGGAAAAACTTTCTTGCAGATAATTCTTGTACTGAGTAAGAGATATATTCCTTAGAGATAGCATTTAGTATACGGATTATGCCAGAATCAACAAACCGGTTAATGGATTCTGAAGATTTAAAGGATCCAAAAAAATCCGATCTGCAATCATTGCCTTTTTAATGGAAAATATTAAGGGTTAAGCTGTTGGAAAGGTAAAAAACAGTTCCCAAAACTTACTTATTGCAGGAAAAATTCCCGTTTACCCCTTATCTTTGCCCCGCCTTAGCCGATCCGGCGGGTAAAAACCAAATTTACGTAAGTGGCTACCAAGTTTTCAAAAGAAACCTACTTATACTGGTACGAACTCATGCAACTGATCAGGCAATTTGAACAAATGGCTGAAGAAAAGTACAAAATGGAAGGAAAGATCCGCGGATTTTTTCATGCATATATCGGTCAGGAGGCAATTGCTGCCGGATGTATGACAGCCAGCAGGCCGGATGATCCTTTTATTACCGGCTATAGGGATCACGGTCTTGCATTATCAAAAGGAATCAGTGCAAATGCATGTATGGCCGAACTCTACGGAAAATCGACTGGCGCAGCGAAAGGAAAGGGTGGGAGTATGCATTTTTTTGGTGTGAATGTTAAATTTTTTGGAGGCCATGGTATTGTAGGCGCTCAAATCGGAACAGGTGCCGGACTTGCTTTTGCTGAAAAATATAAAGGAACAGACAACGCAGTACTTACATTTTTCGGAGATGGCGCTGCACGCCAGGGTATTTTACATGAAGTATTTAATCTTGCTATGTTGTGGAAACTTCCTGTTGTATTTATTTGCGAGAACAACAATTATGCGATGGGTACCTCAGTAGAAAGAACTTCCAATGTAGTAGACATTTATAAACTGGCAGATGCATACGAAATGCCGGGTGATTCCATTGACGGTATGAGTGCGGAAGCTGTCCACGAAGGTGTTTCAAGAGCCATTAAAAGAGCAAGAGAGGGCGGAGGACCAACATTACTGGAAATAAAAACATATCGCTATAAGGGGCATTCTATTTCTGATCCTCAGAAATACAGAACCAAGGAGGAAGTGGAGGAATATAAACAAAGAGATCCTATAGCCCAGGTTACCGATACCATACTTACAAAAAAATACGCAACACAGGCAGATCTGGATGCCATTAATAAGCGTGTGGCAGACACTATAGCCACTTCAGTAAAATTTGCAGAAGAATCACCGATTCCGAACGACGATGAAGTATATAAAGACATTTACATCGATAAGAATTATCCATTTATAAAAGATTGAAAAACAGCAATCCTGTTTCATAATTCCCAGACATGAGTGATATTAAACATCGTGAGCATTTAGAACATGAGATTTCCCCGGTTGACAAGTGGAAACATTTTCAGGATACTTATGGCAGAAAGGCTGGTATTGGTCTTGCAATTGTCCTTATTCTGATTTTAGGTTATTTCGGTTACAAACAGTATGTCCTGGATCCAAAAGAAAAGCAGGCTTCGGAAGCTATGTTCAGAGCTGAAGAATATTACCGGGCTGATTCAATCCGACTCGCTTTGAACGGAGATGCTGTAAACGCGGGATTTACAAAGATCATTTCCAGGTATAAAGGCACGAAAGCTGCTGACCTGGCCGCATTTTATGCGGGTAGCTGTTACCTAAAACTCGGTGACTTCAATAATGCCGTCAAATACTTAAAAGATTTTAAAACTTCAGCCGTTCAGGTACAGGCTAAGGCATATGGGCTTTTAGGGGATGCTTATTCAGAACTGAATAAAAAAGAAGAAGCCGTTGAACAATATAAAAAAGCCGGAACTTATTTTGAAGAAGACGAGGTTATTTCTCCTGAATATCTCTTTCGTGCAGGTTATTTATTTGAAAGCATGGGAAAGAACCAGGATGCCATTGCAATGTACGAGCTCATAAAATCTAAATATCCCGCATCGCCACGGGGCTTTGACATAGACCGTTACCTTGCAAGGCTGGGAGTAGTTAAATAAATCTTCATGTCTTCATCCGGAAAATCAAAAACCGCAATACCCAAAATTAAAACTGCGTCTGTCGTTGTGGTCAGGACCGAATGGAATGCCGTGATCGTGGATGAATTATTTGCAGGATGTAAAAAAAATCTGGAAGCAAATAAAATTGATTTCATCGATTTCCGTGTACCGGGTGCTTTTGAAATTCCGTTTGCAATAAAATATTACTGGGAACAAACTGGAAAAAAAAAGCCGGCTGCGTTCATTGCACTTGGTTGCATAATAAAAGGTGATACCCCGCATTTTGAATACGTTTGCAGGGCAGTAACTGATGGTATTGTTGCTTTAAACCTCCAGCTTCCGGTCCCGGTCATTTTCGGCGTTTTAACAGTTGACAATCCGGATCAGGCCAGGGAAAGAATAGGCGGATTACATGGTCATAAAGGAGAAGAAGCTGCAGACGCAGCAATTAAAATGATTTCTTTTTCGAGATCTATATAACGATCATTCATTTTGAATATTCAGCTTTTCATACCTTGTTTTGTTGACCAGCTTTATCCTGATACCGCGTTCAATATGATCCGGGTATTGGAAAAAGCGGGTTGCATGGTTCAATATAATAAAGAACAAACCTGTTGTGGTCAACCCGCTTTCAATGCAGGTTTCCAGGAGGATGCGAAAGAAGTCTGTATAAAATTCCTGAAAGATTTTAATGGCACAGATTATATCGTTTCTCCCAGCGCTTCATGCACCGGCTTTGTAAAGAATTACTACAAAGAATTATTCATTGATTCTTCCCATAATAAAGAAGTGAAAAATATTAGCAAAAGAATTTATGAATTCTCGGATTTCCTGGTAAATGTTCTGCATCAGGAAGATTTTAATGCCAGCCTGACTGGAAAAGCCACCTATCATGATTCCTGCGCTGCATTAAGGGAATGCAAAATAAAAACAGAACCCCGGAAATTATTGTCCCTGGTAAAAGGGCTCGAACTGGTTGAAATGGAGGACGTGGAAACCTGCTGTGGGTTTGGTGGAAGTTTTGCAGTGAAGTTCGAATCAATTTCCCTGGCGATGGCAGACCAGAAAGTGAACCATGCTATAAAAACCGGTGCTGAATATATGATTTCCACCGATCTCTCCTGCCTTATGCACCTGGATGGTTATATCCGTTACAAAAGACTACCACTTAAAACACTTCATATTGCAGATGTGTTAAGCAGCGGCTGGTAAAAAAGCCACCCACCATGCTACGAAAGCAGGCGGGTGGTGACCTTAAAACAACCTGTCGCAAAAGTTTAGCCGTTTTATGGCTTTAAAATAGTATACGCAAATTCCCCTGAAAGGGATGCCTGAATAATAGTTAATTGTCAATGGTTAATTTTTAATGGAATGCTTTAAGCATGCACTGCCATACTACGACTGATATGCATTAACAGTTAAGCTATATCTTTGAATCATTAACAAATAACCATTATCAATTAACAATTAAAATGTCCTACTGGCTTATAAAATCAGAACCGGAAGTTTACAGCTGGGACCAGCTGGTAAAAGATAAACAGACGCGTTGGGATGGTATAAGAAACTATGCAGCCCGCCTTCATTTGAGATCAATGAAAAAAGGTGATGAGATTTTCTTTTATCACAGTAATAAAGGAACCGAAATAGTAGGTATTGCCACAGTAACAAAAGAGGCGTATCCGGATCCTACAAGTACAGATCCGGCCTGGTTCGCGATTGATGTGAAGGCAAAGAAAAAATTAACGAAACCAGTCAGCCTGGAACAAATCAAAAAAGAAAAAAAACTATCTGCTATGGCGCTGGTCCGGATCAGTCGTTTATCCGTTCAACCTGTAACGGAGGAAGAATGGAAGATCATCATGAAAATGGGAGGTATGGAGCCAGCCTTATGAAAATCAGAAAAAGTTTTTTACTTGTCCTCCCTGGCATTTTTTCCATAATAAATTCCCAGTCTCAGCCGAATCCATCCTTAGCCAGCCTCAGACATTATGTTACCGTGATAAACCCGCGTACGTATGATTCCACTTACGATGACCTGCGTTATCTTATCGGGGATAACCTGCATTATCTCTATCCGATTTACCAATTACTTGGTAACGAAAAAAAGTTCATCAATAAATATTCAGGTCCCGTTTATTATGACCTTCTAAGCCAGTCAGTTTCCTTTATGGGCGATTATGAAGCAGTGCTGGAATATCAGGCCATGGCAGATACTACCCGCGTGACTGATGTCGAAAACAGGCAGATAGGCAAAAGTATACAGCTGTTGAAAAATATTAAAAATGCAGACGCCAAAAGATTTATAAGTTTTATTGCTCCAAATTATTCCGTTATAATGCTGAATGAAGCTTATAATAAACCACTGCACAGGGCATTTGCTTATTCTTTACTTGATGATTTATATAAAAGGGGATTCCGATATCTGGCAATGGAAATGTTAAATCCAAAGCCGGACCAGGAGCTTACAAAACTCACATATAAAACCGGTCATTTTGCAACAGAGCCGGTAGCAGGTGAAATGATTCGCCTGGCTTTGGAACTGGGCTATAAACTTGTGGCTTACGAAGATCCAAAGGCTAATGAACATACACCGACCGAACGTGATTCGATTCAGGCCTTACATATAGCCCAGATATTAAAACAGGACCCGGAAGCAAAAATATTTGTCTACGCAGGATACGGGCATATTGCAGAAAAAAATACTTCACCCGATTTTATTCCTATGGGCATGGCATTCAAAAAACTGACTGGTATTGATCCGTTAACTATTGACCAGACGGATATGTGTGAAGAAAGTAATTTTTCTTATGGAAAGGCATTTTATAATGCCTATCTGGATAAATTCCCTATCACTTCGCCTTCCATTCCACTGGAAAATGACGAACCTGTAAATGTAACCGGTACCACTTTATATGATCTGACCGTCATTCATCCAAAAACTACATACAATTATTCAAGACCAATCTGGTTAGGTTTATCTAACCGTAGACAGCCGGTTTCTATTAAACCCTCCGCTAACAAGGATATTTTCCTGGTGCAGGCCTATTACCAGTTCGAATCATTTGGAACCGTACCTGGCAAAGTAGTTCCCGCGGATCAGACTTATTTCAGTGCAGGTAAAGGTTATTATACGCTTTACCTGCGACGTGGACTATATATCCTATTATTTAAGGATTTAAATTATAAAACCATTTATACACAACACCTCGAGGTTAAATGATTTCTTCATGAAATCGAATTCCCTCCAGATCAAGTTCCTCTAGTACCGGATCATAAATTTCCGGGATAACCGGAATATGCAAACCGAATAATTCCATTTTATTTTCAAGGATGAGTTTAGCTGCAATACCAAGAGGCAGGCCTACAGTTTTTGCCATCGCAGTTCTCAATGAATTTTCACCTTTTACAATCAGGCTGCTTTTAAGAAAATGTTTTTGTTCGTTCATTTCATATTCAAATTCATGGAGCATCAGAATCATGTCCTTATCAGTTTCTTTCATCATCCATTTTTTTTCAAGGAGAGTCTGAAGAATTTTTGCTGAAGTACGGCCTCC
The DNA here is from genome assembly GCA_035937535.1 of Puia sp. Lineage (GTDB taxonomy): Bacteria > Bacteroidota > Bacteroidia > Chitinophagales > Chitinophagaceae > Puia. The sequence goes on along the minus strand of DASZHV010000023.1, from coordinate 27,405 downwards.
GGCAGGTAATGGATCGTTATCAAAAAGACCAAGCTGGTCATACAAATATTTATTGGTAGGATTAACGAAGGGTAATAACGGTTTGCTCCACGTTGAAATTGAATTTATCGATGAAGGAATAGGTAATTCATCGTTCGTTAATCCTGCATTTACAAGATTATTCCAACCTGCACAGTAGGCAGGATGACGAAGGGTTGTCCGAATAAAACTGTGTGTAGATTCCAGTCCGTAAATCGGAATATAAGTCAGTGAATCGCGGTTTGGATACCATGCGTAATTCCCAATAGGATTGATTTCAACAATGCCGGGATTTTTAAAAATATTTTTATACTCTACTTTTTTGACTTTCCCCGACTCCTTAAATACAGCTCCTGCAGCCCCTGCTTTCACAATATTGGCGGGATTCCAGCTTATTTTATAGTGCCAGGGATTATCGTCACTCTCCGGGGCTACCAGGCCACCTGTATGTGACCGGAAAACCGAAATCTTTCCACCTGCATCCTTGATCCGGTGAATAATCCGCATGGAACTCATATGGTCAATACCGGGATCAAGGCCCATTTCACAAAGAAAAAACAGTTTTTTTTCTTCGATCCTTTCAGCAAGTTTTTTGATTTCGTCATCAACATATGAAGCCGTGAGAAGGTTTTTTGAATTTGTCACACAATCAAGCGCAATCAGGATATGCAAGGAAGGTGGAAGGAGAGAAATAACCAGGTCGGCTTTTCGTATCAGGGCATTCCTTTCAGTTGAGTTTTCAACATTCAGCTGCACCGCGTTTACAGCAGGAGATTTTACAAGTTTCTTATTCAGAGCCTCTGAATCTGCATCCCCAATAGTGAGGGTCCATTGTCTTTGCTCACAAATTTTTGAAAGATAGTCTATCAGGCAGGTGGCTGATTTTCCCGCTCCAAAAACTACAATGCTTTTCATATTCAATGATAGAACATTTCAGGCGAAAGACAGCTCGTGTAACCTTGATTTTCTATACTTCATTGAATTTTATTGATTCAACCGGATTTCACCCAGGTTGATACGCTGGCCCTCCAAAACCTGAACATTTTTTTCTGTAGGAAGACCGTTTAATTCTTTAATTGCAAAAATCAGCTTCCAGTCGCCTGGCTGAAGTTCCATTCCAAAATGGCCATTGTTGCTGGTTACTTTTACGGAATCATTACCCCGGACGGCAATTACAGAAGGTGAGGCCATTGCTGGAATAATTCTTCCTTCTATTGAACCATTATGAAGTAAACGTTCTGCATGAATACCAATCACCACTGCGATGATGAGGCTAAGTTCTAAAATTCCTCTACGCATCTTCATTCTGATTAAATGAATTGAAAATAATAATTAAAGGATAAGAAACATAGGTACTACTGGCATTCGGATTGCACAGGATGGGAGATACCATTCTGAAATTCAACTTTTATGCCAATGACTGATTATGGATTGATAATGAAATGAAAAGATTGTTAACCCTTTACTAATTGGAGGAACTAAGCTCCGGCTGGCGGGAATTGATAAGTTGAATGCGGGTCGCTATTTTAATACCCCTGGGGCTCTTTGGCGCTTTCATTGTTACTGTTTCTCCTGGTTGCAGGTCATTAAAAGAAAGGCTTTCTGTTTTAAAAATTTTCTCGTTGTTCTGGATATAGGCAATAGTTATTACTACCTGATCCATTGTTACAGGGGAATTATTCGTAACCGTAACAGGAAAGCTAGAGATGCCTCCGAATACACCGGTAGAATAACGTCCAGTCACCAGATTGACGTAGTTTTCGGGATGGGCTTTTATCTTCTGATAAAGCATTTCGGTTTTACTGAAAGTGATTTGTTTCAGGCTGTCATTTAGCTTCAAAGATGAAATATCAGCCGTTTGATTTATTGCAGAATCCTTTTTAATGGCAATGTTTTTCGAATTCTTTTTATCCGTATCTGTCACAGGTTTCCTTGAAGCAGGGTCTGCCGTTTTAACATGATTAGTAAATGTTGAATTTTCTTTATTTGGTTTATCGCCCGTAAAATTTGATGTGGAAATTACTGGTGAAATATTTTTTTTAGTATTCAAGGCAGCCGGATCAAGGGCATGACTGGTTTGCGGATGATTTGCATCTGTTGAGAAATATTTTCTACGGTCTGAAATAAAAAAACCAGTTAAAAGACCTGCACCAAATAAGAGGACAATCGTACTTATCCATAATACTTTCGCGGAAAAATGGATAACAGGGGTTGATTTTTTTCTATACAAGTCCGAGAAATCATATGCTGGCTCGTGTTTCAGAGGCACCGAAAATTCCATGTCAAATAAAACCCGGTCAGGTTTGATGGTCGCCTGTTTTTTTTCCGAAGGAAGATTTATATACACTGCCCGTTCCTTAGCGCCCTGTAGTGTATTATTTTCCCATATTCTGGAATTTACCTGATCTGCTTTTTTTGTGTTAGAAGAAACAACTGAAGTATTATCAGAATTCGATTTTTTGACGTTGGAATCCGTGATTTGTTCGGGAATAGGCGGTGCAAAAGACTTTAGCTCGTTGATTTCTCCTGGATAACGCCAAGCAGCACTTTTTCCTACCACCCACAAAAGATCATAAGGTTTTAAGGACATCCCCTTAATTTCCTCTATGGTGAATGGACCAGTTTCTTTGTTATTTCGAAGCAATAAATAGCTGCTCATGGTTTAGGAATAATAGGGGTAGGCAGATACAGGCTACCTCAAAAGTATTAAATTTTTTGTAAAAGGAAAGTTATAAACCCCCTCTCTTGCAAGCTTTTAATAGTAAATCGGAATAAACCGGAATCCCTTAAGTTTGCTCCATTCCAATGTCGGTGCCGGTACTTTTGAAAACTTTGTAAGGTAGGCGGCAGCATTGTAAAATGATGAATTTGTGGGTATGCTAAAAAGGTTTGCATCAGGAGCAAAATAAAACTTCCTGTACCTAGGAAAATAAGGGATAGGTTTTCCATCAATCGCTGCCGGGTTCGATCTTGCCCCGATCATTCCTTCAGCACCATACCCAAAACTCATATTCAGCCAATAAGGAAATCCGGTATTTGCAGGTAAAAAAGATGCAATATTAAACGAGAGCCAGTAAGTCTGGCCATTGTAATCTTTTAACATACGGGAAATAAAATTACTGCCCAGTTCGGCCGGATAATATTTTGCATAAGGTGAGCCGTGAAAGGACCATTTCAATGAAATCCTTTGTTGATTCCAGCCTTTTTGCTGAGCTGCAAAAAGAGCCGCCCCGAATATATTAGCAAGCATATCACCATTAGAAAATCCCCATTTAGAAGAAAATCCGTCGAAAATTTCAATGATCGACATGTATCCGATAGCTGTTAATCCGCCTATCGCTATGGATGCATCATTTTTTACACCGCACCATCGCATCAGATCATATTGAATAGATCCAATATTATATGCTGTTGTACCGTGACCCATTTTATCCATCTGAAGCCATTCCCCGTTATCATTAAAAAAATGAAAATGACTCCGCGGGTGTTTTCGGTACCAAAGAAAATATAAGCCCGCAGAAATAACGACACCCGTCGCTACTTCAGTGATCACGACGGTTTTTAGCCGGTCCGGCTGATAAACAGCGCTCGGTGGAAGAAATAGCCCCTGAGCAATACAATTCATGGAGCTGACCATCAGGCAGAAAACAACCAGGGGTCGTGAATAAAGTTTTCTACATCTTAAATCCAAAGAAAAAAAATCAACCAATCAACAAAAATTTTATAAGGTCGTGAGGCAAATCTAAGATTTGGTTCATTTAAAAATCAATATCTTAGGTTCAAATTTAAAGCAAGTTTTATGGATGCGGTGATTCTGGCCAAAGTGAATAATTGGTTAACTGGAAATTATGATCAGGAAACAAAGGACGAGATCATTCGCCTTCAAAAAGAAAATCCGGATGAATTAACTGATTGCTTCTATCAGAACCTTGAATTCGGAACTGGTGGTCTTCGTGGCATCATGGGTGTTGGGACCAATCGGATAAATAAGTACACTATTGGTATGGCTACGCAGGGCTATTCCAACTACTTGATGAAATCATTTCCAAATTTTACTGTAAAAGTGGCCATCGCACATGATAGCCGTAATAATAGTCGATTTTATGCAGAAACCGTCGCCAAGGTTTTTGCGGCAAATGGTATTAAGGTCTTTCTTTTCCAGTCACTCCGGCCCACACCAGAACTTAGTTTTACCATCCGCTATCTGGGATGCCAGGGAGGAGTCGTGTGCACGGCTTCTCACAATCCAAAAGAATATAACGGTTACAAAGCATATTGGACTGATGGCGGACAACTGGTTCCGCCCCATGATCACCGCGTTATTGAGGAAGTTGAGAAAATCGGGTCCGTAAATGAAGTGAAATGGACGGGTGGTGAATCACATATCACCATGATTGGAAAAGAAATGGATGAAGCTTATATCAGTATGGTAAAAAATCTTTCCGTTTACCCTGAGATCATCGAACGGCAGCATAATCTTTGTATTGTTTATACGCCTATCCACGGAACGGGAATTAAGTTAGTACCTGAAGTCTTACAAAGATTTGGATTCAGCAACGTACATGTAGTGGATGAACAAGCCAAACCAGATGGCAATTTCCCCACGGTAGCATATCCGAATCCCGAAGAAAAAGAAACCATGAGCCTGGGTCTAAAAAAAGCAAGGGAAATTGATGCGGATATTTTATTGGGAACAGATCCTGATGCTGACCGTGTGGGTATCGGAATCAAAAACGACAAAGGGGAATGGGTGCTCATGAATGGCAATCAGACGGCTGTTCTCGCCTTCAATTATATGATAGAAGCAAGAAAAGAAAAAGGCATTTCGCAGCCAAATGATATGGTTGTTAAAACCATTGTAACAACTGATATGATTGATGAAATCGCCAGGCAATCGCATATTCACTGTTATAATGTATTAACAGGCTTCAAGTGGATTGCAGAACTGATCAAAGAAAAAGAGAAAACAGAGAACTATGTAATTGGTGGTGAAGAAAGTTATGGATTGATGATTGGTGATAAACTTCGCGACAAAGATGCCGTAAGTGCCGTGGCTATTCTTTGCGAGATTGCGGCTTATGAAAAAAATAAAAAGAAATCATTGTATGATAAACTGATCGATCTCTATCTGCAGTTTGGTTTTTATAAAGAATCCCTGATCTCTATTACCAAAAAAGGAATGGACGGTCAAAAACAAATTTCGGACATGATGACTTCATACAGAAACCTTCCACCTGTAACCATAAACGGATCAGCCGTTGTGCATTTACTGGACTATCAGACAGGCAGGGGTAAAAACCTGAAGACAGGTGAAAGCTGGAAAATAATGCTCCCAGAAAGCAATGTTCTTCAATTCATTCTCGAAGATGGAAGCAAGATTTCCGCCCGTCCTTCCGGAACTGAACCCAAGATAAAATTCTATTTCAGTGTAAATGAAAAATTAAACAGCCGCACTACTTTTGATATAGTAAACAATTTGCTGCAGGAAAGAATTGATGCGATTATTACTGATATGAAATTGAAATAAATCCCCTACATTTTTCTAATATGAAAATTTTAATCTTTATGCTGGCAGGTTTCCTGTTGGCTTTTTCTGTTAGTGCCCAGATTAAAATGCCAGGTATTTTTGGAGATCATATGGTCATTCAGCGTGATAGACCCGTACCGGTTTGGGGATGGTCGTCACCGAAAGAAAAACTAGTGCTTTCTTTCAATCAGCAAAAAAAGGAAGTCATCGCAGACCGGAATGGTAAATGGCGTGTAAACCTGGATCCGGAAGCTGCAGGCGGTCCTTATATACTAAAGGTAGAAGGCAAGAATAGTTTAATATTCCATGATGTAATGGTGGGAGAGGTCTGGATTTGTTCCGGCCAGTCTAACATGGAATTTGAATTGAAATCTGCCCGGAATGCCAATAATGAAATCATGAATTCCGGTTATTCCGAAATCCGACATATTAAAATTCCTCTAAGCCTGAGCAGTATGGCTAAAGAGGATATCCAACCTTCTGCCTGGAATGTATGTTCTCCCAAAACAGCTGGTGATTTCACCGCTGTAGGATATTTTTTCGCACGCGAGATTGTAAAGAGATTACATGTGCCAGTTGGCCTAATAAACTCTACCTGGGGAGGAACCATGGTGGAGGCATGGACAAGTCACGCTGCTTTTGAGAATAGCCCGGAGTTTAAATCCATAATTAACTCTGTGCCGGATAAAGATTTTGAAGTCATGATGAAAGAACACCGTAACAAGCTTGAAAATCAGGTTAAACTTTTACAGAAAAATATCATTGATACATTCCCGGAAACAAATTGGAAAATGCCTGATTATAACAACCAGACCTGGCCGAAGATTAGTGTTGCCCTTAATTGGGAAAATCAACAGTTGGGGCTGGACGACCTGGATGGGATTGTCTGGTACAGAAAAGAAATCTTTCTCGATGAAAATGCGATAAATAAACCCGTTACTCTTTCCCTGGGGAAAATTGATGATAATGATGAGACCTATGTAAATGGAATTTGGGTAGGTTCTTCAAAAAACTGGGCCGAGAACAGGGCCTATCGAGTTCCTGTGGGCATTTTTAAAACAGGGAAAAATATTATTGCCGTGAGAGTTGAAGATACTGGCGGAGGCGGAGGATTCTACGGTGATTCTTCGGCTGTTTATCTTAAATCGGAAGACGGATTCATTTCCTTAAGTGATAACTGGCGTTTTCGAATTGCAAAAATTACCAGGAATGTTTCGGGAGTTGGACCGAATGATTATCCAAGTCTTTTGTTTAACGCAATGATAAATCCACTGATTCCATATGGAATCCGCGGAGTATTATGGTATCAGGGAGAAGCTAATACCGGACGTGCCTTTCAATACCGGACGGCATTCCCGCTCATGATCAATGACTGGAGACAACATTGGGATGAAGGCAATTTTCCTTTCTATTTTGTTCAGCTCGCGAGTTTCAATTCGGATAATGGAAATAGTTTGCAAGGTAGCACATGGGCCGAATTAAGGGAGGCACAGACCCGTACTTTAAGTCTGCCGGCCACAGGCATGTCAGTTACTACCGATATTGGAGAATCAAATGATATTCATCCGAAAAATAAACAGGATGTTGGCTTGCGGTTAGCTGCAATTGCCATGAATAATATATATAATCAACCCGAAGAATATTGTGGCCCGGTATACGAATCTATGAGCGTCCTGGGAGATAAAGTTATTTTAAGCTTCACCCACACAGGAAGCGGCCTGATAGTAAAAGATAAATACGGATACCTCAGGGGATTTGAAATTGCGGGATCAGATCATCATTTCTATTATGCCAAGGCAATCCTGCAAAACAATAAAGTTATTGTTTATGCAAATGAAGTGTCCAAACCCGAGTCAATACATTTTGCGTGGGCCGATGATGCCGGTGATGCAAATTTATATAACAAGGAAGGTTTCCCGGCCGTTCCTTTCCGGACTGATCAATGGAAGGGGGTTACGGACGATAAAAAATTTGAAATAGGAAAGCCTTAAACAGTATGGGAGTATGGGAGTATGGGAGTATGGGAATATGTTATCACAATTACACGTTACTTCATTTATAAAACTGGCTTACAGAATCCGTTCGCTTATTACACCTGATTTCTTATTTTTCAGAATTAGTTTTTTAGCTCCGTAATGCGTCATCTCTTCCTTTATCAGATAATGATCAGCATCAAATTCTACAAGATTGCTCGGTTTTGAAAGTCCGGTTTGGCCTCGCCATATATCTAATTTAACTGGTTCCCAAAATTTGGTCTTTGCCGATTTATAAGAAGCATCGAGTACTGCATTTACGACATAACCGTCATAAAAAGTTTCTTTAGGTGTAATTCCTTTTTCAATTGCGTTGAACATATCGGTAAACATATGATTGTACCCGAGGTCATTCAATTCATCTCCTACAGGAAATAACCAGCCTGAATTGGATTCTGCTTTTTCTGCAACATAATCCGCGCCCTTACCTGTAGTGAACATTTCAAACCCTGTTCTTAAAAAATTATTTATCCAAATGGTCCCTTCTGTACCCATCACTTCATCACGAAGATCAAGTCCTCCGCGAAAAGTCCAGCTTACTTCAAACTGACCGATTGCGCCGTTCTCATATTTGACAAGACCAATAGCATGGTCTTCAGCTTCAATTGGTTTTACCTGAGTATCTGCCCAACACATTACTTCAACAGGTTTGATATCCTTTCCAATAAAATTTCTGCCAATCTCCACACAATGACAACCCAGGTCAAGTATACATCCTCCGCCTGCCTGTTCCAGGTCCCAGAACCAGTCACTATGCGGGCCAGGGTGCGTTTCTCTTGACTTGGACCATAGAATTCTACCCAGTGCGCCATTTTTTACGCTTTCAAGCGCTTTCAGGAATTTAGGAGTATAAACCAGATCTTCAAGGTATCCGTTAAAAATGCCCGCTTTTTCCACTGCTTCAAGCATGCGTATCGCCTCTGCGGCATTTCTGCCCAGGGGTTTTGTTGTAATGACGGCTTTTTTATGCTTGCAACATAATAAGACAGCGGATTCGTGCAGGTTATTCGGAAGAGAAATGCAAACCACATCCACATCCGTATGTGCGATAGCTTCTTCCATTTCTGTTGTCCAGTGCGCACATCCATAATCGGAAGCAAATTTTTTAGCCGACTCTTCACGTCTTGAATAAATACTTATTATACGGTCTCGGGTACGTTGACCCTGAATAGATTCTGCATAAAACCGTCCGATAAATCCGGATCCCAACATTGCAATTCTCATAAGCTCAATTTAATTTTAAAAAAATCAGGCGGAAACCTGTAGGTTAATGGCAGACTTTTTTTCTTTAAAGAATAAAATAAAGTAAAATAAAACGCCGAGGGCAATATAGGCAGGAACAAACCAGATCTTTGTCCAGTTATGACCTGTAGTAGATGCATAATTATCAACTACAAAACCAGAGAACCAGGTACCGATAAACATGCCCACGCCATAAGTTGCAAATGTAAATAATCCCTGGGCTGCATTTTTGATGGCTGCCCCTGCTTTTTTCTCAGTGTACATATATCCTGTGACAAAAAAGAAATCATAACATACGCCGTGAAGAATGATCCCGGCATATAGCATCCAAAGGTTCGCATCTGTATTGCCATAAGCAAAACAAATATATCTTAAAATCCATGCGACCATACCCATGAGTAACATATTCTTCACCCCGATCCGGTTAAAAAGAAAGGGAATTGCGAGGATAAATACGCCTTCTGAAATTTGCCCCAGGATCATTTTGGAAGCAGCGCCCTGCACACCGATTTCATTAAGGAATGCATTGGCGAATCCATAATAAAAAGATAGGGGGATACAGACCAGGATGGCTGCGATAAAAAATATCATATAGGACCTGTTCTTAAATAATACAAAGGCCTCCGTTCCTAGGACTTTGGATGCAGATGTTTGGCTGGAAGCCGCTTTCGGTGGTGTATTGGGTAAGAAGAAACTGAATAATCCCAGAAGAGCAGAGGCACCTGAAGCGAGATAGAAAGTATTTCCAATCTGACCCGTTTTTTCCCATTGAAGTTTTCCAATCAAAAGACCAGCAACGATCCAGCCCAATGTTCCAAAAACCCGGATCCAGGGGAATTGTTTTCCCGGATCCTTCATCTGGTTAAAAGCAATACTGTTTGATAAAGCGATCGTTGGCATATAAAGCAGGGAATATACCAGAATGATCCAGTAAAATGGGCCATTGAAAGTTACAGTTGTTGCAAGAAAAAGAAGGGCTGCTCCCAAAAGATGAAGCAATCCCATTATACGTTGAGCGGCGAAAAAACGATCAGCAATCAACCCCACTATAAAAGGCGAGATCATGGTTGCGATGGCAAGTGCACTATATGCAGCACCGATCTGTATACCAGTGGAATGAAGGTTCTTTCCCATATAAGTACTCATCGTAACATACCATGATCCCCAGATAAAATATTCAAGAAACATCATCAGGGAGAGTTGTACGGACGCGATGGACTTCATGAAAAAAATATTGAAATGATGGGATTGAGCTGAAAAGTTACAAATGAAAAGACGCAATGTAAAAAATTCTTCAATTATCTTGCAGATCATGCGGGTGTTATCCGATTCATACAGGCATAAAGGTCTTCGAAAACAATTGGTGGAACTGATCCGGATGAAAGGCATTAGTGATGAAAGGGTTTTGCAGGCTATTCTAGAGATTCCCAGGCATTATTTTATTGATTCAGCCTTTGATCAGATCGCTTATGAGGACAGGGCTTTCCCTATTGCAGAAGGACAAACTATTTCACAACCTTATACTGTTGCCTATCAGAGCCAGTTGCTGGATGTACAACCCCGCGAAAAAGTGCTTGAAGTAGGAACAGGTAGCGGATACCAGGCTTGTGTACTGGCAATTATGGGAGCCCAGGTTTATACGATTGAAAGGCAAAAGCAATTATACGATCAAAACAAACAATTCAGTTATCTCCGAAATTATTCCTCGATCCGTTATTTCTATGGCGATGGTTACCAGGGACTGCCAACATACGCTCCCTTCGATAAAATTATTGTAACAGCTGCAGCACCGGTTATTCCGGACAAATTGGTGGAACAGTTAAAACCCGGTGGCAAAATGGTCATTCCGGTCGGAGAGGGAAAGATTCAGCAAATGATGCGTGTATTTAAAGATGTGTCCGGACAGATTCATGAAGAGATTTTTGATGACTTTTCATTCGTCCCCATGTTGCAGGGAAAAAACAATTAAGCTTCCTTCAACCAAATCTAATGACCCCCGAAAGAGAGCAGCGACTCAAACAAGTATTGGAAAAGCGTCAGGACGACCTTACTGTTGTTTTGGAAAATGTATTCGACCCGCATAATATTTCTGCTGTTATGCGCACCTGTGACGCGGTAGGCATCCAAACCATTCACATATTAAATACAAAGATTGGCAAACATAAAAAATGGGGCGCGCGGAGTAGCAGTAGTGCAGCCAAATGGCTTACGATCCACCAGTATACTGATGCCACCGCCTGTTTCGCTGAACTTAGAAATAAATATCCATTGATACTAACAACGCATCTTTCTTCTACTGCCGTTTCCTTATTTGAAATCGATTTTACCAATCCAGTAGCCCTGGTATTTGGTAATGAGCACGATGGAGTAAGTGAAGATATCCGCTCCCTGGCCGACGGAAATTTTGCAATACCTCAAGTGGGAATGATACGTTCCCTGAATATCTCTGTGGCTTGTGCTGTCAGTCTTTACGAAGCTTTCCGCCAGAAACAGGCGGCAGCGCATTATAATAAAGCTAAGATGCAGGAAACTGAACTTCAAAAATTATGGGAACAGTGGTGCTATAATCTGGAAATTTGAAAATTTTAAAAACCATACTCCTTTCGTGTTTTATTGCTGGTTCATTGGATGCTATTGCGGCCATTATTCTTTTTGCTCATCCGGTGAACCTGCATAATACCAGTAATGTCTTTCGATACATTGCAAGTGGATTGTTTGGAAAACAGCTTATGATTCAGGTTTTGTCTATCCTATCTTAGGATTAATCCTCCACTTCATCATAGCGTTAATCTGGTCGGCTGTTTATATTCTCATATTACACAGGGTATTTAAAGCAGGATCCATTTGGGCTAAAATTATTTTTCTGTCTTCCCTGATCTGGATCATCATGAACGGTTTTGTAATGCCCCTGTGTGGATTAAATTCTGTGCATTACGATGGGTGGTCGGTTATGCAATCTTATCTTGTGCTTGTAATTTGTATTAGCTTGCCCATATGTTTGATAGCTGAAAAGCGAAGAATTTAATTTTTAAATTTCCCCCTCTTTTTTGCTTTCTCCTGTAATGAATGAATACTCACATTTAATTCAAATCCAATAAGAAGTATTAGGGCATTGAAGTATATAACGATCATAAGAATCATTATCGTACCGATAGATCCATATACTTTATTATAAGTTCCGAATTTATTTACCCAGAAAGAAAAAATAAAAGTAAGCAGGATCATCAGTGTCGTTGCCAGTGTAGTTCCGGGTGAAATCAAACGCCATTTTTCCTTAATGGCAGGGGCATGTTTGTAAATAAATGCAATAGTAAAATAAAATAATGGAATGATTACAATCCATCGAAGAGATTTAACAACGCCTCTCATGGAATTTTTCTGAATATTAAATGCCCTGAAAATATAATGCAGTAACTCATCCTGCGTTACAAGGATAAGCACACTGCCAATCAATAACAAGATCATCACAAGGGTCAGCCGGATAGCAACTAACCGGTTTACAATAAAATTCCTTGGAGTATAAGATGTAAGGGATTTATTAAAAGATTGCATGAGGCCGATCATCGCATTGGAGGCAAAGTACAGGGTCACGACCAATCCGATTGACAATAATCCGCCCCGTTGTTTGGTAAGAAAGTCATTTATAAAATTTGAAACCATCACATTGGTATTCTGGTTGGGGGTAATTTCTTTCGTTAACAATAAAAGTTGTTTCGTTAGTTTCTTTGAAACCGGGAGATAGGGGATCAGGGTACAAAGAAAAATCATTGCAGCAGGTATAGCCATCAGAAAACTAAAAGCAATGGACCTGGCCCTGTCGTTCAATCCAACTTTTTGAACCTGGTTCTTAAAAAATGTAATTACGTCATATAAGGGTAGCCCCTTGAAACCGGGAAGAAATATAGTTTTGCTTTTTGTGGAAGCGTATTTATAGGGGGAAGAAGACTTTATGAATTTATCGATGGTTGTCATTGGATTTCTTTTGGCTGCTGACCAATGCGCATTTGTTCATCCAAAGCTTTCTGGTACACTTTTGCATTTTTAATATGTTCAGCATAAGTCTCTGCAAAATTTGAATATCCTGAAAAATCAGGCTTGGCAACAAAATAATAATATTTTGTTTGAGGAGCATTTAATACAGCCTCCATGGATTCCAATGATGGTGTACAAATTGGTCCGGGTGGTAGTCCGGCATTGAGGTAGGTATTATAGGGCGATTCTATAAGTAAATATTTTTCGTAAACTCTTTTAAGGTCAAAACGCCGTAGTGCAAATTTTACTGTCGGATCGGCGGACAGGCGCATGCCACTAGCGATGCGGTTGAGGTAGACACTCGCAATCTTTGGTTTGTCTTCTTTACGCGTGGTTTCTTCTTCAACAATGGAAGCCAGAATATATGCAGTAATCCTGTTAAGTTGATGATCGGAAGCCATCTGCAGCCTTTCAGGGGTCCAGAATGCCTGTGCGGCAACTTCCATTTTTTTGAAGATCCTGGATGGTGTAGTGTTCCAGTAATAAGTATATGTATTAGGAAAAACCATAGTCATTATTGTATTCGTATCAAGTCCATATGCTTTTAATGTATCGGTATTATTCATAAAACGCATAAAGTCAGCCGAATCGCATTCAAGTTTTTTACCAACCAGATCGGAAAGGTCTTCACGGGTACGCAATTTGGTTATAACTAGGTTTACAGGAGTCTGTCTCCCATTCCGAAGCATTTTAAGAATATTAAATAGGCTCATGCCTTCGCGGATTTCGTATTTCCCAGCCTTTATCATAGAAGGATAAGAAACCCGTTTTGCGAGCCATCTAAAAACAGCAGGGTGGGTAAGTACAAAATCTTTCCTGAGAATGGAGTCAAGTTCATGATAATTCATCCCTGTGTGGATATAAAGATCATATCTTGAAGATTCAATAGCCGTGCCGGGACCGAATATCAAATAAGCTCCTTCAGCAGTTATTAATAGAATTAGAATGACCAGGAGTAGAACTAGTTTCTTCACTTGTATTTGGATTATTCACCAAAATAAACAAAAAACCCCGTCATTGGAATCCGGGGTCTTAAATATAATGGAATAGTTTATTTCTGTTGGGGTGGAGTCCCTGGTATATTGGTAGAAGTGGGAGCAGCTTTAAGATCTCTTGCACGATTTGTTGTGGCTTTTGGTATAAATACAGTAGAAAATAAACAAAGCAAAACTACGGCAGTTGCAAGAATCCAGGTACCTTTTTCCAAAACATCTGTGGTTTGTTTAACACCCATAAACTGATTACTGAAACCAGCTACATTGCCGGCAAGTCCTCCACCTTTTGGATTCTGTACCAGGATAATCAAACCCAATAAACCACAGGCTAATAAAAGTATAATAACAAAAAATATCATGGCAGAGATGCTTTTAACTGTTCAATTCTGGATGCAAAATAAGCGCTTTTAGGGGGATAAATCAAACTTAATTTCTGAAAAAGAGCAATGGCATTTTCATACATACCCTGTTTAGCCAGTACCTCCGCCATGGATTCAGTGAGAATATCCCTTTCTTCAATAGAATGTGCAGCAAAATGACGGATCCGCTCAGCTTCTTTTTCATCTGTAATATCTGGTAAATGTTTGGCAGGAAGTTTCTTCATTACCTTTAGCCAGTCAGTAAAGCTTTTCAATTGTTTGCCCAGATTATCTGAAGGTTGATCTTCCAGCACCAGTTTAATTCCCTGGGACGCGAAATAATCAATCATATGATAAGGGGCAAATACAATGGATTCCGCATTATTCGCACTAAATGTTTGTACTGATTTTTGTTCTTCCTTTTCATTAGCCGGGAACAACAACATATCAGAAGGAATTCCAATGTTCTCCATCAGATCTTCTTCTTCCTCTAATACTTCCTTAGGTCTGTCAAAAGCCTCATAGTCACGCTCATCATTCCTTTCTGATAAGTCTACATTTATTTTATTTTCTATGATTGATTCATTTTCCTCAGAAAGGGTTTCAGATGAATTAGTTCCATTTTCTCCCGCAGGAATTTCGACGGGTAATGTTTCGCTGACCACCGGAAATATTTCAATGGGTCTGTCAAAGGCTTCCATGTCGAGATCAGATTTTCTTATTACCACTTCTTCAAAAATCCCATATTCATTTACGATTTCTTCCATGGTTTCCAATTGCCCATAGTTTGAATCCGCAAATGGAATTTGTATCGTTTCATTACTTAATTCTGCGGGGACTTCGGTTTTCAGTTCAATAGATGCTTCAGTAGGGGCCTCGTGAATTGTTTCAATAATAGAATCTTCAAAGGATTCATGAATCTGTTCTTCTGTCAATTCTGCCGTGGACACTGGAAAAGGCTCCTCATTCGATTCCACAGGTGGTTCACTGAACGGTTTAATTGAATCAATTTTATATTTTGATATTAAATCGTCGAACGACGTGACCCTGTCTGTAGTAGCATTTTCCTGAACTTGAAATTCAGTATTGTCATTTACCGAATGTTCTTCAATTTCCTGGTTTAAAATTTCATTAGTCTCCTCATCCAGTTCATCTGCAACCGGTGAGATCCTTTCAATTGAAAATTTTTCTTCAGGTTCGATCGTTTCAAATTTCATTCTTTCTATAAAAATATCATCTTCCTGAACGTCTTTAAATGGAACTGGTTTTTCTTCCTTCCATACATTATTTCCATCTTCCAAAAGGGTTTGAAGCCAGAATGCATTATGGAAATATAATGCAGTGCGCATGCTTTCCTTTTCAAATTCTGCATCATTCTGCTCTTTTAATTTTTTTGACAGAAGAAAATGGCCTGCATTAAAAGAAGGAAATTCATTTATTACCTCATACATTTCATCCAGTGAAACCGAAGCCAGATCTTTCTTTCCGAAAATTGCGTCTAGGAGGAATGGCAGGCCGCTGTTCATTAGTTAAAAATTACCAGTTAGAAAATAAACGATTAAACATATCATCAGTCATTTGAGAAACTATCTGAGGTGTTAAACTCGCCTCCGCATCACTCACACTCTGCGTTGCTGGAAAATCAAAATTCCTGGATATATCCGTTTCAAAGTCCGGCGTCCCGAGTTTTTGATCAGCAAGACGATTTTTTAAGGCCAGATGAATAGTCACAGTCAGCCGGTCAATAGAAGCTGCCTGACTGGAAACACCTGCTGTGCTCACGTTATATTCTGAAACAAAGGCAGTCACATCATAGTCTGCATTTTCAGAAAGTATCTGGGTAAGTTTGGTCTGGTTACTTATTTTCTGTTTAAATTTATCGGTAAGTTGCGGACTCAGTTGAGGATCTATATAGCGGGCCCTGTTTTCAATAAACCCAACCCGGATGGTTTTTACTTCGGGAGGAATGGAAACATCCTTAAATGAATAAATTTTACAGCCACCGAGCGCCAGATAAACTGAAACCAGGCAAAGGGAATATATTATAAAACCGGGTAAAATTTTCTTTCTATTCACTGATATCATATTCTTTTAATTTTCTGTACAGTGTCCTTTCACTAATTCCGAGGTCGGATGATGCGTCTTTACGTTTGCCTTTATGTTTTTTAAGCGCTTTTAAGATCAGTTCCTTTTCTTTATCCATTATACTCAGCGATTCCTCAACTTCCTCATGCTGATGAATTTCGTTTTGACCATTACCATTATTATTATGAATCACCACCGGCTGGTTCGGATAGGATGCAGTTCCAATATTACCTGAAAAATGTTCCTGTGGCTTAAGTTCTTTTAAATCCCTTGAAAAAGCTTCATGCGTATCAGCTGCCAGGGATGGATTCTTTAATATTTCAAGGAACATTTTTTTTAATTCCGTAACATCTTTCTTCATATCGAAAAATAACTTGTAAAGAATCTCCCTTTCATTGGAGAAATCATTCGGTGCCTGATTATTAGCCGATGGTAGAACCATAGGCAGACGATTCCCTTTATTTTCAGGTATGAATTTTCGTAATTGCTGTTGAGTAATCAATTTATCCTCAGATAAAACAGAAATTTGCTCTGCAATATTCTTTAACTCACGCACATTTCCCGGCCAGCTATATTGGATTAACAGATTTTTCGCGTCTTCATCCAATTGTACCGGAGAAGTCTTATACCGTTCCGCAAAATCAACGGCAAATTTTCTGAATAATAGTGGTATATCTTCTTTACGATCGCGCAGCGATGGCACTCGAATAGGAACTGTACTTAAACGATAATATAAATCTTCGCGAAATCTGCCGCGGTCTGTCAGCTGAAGGAGGTCCTTATTAGTTGCAGCTATTACGCGTACGTCTGTTTTTTGTACTTTGGATGAACCGACACGGATAAACTCACCAGCTTCCAGCACCCTTAATAAACGTGCCTGTGTCCCGAGCGGTAATTCGCCGATTTCATCAAGGAAAATGGTACCACCGTTTACGGTTTCGAAGTATCCTTTCCGGGAATCTACAGCACCTGTGAAGGAGCCCTTTTCATGTCCGAATAATTCGGAATCAATGGTTCCTTCCGGAATTGCACCACAATTTACCGCGATAAAAGGATTGTGTTTTCTTGCAGAAAGAGAATGAATAATATGTGAAAAAACTTCTTTACCCACGCCGCTTTCACCGGAAATCAAAACCGTCAGGTCAGTATTTGCTACCTGTACCGCAACGCTCAATGCAAAATTGAGTTCAGGGGCATTGCCGATGATCCCAAATCTGTTTTTTATCACCTGAAGTTCCATATTGTAATTTTTTTCGACCGCCTTGCCCGAGATAAATTAAATGGATTGTCCAATTAAAGTCGCTCCCGTACATTGTTCAATTTTCACGGACGCATAGTCTCCCTTTCGAAAGTTTTGCCCTTTTTTGGGAAATACAACTACCTTATTTTGATTGTTCCTGCCCATCCAGAACGAAGGACTTTTCTTTGAATCGCCTTCAATTAATACCCTGGAAACCGATCCCAGATCATTCAGGTTTGATTGACGTGAGATTTTATTCTGGAGTTTAACTATTTCATCTAGCCTTCTTTTCTTTTCTGATTCCGGAACATCATCCGGATAACGCTTTGCAGCCAGCGTACCTGGCCGCTCAGAATAGAAATACATATAACTCATATCGAAACTGCATTCGCGCATAAGTGAAAGTGTTTCCTGATGGTCTTCTTCTGTTTCCGAACAGAAACCCGAAATGATATCTGAACTAATGCCACAATCAGGAATCAATTCTCTTATCCTCTTTATTTTAGAAAGGTACCATTCTCTCGTATAAGTGCGGTTCATTCTTTGCAGGACTCTGGTGGATCCGCTCTGAACAGGCAGATGAATATAATTACAGATATTTTCATAATGTGCAATTGTATGTATTACATCGTCCGTAATATCCTTCGGATGTGAAGTTGAAAAACGTACCCGCAGGAGTGGTGATATCCTTGCAACACTTTCAAGAAGTTCTGCAAACCCAACTGCATGGTCTCCGTCTACTCCTGAAAACCAATGATAGCTGTCAACATTTTGTCCGAGGAGAGTTACTTCCCTGTAACCATTTTCAAACAGGTTTCTTGTTTCAGAAAGAATGGAGCCGGGATTCCTGCTTCTTTCCCTGCCCCTGGTAAAAGGAACCACACAAAAGGAGCACATGTTATTACATCCCCGCATAATACTTACAAAAGCATTCACTCCATTACTGTTCAATCTAACAGGGGCAATATCGGCATAAGTCTCGTCACGACTAAGTAAGACATTCACTGATTTTTGTCCGCTCTCTGCTTCTTCAATTAAAATGGGTAATGTGCGGTAAGCATCAGGACCTACTACCAGGTCCACCAGTTTTTCTTCTTCCAGAAATTTTGATTTTAATCTTTCTGCCATGCAACCCAATACTGCAATCAGCATAGATGGGTTTGATCTTTTAGCCTGGCGAAAAATATGGAGACGGCTGCGGATTGTTTGTTCAGCTTTTTCCCTGATAGAGCAGGTATTGATCAGCACCAGGTCCGCTTCAGTAAAGTCCCTCGTCGCAGTAAAGCCGGAACCATACAAGATTGAAGCCACCACCTCACTATCTGCAAAATTCATGGCACAACCATAACTTTCAATGTAAAATTTACGTGGAGATAAAGAATCCAATATAGCAGCAGGCGAAAAACTTTCACCTTGCCTGGCCTCATCATGTTCTTTGATCATTGTCTCTATTTCCATTGCTCTCTTTGGGATAGCAAAATTAATCAAAACAAAGGAATAAATGACAGGATGACAGGGAGGAGGATTTTGAGCGGAAGACGGGACTCGAACCCGCTACCTACAGCTTGGGAAGTGTCGCTCTACCAGGTGAGCTACTTCCGCTTATATTCATCTTGAAACGGCCTTAGGAAACGCTATCCGTGATGCCAGCCAGCTATCTTTCACCGGAATAATCCAATTATTTTCCAGTTCGGTTTTTGTAGCCACAGTATTATTGAAATACAAAGTATCCGGCAGGATAATTCCACTGGCGGCACCAAAAGATAGTTGGGAAAGAGGCAATAACTGTACTTTATCTTTTACGAAAAAAGCGAGTAACTGACGATCGAACAACTGAACTTTGAAAATATTTTCCATTTCCTTTATCAGTCGTACAGAAGAATCAGTACTGCAACCGCTTACGCCGCTGGCTGTTTCATCAGCCATCAGAATAATGAACTGTCCGAAAAATAAATTGCCATAACCCTTTACAGGAGTTCCATGAGTGATCCAGGATCCGACAAATTCAGTGAGTTTGTCTTCTATTTGAAATACTTCGGAGATCGTGAAAAGACGGCTCGATTGGTATATCCATACGCGCGAAGATCCATCCATTTCCTCCGGAAGCAATTCCCGGTAATTGAATTTCATATTGTAAAATTAAATATTCCGCTGCTTAAATATGGATAATTTCTTCTTCAGAGATCTGGAGACGGACTTTCAGATTGTTGATTTGTTGTTTTTTAAGTTTTATCTGATGATTTATTTCTTCCAGCAGAGGTTTAATTTTTCTCTGATCCAATAAAATGAACTTCCGGTTTTTTAATTCGATCTCCTTAAGTTGTTTTCGGTTCTTTTCAATTTCAGATTCCATTGTTACCAGGCTGGCGATTGTTTTTATGCGATTTGATGTTATCAGGTACTGTAATCCGTTTTGTATGGCCAGATTCATGATACTGTCCTGCCATATGATTTCAGGAACAGCCTGATATGAAAGCATTACTGTAGGCAGGTAGGGGGTTCCCGGTAAAGATAGGATGGGGGCCTGGTTCGTACCAGTCGCCAGTTGGTTGGAATAATCCCTTTTGATTTTATTTTCAGTATAAAACGCATTTATCGCGGGCTGAGGTTCAACCAAAGATTCATTTTCGGGAATGGATTGTGGCAGTTCAGGTTTTACCTTTGATTTTTTAATTTGCTTCCGGTGAAGAGAAGATCTTATGACAATTTCTTTTTCTTGCACTATTAAATTTTTCTTTACAAATTCTTCCTCAGTCAAAAAAACCGGAACCTGGACAGCCGCAACCTGGTTCGAATTTTCATTCCTTTTCAATTTTTTTGGTTGCATACCAAACAAGACGATTGCGGTAAGCAGACTAAAAAAAATTAATGGATTAAACTTATTTTTCCTATGGGCAGGTTTCCCCAACAGCCTGCAAATTCTTTCCATTAACAGCCATGGTTTGTTTCCATCTGCCGCCAGGGAAAAGTCCGGCTGAACCTGCCGGAATTTCTCCAGGCAATAAAGGGCCTCAGCGTACTGTTCGGGAGCAAATCCAAGCTCTAAAACGCCGTCATCACACGCAAGTTCTCTTTCCTTTGCTAATGCTTTATAAAAAAGATGGGCAAAAGGGTTGAAGAAAAAAATACTACGAAAACATGACATGCATATATTGATCATGTAATCATTACGTCTTATATGGAAAAGCTCATGGATCAGTATTGCTTCTACCTGTTTCGGAGAAAGGCGGGTAACAAGTGAAATGGGTAAGAGGATAAAAGGCTTAAAAAACCCGCTGGTCTGCGCTGTTTCTGCCAGATCTGACAGGTAAACATGTATCATTTTAGGAATACCAAGCAATCTCGCGTAACGTTCAGCAAAAGATTGAAGTTCAGAAGACAGGATTTTCCCTGGTCTTTTTTTATTCCATGTGTAAGATTGAATCGCATATTGGAAAAATCGAAAGATAAGAACCCCGAGATATACCGTACTCAGGCAAGGAATCCAACGATTAGCCGGGGATGAAACGGGAATTAAACCTGGGGAAAAACGAGCTACAGGATCATTTATTAAATGCACCAGAGTGTAAACAAACCATTCCAACCCAATAAAAACAAATACCAGGATCAGGTTATGTTTTCCTGCGGAAGAGATACGGATATTACCCGCTGTTAGAATATAATAAGCCATCCAAAGGACAGCCATCTGCCAGATACTATCCAACAGAGACCAGCCCAGAACAGTCAGGAAGCTTACATAAGCCGACATGCATTATTGCTTTTTCAGGTTGTTGAGCAGTTGCTGAATTTCTTCCAATTCTTCAGGAGAAGCTTTATGATTCCCCAATGCATGTATCACAAGTTCGGTAGGAGATCCCCCAAAAAGGTTGGTAATCATTTTGCCCAATAAATGTTTCTGGGTTTTTTCCCGGCTCACAACCGGATGATAAACATGTATTTTCACGGAATCGTCTCTGCCGACCAGCCCCTTTTCAAACATAATCTGCATAAGTTTCAGGGTGGTCGTATATCCTGCTTCCTTAGTTTTTGATAGTTCCTCATGTACTTCCCTTACACTTGCTTTATTTCTCTCCCAGAGTATCCGCAGAATCTCCAGTTCACTTTCTGTTGGTTTAATATATTTAGACACTACCATATGCTAAATTTGTATGACAAGCAAAATACGATTTTATTCGTAAAACAAAATTTAAAAATTGTTAATTATAAATGTTTAATGGTTAATACACCCTTTAATAGAGAAACAAATAAATATTATAGGCAGCTTTCAATATAATTTCCATTGAAAACTTACAATTAACAGCTAACAATTATCCATTATGCCAGACCAGCATTCAATTTCTTTTTACGCTGATAAGTATAAAGCAGGAGCAGGTAGCGCAATCCGTTTAAAAGAATGGTTTACCGACGATAAGGACAAGCCCCTGAACAAGGAAGAAGGGGAGAATATGCTTAAAAAAGATGTTCTTAGACTTTCAGAAATCCAGGAGAAATTATATGCATCAAACCGATATGGCGTTCTGATCGTAATCCAGGCCATGGATGCGGCTGGAAAAGATAGTGTGGTAAAACATGTTATGAGTGGTCTTAACCCGCAGGGAGTAAATGTAACCTCTTTTAAAACTCCTACACACCAGGAACTGGAACACGATTTTTTATGGCGTCATTATATCGCACTGCCGGCCCGTGGAATGTTTGGCATTTTTAACCGGTCTCATTATGAAAATGTACTGGTGACAAGGGTCCATCCGGAATATATACTTAATGAAAATCTGCCAGGTATTAAAGAACTAACGGATATCGACAATTCATTCTGGGAAAAAAGATTTAAGCAGATCAATCATTTTGAAAAAACCCTTAACGACAATGGAACAGTCATTTTGAAGTTTTTTCTTCATGTTTCAAAAAAAGTTCAGAAAAAACGTTTACTCGAACGTATCAGTGATCCTTCAAAAAACTGGAAGTTTTCTATTGGCGATTTAAAGGAACGCAGTTTATGGAAGGATTACAGGAAAGCATATGAGGATATGCTTGAAAATACTTCTACTTCCCAGGCACCCTGGTTTGTGATTCCTGCGGACGATAAATGGTTTACCCGGTTCGTCATTGCCAATATTATTGTGAATGAACTGGGAAAACTGGACCTGAGTTTTCCGCCCCTGACCGACCAGCAGAGAAAAGACCTGGAAGATGCAAAAAAATTGTTGACCGGAGAATCTGAAACTCCGGCCGACAACAATGAATAAAATAATTATTTTGTCCTGGTCACCATTTCTTTCTGAACCTTATGAATCTTCATCAGTTTCACCTGTGTATCGCGGTTAGAATACAATTGTGCAAGTGTGGGGGCTATAACAAGTGAAACAATTGACATGAGTTTGATAAGAATATTCATGGATGGCCCGGATGTATCTTTAAACGGATCACCCACTGTGTCGCCGGTTACAGAAGCTTTATGTGGCTCAGATTTTTTATAGAACATTTGCCCGTTGATCTCAACGCCTTTTTCAAATGACTTTTTTGCATTGTCCCAGGCGCCGCCTGCATTGTTCTGAAACATTCCCATCAATACTCCGCTTACTGTGGCTCCTGCCAGGAATCCACCCAGGGCCTCGGGTCCAAGTAAAAATCCCATGATCAATGGTGAAAGAATCGCAATAGCACCCGGAAGCATCATTTTTTTAATGGAGGCGTCGGTAGAAATCGCTACGCATTTATCATACTCCGGTTTACCAGTTCCTTCCATGATACCGGGTATCGTCCTGAATTGTCTTCGCACTTCTTCCACCATGGCCATCGCAGCTTCACCCACGGCGCGTATTGCAAGAGATGAAAATATGAATGGAATCATCGCACCTACGAAAAGAGAAGCCAATACTTTAGCTTTATATATATCTATACCGCTGATTCCGGCTACGCCGACAAAAGCTGCAAAAAGCGCAAGGGAGGTAAGTGCAGCAGAAGCAATAGCGAAACCTTTCCCTGTTGCCGCTGTTGTATTTCCTACTGCGTCGAGTACATCCGTTTTTTCGCGGACTTCTTTTGGTAATTCACTCATCTCGGCAATACCTCCTGCATTATCGGCAATCGGTCCGAATGCATCTATAGCCAACTGCATTGCGGTAGTTGCCATCATCCCCGCAGCAGCAATGGCTACACCATACAAACCGGCACAGGTATAGGAACCCCAGATACCACCAGCCAGGACCAGTATTGGTAGACAGGTAGATTCCATACCTACGGCTAATCCGCCAATAACATTCGTAGCATGTCCCGTGGAAGACTGGCGGATAATAGAAAGAACGGGTCTTTTACCAATGGCTGTATAATATTCCGTTATGATGCTCATGAGAGTTCCTACGGTCAGGCCAACACCTATAGCACCCAGTACACCCCATTTTGTAAATTCAATATTGCGCAGAACCATCGTTTCCGGAAGGATAAAATAAACAAGTCCGATTGATGCGATAGCTGTTAATACAATGGAACCCCAGTTACCCATATTGAGGGCTTTCTGCACACTTACTGTACTAACACTTGCGTTTTCACTAATGCGGACGAAAAAAGTTGCAATAATCGAGAATAAGATTCCTGTACCAGCTATCATCATGGGAAGAAGGATAGGCGACATACCCCCGAAATTATCCTGCGAAACTGTTTCCTGACCGAGTACCATAGTCGCCAGAACTGTTGCTACATAGGATCCGAAAAGATCGGCGCCCATTCCAGCAACGTCTCCTACATTATCACCTACATTATCGGCAATAGTTGCCGGATTACGCGGATCATCCTCAGGGATTCCGGCTTCAACCTTGCCAACCAGGTCGGCACCAACATCGGCCGCTTTTGTATATATACCACCACCCACACGGGCAAAAAGGGCAATGGATTCAGCTCCAAGCGAGAAACCGGTAAGTACTTCAATTGTGCGCAGCATTTCTTCCGAATTCACCTCAGCCTGAGGAGCAAAAATTGATTTTAATATGATGAACAGACCACCGAGACCAAGAACGGCCAGTCCAGCAACACCTAATCCCATAACGGATCCTCCGGTAAAGGAAACTTTGAGTGCGCGACTTAAACTGGTTCGGGCTGCCTGGGCAGTTCTGACATTGGCTTTAGTAGCTACTCGCATCCCTATGTATCCGGCTGTTGCGCTAAGAATCGCTCCTATAATAAAGGCAATGGAGATGGACCAATGGGAGCCGGGATTTGTGCTTGCCATAAAACCCAGCAGGAGTGCTACGATAACAACAAAATATCCAAGGATTTTCCACTCAGCTTTAAGGAAGGCCATAGCTCCTTCAGCAATATAACGACTGATCTGTTTCATCAGATCGGTTCCTTCATCCTGCCTGGAAACCCACTTGAATTGAATGAATGTGTACAATAGGCCAATGACTCCCATGAGGGGTACCAGGTAAATCAGTTTGTCCATATTAAATTAATCTGAGATTTTTATGGGAGGCAAAAATAGTGGAAAAGCGTTAAAGCCCATATAAATGATGCCATTATCTTACCTGTATTGATATATCTATCAGGATATTATTTCCTTTTTCTTAAATAATCACTTACATTTGCGCTCCATTTTTTAATGGTCCCGTTTCAGGCGGGAATTGCCCAAATGGCCCCATAAGAGATTTGCCAGAGCAGATCCGCCAGCAGGGTATCATATTTAAACCTCATCAAAAGATGCCAAAGGTTAAAACAAATTCGAGTGCCAAAAAAAGATTCAAGATAACAGGCACCGGTGAAATCACTTTCCAGAAGGCTTTCAAACGGCACATTCTCACAAAAAAATCAACGAAAAGAAAAAGATTAATGGGGAAAAAAGGAAAGGTCAGCCAGGCTAACCTGGATTTCGTAAAAAGGTTACTAAGATTAAAATAATCAGGACCTAACCATTCAGTTTTACCAATTAACTTTTAACTTTTTTTATATGCCACGTTCAGTAAATGCCGTTGCCTCCAGGGCCCGCAGAAAACGGATCCTCAAACAAGCCAAAGGCTTCTATGGTAAGCGCAAAAATGTTTATACAGTAGCTAAAAATGTTTTGGAAAAGGGACTTACATATCGTTATGTAGGCCGTAAACTCAAGAAACGCGAATACCGTGCACTTTGGATTGCACGCATAAATGCGGCCGTTCGTTCAGAAGGACTTACCTACTCCCGTTTCATCCATCTGTTGAATGAAAAAGGTGTTGCTCTCGACCGTAAAATACTCGCTGATATTGCCATGAATGAACCGGAAGCGTTTAAACAATTGATCGCTTCAGTTAAATAAAACAGCAGCTATTATACAGGAGATTTCTTAAAAGGCATTAAATAACCTTTAAGAAATCTCTTTTATTTTGTGATTACCCTCAAAAATTTACATTTGTACCTACTTTTATTTCAATTCTAAATCGTACGACCATCATCAACCCTAACGATTCAATGAACAATACGTATGCCGACCTCGTTCAGCAGACGTTTAATTTCCCCCAGGAAGGTTTTTTAGTGAAGGAAAATTATTTAGAATTCAATGGGGTGGATATCAAAGCCCTGATAGATAAATATGGTACACCGTTAAAATTATCTTATTTGCCAAAAATTGGCATGCAGATAAAAAAAGCAAAAAAAATGTTTGCCACCGCCATGTCAAGGCACAAATACGAAGGCAAATATTTTTATTGTTACTGCACCAAGAGTTCTCACTTCTCGTTGGTTGTAGAGGAAGCGCTGAACAATGATATTCATCTGGAGACTTCTTATGCTTATGATATAGATATTATCAAAAAATTATACGCCAGGAAAAAAATAAGCAAAGACACTTATATTATTTGCAACGGTTTTAAACAGAAACCCTATACAAGCCGTATTGTGTCCCTTTTGAATACCGGTTTTAGAAACGTAGTCCCCATTCTTGATAATAAGGATGAACTGCAACAATATAAAAAATCTGTTAAAGTGCCTTTCAAACTGGGAATACGGGTAGCTGCAGAAGAAGAACCGAATTTCCCTTTTTATACATCAAGATTGGGATTCAGACCTCGTGATGTACTTGAATTCTATGTGGATAAGATTGAAGGGAATGAAGACCGGTTCCAGTTAAAAATGCTTCATATATTTTTGAACAAAGGAATTAAAGACGATATCTATTACTGGAGTGAACTCAATAAAGTCATCAATCTTTATTGTCAGTTAAAAAAAATTTGCCCTGAGCTTGATTCCATTAATATCGGTGGAGGTTTCCCCATAAAGCATTCCCTGGGATTTGAATACGATTATCAATTCATGATTAATGAAATAGTAGGGAATATTAAAAAGGCATGCAAACGCAATCATGTACCCATGCCCAATATATTTACCGAATTCGGAAGTTATACAGTGGGAGAGAGCATGGCTCATATTTATAGTGTGATTGGCCAGAAAATGCAAAACGACCGTGAAATCTGGTACATGATTGACTCTTCATTCATTACCACATTACCAGATACCTGGGGCATCGGAGAACGATTTCTTATGCTGCCCATCAATAAATGGGACGTAGAATATCAGCGTGTAGTGCTGGGAGGGATCACCTGCGATAGTCATGATTATTACGATTCCGAAGAACATATAAATGAAGTCTTCCTGCCTAAACTCAATAATGGCGAGCCTTTATACCTGGGGTTCTTTCATACAGGTGCATACCAGGATCAGATAAGCGGATATGGCGGAATAAAACATTGCCTGATCCCTTCTCCTAAACATGTGATCGTAAACCTTGATAAGAACGGTAAGCCGGTCGACTGGCTGCATGCAAAAGAACAAACGGCACAGAGTATGATGAAAATTTTGGGATACAAATAAAGCAAGTATGGGAGTATGGGAGTATGGGAGTATGGGAGTATGG
>DASZHV010000022.1:0-14070 GCA_035937535.1 Puia sp. | reverse complement strand
TTATATTTTTAAAAGAAGATTTTTTCTCTACCTGATTATTGCTTTCTTCGCTTTTGAAGCTATCATAATCTATTTGAAAGGTTTTAATGATGCTTCGGATAATGTTATTATCGGCTTGGGAAGTCTGATTTGTCTGATCATGAATATCTGGGGAATCAGTAAATACTTTATGAAAGTTGAACATTCGGATTCAGAAAATGTACTTGTCTTTGTGTATGCCGGGTATATTTTTTATTATGGATTGTTTGCCGTTGTATATAAATTTAATTATTTAATAGCAAGTGGTCCGCAAAGACCATATGTGATTTTTGTAAACTATTCTGCCATCTGTCTTGCTACCGCCCTCATATCTTTTGGATTCTGGAAGTACGCACATACAAAATATCGTGAAGAGCGATATTAATCTTCATCTTCTTCATAATTGTAAGATCCCTGGTTATCGTTATAAATCGATTCCCAGTCTTTTATTTTATCGTCACTGACAAGTTCCAGAATATCAAAAATAGGATCCCCTTTCTTCTTCCACTCGTTTAACTGTTCATCAGCATACCTGGATACATACATACATTGTTCGGTTTCCAGATTTACTTTGATCAGATTTACGGGTGACTCTTCCGTTTCCTGGATCAGATAATAACAATTTTTTTCTAACAGGGCATAAGAATACATACTACACAGTTTTAAAAATGATCTCAGTTTGAACGTTAGAATTAATGGGAAGTAAGAAACGACTGCAGCAGAATTTTGTGGGTAGTAAGTAGGACTGCAGGACCACAAATTTACTGTTTTTCGGAATTATCTATCCCGTTTTTACACTTTCCTGACGGAGTATTTATTTTTAACTTTTCTTTGCGCTGAATATCAATAGATTATACAATTTTACCCTTTTCTAATTTTAAAGAATGGGTAATACAACCGGGGAAATCCTGCATATAATGACTGACAAAAATCAGGTTTGCTCCAAATCGGGCACAATAGCGGTCAATAGTTTGAAGGGTAAATGCCGTTTGAACCTCATCCAGGCCCTGGCAGGGCTCATCCAGTATCAGCATTGGCGGAGTTTTAATCATTGCGCGTCCTAGCAGGATGAGCCGCTGGATGCCCGCAGGCAGGCTATTCAATAATCGATTTGAATATAATGTACAGTCCAGGAATTCCATCCATTCCTGAACAAGCTTTTCCTGGAGGGGACTCAGTTGACGAAACAAACCAATCGTGTCGAATAATCCGGAGGCAATTGAAGTGAACACTGTTGCATATGGATCGAAATAAAGATGCAGTTCAGGCGACAGATAACCAATTTTTTGTTTTATTTCCCATATGCTTTCGCCAGATCCTCTTTTCCTGTCAAACAAATAAATTTCATTTGCATAAGCCTGTGGATTGTCGGCCGTTATCAGACTTAATAAAGTCGATTTGCCTGCGCCATTGTGACCCGTAAGCGACCAGCAGGATCCCTTTTCCATTTCCCAGTTTATTCCCTGCAATATATTTTTTTCATTATACCGTATCGAGACATCATGCATACGAACAGCATATTTAAAATCGGGATATGAAAACGAAATCGCAGAAGGGAATTCTTTCAAAATCTTTTCCTTTGCTTTAAATCCTTTAACCCTGATATCTTCGGGATCTTTGATAATTATAAGTTCCCCATCTTTTAGCCGGGCATATTTGTTGAAACAGGATGGAATATGATCCCTGCTTGTCAGGAGCATGAGTTGTTGACCCGAATCAGATAAAACAGTTAGGATATTATCCAGCAAACGACGCCCGTCCGGATCAAGTCCCGTATATGGTTCATCCAATACGAGCAGTTGATGAAAACCTAGAACGCTTTTCAAAATCTGCAATCTTTTATTCTCTCCGTTCGAAAGCTGAATCAGAGGTTCTTCTAACAGGGAGGATAAATGAAAAGTTTCCAGCAATTCCGCCTTTGATAAATGTCCATATCCGCTTTCATTAAAAGCAGAAAGGTCTTCAGCTACTGTAATTGTTGCTTCCGCATCAAAAGCGTTATAGCGCTGCTGGTAATAGAAATTCGATTGGTTTTGAAGGTTCCTGAAACGGTGCTGCTGTTCAACCACCATCAATTTATTAAGATTTACATTTCCCTCTTTTTCCGGAAAATCAATACTCCCTTGAAAAGCGTGATTTCCAGCCAGCGTATGGGCAAGTACGGTCTTGCCTGTTCCCGCTTCGCCATAAATGACCCACTGTTCGCCTTTTTTTATTTCAAAAGAAATATTTCGGAGAATTTCTTTCCCATATATATCTACACATAAATGATTAATCACCAGCAGACTGGAATCCATTGAACCCGTTTTAAAGGCTGTAAAGATGCTTTTTTTTACCTTAAATTCGAGGCTCAAACATTCACCCTGATCTCACCACAAACAATACAACAGATACTCAGCCGCATAGATATCACGGAGATAATCGGTGGATTTGTGAAATTGAAAAAAAGGGGAGCCAACTACCTGGGACTTTGTCCTTTTCACAATGAAAAAACTCCCTCATTTACGGTTTCGCCCACAAAGGAAATCTATAAATGTTTCGGTTGCGGACGAAGTGGCAATACCATCAGTTTTCTCATGGAGCATGAGAAGTTTTCTTATGTTGAAGCGCTGAAATGGCTTGCCAACCGCTACAATGTGGAGGTCGAAGAAACTGAACTCAGTCCGGAAATAAAAATTCAGCAACAGACAGCAGACAGTCTCTATATCCTGAATGCATTTGCGCGGAAATTTTTTAGCGACTGTTTGCAAAACGATGAAGAGGGGCAAAACATCGGACTTAGTTATCTGCAGGAGCGAGGATTCAATGCCGCGACCATTGAAAAATTTCAACTGGGATATAATCCGTCCGCGCAGGATGCTTTTGCTTCAGCTGCAATCGCAGGACAATATAATCCCGAGCTCTTGCAAAAAAGCGGGCTCGTTGTAATGCGTGATGGGAAACCCGTGGATAATTACCGGGGGAGGATCATTTTTCCTATTCATAGTCCAATCGGAAAAATCGCAGGATTCGGAGCACGACTTATCAGGAATAATGACCGCGCACCGAAGTACATCAATACACCCGAGAATGAAATTTATATAAAAAGCAAACTTCTCTACGGTTCATATTTTGCACGGCAGGCCATTGATAAAACTGATGAATGTTTACTTGTTGAGGGATATACGGATGTAATCGCACTTCACCAGGCAGGAATTGAAAACGTGGTCGCAAGCGGTGGCACCTCACTTACACCTGATCAGTTGAGACTGATTAAAAAATATACTTCAAACCTGACGATCATTTATGACGGGGACGCTGCGGGTATCAAAGCAGCCCAGCGTGGTATGGATCTGGCTTTTGAAGAAAGTCTCCAGGTTAAACTTGTGTTGATTCCGGGACAGGAAGATCCAGATAGCTATGTACGTAAAATCGGCGCCGCAGCTTTCCGGGATTTTATCAATACGAATAAAAAAGATTTTATTTTATTTCAGCTGGAAACCTCACTGGCTGCTGCTTCGGGCGACAGCATTAAAAAAGCACAACTCGTAAGCCAGATTGCTGAAACCATTTCAAGAATCAATAAAGCCGAAGATTTTACCCGTCAGCAGGATTATATCAGGCGATCCTCTGAACTTTTAAAAATTGATGAGAATGGCCTGAATACGCTTGTAAATAAATTTATCAGGGAAAGAATCGGCAAATTTGAAAACAAAACCACGCTACAGGAATCTGTATCAGATACAAACCGGCATGAAAAGATTTTCATTGATGAGGAACTGAATGAACTGCTGAACCGTGATGAACAACAGGAGCGTGCCATCATCCGCTCACTGCTTGAGTTCGGTCTTAAACCCTGGAACAGTGAAAAACGTGTGGCAGATTATTTACTGCCGGAATTTGAAGACGAAGAAATGTTCGATAATAAAAATCTGGTCCGGATCCTGCAGCTTTATAAAACCTGGTATGATCAGAAACTTGAACCAACGGCTCGGAATTTTTTATATAATGAAGACCAGGAGCTGGGCGCACTTGTAGTATCCATCATGGACTTCCCTTATGAAGTCAGTGAAAACTGGAACCGGCATTATGAAGGAAAAATTCCTACCAGGAATGAATTATATCTTGAAGAAGTTGAATCGACACTTGTGTACATGAAACTCAGAAAAATCCGGCGACTCATGGACATGAACCAGAAGGATCTGGAGAAATCCAAAAATGCGGATGATCAAACTTTATTAATACAAACCCAGTCCCATTTAAAACAAATGGAAAAAGAACTTATGGGGAAATCAGGTACAGTAATCGTGAAAATCTGACGGAATTTTTTTTATCGTATATCCCGCAACGATAAACGTATATCGATCTACGAGCAACGATATTATCAACTGACCAGCGCTTCTACTTTACGGTTTGAGACAGTAGCACCTACTGAAACTTTTTCAAACCGCGTCGCCGTCCATACATGATCCAGTGTGATTTCATTGATTCCCTCAAAACCTGCATTGGTTATACAGGACCAGCTGCATTCCCGGTTAAGGGTGGTAGCAATTTTTGAACTGGTTTTAGGATAAGCCACCCAGAACTTACCTCCCTTGCCAAGAGCTGGTAAAACTTCGTGAATGATACCCCTTAACTGGGTTTCATTCACTGCAAATACCAGGGCAAAGTCGATTTTCCTGATCTTAAGAAGCGGGGTAACATTTTTTGCAAAAGCCAGTTTTGCAAATTGCTTCTCTATAGAAGAAGGAAGACCCTGAATTAAAACACTTTTTTCTTCTTTGAGTTCTAACTTTTCTAATAAAGTTAATGACATGCTTGATGAATTTAGTTTGCGGAATCGCCTTCAGGGGCTGCAAAGGTACGAAAATCTAACCCATAAGTAAAAGAAAATGATCATTTTACTTAGGATAACCGTTAAAAAGGGTATTTACACGTTCTTCTCAGGGTAATGAAGGGTAATAGATTAAATGGCTATGCTTTGCAACTGACGGATCAGATGTGCGAGCCTGGTCTCCGGGATCTTTTTTTATCCCGATACTTTAAAATGGGGATCTTGCTTTCACTCCCCCTGAGCAGCCGGCTGATATTCTTCTGATGAGTAAGTATAACGAGCAAAGCTACTGCAATTGCAAAGGCCCGGTAAAGTGGTTCCTTTTCATTAAAAATGAAAAGAATCAATACCGCAAAAGCGATACTGGCCAATATGGAACTAAGAGAAACAAACCGGGTAAGATAAAGACAGAGCAGGAAAACTCCGACGCAATACAAAGCCACTAGTGGCTGAATGGCCAGTATCATTCCAAATAGTGTTGCTACACCCTTCCCGCCCCTGAAATCAGCCCAAAGTGGAAATATATGGCCTACTACTGCCGCCAGACCAAGCCCGACCATAAGGTTGGTTCTGTCCCATTCGTTATGCATGTAAAACGGTAGGACTATATAAAGACTCGTTGCTATAAATCCCTTTAGTACGTCAACAGACATTACAATACATCCCCATTTGGCACCCAGAACGCGGAAAGTATTGGTTGCTCCTGAATTACCACTGCCATAATCGCGGATATCCACGCCGAAAAAATAACGGCTGATCCATACTGCCGTTGGTATGGAACCTATAAGGTAGGCAAACAGGATAAATAGAACTTCCTTCATGGACGGCAGGAATGCTTGGATTTCAAAATTAACAAAAAAAAGCTATTAAACATGAGTGATCTCGCGGACATTACTGATTTTTAAATCTGAAACTCATCCAGTTATCTTTAATCATCAGACGCTCCATCGTAAAACCCGCAGTGGTGGCCTTTATCCTGATTTTTTCTTCATCGGATTCAAGGACACCGCTACCTATAAAAACGCCTGAATGATTCAAATGTTGTCGTAAAAAGTCCACGTTTTCCAGTATTACGCGGAGGTTTATATTGGCAAGAATGAAGTCAAATTGCCCGGTTCCTGACAGGGAATCTTTTTGCTCAATATGGATACTTTTACATTCGTTGAGAGCTGCATTTTCCAACGCATTCTCAATGCTCCATTCATCAGAATCGATGGCGAGAACAGAGGCGGCCCCAAGTTTACATGCAAGTATTGCGAGAACTCCCGTACCTGCGCCAAAATCCAAAACCGAATGATTTCTGAAATCCAGATCTTTCATGGCAGCAACCATCATATAAGTCGTTGCATGATGACCCGTTCCAAAACTCATTTTAGGAGTTATAATCAGGTCATAGGGCAGGTCCGGAAATGGTTTGTGAAAATCAGCTCTTATTGCACAAAAATTTTCTACGATAACGGGTTCAAAATCTTTTTCCCATTCTTCATTCCAGTTACGCGGTTCTATAATTTCAGTTTTGAAGAAAGTATGATATGGATCGGCCATGCCTTTTATTTCAGCAATGATTTTTTCAACCTTCAAAACATCGTACAATGATTCTGGAATAAATGCCTGCAGTTTATTTGGTTCCTCTTCAAAACCTTCAAAGCCGGCGTTGCTCAAACGCGCCACCAGGATATCCGATTCATCGGTATTGCTGGTCTCTATCGTAATTTGTATATACCTGTTCATAAGCCGAAAGCTTAAAGCTTAAAGCCTAAATCTAATGTGGCAAATATGTAATTGTAGAAATGAAAGAAGGTGAAAGATGAATGCGGGAATGATAATTTGAAAATTTGGGATTTAATATTGCGTCCACATTTCCTAATTAACATTAAACATTTAATTTTCACCTTCTTTCATTTCTACAATTACATATTTGCCACATTAGTTTTAGGCCTTATCCTGTTCCTGCGGTCTTCCTTCAGGTTTTGGCATCAGTACTTTGCGGCTGAGTTTGAATTTTCCCGTTTTATTGTCTACGCCAATCAGTTTTACTTTCACGACATCATTTTCATTTAAAACGCCTTCCATGGTTTCAAGTCTCTTCCAGCTTATTTCGCTGATATGAAGAAGGCCTTGTTTGCCTGGCAGGAATTCTACAAATGCACCGTAGGGCATTACAGATTTTACTTTGGCTTCATAAACACTTCCTACTTCAGGAACAGCAACAATTCCTTTGATCCAGGCTACAGCTTTATCCAGGCCTTCTTTGGAAGGACTGAAAATGCTGACCTCGCCCTGGTTTCCAACTTCTTCCAGGTTGATGGTTGCACCTGTTTCTCTCTGTATTTCCTGGATGATCTTTCCACCTGGTCCGATTACAGCACCTATGAATTCTTTGTCAATAAATAATTTTTCCATTCTTGGTGCATGTGGTTTCACTTCCGGTCTGGCTGAAGGAATGCATTCATACATTGCGTCCAGGATATGCAGTCTGCCTTTGCGCGCCTGCTCGAGCGCTTCACGCATCGTATCCATACTTAAACCGTCAACCTTGATATCCATCTGCACTCCGCAAATACCATCGCGGGTTCCGGTTACTTTAAAATCCATATCTCCAAGATGATCTTCATCACCGAGTATATCAGTGAGTACGGCATATTTTTTATCTGAATTCCTTGTGATCAGACCCATTGCAACGCCACTTACATGTTTATGAAATGGCACTCCTGCATCCATCAGTGCTAAAGATCCGGCACATACGGTTGCCATGGAAGACGACCCATTAGATTCCAAAACATCACTCACAACGCGAACTGTATATGGATAATCCTTGCCCGGCATCATTTTTTTCAATGAACGCATGGCCAGATTTCCATGACCCACTTCCCGTCTTGCAGGTGCCCGCATCATTTTTACTTCTCCTGTTGAGAAGGGAGGAAAATTATAATGCAATATGAATTTTGTATAATCAGATTTAGCCGCACTTTCAACCAGTAGTTCATCCAATGGTGTACCTAGCGTAACCGTAGTAAGTGACTGGGTTTCCCCTCTTGTAAATAATGCAGATCCATGCGGAGTAGGTAAAGGATCCGTTTCCATTGCCAGGGGCCGCACCTCGTCTAATTTACGGCCATCCAGCCTTATTCTTTCATCTACGATCATATTGCGGACAATCTCCCATTGCAGGTCAGCATAATATTTTTTAGCAAGTTTTTTATCTGTATCCGATGCTTCTGTTCCCAGGCTTTCTATTAGCTCTTTCTTCAACTGTTCAAAAGCTTCACTGCGCTGATGTTTTGAACTGCCTGCCTTGGAGATCTGGTAAATTCTTTCCTTGGAATAAGCCTGCACTTTTGCGTTAAGCTCTTCATTAGTTTCAGGTCTTTTATACTCTCTTTTTTCTTTTACCCCTGCTTTTTCGCGGAGCTCAAGCTGCGCTTTAATCTGGATCCTTATCGCGTCGTGTGCGATCTGAAGTGCACCGATCAGTTCGTCTTCACTGCATTCACTGGCTTCTCCTTCCACCATCAGCAGATTTTGATCTGTTGCAGCGATCAGAAATTCCAGTGTGGAATTTTCCAATTCAGTACGGGTTGGATTAATAATATATTTCCCGTTTAGTTTAGCGATTCTCACTTCACTGATCACTTCCTTGATGGGAATATCTGAAACAGCAAGTGCAGCTGAGGCGGCAAGTCCTGCCAAAGCATCCGGCATGATTTCCGAATCACTCGAAATCAGTGTAACCAGGACCTGCACATCACAGAAATAATCTTCAGGAAACAGAGGACGCAGGGCGCGGTCTATTAAACGGCTCGTCAGTACCTCGTAATCATTGAGCCTCGATTCTCTTTTAAAGAATGAACCAGGTATTCTTCCGGCAGATGCAAATTTTTCCTGGTAATCTACGGAAAGCGGAAAGAAATCCTGTCCTTCCCTCGCTTCCTTGTTGGCAACTACTGTAGCTAGTATTATGCAATTCCCCTGGCGCAATGTAACAGCGCCATCTGCCTGGCGGGCAAGTTTTCCTGTTTCAATTGTAATGGGTAATCCTTCACCGATCGTAAAGGTTACACTTAAAGGCTGTGATAACATAGTGAATCATTTGAAATAAATCGTTCTGAACAATAAACAGGAGGGTTCCTGGAACGGTTAAGTGACGATAATAAGGTTTCTGAAAAAATGATTCCCAACCTAAATACGTTGGGAATATGTTTATTTTCTGAGACCAATCTTTTCGATCAGCTGGCGGTAGTTTTGCAGGTCGTTGTCGCTCAGGTAAGTCAACAGTCTTTTTCTCTTACCGACAAGCCGCATCAGTCCCCGGTTTGTAGAGAAATCTTTTTTATTGTCCTTTAAGTGGTCGGAAATGCGGTTGATTCGTTCAGTCAGCAACGCAATCTGCGCTTCGATTGACCCGGTATTCGTTACGCTTGTTCCGAACTTTGTGAAGAATTCCGCTGTTTTTTCTTTTGTCAAATAAGGCATCTCTATTTTTTTAAGGCATCCAGATAATATTCTGCTAATTTCGGCGCGAAGGTAGAGAATTATTTGAGAATTAAGACGTTTTCATTCAAAATCCCTGGTTTAGACAGACCAATCAAATTATGACGTCCTACCTGTATCCACTTGAGCGAAAGCTGATTGTAGTTACGGTCATTTCTGACCTCGCAACTGATTACAGGGTTCATAAGATTTGTCAGACCCTGCATGAAAATGGCTATCGCGTACTGTTGGCAGGATCCTGGAATAAAGGAAGCTTACCCTTAAAACCACGTGATTATCAAACCTATAGGTTAAAAACATGGTTCAGGAAAACATTTCTGTTTTACGCAGAATTCAATGCCCGGCTGTTTTTAAGGCTAGTAAGGGAAAAGGCAGACATTTACCTCGGTAACGACCTGGATGTTATGCCGGCGACCATGTTGCTCGCCCGTCTCAAAAAAAAGCCCCTGGTTTACGATAGTCACGAGTATTTCCTGGGAATGGCGGGTTTTGAACGTAAGCCCCTTCGACGTACTATCTGGAAATTTATCGAAGGACATGTTTTTTCACACCTGAAATACATGTACACCGTTTCTGATTCGATACAGAACCTTTACCGTAAAAATTATCATAAAAAGCTTTTCGTTGTACGGAATCTTCCTTTAAAAAATCCTGCAGCACAGGATCTGACCCGGATAGAGAAAGACTGGATTTCTTCCATAGACCTGAAAATTCCAGGTAATAAGAACCTGCTGATTTTTCAGGGAGCAGGGATCAATGAATCCCGTGGTGCAGAAGAACTTGTTTACAGCATGCTTTTCCTGGATGCAGCTGATTTTCATCTCCTGATCATTGGCGGAGGGGATTTGTTTGGCAAACTTGAAAAAATTGTTGACCAGAATCAGCTTTCAGAAAAAATTACCCTGGTTCCCAAAGTTCCCTTTGCAATATTGGGTCATTTTACCCGGAAGGCGCAACTTGGACTTTCTATAGATAAACCCTCAGTTCTAAATCATAAATACAGCCTTCCGAATAAATTATTTGAATACCTGCACGCGGGTGTTCCGGTACTTGCAAGCAGGCTGGTTGAGCAGGAAAAGATCATTAGTCATTACGATGTTGGTGGGTTTATTGAAGACCATCATCCCGAACATATTGCCCTAAAAATTAAAGAGATCTTTGAAGATCCCGAAAGACTGGAACGGTGGAAACAAAATACTTCCAGGGTAAGAGATGAGCTGAATTGGGAAAATGAAAGTAAAATTGTTTTAGGCATTTTTAAACAAGTAGAAAAGGATTCGGTTAATCATTAGATGGAAGAAAGGAAACTTCATATTGTTTGTCATGATGTTCCATATCCTCCCGATTACGGAGGGGTTTTTGACCTGTATTATAAAATACTGACTCTTCATCAGGAAGGGATCAAAATTCATCTTCATTGTTTTACCAGCGGAAGAGAGGAACAACCCATATTGAAAACTTTTTGTGAACAGGTTTATTATTATCCGCGCAGAACAGGGCATAAAGGATTCTCGCACCAGCTTCCATATATAGTGTGTTCCCGGTCCAATCCCGAATTACTTGAAAGACTATTACAGGATGAATATCCTATACTACTGGAAGGTGTGCATTGTTCTTATCTAATGCAGGATAACCGGTTCTCAAAAAGGAAAATATTACTGAGGCTGCACAATGTGGAATCGGTGTATTATAAGCAACTTGCAAATTGCAGCACTTCCTGGTTAAAAAAGCTTTACTACCTGCGTGAAAGTGCAGTGCTGCGAAAATATGAACGTCGCATTGCATCCAGCTGGCCACTGCTTGCCGTCTCGCAGGCTGACGCTGACATAGCAGCCGTTTCATACCAGTCAAAAAATATCACGGTTATCCCGGTTTTCCTCCCCTTTCAGCATATTGAATCCCCTCAGGGAACGGGTTGTTATTGTTTGTATCACGGAAATCTTTCTGTAGATGAGAATGAAAAAGCAGTGATCTGGTTACTGGAAAATGTATTCGATGATCTTTCAATTCCCTTCCTCGTTGCGGGAAAAAATCCGGGACCAAAACTTCGCCGCTCGGTTGCAAGATTTAAGAATTGCTGTCTGGTATCCGATCCAAGCGATCAGGAACTGAAGGATATCATAACGAAAGCACAGATGCATGTAATTCCTTCATTCAATTGTACGGGAATAAAATTAAAATTGCTGAATGCATTATTCAACGGAAGACATTGTGTGGTAAATTCAGCGGCAGTGGAAGGAACCGGTCTCAGCGAAGTCTGTCACCTGGCAGACGGAGCAAATGATTTTAAGATGATCATTGAAAACCTCTATGAAAGGCCTTTTACTTTTCTCGATCTGCAGTGGAGGCGTGAAAAATTACAGCATCAGTACAATAATCATCAAACAGCCACCCGGCTCATAGCACAGATATGGTAGCGTTGTCCAGTACTTTCCCCTTTTCAGTTCGGAGTGTACGTGCCGGAAATTTATTTACCACACGGTAGTCATGAGTAGCCATTACTACAGTCGTGCCGTATTCCCTGGAGATTTGAAATAACAGTTGCATGATTTCATCAGAGGTTTCCGGATCCAGGTTACCTGTAGGTTCATCTGCCAGGATAAGTTTGGGAGAATTCAGCAGGGCGCGGGCTATATCCACGCGTTGTTGTTCGCCCCCGCTCATTTCATAAGGCATTTTAAAGCCCTTCGATTTAAGGCCGACTTTATCCAACACGTCATTTATCTTCTCAGTCATTAGCCTTTCATCTTTCCAGCCGGTGGCTTTCAATACGAATTTCAGATTATCGATAACATTTCTATCCGTCAGCAATTGAAAATCCTGAAAGACCACACCCAGATTTCTGCGCAGGTAAGGAACTTTTTTCCATGTCATTTCCCTCAGGTTAAATCCGGCAACAATCCCTTCTCCTTCAATTAATGTAAGATCACCATACATAGTTTTCAACAGGCTCGATTTACCTGTGCCGGTTTTACCTACCAGGTAAACAAATTCCGCTTTATTGACTACGATATTTACGTTACCCAGTATCAGGGTGCCTGACTGATAGATATTTACATTACTAAGCTCAACGATCGGTTCGGCCATATTTCAAAGTTAAAGGGCCGGCCTGAACCGGCAATGAATAAAATGATTATGTAAAGCTTGCAACTAAAAAATAAATAGGATATCTTAACGTTAAGATCCAATCCACTGAAAACGAAAATTCGCACCTATGAAATCCGCGCACAGGCCCTTCCTCGCTATTGTTGTAATTACAGTTATAGTCCTTTATGGCCTTATGGCAATTATAGGTTCCTGATTATTTAATCACAGGCTCCACTTCATATACGGGACTGAACAGATACAGTCTTCCTGATAGCAATTCGACGCATTCAATTCTTTTTCGTAACCGTCTGCCCCGTTTATATAATTTTCCGTCTGATGTCTTGAAATGGGTTCCTTCATATAAATCCTCCACCAATACAGTTTTATTTTTCGCATCATAGTTTTTTAAAACCCGGGTCAGGTTGATATCTGAACAATTGCTTGCCGGCAGATTGTGGAGGGATTTAAGAAGCGCTTGGTGAATGTCGGGCGGAAACAATTTCAGATGGATAAAATCTTCCAGCACTCCCCTGTAAGCCAGTTTCCATTCTTTACCATGGGAATAAACCCTGTTACCATATTGTTGAAAAGTAATCAGGTGCCCGATCTCATGGATAAGAGTAATCAGAAATGCATATTTATTAAGGCTGCCATTTACGCTGATACGGTGATGGTCGGTTCCGGTGGCGTGACGGTAATCGCCCAGGACGCTCTTCCTGCTCCGGGTAATGGTAAGGTGAACCTTGTACCGGTGCAGGTACTCTAATAGTTTTCCGGAGGAACCTGCAGGCAGATAATTATCAAGGTATTCCAGGGGTGCTTCCTTTTTAGGCATTTGGCTTTTTACTCTGTTTCAATACTGAACGGACTTCTATGAATGTGTAGATTATATATAAGCCGAAACATCCGAATAAGGCAGGTTTATTAACCTCCTTTTTGAAAATGGATATATAAACGAAGGCAGCGATGGCCAGCACAAAAAACTTCATTAAAAAAGAACCGTAAACAAGCCTTAGAAATACCTGGACATTCTTATGCACAACAGCCCTGGTGCTCATTCTTGCAGAAATCCAGCTTACGACAAATAATAGCAGGTTGCCGTAAAGCAGGACATTATAATTAACAATTGTCCCAGGCAATAAAAATTTCAATAAAAAGAATAAAAAGCTTGACGCCAGGAAGAGGTATATAATCTGGAAATCAGCTTTCCCAGGAGATCCGTTTTGCATGCATACTTTGATTAAAATACGGGCAAAATTAAGCGTTTTAAGGCGTAAGGCGCAAGGCGTAAGGCTTAACGCTTAAGGCGTAAGGATTAATGCAGTTCTATTGCAGTAAATGTTAAAAAGGATTATAAAGGATTATAACTGATTAAAAGTTGTGGGAATTAAATAGATTGATTGATTTACGAATCTATGGATTATAAATAATAACCCATGAACCATAAACCACTCAAAATAAGCCTTTCGCTTTATGCTTTACGCCTTGCGCCTTACGCTTTAAGCCTTACGTCTTACGCTTTACGCTTTACGCTTTATGCCTTACGCTTACGAAATGGCCAAAGACGGACTCTTCAGGTAATCGTCTTTACGGGACGATGATCCCGATTTACCAGAGATTGACGCAGGTTGTTCCTGAATCATATGGCATTGTCCGTTAAA
>DASZHV010000021.1:0-23114 GCA_035937535.1 Puia sp. | reverse complement strand
GTTTTGTTTAAAAATGTCTTTATAATTTACATTCCGTATATTTGACGGAATAAAACTATGGCATCCTTTTCAAACCAGCAAATTCAATAGGTATATTTTACGTAATATATTTATTTTAACATTCCGGGAGAGGCCATTGGTTGTTTCGGAAAATTCATCGCATAAGTATGGAACAGGAAGATTTGGACGATATATTCAAACATTCAGACCTATACCTCCGCAATGTTGCGTTGGATAATGTCATTTTTGGATATCACGATAAAGAACTTAAGATACTATTGCAACGGCCGTTTGTTTTTGATAAATGGACCGTCACGGGCGGCTACATCAAAAAAACGGAATCCATTGAGGAGGCGGCAAGCAGGATAGCTTTTATAAGGACAGGCCTGAAAGATCTTTACTTCCAGCAATTCCGCTCTTTTGGTAATCCCAAAAGAGTTATCGAAAACGGATTCAATGCCAAGCATTTAAGAGAGTTATCCGGACTTGAAGTTTCAGATGATTTTTGGATATTCGATTATTTTGTTTCGATTGGGTTTTACACGCTGACAGAATTTTCTCAGGTAGAATTTAAAAAGAGTATATATGAAGAAGAGTGCAAATGGTTTCCAGTAAAGGAATTGCCTCCGCTCATGTTTGATCACAAACATATTATTTCCGAAGCGCTGCTCGCCCTGCGCATTCATATAGCGTATTATCCGATTGGATATGAACTGCTTCCCAAAAAATTCACCCTACCGGAAATTCATGCCTTATATGAAACCATCATTGGAAAAATACTGGATGAAAGGAACTTTGCGAAACGTCTTATGGCAACAGGTATTATTACTAAATTAAACGAGACCAGGCATATTGGCGCCCACCGCTCTCCCTTTCTTTATAAATTCAATAAAAAGGAGTACAAAATGGGCTTAAAGACTGGTATTGAATTAGCATTTTAATGCCTGCAATGAAGTTAATTGCTCATGATGGTTATAAATATGGCGGGATTCCGGATTTGATGACTGACCTGGCAGTTTTTTTCATGTACTTTGGGCATTCTATTTCAACTTAAAAATAATCTTTCTTATGGCCAACCAATTTATTAAAGCAGATATTCAGGGCGTTCCTGTATTGATCAACAAATCCCATATTGTCATTGCAAAATTCGGCAATACATCCGTTACGAAGATCCAGTTAATAAATGGCGAGATCGTAGAAGTGACACATACCCCGCAATTATTCCAGGAGATGCAGAACTGAGCAGGAATTATTTCGCATACTGACCAACTAAACTGGAAGGATTATATCCGAATAATTGTTTGAAAGAAGAAGAAAAATGGGAGAGGTTTTCAAAGCCTGCTTCGATATATGCATCTGATGGCTTTTGTTTCCGCTCTGCGATAAGGAAATGGGCTTCCTGCAGGCGTTTTTTCAGCAACCATTTTTGTGGCGGGAACCTGAATATTTTTTCAAAGTCCCTTTTAAAAGTAGCCAGGCTCCTTCCTGTTAGTTTTGCAAATTGTTTGAGCGACACATTGTATTTATAATTCTGATTCATATACGCTTCCAGATCAATTTTGTGCGGCTCACTGAAATCAAATAAAAGATCTTTCAGTTTAGGATCGTAGCGCAAAAGCAATTCAATCGCTTCATTGGTTTTTAATCTGGCCAGTGGTTTCGTTAATTGCGTTGGATGATCAAAATAAGGTAACAGTGAATCAAAATATCCTTTAATAAAGTCGTCCGACAACTGGACAATAGAAGCACCTTTGTAAGCCCCGTTTGATTTTATATCATTTTCCGAACTATAACGCCTGAGTGCTTCCTGGTCAAGAAAAATACTGATTGATTTACATGGCTCACCATTGGGTCCGGGGATTTTAAGCGATTTAACCAGTTCGTTTCGTTTGGCAAATCCAATGGAGCCCGCTATGGCTTTTGTGATTCCAACATTTGTATAAAATTCAATCTCACCCGAAATTAAATAGGAAAGCGAGTGCTCCTGAACGAGTTGTTCTTTACTCCTTTTCTGCATTTCATTGCATGAATAAAGAAGATTATGTTGCAATTGATGTACGTTCTGCATAATCTGATGCTAAGTTACTTAACCTGGCTCATGATCACTTTGTCAAACTGTTTGTCACTTAAAATCTTTCTTGCCATGAGAACGGGACCCGCCATAAAACCGGCATGATATCTTGTTTTCGGATTCTGTGACGTGATCGCTTTTAGAATCAATTCGGCAATTACAGATGGATCCGCATTGCGGTTTTCAAATTTTTTACC
The DNA here is from genome assembly GCA_035937535.1 of Puia sp. GTDB lineage: Bacteria > Bacteroidota > Bacteroidia > Chitinophagales > Chitinophagaceae > Puia. The sequence continues at coordinate 20,846 of DASZHV010000021.1, read as the reverse complement.
AAGTGCGTATATTCTTTCCGCAGTATGTTTATATGGACCTTTGCTTGATGATTTTATCAGGTTTCCCATTGCGATATCGCTCCATTCTGATTTTACTCCACCGGGTTCTATCACGATCACATCAATGCCAAATGGTTTCAATTCCATACGCATATTGTCGCTCAATGCTTCCACCGCAAATTTACTGGCGTGATACCACGCACCCATCGGGCTGGATATTTTTCCGCCAATGGAAGTAATATTTACAATCTTGCCTGATTGCTGGTTACGCATATGCGGTATTATGAGTTGAGTCAGTCTTGCCAACCCGATCACATTAACTTCCAGCTGATAGCGTGCATCCTTCATACTCACTTCTTCCAAAGCTCCGTAAAGACCAAAGCCGGCATTATTTACCAGCACATCAATCCTCCCTTCATTTCTAATGATCTCATTTACCCCGGCCACCATAGAATCATCGTCCGTCACATCCATCCCGATTACTTTAATGCCGAGTTCTGCAAGTCCGTTCATCCGTTCGATTCTGCGTGCGGCTCCATATACGATATAATCATTTTTAGCCAGCCATTTTGCTGTTTCCATTCCTATACCGGCTGAAGCGCCGGTGATCAATGCTATTTTTTTCATCGTTCTTTATTTTAATCAGTTGTGGTTTTTTGATAATGTCTCATTATTTCAACAGAACAAAGTTGAATCAAAAAATAAGGATGTAGTTTGTCCAGCGGCTCAATTTACTTTGGTGGGAGGCTCATTATTGGAAACAGGTTACCAAGGCTAAAAATTGAAATGAAAACTTTCTCTTAATGATATTGGTCTTTTATTCTGAATTTATCATTAAAAGTAATATTTTTATCTGCCCTGGCAGATGGTAACTAGTTCTTCGTAATGTATTAAAAACCAACCCTATGTAATCCTTAAATTAAACCAACCTGTCATCAACCTTAATTTCATTCACAGAAATTATTTTTACCAGATTATGATATCGCGGGAAAAGCGGATTTAACAGATAGTTATATTCAACGGGATTAATGGCAGATCTGACCCTGATACCCAGGAATTTTTTCTCTTCCATCCAGCGATCACCCTGTTTCTGATTTTCCCACAAATACAGCTTCAGCCAGTTTTTATTGTATTCTGCATCCGGCAGGATATATACAGGTGCGTCATTTGGAATTTCTAACTCAATAGAATACAATTTTGGTGGTATTTCTCCCTCGTCAAAATGAACAAGGTTTTCCAGAAAAGCGAGGGAACTGTTTTCGCTTGTATATAGCATGTAAACGCCTTTGCTATTCCAACGGCCGCCCCAGCGAAAAGCGCCGATTCCACTCAGGTCCTTTGCCCTTTCCATATCCTGAACGACTCTGAAAAGCTTCATGTTCAGAATTTAAGAATAAACACCTTCTTCGATACGTCCTAAAACGTCATTGACCATACTTAAACCGGACAGCGTATCAAACAGCTCTACAGGCTTTAAATTATTTAAGGCCCTGTTTTCCTTGTTTAACCAGTGCTTCACTTTTTCTTCATCTCTGAAAACTTCGTAGCCATGCTGCAGGATCCTGGCAATTTCAACCGCATGTGAAGATGTTTTTTTGTCCAGCTTAGTCTTGTTATCTTTTCGTTCAAGGGTCTTTACTGAAACATCAAAAATATTTTCAGTAATGTATTTCCGGCTTATGCCTATAAAGGAAGCAAGTGTATTGATCGCATTTTTTGTTATACCGGTGGTGCCCAATTTAATAATATCAAACTCTGTAGCAACGGAATTCGATGTGCGGGCGCCCATTCCCAACCAGTATGTTAATCGTATTTTTCTCTCTTTATCATTTGAACCTGATTCCCTCCTGATTTTATAGTGTACCGTAGGTTCTTTTATAACTGATTCGACTGCCACAGGTTTTTTATTTACCTGCGCAGCTGCTTTTTTTGATCCGTATTTGACAGATTTTGCCATAGCGACAATTTAACCGAAATTAAGGAATATATGTCGTAACGAATAATTTATCAAATATTGCCTTTATATATTATCTCGTACCTGATGGGAATGCCATTCATAGTATTTCTACTAATCAGATTTCCGGTTTATTACTATTAACGGCCAAGGTTGCACAATACTATAATCATTAAAATTCTGAAGGTCTTCGGCGGGTATAAGTTTTGCAATTAATATTTTCTCCTGGCAGGTGAGACTCCCATACTGCCCGATACTTCAGGAAAACTTACAAAAGATCGTATCCTCAAAACCACATAATATTTGAAAGCAATAACTCTTTGAAAAACTTGAATAGAAAAGCAAGTGCTTTAGAAACTAATAGAGAAACAAGTTAAAAAAAGAGTATGAAAAAGATTATTGGCCCATTAAATACAACCACAAACAAGGTAGTATTTACATTATTGTGGATTTTTATTCTCAGTATTTCATGTAAGAAAGAACAGAGTGCAGAAGGTACTACTCCGGCATCCTCACAAGTGCCTCCAGCCACAGACTCATTCAGTATTTTTACTAATCAAAGACCGGTCGGTAAAACTGAAAATGATAAAAAAGGCGGCGGTATTGAAGTTGGTTTAAAATTCCGGTCAACCATGGTTGGATATGTTGACGGAATTAAATTCTATAAAACACCTGGTGACAGTGGAACCCGCACTGCCCAACTCTACTCTATTGGCGGAACCCTGTTGGCATCAAAAGCATTCAGTAATGAAACGGATAGCGGTTGGCAGAGTGTACTTTTTGATACACCCATACTCATTGGTGTAAACACAACTTATGTAGCAGCTTATTATAGCAGTCTGGGAAACTATATTTTAACTGCCTACGGGTTAAAAACAGCAGTAACAAACGGTCCGTTAACAGCTTTGGCTGACAGTACGGATGGGAGTAACGGTATATTTAAATATACCAGCACGCCTGTTTTTCCTGATAAAGGATATCTGTCCAGCAATTATTGGGTAGATATTATTTTTGTAAAGACAAGTACCAATTAGAGAAATGTATCCACTAATATTTTTTCATGAGTGTTTAGCTTGATCAGCAGGAAAACGAACGCCGGTGATCCGTTCACATAGTACAAGAAACTTGTCCTGTATATTCACTTCTCCGGACGCAGGTAAATAATACTTTTGTTTCTGATGGTAAAAATAATGACCGGTTAATTTAGCATGGTCATCGTTACTTACGGCGAGCCATGCCTGTGTCTGGAAACCTTTTTCCAGATCGTCAGTTGCACCGGCGCCGCCCATCTTTGTCGGCACCCAACCGGGATCTACTGCATTAGCATATACATCCGGCCATCTACGCGCTACAGCCATACACAGGATCAGGTCATGCAACTTAGTATCGGAATATGTTTGGTAGACGCCCTTCAGTTTTGTGATGTCGGTCAGGATCTTCAGCCCCGGATCTCCCTGCGAATGCGTACCCGAACTGATATAGATAAGTCGCTTAGGCTTATGAATCAAACAGGTTAGAATATATGGTGCCAGGGTGTTTATATTTACCATCATCTGTTGAAAGTCCCGTGTAATAGTGTGTCCGGAATTCTGATTATAGACACCTGCATTATGTATAACTGCATCGAAGACGCCCATTGAATTAACTTCTGTGGCCAGCTTTTTAGTCTCTTCGATATAGGACAAGTCCGCAATCAAAACTTTTTCAGCGCCTGCCACTTTGCTCATCGCCTGACGTCCCCGCTCTGCATTACGAGCATGCAGAACAACAAGATGACCCTGACTGACCAGTAACTTTGCCGTCATGCTTCCCAGTCCATCGGCTGATCCGGTGATGAATATTCTTGCCATGGAGTGGATTAAAGCAAATGAGTTTTTGTATAGTTATCCATTGAAATTTTTCCACCTCCTGCCAGCGCAAACCATATTGATAGTATCAAAACAAAAACTGACAGTAGTAACTCCGAATAACTAGGTGATAAGCTGCTATTTAAATTAATAAAAAAAATGGCTCCGATAAGGATGGGAATTTGCGTCCAGGCCGATATTCTTGTCAGGAAACCCAAGATGATAAAAGTTCCACCCAATAAATGCACCCAGCAAATGAACAATGCCAATGCCATATTCATATTCAGTTCATTCAAACTACTGCTTTTAATTAAATGAAATAATGGCTGGATAGAGGTAAGAAAAAAAATACCACGGATTGCGAGTATCAGCCCAAGCATGACTCTGAGAAAGACAAACAAAAACGGATATTTATCATCCCAAGCTGAAATTTTACCGGGTATATTCATAAAAAAATATTTTATGCACTTACACCAGGTTTTAAATGGATAGTTTGGAGTGTAGGAGATATATGGAACTTTACTTCATTTAAGTTCCGTGCTATTAAGAAACTTTCGCAGGTCCTTTACAAAGTTCAAATTTTAATCATACACTACCAAGTTAGGAATCGTGCTTTATGTGGCAATTGCCCTTCTACCTGATATTCGAACTTTCATTCATAGAGAGTTTACTGAATTTAGCCCGGGCTATATCGGGGTAAGAATATTTCCAAAAAAGGATTCCATTCCTGTTTTTGGAAATAAATGATTTCAACAATTTTAAATTCGATTGATTTTCAAAGCATTAAGAATGGCATGACAATGGTTTATCCATAGTTCTATGAAAACATCGCTATTTATTTTGAGTGTCTTTTTTTCTGTTTCCGTGATTGCACAGCCTACAGTTTCCGGTAGTACTATGCCTTCCAAAGACACTGTCATTATTCTTCCTTCGAATTCAATTACCCTCACTGGTACAGCGGTTAGGGCTAATCCAGGGCATCCAATTTTAGATACCACCTGGACTAAGACCAGCGGACCGGCTGCCACCATTACCAACCCTTCCAACCGGATGACTACAACGGTAACGGGCCTGGTTGTGGGTTCTTATATATTTACACTAACAGCTACAGATAAGCAAAATTCATCTTCCGCATCAGTAAAAATAACAGTCATCTCCGGAGTACTTTCAATGCAGCTGGCATATTTCAACATTTCGAAAAATGATATTGGAACACTGGTTACCTGGCAGACAGATATGGAATCCAACAATGCGCATTTCGTAATTCAGAAAAGTATTAGCGGTTCCAGCTTTTACGATATTGCTACCATTTCTTCCCATGCAACAGGCGGAAACAGCAGCACGCCGATAACATATAGCTACCAAATCTCTAACAACGGTACTCAGGCAGACATGCATAGCATCTCTGTAGTAATGGGAATACTAGCTTCCATGGTTCTTATCGGCAAATTAAGAAAGTCATATAAGTGCCTGTTATTGGGAATAATCTGCATGTTTCTATTTTCATGTACTAAATCTGTAATAGTATCCGACAATGCCCCCACTTCCAACGCAACAGCCTATCGCTTGAAACAGGTTGACAAGGATAACAATGTTAACTATTCTGAAATTAAAATGCTGAATTAATCCGGGCAACATAAGTCGTATGGATTTCATTTTTTCACCACAGCATATTTAGTAATCAATGTTCCCTGTTCATTTACTTTTTCACTATGGATCAGGCGTAAATCAATATCCAGTTTTGCGCCTGTTGCAAAATTATCCCCTATACCAAATATCTTAGGTTCAATCGTTAACCATAATTCATCAATTAATTGTTCCTTTAAAAATGAAGTGGCGATATGCGGACCTCCAACCACCAACATTTGCTTATGCCCCTTCATTATAAAGCGGGAAGTTAATTCAGCAGGTGTTTCGTTTGTAAATTCAATTTGACCGGGAATCTCAAGACTTTTATATTTATCAGGATGACTCGTCATGATAATAATCTGATGACTTGCAGAAGGGTTAAATATCTCAGCATTAAATGTATTGCTCCCCATAACAATAAGTCGGGAATCATTCCATATCTTCTTATAATAATCCTGGTCCTGATGAGATGACCATAAACTGACATGTGGCTCACCCCATTTTGTAACCTTACCATCAAGCGTCGAGACAAATATGAGTATGGTTTTCATGTGAAATAAAATATATTGTCAATCTCTACTTTAGTTCCGGTTCATAATTCAACTCACCATTTACAATTCTTGCAGGTGAAGTGTAAGGATGTTCTTCTGCTTTGTCTGCACCCATTATGTGCATTACTTTCCAGCCGCGCAACTTCAAATAATAAGAAATTATTGAACGGTGACATCGCCGTCAGGCGCGGTGATGGTCCGGTTTCCATTTCTGGATTGCTTTTTTTATCTGATCGTTGCTCAGGTTTTCCCTGACTGCACGATCCACCAAACCCACCATTTCGTGGTCCGGAGCAAACCGCAGCGCGATAATCTGGGATATAGTCAGGCTCTTATCAAGTAATTTACCTGTCAGAGTAAAATATCTCAGATTCTCTTCAGCCCTGATTGCCCTGTCCTGTGCTTTGATAGGAAAAGTCCGGGTCTTAACATAACTGATCGCAAATGCAATCGCAATCATTAGAAACATGATCGCCTGCTGCCTGCTACCACCATGCGAATAAGTATCAACCAGATTTATTATTGATTGTATAATCAGGTAAATGATGATTGCCAATAACACGACGTGAAAAAGAGGGTCGAGTTTCCGGTGGTTCTCGTAATTCTGTTCCTGCATGAGATTAGTTTATTATTATTTGAAAGATGAGTTAATAATTTATGTAAATCCTTAAGGGAATGAAGTAGAAGTCCTTCCTATGTTCATCATCATTTAAGGCGCATCGGGTAACGACAATCCCTCATGAGTAATTTCAAGTTCTTCCATCAGCACTTCATTTTCTGTCGCATTCAGGCTGCCCCATTTTACCCTGCATGGCCAGGCGTTTGCAAGATTCCAGGTAATAATCGGAGCATGAGTTTCGTCAAGAAGTTTTATTGAAATATCTCTCCGGTACTTCGCATTGACTTCCTGAAAAAAGAATGTTTTTTGCCACCACTGAAAAAATTCAAAGTCACCTTTAAAAACTCCGCGCTTCAATATGATATTACTATACTTCGTCAGACCCGGTTGCTTGGTCTTGTGATACAATATATTAGAACCTTCCCGGTATTCAATCACTTCAGTCTCCGCTTCCAAACCTGATACTTCAGTAAATCCTATTCTCGTTCCACCCCAGTCCACTACAAAATGAAACTTAGGGAGCGGGTAATTTTTTGTTGGATCGGTTGCCATAGTATAATTTTTAAGATTTTTTAATGAAGAAAATTAAATCAGAATATATTTTAAGATCGTGTGAGATTTTAGTTTTAAAAGATTTCTTGTTTTCATCCTGCCAGGTAATGGTGAAGTCAATCATTGAATTTTTTAGGTGCCTGAAAAACGAATCGTAGCCATCAACAAATATCCTAATCTCTTTAAGCGGAGCCATGTACTTTATCTCCTTGAACAGGTTCAGCTTGCTCAGATCTTTTTTCCCTTCCAATCCAAAAATAGCCGTTGAAGGTTTTATTTTGAGATGAAGGGCTGCGTTGACGCCGGAATTTTTAATCGCTATAAATACTGTTGAAGCATCGATCTCAAAATCTACAATTACTGAATTGTCAGAAGATATTATGTTTTTGATTTTGGCCATCTGACCGGATAAGGAATGGTGGATGAATGCTTATGTAAGATAGAAAGGAAAAAGTAAAAAGGAAAAAGTAAAAGCAGTAATATATTTTTCAACACTGAGAGGTTTAACTCGATTAAACAGACAGGTAATCAAAATGTTTCAGCATTTACTCCGAAGAGGTCCGGTTTTTTTTTCGCTGCAAATATGCCGAAAACTTCGAAACTAAAAGTTCCAAGGATATCTATATATTCTTCCAGGTGGAGAGATAAAAGAAAGTTTTAGGGTCAAAAATAAAGGGGATAAATCGAAAGACGCCCAAATCTCCATATGAACCTTCGTAACTTCATACAGATGAAGAAAACTGAATGGTTCAATAGAAAATTCCCTCCTATTGGAGATAATGGAATCCTGCCTTCAATTATTGAACGGCTTATCGGAACGCCGGCAAGGCTTGAAGAGATGACGCGTAATCTCGACGAGTCCGTACTTGTCGCGCAGAATGGTGAAAAATGGTCCATTAAAGAGGAAGCAGGACATCTCTCGGATCTTGAACCTCTTTGGTTCGGGAGACTGGAAGAGCTCATGAAAGGAAAACCAGAACTTAAGGCAGCAGACCTGACCAACCAGCGAACGCATACTGCAAATCACAATGCAACTGCATTAGAAATTTTATTACAAAGATTCAGGGATCAAAGAATGCTATTCGTCAACCAGCTGATGCAGCTCAATGATGAACAATTAACATATGCAGCTTTGCATCCACGCCTCAAAACTCCGATGCGAATCATTGATCTCGCTAATTTTGTAGCCGAGCATGATGATCATCACCTGGCCAGGATCAGGGAGATCTTGACGGACTTTCCCAATTTGTTAAAATAAGTGTCCGCAAATAAAATTCACTCAAAGTCAGGGACTTAAATGCCCAATATGAGCAATTTTATTTGCAACCGGTGGTAAATACCGGAAAAAAAATCCTTCTGTCATCAGGCCCGGGTATTGCTATACCATAACAAATAAATTAATCTTGTTATGAAGCAAATATTTTGGAGACTATTCAGATTCTGTGTTTTAGGTGGAATCATTTTAAATATGGTTGCCTGTAACGGTAGTGACAGTACAACAGCTAAGACCACAACAGACAGTGTTTCTTCGCCAAAGGATTCAGTAAAAGTTGTAAAGAAGAAGGGAAAAACATCCGTTACTTATACAACAGCAACCAATGTGAAAATCGTTAAAGATGCACACGGCATTTACAACCAGGCCGAAGTATCTCCGGAATTTCCAGGTGGGCAGGATGGTTTGTCTGATTACATTAATAAAAACCTGGCATATCCTCAAACAGCGATTGACAATGGAATAACCGGTACAATACACATCAGTTTCGTCGTTGATGAACATGGTAAAGTCCTGAATCCACAAGTGACGGATAGCAAAAATATAAGCAACGATTTGAATGCAGAAACATTGAAGATGTTTAACAATATGCCTTTGTGGAAACCAGGATCGATTAAAGGTAAAAATGTGAAAACCAGATTGGAATTACCGGTTAGTTTTCAACTGGAAGATGCATGATAAAAAAGAGATTTATTTGGCTTTGAGTTCAATCCAGGTCGGTGCATGGTCGCTGGATTTTTCCCAGCCCCTCACGGCGCGGTCGACGCCTGCACTAATCAAACGTTTGCCGAGTGAGGGGCTCAGCAAAAGATGATCGATGCGTAATCCCGCATCCCGACCATAAGCATTTCGAAAATAATCCCAGAAAGTATAAATTTTTTCACCGGGATGTTTTGTTCTCAATGCATCAATCCAACCCTGTGAAACGAGTTTGCTGAAAGCCTCTCTGATTTCAGGAAGAAAAAGCGCATCGTTTATAAATTTCTCGGGTTTGTATACGTCCAGCTCCATGGGCATCACATTATAATCGCCTGCAAGTATCACCGGCACATCCATAGCGATGAGTTTTTTTGCATGAGCCGTCAGCCTTTTAAACCAGTCCAGTTTGAAATCAAACTTGGGACCAGGTAATGGATTTCCATTCGGCAAATAAATACAGCCGATAATAATATCTCCGACTTTTGCCTCGATATAACGACTGTGCAGGTCTTCCGGGTCTCCCGGCAGCGTCCTTCTTATTTCGTCCGGTTTTTCTTTCTTTGATAGTATTGCAACACCATTCCAGCTTTTTTGACCGTGCCAGATCGCCTGATATCCTGCATCCAGGATGGCCTGTTCAGGAAATTTTTCCTGCGGCGATTTCAATTCCTGCAGACAAACGATATCCGGCACGGACTCTTTCAGCCAGCGCAATAAAACCGGAAGGCGGCCATTTACACCATTCACATTATATGTTGCGATTTTCATCTATTCGGAAAAATATGTAAATATAAAAATTGATAATACTTTTCATAAATATCAAAAATTCTTTTTTGACTGTTAGAATGTTACCTTGATCGTCCCTCCCCCATTGTAAGAATGATACTCGCCCTTATACATCGCATCGGTACTTACGGGTCCCATTTTGTAAATGCCTGGCGACACTGCACGGACCGCATAATAATAATGCTGGACTCCGGAACCGGCATTGACAAATAAATTAATCCTGTCATCACGTACATCCATTGCCGTGGGCTCATCCAGGTTTTTAATCCAGTCCATTCCGGGAATCTCCTTCGTGCGGGGGTTTTCAATTTCAAATCCTGCCGGCAACATATCCGAAGACTCATTATTTTTCCCTGATAGTTTCAGCCCCTATTTATTGAACTCACTTATAAATGGTTTTGGCTCCGAGTATACGCTAAATTCAAACGAATTGTATTGCAGCTCGAAGCAGAAATCGATGTTAAGGTTTTTGAATTCCTTCCCGTTAACAGGTTCAAAACGGTTTGGATGGAACTCAATCTGGTGTTCAAAATGTTGTAATGATCCTTTCAAAAAAAAACGACTAGAATATACCTGGTTCCCATCCAGACTTGTGGAAAACCCGATGGCATTCTATTTTTACCAAGTATTGTCCTCCACCAGCCATCTGACCTGGCAATTCTGTTTACTTCTTCCAGGTGTTCTAACGATGAAATCCAAATATTGTCAAAAGTCCGCGTTGTAGTTCGTTTTCCTCAAGTTCAGCTAAATTCTACATATAGTAGTAATTTATATTAAGTTAATCCGTGAAGGGTGAAAGTTTTAAAAGCTAGTACAATTCTTTGCCCAAATCATATTTTTGCTCTAATTCCTGAATCAATTGTAAGTCTGGTTATAAAAATATGATTGTTGAGATTCTAATATTAAAAATCACATTGTACTTTCCAAATACAGCCATATTCAAAATGAAAAATAGTTGTTATATTCTGGCTTTCTTGTTATGCAACTTTTCGGTTGGCCAAGCCCAGATACGTGTAAATGCTATTGATTCGATTGCAGAAAAAATGAACTGGTATGCTTTAAACAAATCAACTTCATCCCTTTTTGTTCATTTTGACAAAACCATTTATACAAACTATGAAAATGTCTGGTTTACGGGGTATCTATTATCAACCGATACAAATGTCAATGCACGCAATACTTTATCTGTAGCTTTAATAAAAAATGATGACAGAAGTATTTGGGCAGAAGATAAATTTGTAATGCGATATGGTATTTCCTCGGGTAATATGTTTCTTCCTGATTCCATTCCGCCAGGCAATTACAGTTTCATTGTTTATACAAATCTGATAACAAACGGGTATCCAATTGATCTGTTTATCCAGCCTGTTACCATTAAAACCACAGATGCGGGGTTTACTGCTACTATTAAGATGCTTGATTCGATTAAATCGAAATCAGATACAGCGAGGATTCTGGTAAATGCTTATACCAATGATTTACACATAATTTCGAACGCTCATATCGTTTATATCCTTGGGGATGGAACAAATCAGACTCAACCACATAAACTAAAAACAAATAAATCTGGTGAAGCTATTATTCCAATCCCACTGCAATATGTTCATCCGAATAATAATGTACTACATGTTAATATAAAATATAATAGATTTTATAAGGACCTCAATATAAGGTTGCCTATTTATCATAGAGAACCAACCGTAAAGTTTTATCCCGAAGCTGGTAATATGGTTGAAGAAACTGCTGGTTATATTGGTTGGGAGGTTAAAAACGCAGAGGGACAACCATTGGAAACAAGTGGCATTTTATATAAGGATCAGCAAATCATAGATACCATTCAAACCAATACCTATGGTATGGGGAAGTTTATATTAACCCCTCAAAAGGGAAGCCGCTATTACGTTAAAGTCTTGTATAAATTCAGCAACGATACTATTTATAATCTACCTGTTATTTTACCAAAGATTCCTATAATTTCCATTTCAAAAGCAGTAGTTGATGATACGCTTCAATTCGAAATTAAAAATGCACAAAATGCGGGTGGAAGACTATTTTTTCTACTTCACAATTACCGGGATATTTTTCTTGCTTCTGAGATTAATGCAAATAAATCAGACTATTCCCTAAAAATACCGCTTACTGAACTTCCGAAAGGAGTCAGTACCGTAACTCTGTTAGATAGTGCTTCAAGACCGTTAGCAGAAAGATTGTTCTTTGCCCATTATAACCTTAGAACTGCGGTTGAAATTCGTACTGATAGTACATTATACTTTACAAGAGAGAAAATTCAGTTAAGTTTAAAACTTCATCCACCAGATGGGAAATCACTTCAGGGAATAGCGTCCGTAGCCTGCGTACAGGAGAGCAGGATAGATATTAGGAAGATGAATGATATTGAGAGTAATATTTACTTGTTCCATGAACTGCAGGATCTTCCATTCAAACACAATGCATTGGGTAGTCCTGAGGACAAAACTGAATATCTTGAGGATGTTCTATTAATAAAAGGATGGCGAAGATATACCTGGACAAATATTCTGTTAGCTAAGGTCACCGATACCTTACAAGAACAGGAATCATTGATTTTAAATGGCACTCTTCTGCATTTTGATAAGCCCGTAAAAAGACCAATGGAATTATACATGATAGTTGATTCGGGATATTATACTATTCTGACCGATAAAACAGGTTACTTTGAAATAGACCCAAAATATATTATTACGACTCCGGGTAAAAAACTGTCTTTATTTGTAAACGAAGGAAACAGTGGTTTTAATATTAATATTGATGACCCTTATCGCAAACTAAATGAGAGCCTTGCAAAACAATTAATCTTTGAAAATAATGATACACCACTGGGAAGCGAAACATCTGAATCACTGGTACTTAAGAGTGATGAATATGCTAAAAAATTAGATGCAGTGACAGTGATTTCAAAAAAAAAGAGTGGTTATATTGGGTGGGGAAGCCCTCTTTTCAAAGACAGTTATAATGACTGCAATGATTATGTATGCTTATTCGGTATTTTAAATTGTGCTAATCATCCACATGGATCGCCCGGTGAAACAAAACCAATTTCAGGTAACCAATATCGCTTATTAAATGGGGAGAAAATAGTATACCAAGATAATTGCAATGCCGGGATTAAAAATTACAATTTGACATCTATAAAATCAATTAAAGGTATTTATACCGTTAAAGAGTTTTATTCAGCAGATTATTCAAAATTTGACCCACCATCACCAGAATACTTATCTACCATCTACTGGAATCCGGGATTAGCCTTATATTCTGACCGGGAAACGAAAATATCTTTTTATACCAGCGATATTACAGGAAATTTTAAAGTGATTGTTCAGGGAATTATACCAGGTGATGTTATTTTTGGTGAATACACATTTACTATTAAAAAAAAGGCTTGATATTAAGTATAATACAAGGGGTAAGAGACTTTCAGATCAGTAAAACTCTCTAATTAATTATTAAATTAATTATGCAACCTCTACCGCTCTCCTCAAAATCATGGCTCTACCCGTTGTTTATAAAATTTATTGATTGCCTGTTTGTGGTTACAGCCATTTATAACGGCTACAATGTGCTTTTCATTATTCCTTTTAATTCATTACCCTGGATTTTCGGATTGTTAAGTCCGGTGTTGACGATTGCCGGGCTTCTTTTTTGCATCATTTATCCCTTTATTTGGCAGCGAAAAGAAGAAAAGGGAAAAATCAATTCTGAAAAATTTCGCTCCTGGATTGGTGGGATCGTCAGGTATTGGCTGGCAGCTTCTATTTGCATGTACGGTTTTGCCAAAATTCTAAAAACCCAATTCGAGCAATCTATCTCAACGAATGACAGTCTTGTACAAAATCTTTCAGGTTTTGACCTCACATGGAATTATTTTGGTCACTCTTATACCCTGGCAATAATAATTGCATTATTATAAATTGGCGGGTCGGTGTTATTATTATTCAGACGTACTACCCTATTGGGTGTTGTTATCCTGTTTCCGTTGATGTTGAATATCCTGTTGATCAACTGGTTTTATCATATCGGTGCATATGCATTTTTAAACTCGATATTGTATACACTGGGTTTACTTTATCTCCTTGTTTTCCGTCGGAAAGATATTAAGACCATTCTATTTAAGCCTGTCTATACATTTCCTGCAATAAGTTTAGGGTTTGTCAAAGTCCTGCTTAGAATCTTTGTGGTACTATATCCCCTGGGAGTAATCTATCTCTTCGCATATACAGATAAACCGCTTTTTCTTGTTGGCAAATGGCAGTTAGATCTAATGATCCGGAATAAGGATACTTTACAATCCAACGCCTGGCTTACCGATTCAACGGCATGGAAAAATATTTACTTTGAAGAATACGGGGCAGTATTCATAAGTTCTAATCCCTACGTACTTGACAAGCGAAAATCCCACCGGGGAACTTACATATATGACAGTGCCTTCCATGATATCGTGTTGTTTTCTGGTCAAAACAAGCGTCAACAGGATACCATGGTCGTAAAAGTAAATGTTCTCAATGGCAGTCATATGAAATGGAATCTGGTGAACCACAATGATTCTCTGAAATTGTTACTGTCAAAACCAGGAGGTAAAAACAATGAGAACTGATAATACAAAAAGTTCCGGGCCAGATTCTTAAGTGGACCTTTTTCTTTTAACCGAACACCCGATCGCTTTAGTCGAAGTAATCGCAGGATCCTTACCTGCCTGTACAGCTGAGAGGGCCTGTTCCAGATAGTTAATCCTGTCTGACTTATTCTCTTCGGGATCGTTATCAATGGCACCGGTATATACAATAATATTTCCTTCATTTGAATGTTTCACCAGAAAAATAGTCGGCGTGTTTCTCGCCCCATACTTAGTAGTAATATTCTGGCCCTCATCAAATAAATAGGGAAACATGTATTTCTTTGTTTTCGCTCTATCAACCATCGCTTCAAAGCTATCTCCGGGAGAAACCTGGGGGTCATTGGTATTTATAGCAATTACCGGATATCCAATGGGCGCAAACTTCGCATTCAATTCAATTATTCTTTGTTCATAGGCTTTAGCAACGGGACATGTATTGCAGGTGAAAACAATGATATAGCCCCTCGCCTCGCGAAATGTGGTAAAGGATACAGTTTCACCAGTCACATTTTTTAAGCTGAAATCCGGAGCACTTGTCCCTGGCTTTAAATTGCCTGATTGTGCCAGGCCTGTTGTGCTCCATACAAAAAGGCTAAGTGCTACTAGTGTTTTCATAATTATTTAAAGTTTTTATACTCATTGAGTAGTTCTGAATAAGTAAAGCCTTTTTCAAAAAATTTCCGTTTCTTATTTTTTACCATTAAGGTTGCGGGAAGAGCTCCTGACCAGGAAGAATCGATTCTATTAATATAAATTTGCGGATCTGGTTCATTTAACATAAAAACTTCATTTTTCATCTTATTCCTTTTAACGAATGGCAAAACTGACTCATTAAGTTTTGATTTAAAATCCAAACTAATTAAAAGAACCTTTAGGTTTTTATTTTTGTACACATTAGATAATCTCTCAAAGTTCTGCAATTCTTTTACGCAGGGAACACACCAGGTCGCCCAAAAATTTATTACGTATATAGTATCCCGGCCGTGATCCACTCTATCGTAAAGCTGATTTAGGGTTACCAAACCAACCTCCTGACCAGAGGCATTCAGGCAAAAGATGAATGACAAAAACAAAAAACCTCCCTTCACATCACTTATTTTGATTATTGCTACTACAAAGGTACATAGTGAATTATATACTTATTATGATTAAGCAGGTTCCAACTGGATATAACCCATTTAGCGTTCGAGGACGAGGATGAGCATCTATCTTTCATGAGATGGACCGGCTTACAGGAAAAATAAATTGTGGAAACATGCTACTCCCTCTTCGCAAATTGCGAAGTGACCCATGGAGCTATTTCAGGACGAAACAGTCCAAAGATTTTCTACGGCTTGTTTTCATTTCATTTCTGATTGCTTGTATGCTGGCCTGGTATTTCATGAATGTATGGCTACAGAATTTTGCGTACCGAATCCAGATCAGCGGGCGGATATTCCTGATGGCGGAATTATCGCGGTGTTCATTGCTTTGGTAACCATCAGTTTTCAAACCATTCGTGCAGCCCTGGCAAGTCCCGTTAATAATTTGCGAGCGGAGTGATATTTATTAACGGTAAGGCCTTTCAATGGTTCAGGTAGTAAAATCGCCAATGCCTGAATGACAAAACAGGTTAATGTTTGCTAGATCTTCTTAATGCGCGAACCGCAAATAATAATGCAATTGCTATAGGAATGATTAGAAATATCATAAATTATTTGTTCATCTTATTTTACCAGGCTGAATGATGCCTCTTTTACATCTCTTGAGTTGCCGCCAATAAAGATCATGAAATCTCCTGGTTCAAAAATGTATTCGAGTTTATCATTATAAAATCGCAGCACGTTGGCATTAATAGTAAACGAAACTTTCCTAGACTCACCCGCCTTTAAAAATATTTGCTGAAAGCCTTTCAGCTCTTTCACAGGCCTTACCACCGAACCAACCAGATCACGTAAATAAAGCTGAACGGTTTCCTTGCCATCGAATTTTCCGGTATTGGATACCGTTATGGATGCCGTTAAAGTTTCTCCCGGCTTAAAAGATTTTTTGTCCAGATCTATACTGCTATAGGAAAATGAAGTATAACTCAACCCGTATCCAAATGGAAATTTTGGATCGTTGGGTAGATCATTATAAGCAGAAACGTAATTCAGGTCTGAATCGCTTTTAGCCGGACGACCTGTATTGAAATGATTGTAAAACACTGGGATCTGCCCCTCCGAACGTGGAAAGCTCACCGGCAGTTTTGCAGATGGGTTGTAATCGCCAAAAATTACATCTGCCATGGCATCCCCGGCTTCCGTGCCGAGCCACCAGGTGTATAAAATGGCAGCGATATGATCTGCGGTCCAATTGAATATTAACGGTCTTCCTGCATTAATCATGACCACAACCGGCTTTCCGGTTGCCTGAATCGCCTTTATCAATTCCTCCTGCATTCCGGGCAAATGAATATTACTCCGGCTCTTTGCTTCACCACTCATATCGGCAGCTTCACCGACATTAATGATTACAATATCCGCCTGTTTAGTTACTTCAACAGCTTCTGCAAATCCCGATGTAGAAGAATCATTGATATTGCACCCTCTTGCGTACAACAGCTTTAATTCTTTGCCTATTTTATTTTGTATACCCTGCCATGGAGATATGATCCTTGCTGAATCATCGGGCCAGACGTAGGACCAGAAACCAAGATTATCTCTTACCGATTTTATGAACGGACCTATCAGGGCGATTGTTTTTGTTCCTCTGGATAATGGCAGGATCTGATTTTCGTTCTTCAGTAATACAATAGATTTTTCTGCCATTTGCCGTTCCGCATTCAGGTTATCTTTATTGTTCCATTGCTGTTTTTCCCTTTCCTTATTGCAGAACCTGAAGGGGTCATCAAACAGACCCATTTCAAACTTCTTTATAAGAATTCTTTTCACGGCATCATCAACCAATTCCAAATTAACTTTTCCGTCATTCACCAGCTTAGAAAGATTTTTAATATAACTGCGGCTTTCCATATCCATATCGCAACCTGCAATTACAGCTTCCATTGCTGCTTCATAATTATCTTTTGCATAACCATGGGGTATCATTTCGCCAACTGAACCCCAGTCGCTCACTACAAAGCCTTTGAATTTCCACCTGCCCTTCAATATTTCTCTTTGCAGGTAAGCGTTTCCTGTGGCCGGTATGCCGTTGAGATCATTGAAAGAATTCATGAATGTCGCCACACCGGCTTCTTCAGCAGCTCTGAAAGGAGGAAGATAGGTTTCCCAAAGCATGCGTGGACTCATGTCAACAGAGTTATAATCTCTTCCACCGGTAGCTGCTCCGTAGGCCGCAAAATGTTTTGCGCAGGCCATCAGTGCATCGGTATTGCCCAATCCTTTTCCCTGAAAACCTTTCACTCTTGCTTTTGCAATCAATGAACCCAGGTAGGGATCTTCGCCCGCACCTTCCATAATGCGGCCCCAGCGGGGATCGCGGGCAATATCCACCATTGGCGCAAAGGTCCAGTGCACTCCGGCTGCTGCAGCTTCAGTTGCTGCTGTGCGTGCCGACAATTCTATTGCATCCAAATCCCAGCTGGCGGCTTCTGCAAGCGGAATCGGGAATGTTGTCCGGTAGCCATGAATAATATCCTGGCCAAAAAGCAAGGGTATTTTTAATCGTGATTGCATGGCCATTTCCTGCAATTGCCTCGTATGATCCACCCCGGTTACATTTAGAATAGAGCCGAGCATTCCCTTCCGGATCTGGTTTTGTTTATCACCATCCCTGGTAATAGGTCCGGTGGCTTCCCAATCACCATTATATTGATTCATCTGCCCGACCTTTTCTTCCAATGTCATCAATTGCAGAACAGAATCAACCTTCTGCGCAATCGTTTTCTTCCGGTAGCTTCCTGACAAGTTCTGTGATGAGCACAGTGTTAAATGCGACATTATTATTGTGAATGCACATAAATTTTTAAAAAATAATTCTTTCATTTGTTTTATTTTAAAAAATCAGTCTTAGCATTCCCGCGAAAATGCGAAATCATCTCCCCTGTTTATTTTACGTAAAAGGGTATGTTAGCAGTAGCTACCTTGTTTTGCCCATCGCTTATATATAAGAATAAACGGTAAGAGCCTTCCATTTTAGGTGTTTTCAAAACTGCTTCGTTTAAATTTTTTACAACTATTGATGTAAGGATGGCTTCCGGACGGGACTCACGGTCACCTCCATTTTTAAGATCGGTGCTTTCGGGCAGCAGTTCCCAGCGTGCGGTCATTTTATTCTGATTTGGGTCATATGCAAATACGGTTATTTTATAGTCTTTATCCGGTTGCAGGTAAATAAAATCGCTTGCTTTTTTATTGTTTAACAACAGTGAATCTATATGAGGCGCCCTATTTTTGGGCCAGCTACCGGTCCATAAATATTGCATCACATCTATAACTTCTGATTCTTCTCCTTGTTCAGTAAAAAGGCCATACCATGTAGGTGTTCTTTCCTGTTTTTGTCCCCATAAAAACACGTATGAACCAACACAATGTTTATCCTGTTTTATAGATGCTTCATAACGACTTTTATATACTGCAGCTTTTTGGCTGCTGGTTTCCTCAATTGCTGCTTTCCAAGGTGTTTGCATACTTTCCCAGTGGCCTGTGGGTCCCCACTCAGTTACCATGTACGGCCCCTCCCATCCGGCAGCACGCAATGCCTGGGGTACCTTGGCCAATCCGCCATATACCTGTACCGAAAGTATATCAAGATCCGGGCAGCGCGTTTTTATATATTCAATCTCTCTTTTGTTTACTCCGGCAAGCATCGTAGTAACCGGGTGGTTAGGATCTTCCTGATGAATCATTTTAGCAATATTGTTTACTGCATCCCAAACTTTGGGGTTTTTATATTCCAGGTTAAGTTCATTGCCAATACCCCATATTAATAAGGCCGGATAGTTTTTGTATTTAAGTACTTCCTGGCGCAGATTTTCTAATTGTTGCTTTACAGCTGCTGTATCATTATAATCAAAACCATGACGTTCACGCGCTACATTTAAACCCATGGTTACAGTTAATCCTAAATTATAGGCATTACTCAATACATCTTCTCCATTTTTGCTATCCCATGTGCGAATTGAGTTCCCCCCATATTTTGCCAATCGGTCTGTATAATTAGTGCCCCCAGCCCCTTTAATAAAATAAGGTTTCCCGGCCCTTACTAATATAAAACCAGAGTCTTTGACAGCAATTGTTGTTTTTACTGGATTATAAATGTTTTGTGAATAAACAGCATTGAAGCCAGCTGAAAATAAAATAATTAGAATAATCTTACGATAATAAATCATACTGTATAATTTTTGTACTCTCAAAAATTTTTACTTACTCGTTTTGAATATTCAAGGGCATAATCAATAATTCGTTTTTGCCAGGATATATCTTGTCCAAATGCAATCAGTTCTGAAAATATCATTTGAATTGGAAAGGTAGTAACAAGACAGCAATTATTGAATTGTATCGGACACGCACGGCCGCCAATCCTGTATCAAGTCTGTTTTTGGAATAGATTTGTTATTGGAAAACAACCATCTTATTTGGAACGGTTTAAATCAATCTGCTCAATGCTATCAATACCAGACATTGTAAATGTAAAGAGTATGGTTACCTTATCAATATTTGTGAATCTTAATTCGATCCCTTTGACATGAGCTGCATCCGGGCCCGTAAGATTTGTAATATCTACAAGTTGAAAATTTACTGATTTGTTTTCACTGTTGAATGCACTTGCTTTAAGACGGGGCTGGTTACCTGCAGCGCAATAATGTGTCACTCGCAGTTCAGTGCCATCAAGATGATAAACACTTGTCATTATAATATTTCCTTGGTTCATCAAATCTTCAACTACAGCCGTACCGTTTCCAGTCAGATAATACCTTGCATTCATTTGACCCTCTGTTGTACGTCCGCCGCTCCATTTGAATCCTCCCTGCCACTCTCCGACCAAATTTTTAATTGAATTAAACGCTTCATTATCTACATGAATAGCGCTTCCGGAATGACTATGATCATCTTGCTGGGCACAAGTAAAAAAAGAAATAAATGCAGATAATATTATTAATAAAATGTTTTTCATGAATTTTATTATATGTTGCAAGTAGCGAAGCCTCTATTTTCCCCGATATCAGCACTATTAGTATAAAATTATTATTTAAGAGTAACATTAGATATCCTCCGTTACGGGTGATTTTATACCTTTATTGCAAATAAATACCATCAGGAGTTAAGATTTATTATTACTTCTTCTTAACGCGCGAATATAACC
>DASZHV010000020.1:0-10873 GCA_035937535.1 Puia sp. | reverse complement strand
CCTGAAACAAATTATAAAAACCTGATCATAGGCAGTCACCTGAATTTCTGCTCCAATCTGATGATATTGTCAGGAATACTTGTTTTGCCGCGAACCTGGCTGGATTTCGGTATTTCTCTAACCCATATTTCAAACGGGAGTATGAAATTGCCCAACTATGGCCTCAACCCAATTTCCATATCCGCCGGGATCAAGTATGATCTACATCCTCCACTAACAATGATCAGGGAAACCATACCAGTCCTGCAGAAAAAATGGGAATATTATATATATAGTTTTGTCGCATTCAAAGAATCCTATCCACTTGAAAGTCCTCTTTATCTCGTAAACATCCTTAATCTGGAAGCCATGAAGGACTTTTCGCATACGGGCCGTTATGGAGGAGGTGTTAACCTGACCTATGACCGTGCGCTGACATCTGAGGTCTACAATGCACCTACTTTTGCTTTCGACAGGAGTAAACTAAAACTGGAAGTAGCTTTATATCTTGCCTACGAATATGTTGCAGGAAATTTATCTTTCCCCGCTCAACTGGGCTACTACTTGTATAACAATTATCTCATCAGTTCTTTTTACGAATTGGTTGGCATTAAATACAGAATAGCTGAACACTGGATACTGGGAGCCGCGATAAAAGCTCATTACGGCAAAGGTGATTTTATTCAATGGGGATTAGGATATAAATTTTAACAATGAATGGGATAAAAACATCAGACTTGTTTATTATGATGATTCTGTATCTGTCATGCAGCCGTGACAGCTGTCCATTGAGTGCAGGAAATCTGAGCTCGGAAATACGCATCCTGCCAGCGTTCAATGAGATCGACCTGTATGGTAAAATTAATGTGATACTGACCCAGGATACGGCCCAGAATATCAGGGTTGAAGCAGGTAAGAATTTGCTGGCAGGTATTTCAACGAATGTGACCGGAGGAACGCTAACGATACAGGACAATAACGGATGCAAATTACTCAGGACCGACGCCAATGTTGCTAATATATTTATTTCGACCAGGCAATTACAAAAAATCACTTATTACGGATCAGGAAATGTCAGCTCCACTGATACCATCCGGGCAGCTTTTTTTACGGTAGACTGCTATTACGGTTCGGGTTCCATAAATCTAAAACTGGTTGCTGATACTGCCGATGCGATAGTCAGGACTGAAAATTCAGATATTACATTCAGCGGCTATGGTGATTTCGCTTATATCTATTCTGCAGAAGCGAGTTCAGTAAACCTTTTTCAATACAGAACCCATACTGTGAATATTATAAGCAAATCAGTAAGGGATGTTGATGTGAATGTGACCGATAGTCTGAACGCAAGCATTCTTTATAAAGGAAATGTCTATTATATAGGAACTCCATCTTCCATACAAACACAGATCAGTAACTCAGGGCAATTAATTCATATGCCTTAATGAACGATCATAACATTTCAACCAATTATCAAGACCTACATAAAAACCCTTAGAGAAAACAAAATTAAGTTCCCGTTAGGATTTGCGGGTAGTTTTTGTGAAATTCTTAGGTAATCATCATTTATCTTAACAGGATTATTCACCTAAATCAATTCCATGACCAGAATTCTACTCTCGCTCCTAATTATTTTTTCCTTTTATTCTGCAAATGCCCAGTTTAACAAAGGGGATGTTCTAATAGGCGGAACTTTGCTTTATTCAAGTAATAAAACAACCACCCCCTACAATCCTTCTGACCAAAAAAATAATTATGGAGATATCAATATTTCACTTGGAAAAGCGATCAAAGAGAATACATTGTTTGGAATATTTATAAATTATCAACCTAGTACAAATATCACAAACTATGTTTTCGGTCCTATTACAATCAGAACTGATAATTATGGCATTGGTGTTTTCTATCGCATGTACAAAAGTCTTGGTAAAGAATTTTATCTTTTTGGAGAAGCGGGCGGCGGTTTTAACGGATCAACTACTTCAACAAAAGATAGTACAGGAAATAAAATATCAACGGGCACAGGCTATGGCGGAAGTATTTATATCAGCCCTGGTATTGCCTATAAAATTTCAAAAAAATTCTTCCTGGAATTATCGGTCCCTCAAATATTTTCTCTTGCTTATACAAGCTCAAATACTAAATCGGGTTCTGTGACGACAGGAAAAAATGACAGTTTTGTGGTAAATGCAAATCTTAGTTCCAATCCTTTAAATTCAATAGGTATTGGATTCCGTTTGGTATTATAAAAAACTCCTCTTAGTCATAAATATTGCCTCATTTTTAATCCAATCAATGGATGCGTAACTTTTTTGCATTAACTGTTATCTTTTCGGTTACTTGTAAAAGTTATTATTAACCAATACATTTCAGCAGTTGAATAATTGGCTATTTTTACTTTGTTTATCAAAATTTTATATACCTTATCGATATCATACCATTTTCGGAGCCATTCAGAGATATCAATGATAAATGATGAAAAAATGCCTTTTATTTTCAGTTATTGTTCTATGCATGGCCTGCAGCGATGAGAGAAAATCCGGAATTCCTGTAATTGGTTTTGCGGATGCATTTCAGGACAATACCATTGAACAGGCAAAAACCGGCTTTATTGATGCGCTTAGAAAAGATGGTTTTGATGAAAAAAAAGGAACCCTGAAAATTATATACCGAAATGCACAGGGTAATATCCCTACCCTGACACAAATCATCAAATATTTTATTTCTCAGCAAGTAACACTTATCGCAACCAATCCATCATTATCAACCATTGCTGCTGTTCAAAACACAAAAGATATTCCCATATTCATGATGGTATCCCCTACGCCCGGCCTAATGAAAATAAACGACAGCGCGGGCCAGCCACCACGGAATTTATTTGGTGTTGGAGAAACACTGGATTATATAGATACATCCTTTTTGCTTATTCCAAAACTAATTATGGCAAAGTCGGACCGGCTGACCGTCGGTATGATCTATAATCAATCAGAACCACAGTCAGTAGAATCCATGGAACGAATCCGGAAACTTGCCGCTGATAATAATATCAATCTGATCTATCAGCCTGTCAATTCCACGGCAGATGTGCAACTCGTTACTGCATCCCTGCTCTCCAAAAATATTGATGTATTCTTTGCCAATCCCGATAATATAGTCTTCGAATCCTTTGAAACTATTATTCAGTCCTGCAATCAAAAAAATATACCCATTTTTACGAGTGAAGCTGGTTTGGTTGAAAGAGGGGCATTGGCTGCATATGGTGCTGATATTTATCAATGGGGATACCAGGCAGGCCAGGAAGCCGCGATATATCTGAAAACAAAAAATACAGACAGTCTTCACTGGGAAATGGTGAGGGTGAGAAAAAAAGTCTATAATCCATCTGCCTCCAAAAAATTCAATCTAAACATACCTTTAAATTTCGAGCCTGTTCAATGAGCCAATTTTATTTAACGGCATTTCAACTCTCCATTTGTCTAGGTCCTATGGCCCTGGGTATTTTCATTACGATGAAAGTATTTAACATACCGGATATCACTACTGATGGAAGTTATACACTGGGCGCTGTTGTTACGGCCGTTTTATTAACTAACCACTGGACCGCCCTGACTGTATTGCCCATATGCATGCTGTCAGGTGCCGTTGCAGGAACCTTTACCGGTCTGATCCATACCAAGCTTAGGATAGATGCGCTGCTTGCCGGAATATTGGTGATGACCGGATTATATTCAATCAACCTAATTATTCTTGGAAGGTCCAACGTACCATTGATCAATATGCATACTCTATTTGATACCTTTTCCGTTTTTCGCACGGAACTTTATAATCAGATATTTGTTGCCCTCATTATTATTATCGTTCTTGTTTTTTTACTCCGTTATTTATTGTTAACTGATTTTGGTATTGCCATGCGTGCTACTGGTAATAATCCCATCATGACCAAATCGATGGGCATCAATAATGACTTTATAAAAATTATCGGTCTCGCGATTGCGAATTCACTTACCGCGCTTAGTGGATTCCTCGTTGCCCAATACCAGAATTTCGCCGATATCAATAT
Source organism: Puia sp. (assembly GCA_035937535.1). Lineage (GTDB taxonomy): Bacteria > Bacteroidota > Bacteroidia > Chitinophagales > Chitinophagaceae > Puia. Next base: position 6,834 of record DASZHV010000020.1, on the reverse strand, counting down.
GGGCATTGGCATTGTAATTACCGGATTGGGATCTGTTCTGATCGCAGACGCGCTGAGGATATGGATGAACATCACCAATATCGGTTTGCAGATCCTGCTTGTTTTAGCCGGAAGTCTTTTATTTCAGCTGGTTCTGGCATTTACACTGGCTATGGGCATTGATCCAAATTTCCTCAAACTGGTAACTGCCCTTTTCGTTCTGCTCATTGTGGCGCTCCCCAGGGTGAGCCAGCAGCTGAAAGGCAGCATTGCAAATAATAGTAAAATTTGAGTTTCGATGATTTCGCTTCAGAAAATAAGTAAATTTTTTAATAAGGGGAAAGTCACCGAGGTCATTGCTTTGAACGATATATCATTGCAGATTCATAAGGGTGAATTCGTAGTGATGGTGGGCGCAAACGGAAGCGGTAAAACAACACTGCTAAATATTATTGAAGGCTCTCAAATACCTACTTCAGGCAAGATTGAGATTAATGGACATGATGTTACTCCATTACCTGAATATAAACGTAGCAGATGGGTTGCCCGGGTTTTTCAAAATCCCAATAATGGTACAGCACCGGATCTAACCATACTGGATAATTTCAGGCTTGCATCTTTACGCACACAACGAAAAAACCTGTCTGTCGGAATTAATGAAGCTTTTAAAAAAAAGGTCCGGGAAAAGATTTCAGGATTAGGTATGGGCCTGGAAAATAAAATCGACCAACTCATGGGGAATTTGTCAGGCGGACAAAGACAGGCCCTAACTTTATTGATGAGCGTAATGGACGACACCGAAATTTTACTGCTGGATGAACCGACCGCAGCACTCGATCCCAAGTCAGCATTAATCGTTATGAATCTTGCCGATAAATTGCATCAGGACCTCGGGATTACTATTGTATTGATTACCCACAATATAAAAGACGCACTCGTATATGGAAACCGCCTGATACAATTACAGGAGGGAAGGATTGCACATGATTTGAACACAAAAGATAAAACCGGTTTATTGATCCAGGAATTATACCAATGGTTTGAATAATTGGCGCCTTGTCAACTATTCTACATTCCTGAACTATTCAATTTAAATGGTAAACGGTTTGCCCGCTCTTAATTGTCATTACACATACAAACCTTTTTGTACCATTTATTTTATACCCGTCATGATCGTAAAATCCAATATTATAATTGCGAATTTTCAGGATTGCTATATCCGCAATGGCTCCTTCAGTAATATTTCCCAATTCTTCATGCTTAATTTCTCTTGCAGGATTCCAGGTTACTGTTCCGATTACCTCGTCAATATTCATTCCAAGTGCAAGGAATTCTGACATGATGTCCAGAATATCTTTCATTTTATTATTCCTGTCAGCATGCATATCAGTACTTATAGAATTGGGATAAAATCCTGATTTAATTGCGGGTAAGGCCTGGGAGAAAGAAAAACTGATTACTCCGTAACCCAGGTCGAAAATAATTCCCCTTTGTCTGGCTTCCCATACAAAGGGTTTTAATTTATTAGTTACTGTATCAACAATATATTCCCGCCCTTTCAGCTCAGCAAAACAATGGGTGAAAATATCTCCGGGTCGCATATGTTTTAAAAATAATTCTTTGAGGGACAAAGGAGTGGGGTTGTCACCAAAATCAATCATCAGTGGGATATTTGCTATGTTGCCTGCCTTTTTTGCTTCGTCAACAGGCTTCCATACAGACCCTTTATAATGAGCAACCTTAATACCAACTATATATTTACTGAATTGCTTCGCAACTAAAGCTGTCTTTTCACCTTCCATATCATTTGTATCCTGTTCATAAGCATGGCCACGCATGCCTGCCCCTACAATATTCAGGAAGGCGAGTATTCTTGTTTTTGAACTATCTATTATCTTCTTTTTGAAAACAGGAAAATCCTTCCAGCCTGAAGAGCCCGCGTCAACTGCTGTCGTTACCCCTGAGTGAAATGTAAATGCATCAGGCAACACGGATTCTGGGCCATTACAAAAATGTCTTTCGGGATCAGGTCCATAGAAAACATGCGTATGTATATCAATAAGACCAGGTACAACATACATTCCCTTTGCATCAATAACCTGGTTGGCATTTTTTGCATCAATACCATTTGCAATTCTCAAAATTTTTCCGTTGCTGATGGCTACATCTAAAATTCCATCGATCTTATTCTTAGGATCAATTACATGACCACCTTTTATAAGGATCTCAATTCGCTGGGCAGATACGAATTGCAACTGAAAAAATAATAAAAGAAGGATAACAGATTTTTGCATGACCGGACGGTTTAAGGCAGGAAACCGGACGGATGTTTTAAATGGAATCCTGTTTTCTGTTGATAGGCTTTTGCAAAAGCAAGTAAAGTAGCTTCTCCAAAATGTTTTCCGATGAAGGTAATAGCGGCAGGCATTCCATTAGGTAATACACCGTTTGGAATGGTAACAGAAGGATTACCCGTTAAATTGGTTATCGCCAGCTGATCCCCGGTTTCAGGCGGTGCGATAATAATATCATAACTGTTAATTACAGGGTCCATTTTTTTCATAATCTGATAGCGCACCCTGCAGGCATTTATGTATTCTACAGCCGGTACAAAGCGTGCAGTTCTGAAAGTGTTGGGCCATCTGTCTTTCGCCTGCTGCACCATTTCATCATCTTTCGAGGAACGGGTAAGCTGATCGAAAGCAGCAGCAGACTCTGCGCTGATAATCAAAGACAGAATTTCATCTCCATGCAGATTATCAGGAAAACTAAGAGGAATCAATTGAGCGCCCATTTCTTTTAAACGGATCAGGGTTTGTTTCTCCGGGCTGCCGGCAGGCAGCGTATCTATATAATTACTTATATAAGCAATTTTCAATTGTTTCATATTTACCGAACCCGTATAATTGAAAGCGAATTGGATTGATGAAGCATCCACTTGATCTGCCCCATGTATATAATAAAATACGATGGCGGCATCTTCTGCAGATCTGCAAAGGGCTCCGATCTTGTCTGAGCTCCATGCGAGCGCCATCGCTCCGGTCCTGGCAACACTTCCATAAGTCGGTCTCAGGCCCGTAACCCCGCAGCGCATTGCAGGATCAACGATGGAACCATAGGTTTCGGTACCAATGGCAAATGGCACAAGCCCCGCAGCTGTTGCCGCGGCAGAGCCTGCTGATGATCCACCCGATCCTTTAGTTGTGTCCCATGGATTTCGCGTGAGCCCGCCGAACCATACATCATCCATTGCGAGTTCACCCAGTGATAATTTGGCTACCAGCACGGCTCCTGCCTGTTGTAATTGGACAGCTACAAAAGCAGTCTGGTTGATCATCTGGTTCTTATAAGGTGGCGTTCCCCAGGTTGTATACGTTCCTTCTACCGCAAAAAGATCCTTGATTCCATAAGGAATTCCATGAAGGGGTCCTCGATATTTTCCACTCGCGATTTCGGCATCTGCTTTTTTGGCCTGCCTGATGGCAATATCCTCCGTTATTTCAATCACACAATGTAAAGCAGGTCCATATTTCTTAAGCCTCCCGAGATAAAAACGGGTAAGCTCTTCGGAAGTAATTTTTCTATGTTTAATAAGTGAAGCCAGTTGAGGGATGCTGTAAAAAGCGAGCTGACTCCTGTCAGCAGGCAATGACACATGATCAGGAATATCAAATTGAACAGGCAATTGTTTACGCGGAACCCTCATGCCTGGTAATACGGGGCTATACCAAAGCGGGAGCGGTATATCATTACCCAGGTTTTGCGATTGCAGATAACTGTAGGTTTTCAACCTGTCAGTTAAAAAGCCGGTCATGGAGTCTCTCTTTGACTGACTAAAAGAGAGGCCAAACATTTTTTCCGTTACTGCAATTTGTGAACGGGTAACCGAATCCTGTGCAGAGACCATGATAATGGGCATCATACAGAACAAAAAAAGAAATTTTCTCATGAGGTATTTTTGACTATTCTCCTTTCTCCAATGAAATGACCACTATTTTCTTATAATGAAATATTCAGTAAGATAATCGTTTTGAACATTCCATGTATACTGGCTCTTGCATTTTCCTGTCATGTTTAAACAATATCATTACAAATAAATAGGAATTTGTAAGCCGCTTTTCCTCTTTGAAATTTGTAAGTTTGCAGAATGCTGAATTTTTAGTTATGAATACATCTGAAAATCAAAACGCAATTTTCCCCAGGGGTGAGAGAGCTCCTGCAGATTATTTCACAGGCAAGGTATGGGTGAAGCCCCTGGTTCCGGATGACCAGGTGTTCAACTGTGTGATTGGTAATGTAATATTCGAGCCGGGTGCCAGGAACAATTGGCACAAACATCCGGGAGGTCAAATTCTTATTGTTACGCATGGAATAGGCTATTACCAGGAAAAAGGCAAACCCATTCAGTTACTTCATAAAGGAGATGTTGTCAAAATTCCTCCGGAGACAATACATTGGCATGGTGCTTCACCTGATAGTGAGTTTACTCATATAGCGATAAGCACCAATACACAAAATGGCGTAGTGGAATGGTTAGACAGAGTAACAGATGAAGAATATAAGATTTGACTTTTTACTTATCCGATAAAATCGTAGGTTGACAATTCCTCTTCAGTTGGTATTTGAAATGATTTGAAACATTCATCAAGAAATGTTTCAATTTCCTGTTCCGGAATATAAAACTCATACTGGTCAATCTGCAGATTTCTGTTTAAAACTCTTTCTCTCAAGGTCTCCCTTGATATATCTAAATAATAGAATTTTACACCCGCTCCAATTGCCTTCGCTTCATCACGTAATTTTTCCCTTTCACTTCTTCCCCATGTTCCCCATTCTATGATAACACTTATTGAATTTTGCAGCATCTGCTTTGCAATCTTCCATTGCAATTGTTCAATCTGATCCCTGAATTGATTGCCTTCAGTCTCAGCTTTATCATTCCAGATATCTTTTATCCATTCATCAGGAGAAAATCTGATGGCTCCTGTTGATGTGGCAATGCTTTTTGCAAGGGTTGTTTTTCCAGACCCGGGTAAGCCGCATATTAAATGAAGTATGGGGTTTTGAGTTCCTTGTAACATTGCTGAAAAGATTATTTTAGCTAACAAAAATACTGAACCCAGTTTTGGTCCAGATTATCATTGTTCAAAGACTTTCCCCAAAAACCATTATAAATGATTCCTTCAAGGATAGAACCAGTACAGTAAATTACCAGGTTCAGATATCGGCTTCTTAAAAATAAAATTACCCGGAAACATTTTTTCCGGGTAACTGCTTTCTATTGATTGTTTGCATGTTATTTTTTCGAATCTTCAAATTGTGCAAGTCTGAAAAGAATATTTGTACCAATAGTTCTTCCCTGCTTCAGCCCTGAATCTATGGAAGGCTGGTAGTGAATTCCTCCATAAAACCTGGAATTGCCTGCATCGATTCCTATATCACGGAAGGTGTTAAATGTACGTGCAGGAAAACCGAGATAGTCCCAGGTATGATCAGTGAAAGGCCCGATATTCCCGTATATGGCAGTCAGTGCTTCGGAAGCAGCTGCCGAAGCAACTGAATGAGCTGAAGGATACTCAGGATGCGCAGGTGTAGTTAATAGTGATAGCCAGGTTGCATCCCCGATTACATTTCGGATATAGGTTATCGGCCTGACCTGGTTGTATATGTATTTAGTTTTAAAAACGCTGATCACTCCATCGTTCAAACATATTCCAACCAGTGCATAGGTCAGGGCTGCTTTGTCGAGCCGGCTATGTGTCTGTCTGATTATCTGCTGAATAATACTCATCCAGTGGCCCGGAGTAGTAACACCAGGTATATCTCTCCAGAATAATGCCCAATTCTTCTGATCGGTCGTCAGGACTTTTGATGCCTGGTATAAATCATTGACTTCTTTATAAAAATCAGATCCTGGTACTTCAGAATACGGAATTGGCGGGCCAGATTGAGCGTTGTCATCGCTGCCTGCAATAATGGGACGGTTATTCCCCCAAAAAGGACCCTGGGGTGGCGCAAAAGCCGGAGGAGTCGGTACCCAGAGGCCAGGACCTACAGGAGGCGTATATGGCATGGCATTATTTTGAATATATCTATCTGTCAGGGACCAGGCAAAAACAGCGTCCGCAATGGATTTGCCGAAAACAACGGAGCGGTTAAGCAATTCCGTTCCATCATTGCTGAAAGTTGAATAAATCGCATTTTCGAGTGAATCAATGGCGGCCAGATCGGTCGCATTTAAATTGGCCGGTGTAAAAAAACTCCTGTTGAATTCTGCCAGGGATGCATTTACACTGGCAGACCAGTCATATCTTTTAAACTTTTCTGTTTCGGGCAGGCCTGGAAGCCCATTGTATTTATTTTTCCAGGAAGCCAATCCGGGATCAAGGGATTCATAGGCAGATATGCCGGAATAAACAAATGGCCGCGCTAATGCCCCATTGCCAATTCCCGTGGCATCCTTATACATTCTTATTTCAAGCGTCATCCATTTATCAATAACATCGGCTGAATAAAAAGCCGGATTATTGTTTCCCCTAAAAGGATCATCTGATTTGCGGCAGGCTGTGAAACAAACAATTGTCGAAAAAAGAAAAATCAGCACGGGATTATTAGGCTGGCCATGCAGTTTTAATAAAAATTGCTTCATAAAATGTTTTTTGGGTTAAAAGAATAATGAATCCCTGGCACAGTAGTACTGAAGGGTAAATCCACTCGTGGAGAATCTGCTAAATCTCAACAATCGGTTGACATAGAGGTAATAGGATCTTTAACCAATTTAATTTCCGGAAACGATTTTTAAATGTAACTTGAATAATACCCTAAAAAAATACCCATTTATGGGTAGAATTATTT
>DASZHV010000019.1:0-3297 GCA_035937535.1 Puia sp. | reverse complement strand
TTTATAAATCCATCCGTTTTCTTTACCAGTTGCGAAAAGAAAAACCATTTCTGATACTGCCCGAAGCAACCGTTTATTTCGTTTCTGAAAAAGGAACCCCCTTCTCTTTTTTCAAATCTATTTTCTGGGGAAAGGAATTGGTATTAGAAAGTGAAGCCGGCGAACAAATACTGCAGCACGAAATCTACCATGTAAAAAATAATCATTCCCTGGATATCCTTTCTCTGGAAATTCTAACTATCGCCATGTGGTTTAACCCATTCCTGTACCTGATCCGTCAGGAACTAAAAGCGATCCATGAATATGCTGCAGATGCATGGGTCGCTGCTAAAACAGATACCTACGCATATGCAAGTCTGTTATTATTGAATGTTTCAGGGTCAGCCCTGCCAATTACACATCCATTTTTTAAAAACCAGATCAAAAGAAGAATCACTATGATGACTAAATCAAAAAAACAGAAAGCAGGCCTGTTGGGCCGTTTCTTTATCCTGCCCGTGATCGCGATTTTAATCGGACTGTTCTCATTCAAAATGCATAACGTCATTCATTTTTCATCCGCCAAACCCATACGTGTTGTTATCGATGCCGGCCATGGTGGCAATTTTATCGGCACGCAATTCAATGGTGTACTTGAAAAAAATATCAACCTGACCATTGCAAAAAAAATTAAGTCACTCGCCAGTCAATATAATGTAGAGGTGATCATGTCGAGGGAAACAGATATAACACCAGGTAGTAACGAATTACAAGAATCACTGAAATATATTGCAGACCTGCCAAAAAATAACAATGCCGACCTGTTTGTTTCCATTCATACCAATGCAACCGGGAACGAACAGGAAGGAAAACTGCAGTCTTCCAAATCAGGATTCGAGATTTACATACCCAGGAATTCAAGTGAAGTATATGAAGGCTCGTTAAAATTTGGATCTGCTATGGCAGAAGTTATTAAATCAGATTATTCCATCGAACACGAATTAAAACAAACTCCTGGCGACGGCGGAAACATCTACATATTGAAAAACGCAACCGTGCCGGCCCTTTTAATCGAATGCGGTTATATGGACAATCCAGCTGATCTGAAATATCTGCAGGATGACAGGAACCTGGAAAAAATTGCTCGTGATATCCTGGAAGGTATCCGGAAATATTCTATGGAAACAACCAGGTATGCGCCTCCAATAGTCATTTCAACGGATTCGATACCATCCGATACGACATCAATGGAATCGATTAAAAAAATGGATCAAATCAAGATCGCTTCCATAAATGTCGACAGAAATTCAAGACTGATAACTATAACTACTAAAGACGGGAAAAAATTATATGCGGTAATTACAGATGAAATGATTCATTCCTGGGATTCTGCACGAGTTGTAAGGGACAATGCATCCGATCTTGTGAATGCGGATCAGGCTGTCTTTACAAAACCACGTATCGTAAGGGACAATGCATCCGATCTTGTGAATCCGGATCAGGCTGTCTTTACAAAAGTAGAAGTGGAAGCCGAATATCCGGGGGGACAACATGCCTGGTACGAGTATTTGTCAAAAAATCTGAAATATCCCGAAGCGGCCATAAAAAAGGAAATACAGGGACAGGTAATGATGGAATTCATAGTGAATAAAAATGGAGAAGTATCGAATATCCGTGTTGTCAGCGGACCGGAAGAACTAAAAGGAAGCTCGGTTGATGTTATCAAAGGAAGTGGTAAGTGGATTCCGGCAAAGCAAAACGGACAGGTTGTAGAATCTTATAAATGGCAACCCATTAATTACAAATTGGAGCGTCAGAATTAAATAAAGTAAAAATTAAAAAGGAAAAAGTCAAAATGAAAAAGTAAAAAATAAAAAAGGGAATAGTTTATGGATCCCGGGAGAAGATAAAAAGGAAAAGGTAAACTAAAATATCAGTAACCGATTTGATTTTCCCCGGTATCGATGAGTAATTCTTTTTTGTCCGAATCTTCCACACGGCCGATTATACGTGCTTCCATGCCAAATTCCCCGATCCTGTCAATGAGCGCTGCGGCAGCTGAAGGATCCGTATAAATTTCAAGGCGCTGTCCCATATTGAAAACCTGATACATCTCACGGTCATCTGCACCCGAAGACTTCCGGATCAGGTCAAATATAACCGGAGGCGTAAATAAATTGTCCTTAATAATACGCATCGGACGCGGCAGGTACTTCAGAGATTTGGTTTGTCCGCCACCGCTGCTGTGAATCATCCCATGCACCTGTTCAAAATGATTTTCAAGAATGGACTTCACCACGGGTGCATACGTGCGGGTCGGACTCAATAACAATTTACCTACCGGCATTTCTTCACCCGTTTCTGTTTTTACCAGGTCGGTCATTTTATAAGTTCCGGTATAAATCACATCTTTATCCAGCATGGGCTCGACAGTCTCCGGATAATAATGGCCATAGCTGGATTCGAGTACATCATGTCTTGCACTGGTTAGCCCGTTGCTTCCGATTCCGCTGTTATATACTTTTTCATATGTCGATTTTCCACTGCTGGAAATCCCTATTATTATGTCACCCGCTCCTATTTTTTCATTGCTGATGATCCCGGATCTTGGCCAGCGTGCCGTCATCGTACCATTCACTGCAATGGTCCTTACAAGATCTCCCACATCAGCAGTTTCGCCTCCCAGGAAATGGATGGATACACCGTAGTTCTTAAGTTCATCAAAAAATTCCTGCGTGCCTTCAATAATAGCCTGTAATACTTCGCCTGGAATCCTCGATTTATTCCGGTCGATGGTGGAAGAAAATAAAAGATTATCATAGATGCCCACACATAAAAGGTCGTCCAGGTTCATGGCAACAGCATCCCGGGCGATATCTTTCCAAACGGATATTTCACCCGTTTCCTTCCAATAGAGATAAGCAAGTATACTCTTGGTGCCTGCACCGTCGGCATGCATGATATTCACCCAATCCGCATCCTTTCCTAAAAAATCCTCGTATACTTTACAAAACGCAAAGGGATAAAGCCCTTTATCGAGACGGGCTGTTGCCTGATGCACTTCTTCTTTCTGGGCCGAAACACCTCGTCTGGAGTAAAGAGACATATAAAACCACGGTTTTATTAAGGCGCAAAGCTAATCGAATCACTACAGCCTGAAAACGAAAAACAGAAATTTTAATTCATAAGTTGTGTTTTTATAATTTCGCACCAGATTTTGCATATGCTGGTTTACAGGAATATCGATCACTTACCCCTTTTTCGTAACGCCGTACTCACCATTGGAACCTTTGATGGCGTACATACTGGTCATCAGCA
>DASZHV010000018.1:0-80812 GCA_035937535.1 Puia sp. | reverse complement strand
CGAAACATGGATACGGTTAAAGCCTGTAGGAAATGTGCAAAAAACAGAACTGGCTCTCAAACGGCATCTACATGAAAACGGTTCGGAACGAAATCATGAGATGAATACGGTCCGCCTTCAGCCACTCACCGACATTCATCTTTATGCAGCAAACGTGGTCGGCAACGAGAGCAGCAATGATGTAAGCTATCTCCGCATTTTTTCGGGCATCGCTTTACTCATCCTCCTGATCGCGAATATTAATTTCATCAACCTTTCCATTGCACAGTCCATCAGTAAAATAAAAGAAGTGGGCATCCGTAAAGTTCTTGGGGCTGGGAAAAAACAAATCGTTAACGGGTTCCTCCAAGCCACGCTTTTCACAGGACTCATCTCTTTCTGTATTGCACTCGTTCTTACAGGATCGGCTATTCCGTTTTTAAACCAGATTACTGGGAAACAATTTGGCTGGGTATCATTGCTAAATGTTCACCTTCTTTTCTTATTTGCCGGAGTTTTTTTCACGACCTGTATGCTCGCCGGTCTTTATCCGGCTTTTTTTATTACCCGCTTTAATACAGTTCTTGCCCTGAAAGGACGATCCGGTGACCCCAAAAAGAAAAACAGGATACAGAAAATTCTGTTAACGACCCAATTCGTTGTTTCCATTCTGCTGATCACATCTACAGGAATTATTTATCAGCAAATCCAATACGTGCGCAACAAACCGCTCGGATTTCAGAAACAACAGATGCTGGTTGTACCAATCTTCGGAACTGGTGCATTCAGTTTCGGCCAGAAGATTGACTCCTCGATGCGCCGTCGCATGAATGTGTTTTATGATGAACTGCGATCGTACAATAAAATAAATGCAGTAACCGCTTCTTCCGAAATGCCGGGTCAGGGCTTTATAAGAGGGCTGATTGTTCCAGAAGGGAGGAGTGATCAGGACAATATTTTTGCACCATGGCTCTCTGTAGATTATAATTTTATCCGGACATTGAAAATGGAAATCGTCGCTGGTCGTGACTTCTCAAAAACCATGGGCAAAGATTTTCTGAATGCTTTTATCATCAACGAATCTGCTGTGCGCATTTTCGGCTGGCAGAGACCAGGAAATGCCATCGGTAAAACTTTTATACGTGGCAAAATTTCAGATGGGAAAAAAGGACAGATCATAGGTGTTGTGAAGGATTTTGATTTCAATGCACTTAGCAACCCGATGGAGCCGCTGGTGATGGATGTTAATCCGCCGCGCTTTACGGAATTTGCTATTAGCATTCACCCGGATCATATACCGGAGACGATAGCGGCCATTAAGAAAACCTGGGAGAAAATTTTCCCCGAACGGGTATTTGAATACAGTTTTTTAGAAAACGACATCAATGCACAGTATAAGGATAAGGAAAACTTCAGCCGGATGATCGAATGGTTCGCTTGTATCGCGATCCTGCTATCCTGCTCCGGACTGTTTAGCCTGGCCTTATTCATGGCTGTAAAACGTGCAAGGGAAATCGGAATCCGTAAAGTACTTGGTGCGAGTGTGATAAGGATACTACAACTTTTATCCGCAGATTTTATTAAAATCGTTTTACTGGCCTCCTTAATAGCCAGTCCCGCCGCCTGGTGGCTCATTCACAAATGGTTGGAGCAATTTGCGTATCATATACAAATGTCCTGGATAAGTTTTCTTGCCGGCCCGGTTATAGCACTGTTACTGGCCTTTTTTACTGTCAGTTATCGATCCCTTCTCGCTGCCTTAGTGAACCCGGTCAAAACGCTTCGCAGCGAATAATTACGGTAAATGGTATGAGCATTTGTTCCGAATTCGTACAGTTTGTATCATAATCGAACCAAAACTCATTTTCCATATTTCTAAAATCCTGTCTATCAATCAACTTCGATCCGGTATACAATTGGTTGCAATTTTTACAATCAATTATTCTTTATGTTCAGAAACTATCTAAGAATCGCCATTAGGAAACTGGTGAAGCATAAGACCTTCTCAGTCATTAATGTTTTCGGGCTAGCCATTGGCCTTGCAGCGTGTATCCTCATTGCGGCATTCGTGTCAGATGAACTGAGTTACGATACATACACTGAACATGCCGCTCAAATATACCGGATTGAACTTCAGATAATACAAAACGGTGGCGTTGTGGTATACCCGAATGTGGATGTTGCCGTTGGTGCAGGCATTAAGAATGCTTTTCCTGAAGTGCTAGCCTCCACCCGAATAAACAGACAGGGCGAAATGTTTGTGAAAAACGGAGATAAAATATTTAAGGAATCCAATATTGCCTTCTGCGATTCAAATTTCCTGCAAATGTTTTCGATTCCACTTGTTGAAGGGGATAATAAAACAGCACTAGTATCTCCCGGTTCCATAGTTATCACGCGAGCCCTTGAACATAAATATTTTAATGATAAACCAGCCGTGGGGAAATCTCTCCTGATTGGAAGGGAACCCTATAAAATAACAGGTATTATTGAAAAAATTCCGGATAATAGTCATTTTCATTTTGATGCTTTTATTAGCATGGCGACAATTAATTATGCCATGCACGGAACTACCTGGAGCAACCTGGGTTTTTATACTTATTTGCTACTGGATAAAAAAGCTGATCCAAAAAAACTGGAGGCTAAATTTCCGGAACTGATCCAAAAATATGTAGCCCCGGAAGCGGTTCATGATATGGGGATCAGTTTATCAGAAGCACAGAAGGTAGCCAATACCTGGCGTTTTTTCCTGATGCCCGCGACTGAGATTCATCTTCATTCAAATACAAAATATGAACTGGAACCCAACGGTGATATTCAATATATTTATATTTTCGGGTCGCTGGCCATTTTTACCATACTTCTCGCCTGTATCAATTTTACAAATCTTTCTACAGCTGCTTCAGTAAAACGCTCGCGCGAAGTCGGTATCCGTAAAGTTCTCGGTACCTTAAAAATCGAGTTGATCATCCAGTTCCTGGTAGAATCTGTATTGCTTTCCTGTTGTGCCCTATTAATTGCTTTTTTACTAATATACCTCATGCTGCCTTCCTTTAATCATCTTTCAGGAAAACAAATAGGCATTTCATTCTTCCTACATTTTAAAACAATTGTTGCAGTAATTGTTTTTATGATATTCGTTGGACTCGCGGCCGGCATTTACCCGGCTTTTTTTCTTTCCTCATTCCAAACTATCCGAGTTCTAAAAGGCGCGGTTTTGCAAACACCTGCAAAAGGAGGCGGTCTTCGAAGGGGACTCGTAGTATTTCAATTTTTGATTTCTACTTCCCTGATCATCTCTACCCTGGTCGTATACAGACAGCTTAATTTTATGCAGAATAAAAAGCTGGGTTATGCTAAAGAACAGGTGCTCGTTATTCCGGATACATTTGGGCTGGACAGCAATCAATTTGCATTTAAACAAAAACTCTTAAGCGATAGCCGTGTGGTAAATGCAACGATTTCCAGGGATGTTCCGGTAGGCCGAAACGAAGAAAATATGGACGGTTCAGAAGTCTATGCCAGTGAAAACAGGGCGCATGAAACTGAAAGCGAAATTCACGCGAATTTTTTTCATGTTGACTACGATTACCTGTCCACGCTTGGGATGAAAATGATTGCAGGCAGATATTTTGCAAAAGATTATGGAAGCGATTCATCAGGAGTTGTAATTAATGAAGCAGCAGTTCGCGACCTGGGATGGAAAGACAATAAAGCCGCCATCGACAAAACAATCATTTCTTCCGGCCAGCATTCTTATAGGGTGATTGGTGTTGTACGGGATTTTAACTATGCTTCTGTCAAACAAAGGATTGTTCCTGTCATGATGATGCTACGCCACAACAACGGCACCCTGATGGTGAAAATCAAAACCGTTGATATTTCCAGTTTGCTGTCAACTGTAAAAAAGGACTGGAATGCATATAATGCCCGAACACCATTTTCTTATTATTTTCTGGATGACAAATTTGTGTCTGTATACGCTGCCGAAGAAAAGACTGGGCAAATATTTACCAGTTTTGCGGTCATTGCCGTGTTCATTGCAAGTCTTGGATTGTTAGGATTGGTTGCCTTTACCACAGAGCAGCGTAATAAAGAGATCGGAATTCGGAAGGTGCTAGGTGCGTCTATAAATCAAGTGCTTGTCCTTTTGTCAAAGGAATTTCTATTACTAGTAAGTCTTGCCTTTTTAATTTCCATTCCATTGACCTGGTGGGTTATGCACAATTGGCTCAACAATTTTGCATACCGAATAAATATCAGCTGGTGGATTTTTGCAACGGGTGGCATATTGGCTGTATTGATAACACTGATCACTATCAGCTTTCAATCAATAAAAGCAGCTGTTGCCAATCCTGTGAATAGTCTTCGTTCTGAGTGAACTTCGACTTTGCCCGTCTCTCGCTGGAAGCAGGACCAGTTGTAAAATATTTAGATCACTAACCGTTATGGCCTTAATAAAGTGTAAGGCGGTCAGAACTTTTCTTGATTTCTGCTGTTTTATTATTTAAAAACAACAAAACAATGTCTATTGAAAGAAAACTTGCCATCTGGATGGATCATGCTTCAGCCCATTTATTTGATTATCCTTTGGATCAGACCGAATCCCGGATAATCAGTTCCGATTTTACAAATACCGAAAAGAAAGAGACACTTGAAAGAAGCGAACATGCAATGCATAATACTAAACAACATGATCAACTGGCTTATTTTAAAGAACTGGCAAAAGTGGCAGAACAATACAATTCTGTCCTGATTTTTGGTCCGACCAATGCGAAGTCTGAGTTGCTGAATTTTCTGAAATCAGATCACCATTTTGATAAAATAAAAATAAAGGCCCTGCCTGCCGATAAAATGAGCGAGAAAAAGCAACGAGAATTTGTGAAAGATTATTTTAATCAACCGATAAATCTGTAATTGCAATTTATGAAACCGGGCAACCTGCAGTTTATGTCTGATCAACAGATCCTGTAATCGCTGAAGCAATAGGTGTACGCGCTCAGTACACACCTGCAAAATCGGATTAAGTGATGCTGAATAAAATCAGGGAAATGATAGACGAGGGAAACTGAAAGTAAAATTACTTTACTATGATGGTTCCTTTCATATTCGGATGGATAGTGCAATGATAGGAATAAGACCCAACAGTTGAAAATACCTTAGAGAATTTGCTTCCCGTTGTAATATTACCACTGTCAAAACTAATATCATCTGCTGTTACCGTATGCGTCATACCATCGTTATTTGTCCATGTGACCGTGGTTCCCGGGGCCACGGTAATTGTTGCGGGGGAAAAGGACATATTTATTATGCTCACAGAATTAGCTGAGGGGGGCATATTTGTATTATAACTACTGCTTTTCCCGCAGGAAATAATTCCAAGCCCAACAATCAGGAATATTAAAATATTTAAACACAATATCTTATTTTTCATAAGTAGCTTTATATTAGTATACGGCAAACTGGATTCGATAGTTGCAACATGAATTGTTAAAGGAATTGTTATTGATTTGACCGGTGGAAAAGACCGGGTCAATCATTTTTGTTAACTGCACTTAATTCATCTTCCATTTCTTTTTTTATCGTATGCTCCCGATGTACTTCATCAATCGAGTGAGATTGTTGCAGGTTCTGCTGCTTATTTGCAAATTCACTTAGTTTTGAATAGTATTTTTCAATAACCTTCAATTCATTTTCTGTCATTCCTTCAACATTTACCAGGCGGTTACTAGCTTTATCATTTGCAGCGACAAGTTCATTTAGCTTCAATTGAATCGATAATGAATGTTTGTTTTGTGATTTTTGAATAAGGAAAACCATAAGTATGGTTATTACACTCGAAGCGATTTCAATGAGTGAAGCCCACTTCGTGGAAAAATGAAAATAAAATCCTGAAGCGGCCCATAATAAGATCAGAAGAAATACTGTTAGAATAATCCGGGTACTGCCGGCGGCATTAATGATTTTTGAAGCAAGATCTTCAACCTGGTATGCTTTCTTTTTATTTGAATCCATAAATAAAATATAATATTATATAATCCTGATTTTTCTAAATTCTATGAGACCGGCCTGAAATAAAATGGAGGATAGTGAGAAAGGTCAAAAATGAAACAGGAAGAAATGAGTAATTTCTTCCTGTTTGGCTTTAAGGTTAAATTTTAGTTAACGCCCGTTTGATGTTCCATGCATCTCTTTTTCTTTTACTTCTTTTTTCATACTTCCGGCTTTTTCAGCATATTTCTCTGAAGCTTTACTAGCATGCTCCTTTGCTTTTTGTTGGTGGCCATGTGCAGCCTGTGCATGATGTGCTGCTTTATCATAGTTTCCTTCAGAAACATGTTTTGCTGCTGACCTGTGATGTTTAGCTGCTTCTTCAAGGTGAGAAGCCGCCTGCTCGTGATTTTTTTGTGGCAT
This sequence comes from Puia sp., assembly GCA_035937535.1. Lineage (GTDB taxonomy): Bacteria > Bacteroidota > Bacteroidia > Chitinophagales > Chitinophagaceae > Puia. The sequence continues at coordinate 74,419 of DASZHV010000018.1, read as the reverse complement.
AAAATTGATTTTATTCCTAGTATACTTACAAAATGATGCCAGTAAATGTTAAAGACTTTAAAGTATCGTTTGATAATTCACAATTTTTTCTGTGGAAAAAATTGAACAACCTAATCCCAACATTTTCGCCGGGTTCTGGTTCACTTGAATCTGTGGAAGGATTTCGTAGAAATAAAACTATATAACCTGCCAGATATTTAACCGTGGATCTATAGTTTGTATAGTAAAATCAGTTTGGATCTGATTAGGTCATGGATTACTTCTGGGCGCGAATCTTTTATCCAGATCGCATCATCGCTCAGATCGGTTAGAAAATCTTCATTTGCCTGTGATTCACTCAGCCATTCGCAGAGTATATCCATCTCAGCGGGATCTAATTCCCGGCGATCGTAATAATTGCAGAGAATATTTGCGATTATATTCAAATCTTTCATATGGTGCATACTTCGTTCGGTGAGGCTGCACAATCTACAATGAAGATTTCTTTGGACTAAACCTGTTAAATAAATTCACTCAAAACTTGCAATTAATCAATAATCCACATCATTTTAGGTCAATTGTCCAAATAGAGATGCCATAAAATGCTCTATCCGTGGTTAAGTAAATAGCATTTCTCATAATTTTAATTTCGACTATTTAATCTATTAAAAAAACCCTTTATAGGTGAAGCATTTGCATCTCATTTTATTGCTGCCAGTACATCATTTAAAAATTTATTTCCATCAAAATTATTATGTTGTGTTAATCCAAGGCGGACGACAACTAATTTCTTAGAGGGTATGATAAAAATGAGCTGGCTTTCAAATCCATCGGCATAGAACATATCTGCAGGTGCCGCCGGATAATGCTTTATTAAAGTATCACTGCCTGTATTAAGCCATATTTGATAACCATAACCCCTTTTGCCGGAGACGGGTTTTGTACTTTTTGTAACCCAGCCTTCGGGTAATATTCTTTCATTATTGAACACTCCATCGTTCATAAATAATAATCCAAACCTCGCCCAATCGCGGGCTGTAGCATACATATAGGATGATCCTACAAATGTACCGGATGCATCAGGTTCTAAAACGGCACTGTACATTCCCAATTTGTAAAACAATTGATGATAAGGGAAACCGTAATACAATGAGTCGCCAAGCTTTTCCCTGATGATGCGTGATAGAATATTGCTATTACCGCTTGAATAATAAAATACTGAGCCAGGCAGGTTTTTCAAGGGACGTAATGCAGTATAACTGCCCATATCAGCTTTTTGAAATAACATCTTTGTAGCATCACTTGACCTGGCATAATTCTCTTCAAAATCCAGGCCGCTGCGTTGTTGAAGTAAGTTTGTGACAGTTATTAAATGCCTCGGGTCATTTACATTTCCCCATTCCGGTACCGGTGCTGGTGTATCAATGGTTAATTTTCTTTGTTTCACCAGTATGCCGATCAGTGCACCAGTAACAGTTTTTGTCATCGACCAGCCAGCTAACTTTGTTTTGGCAGTAAAACCTTCTGCATACCGTTCTGCAATCAATTGTCCTTTGTATATAATAACAACCGCCCTGGTACGAACCGGTAGTATCGTATCATTTTCCACAAAAATATTCTGAATTGCTGATTGCAACTTAGCGCTATCTATATCCGTTGGAAATGTATCGGTCAGCTTATCTCCCATTGGCCAGGGTATAGTATCTGGATGAACAGCTGGTTTTCTAGCCAGGGCAAAATGCTGCGACCTTAAATCTTGTTCACTGAGTTCACTTACTAACGTTGCTCCCAAACCATTCCGGCAAATCGCTTTACGTTTTGAAAATCCAAATACCGATCCCGTCACGGATGAGTCTGTATAATCTACTTTAAAATCTGCGAGCTTCATCATATACGCACTTAAGTCCTGATCACGCACCTGCTTTTCATTTCTTCCAGCCTCAAAAACAGCAGAGCACATTACTTTGGATCCATATCCGGCCAGTATAGGAAAAGATATCCGGCAATAGTAAATTAAACAGCCGATTGCGATGATCAGCAGGAAGGATAATAAGCGGACAATTATCTTTTTGACTTTCATCATGGAATGAAAGTATTTTTTACAATATTAGTCGAAGAATATAGATTATTAATACTTAAAGTGCTAATAAACAAGGAATCACCAATAACTTTTCATTTTTCATCTTTCCTTCATCTTGAGCTAATAGTTTTGTTTCAGTAATCGGAATTTATAACTATTAAACACACTTTTATGAAAACGAAATTATTATTTGTTGCAGCTTTATTTTTGGCGACCGGTTCATTCGCTCAGGAAGTGACCGCGAAAAGCGACCAGGCAACTTCTGCAACTACACAGTCAGGCAATGCAGGAAGTTCAGGAAACGCAGGTATCAGTTCCTCATCAAATGCTACAGTTAAAACCAGTGCAGTAGATAAAGCGACAAAGAAAGCTAATCAATCAAAACAGAAAGCAAAAAAAGCAGTCATTAAGCAAAAAGAAGCTGTTTCAGGGCAGGCACATGCAGATGTTATGACGACCCAAAAAACAGTAAAGGAGAACAGCACGAGATCTGGTTCTGTTCAATCAGAAAGCCGGATTAGCGCAGAATCAAAAAGCAATAAAGTAAGCCAGAATGCGTCTTTAAATAATAAGGCGAATGTTTCTGCTGAAAGCGTAAAAAGCACCGGTAATGAGGCAAAAAAAGACTCAAAAATGGGCAATGAAACGGTAAAAACCGATGTGAAGAACAGTTCTGATAATGCAATAAGAACAGGTACAGGAATTGCAAGTAAAACAAAACCTAAACCTGCGACTTTTAGAATGCAAACTCAATTAAAGGGTAATGCAAGACTGAAAATTAAGTAACCCTGTGAATCCCTGATTTTCGCCCCATGCAGGGGCGAAAATCTAAATTTCTTAACGTTTTGATAGGTAATTGACATGACAGGAAATCATATCAACAGGTATTTTTTAGTGATCGCGCTTTTTACAATCCGTCCCCTGGTGAGTATTGGAAATAACGGAGTGCCGCATCATCAATTTCAAATGAGAAGCGAAATCATCCTTCAGGCTCTTATCGATTCCCTGCCGGAGAATAAAACAAGTCCAGATGAGAACAGTGGTAAGGACCAGATAAAAGTGATTAAGGAAGTTCCAAAATCACACAAGCAGATAAAGCCAATAGCTGTACCGGCTGTTACCCCAATACAACCATTGAAAATTATTAAACCCAAGATTATTAAGCCCATTATCAGGATACACTAGATCTAAATTTTATCCTTTATGAAGCTTCCAACAACTTTGATCATAGTCGGATTATGCAGTACCCGATGTTTCGGGCAAACTGATAGTACGACGAATCCAACAGTAACTGACAGCATTAAAACAAAAGCTACCCTGACAATCGGCGCTACTTATTCCAATAATGCCGATTATTACGGTCAGCGTGCACTGGAGAATATTCCTTATGTTGCTGCTGGAGCAACATATCGTTTCAGGTCTGGTTTTTATTTGTCAGGACTGGCATATAAAATATTAAATGATACCGGTGCTTTTGTATCTGCATCAAATCTGGGAACCGGATTGGCATTCAAGATCAGTAAAAAACTTTCTGCCGATCTTAGTTATAGTCATACATTTTATCCGGCATACTCCCCGTTTCTTCAGGCATCAATTCCAGACAATGCAAGTGCAGCACTTACTTATGAAAACTGGCTGACTTCAAATTTTAATGTGGATTATGCTTTTGGTAAAACTTCCGACATATTCATAACCCTGGGTATAGGGAAACTAATAACTCTTGGAAGTTTTAGCAAGAAGGATATTATTACTCTTACACCAGCCTTTGATGTGGTGGCTGGTACCCAGCATTTTTACCAGACTTATATTATTGATAAAAGGCTGCAGGATAGTCTCCTGGGGGTGTTGCTCACACCTGTTCTGGGAGAACCACCTGCCGTAACACCTTTGACTGCAACTATAACTCAGATAAATATCCTGACTTATAACTTTAAATTTCCGCTTGCATACAACCGGACCAATTATATGTTCGAAATAACATATCAGCTTTCTGTATTAAGCAAACACGCGGAAAGCGGTGCCGGAAATGCAAATTCCTTTTTAAATATGAGTTTTTATTACCAGTTTTAATATTATGAAAGTACTGATCATTGAAGATGAAAGATCGATGGCGCTTGAAATAGCGGCTTTTTTAAAAAAGGCATTCTATCTGTGTGACCTGGCTTATTCAGCCAAACAGGCAAGGCAAATGATGGAAGAGAATCCATATAATTTTATTCTGATTGATTTGGGGCTCCCGGATCTTGACGGCTTACAGGTTTTAAAGGAAGCTAAAAGTACTTGCCCTGATGCCTCTTATATTATTCTTACAGCCCGCGGCGATTTGGAGGACCGGATCAAGGGACTTGATCTTGGGGCGGATGATTACTTGCCCAAACCATTTTCTTTGCTGGAATTGCAATCAAGGATGCAGGCCATTACACGCAGAAAATCAGGACTGAATGATTCATTGGTTCCGATTGGTGATTTTACAATAGACCTAAGTAAAAGACTGATATTTTTTGAAAAAAATGATATAGAATTGTCTCGTAAGGAATTTGATCTCCTCAGTTATTTGTTATTGCATAAAAACAGACCTCTTACCAGGCTGCAACTAAGCGAACATATCTGGGGCAATTTTTCGGACGATGACAGTGATTCCAACTATATTGATGTACACATAAAAAATATTCGGAAGAAACTGGCAGCTCATGCTTCTGTGGAATGGTTACAAACAATCCGTGGAATTGGATATAAAATAAAAATCTGAGCGTGAAACTCCGTAGCAAACTCACTCTTTATACAACCCTTTCCAAAACAGCGATTGTTCTTTTATTTATTCTGCTGCTTCCCCGTCTGGTAAACGATGTGGCTTTTCAGTATACCAATTATTCTCTTCAGGAGCAAAAGAAAGAAGTAATGAGCGAAATCAACAAAAACGGTATAGATTATTATTTCCAGGGCGACTCTAGCTACGGAAGCTATACTATGCTCAAAGAAGAATATATTTCACTGGAACCTGCCGGATTTGGTTTTGCCAAAGATACTATTGAAACTTCCCGCCGAATCGTGGAAAATGATACATTAACCTACCGGGTGCTCATTCATGAGTTTGAATACAGGAATAAGAAATATATTCTTGAAATCGGCAAAACGATTGCCGCGATCAATCAATACAATCGGCCGCTGCAACGTGTCGCTCTATATGTTTTAATCGGTCTGATTGCACTTACACTTTTCATTGACCTTGTTTATACCCGTTTGCTGCTTCGCCCGCTGGGTGTTATTATCAATACCAGGCTGGTGGACAGAAAGTTTCCGTTTAAAGAAAATCTTCCACCAGTAAGGACTTCCACAACAGATTTTAAATATCTGGACAATTCCCTGATCGATCTGATGAATAAGATCAATGAGGATTTCGAAAAAGAAAGGGAATTTACTTCCAATGCTTCGCACGAATTGATGACACCTATCAGCATTCTTCAGAATAAGATTGAAAACCTGATGCTTGATAATGATTTGAATGAAGAATTACAGGAGAGAATTATTGGTATGATGAAAACACTGAACAGGCTGAAATCGATTGTCCGTTCCCTGTTATTAATATCCCGTATTGAAAATGATCAATACATAAAGTCGGATCATGTAAACATTAAAAAGCTGGTTGAAGAGGTAATGATTGAATTGGAAGATCGCCTTGAAGCCAGGGGTATCCGGTTCAGGTTATCGATTTTGAATGACCATATCTTGCAAAACCTGAACCGTGATTTGCTTTTTCAACTCATTTATAACCTGGTCAATAATGCAATCAGATATAATAAAGAAGGGGGAGAAATCTCAATCACAGATCATCTGGATCAGGGGAAATCATACCTCTTATTGATTGAAGACACAGGAATAGGCATACCTGCAAAAGATCTCGATACGATTTTCGACCGGTTTAAGAAGAATATGTCGTCAGAAAGTGAAGGGTATGGGCTTGGGTTATCGATTGTAAAAAGTATAGCTCAGTATCACGAAATGAAGATTGAAGTGAGATCAGAATATGGGAAGGGTTCTGTATTTAAAATTATTTTCCCTAAATAATCTGTCACTGCTCGTTCCGAGTGAAGCCTGTCTTCGAAAACCAGTTTTTAATCCCTTTGTCTTGTCCACTGGTTATTCTTTCACTAAAACTTTCAGATTGATGGTTTTTGAATTCAGGTGTACCTGTACATAATAAACACCTGCTGATTTATCGGATAAATCAAAAACTGATTGGAAACCATTTGATCCATATACTTTTTCACCCAGTTCATTAAATATTTGAATTGATGAAATCAAGCTTTTGTCGCCTGAATATAATAAATTGAATTTTCCGTTTGCAGACGGATTGGGGTACAGTATTACATTTTGATAAACATCTTCTCTACATTTTTTCACCTGAATGACGTTACCATAATTAATATTACCTGCAAAATCAGTTTGTTTTAATCTGTAATATGAAATCGTTTCAATTGGAAGCATGTCTGTAAATGTGTATGAATGTGCTAACGATGAATTTTCTACTGCCTGAACCGTTTCAATCGCCGTCCAGGTTTTTTGTTCAGCGCTTCGTTCTATGGTATAATAGTTATTATTTGTTTCAGTCGACGTAATCCAATTTAAGAGTACATTTTGATTTTCGCAGACACCTGTAAATGAAAACAATTCAATGGGAAGAATTGTGCCTCCTCCTGGTAATATATACGCCAGCGAACCGTAAATAGAAACTGCCCCGGTAGTAGATAATGCCCTTCCCTCCAATACCCCGCCTGCGCCTAAAGAGATCGCTGCGTTGTTCGCTATAATAGTTCCTCTCATAATAGTTCCGGCAGCCATGGGTACCGCGCCTTCCACTTTCCAGAATACATTGGAAGCCTGTGCCCCATTAATTAATAAGATTTCGGAAGAAGCGTTTGTTGAAAATGCGCCCCCTACTTTGAAAATAAATAAAGCATTGGTATCTCCTGCTGCATCCAATGTCAGAACTGCATCCAGCGAAGCTGCAGCCGGTAAAGAATATACCCCTGCAGTAAGAACCTGTCCGTCTCCTAATACGGGCCCGGGAAAAAAAGTGGGTACTGCACTATTTAGTTGGTTGTAGGCTACCATTAAATCTGTAGTGGCTTGTGTGGTTACCGCATCCGCATTATATATCAGGCCGTTCAATCCGCCGAATCCGGTAATGGCGCCGGCACCCGATCCTACATTTCCTGTAATATTTGATATCCCTGTGCTACCTACTGCCCCGGTAGTAGTAAACAGGACGAAATTGGCAGCTGTGCCTAAAGTAGGTGCCTGCCCGAAATTTAAAAGAGGAGTGGATAATAAAGTAGAAGTAATAACAATAATGAAAAGTAGAAATTTTTTCATAGGTAGGGTTTTGGTTACGGCTGAATATATGTGATGCCGCTGGTTAAAAAAAATGGCCATTGAATTTTTGTGCAGGATATTGGATTCCGAACACCTTGAGCTGATTATCTGGACTTGGTTTTATAGTGGTTTCGAGATTCAATGGCCATTAGGTTTTCAAGGAAAAATATTTTTCCTAAAGGCTCAATATTTGATACAGGTTAACATATGCCTGTTATAATAAGATTCTGATTTTGAATTTTTTTGAATGTTAATTAGTTTCGAATTCGGCTTAATACATTGATAAATAATTTTGTTTTGATCGACCCGTCTGAGGAACATTCTATAAATTTCTTTATAGATGTTCCCCATGGTCGACTGAAGGTTGCGTCTGGGTTTTAATGGTGCGATTTTCATTGGATAAGGATTAATATGTGCGCAGTGGTAAATCGGGGAAATGGATTTTATTATTAAAAGTTCATTTACATCGAATTTCCTCTGTTTTGAATCATAAAGAAACAACATGTTGTGAAGTATATAAATAGAACATATTGTTATTAAAATGTACATAAGTCTGTGGTTTTTTTGTAGCTGAAACCCTATAATATCTAAGGGTTTATATGTATTGCAATCAGGTTGACTAAGTCTCTAATAATCGTGCCCGGTAATTAATGCAATCCAGGGATATTATTCTTCATTAATTTGTTTTGTGTTTGGGATAACAAGCAGTCTCAGCGGAAATAGTCTGGGGAAGCAGGTTAAAATCCTTTGATTTATCGAAGAAATAATCGGCGCCATATGTTTTACAGTGATTCCTGTAATAATCATTTGCATTATTGGTAATCATGAACACTATGACGTCCCGGTACTTTTCTTTGATAATACGCAATAATTCGATTCCGCTCTTATCGGGCAAATGAATGTCGAGCAGAACCAGATCAGGGGTTAGTACATTTAATAATTCAATAGCTTCATTATAACTGGCGGCATGAACTACAAGTTGTATATTTTCAACTTCATCCAGTAACTGAATCATTCTTTCAAGGATAAGTATAGAATCGTCAACAATCAATACTATCTTTTTTCCGTTAATCATTGGTATAGTAAATCAAGACCGCTAAGAGAATGCTTAATTGACTTCAGGAAAATAGTACATTCTATCTATTTGATGTATTGATTAATGGTTTGATCTTGTAGTGCTTTTACTACAGGTAATGGAATTTTACCTGCGTTTATAGAAGTAGATCGTTAAATACATGGCAGGTAATAATTTACCGGAGAAGGAATGTCGGATATATAAGATCAGGTGCTTAAATTAATTTATGCTCAAAGGAATATAGCGTTAAATCGGCATTCGTTTTCAGATTCAACTTTGTCATGATCCTTGCACGGTACGTACTGATCGTACTGGCGCTCAGGGAAATTTGATCCGAAATATCAGATACTGATTTGCCTGCAGCCAGCAGTTTCAATACTTCAAACTCACGGTCGGAAAGGTATTCATGGCTAAATTTTTTGGCATCCTGGTCAAACGCATTAACTAATTTCTCTGCAATAGAAGGAGTGATGTATTTTTTACCCAACAGAACCTGGTTGATAGCTTTTACCAATTCTTCAGGAGCCGAATTCTTATTGAGGTACCCTGAAGCACCTGCTCTTAAAACCCTGATTGCATACTGGTCTTCAGGATGCATGCTGAGAATCAAAATTGGAAGCCTGGGATGACTTTGCCTGATTTGCTGCAATACATCAAGACCACTTCTTCCCGGCATGGAAATATCGGATATTACTACATCCCAATCCTCTGAAAATACTCTTTTCAAAAGGTCTTCCGCATCAGCAACTTCTTCAATAAGTGCAGAGGGAAATGCATCCTGTAAAATCTGTTTTAAGCCCTTGCGAACAACTGTGTGATCATCGGCAATTAAGATTCTATGCATATAAATAAATTTTAGCTACTTACCTTTAATGATTGGTAGGGAATCCGTATAGATAGTGTGGTTCCCTTGGAAATCTCACTGGTAATTTCGTATTTCCCACCCATCATTAGTGTCCGTTCTTTCATGCCCAAAAGGCCTAAAGTTTTCTTATGATCAATATTATATGCATCAAATCCTTTGCCATCATCTGAAATGGTTAAAAGGAGTTCAAATCCTATTTGTTGTAATGTTATAAATGCATTTTTAGCAGCAGAATGCCGGGCTATATTTGTAAGTGATTCCTGGCAAATTCTGAATAAGCCAATAGCCATTTGCGCAGGAAAATCAAATTCAGTCATGTCTTCGGCAAACTTCGTAATAATGCCGGTCCTTCTCTCAAATTCTTCGCATTGCCACTCAATGGTTGCAATTAAACCCAGATCATCCAGTATACTGGGTCTAAGATCAGTAGCAATTCTTCTCACTGTTTTTATGGTCACGTCGAGCAGATCGAGCGTATTATTTATTTTTTGTTCTATTAGTCCATCTTTCTCCTTATTCAATCTTTTTGAGATCCAGAACATATCCATTTTCAAACCTGTTAGCTGCTGTCCAAGTTCATCATGTATTTCGCGGGCAATGCCGGCTCTTTCTTCCTCACGGATATCCTGAAGATGTGAAGCCAGCTGGCGGATTTCATCATAAGAATGTTTCAGGCTTTCCTCTGCTTTTATTTTTTCAGAAATATCATTTGCAAGTATGAGTCTTGCCTGTTTGCCTTCATGCATAAAATCGTTGGCATAGATTTCAACGTTAATAATGGAATGATCTTTCTTTTGATGTCGCCAGATTCCTCGATAATTTTTCCCGGCCACATTTTCCTTTGATTCTATTAAATAACGTTTTTTATCTTCTTCAGGCCTTATTTTGGCCGTATTCAATGACATGAATTCTTTTTTCCCGTAACCATATTGGATTACAGCCGCGTCATTTACATCGACGAACCGATCATCTGATGTTGAGATCATCCACATTGGCAAAGGGTTTCTTTCAAATAACAATTTGTATTTTTCAGCAGATAAACGTAGCTCCTGTTCTGCCATTTTGCGCTGAGAAATATCCCTTATAAAAGAACAAAAAAATTCATGCTCGTGTTGCTTGATGGGAGCAATTGAAAATTCAATCGGGAATTCCTTTCCTTCCTTATTTAGGGCAGTAATTTCAATTACTCTGTTTATGAACGGACTTTCTTCCGTTTTTATAAAATGCAGAAATTCTCTTTCCTGGGCTTCCCGGTATCGAATAGGAATGATCGTTTCATTCAGATGCTTTCCTTTTACTTCATCTTCTTTCCAGCCAAATATCTTTTCAGCTTGTTGATTCCACCCAGTGATGATTCCATTTTTGTCAATGCAAATAATTGCATCCAGCGAAGAGTTCATGATCAATTGCCTAATATCCTCACTTTGTCTCAATGATTCTTCTGACTTTTTCTTTTCAGTAATATCGCGGTAAAAAAGAGACAATCCGTTAGAAGAAGGGTACATATGATTTTCAACCCAGAGACCTGAAGTTGGCGAATACGATTCAAAATGAATATTTTTTTGTTCCTTGGTGGATTCATAATATTTCTTATGAAACCTGGTATGTACCTCCAGTGGGAATTCATCCCAGAAATTTTTTCCGATCAGATCTTCCGGGATTCGCTTGTTGATTTCCCCTGTTTTTTTATTTGCATAAGTAATTTGTGCTCTATTATCAAAAGCGATAATGCCATCAGAAACCCTTTCAAATACGCTTGTAAGCTCGGCCGTTTTCACTTCTACCAGTTCTTTCAATTTTTTATTGAAACCCTGTAATTTGTCTTCGAGTATTTTTCTTTCGGTCATATCGCGGGTGATTTTTGTAAATCCGCACAATTGATCTTTGTCGTCATATATCGCTGTAAAAACTACATTTGCCCAAAAAACAGACCCGTCTTTCCGTTTTCGCCAGCCTTCTTTTTCAAAGTGCCCGTTTATCGTTGCTATTTTTAAATTTTTCGCAGGCTCCCCGGTTTCCACTTCGTCATTTATGTAAAAAATAGAAATATTTTTGCCAATTATTTCTTCAGTAGAATATCCTTTTATATGGGCAGCACCTTCATTCCAACTCACTATAATTCCATTTATATCTACCATAAAAATGGCATAATCCTTTACACTGCTTACCAAAAGGCGGAATCTTTGTTCGCTTTCGAGTAATTTATCTTCCGTCTTCATTTTCAAATAATCTCTTTTGTTCAGCAGAATACCATTTTGCCAGATAATCACTATGAAAACTACAATAATACTGAGCACCAGTACAGCTGCGCCAAATTCAATGGTAAACAAGCCTGCCCAATGACCATAAAGACGTAACATGCCCAATATGACTGGAACAATTATCACCACAGGAATTAATGAACGTAAAGTGAGGCTGCCTGTATATATGCTTGTTAATTCTTTCATTATCCCTTTGCCCGGATTGGCTAATAAAATCGCCATTGATATGAGAAGAAAACAAATGGCAGAGTAAACGGCCATGGGAATATAAACGAAAACTGAATAGTAAGTCTGAACACGGTATAAGTAGCAAATAATGGATAGTAAACTCAAAAGGGCGGTGCATAATGCAATGTACTGAGCAGGCATCCGCTTTTTACGGGTTTCTAAATTCAACAGGAACAGGGCAATTCCCGAAACTATAAAACAAAAAGCTGAATTAGGAGCCATGTTTACAAATACATTGTTTCCAATGTCATACATAAGTTTTCCAGGAAGAAGTATACGATCAACAGGCAAACCAGACATTTTAAGGGCGCCTGTGAGAGAAACGATTCCCGCCAGGATAAAGCCACCCGAAAGGCTCTTAGATGTCTTTTTCCCGGATGTAATAAATAAAAAGGAACTACCCATGCATATTAAGGTCAGTGCTGTAACAGGGTTCATAGCCGCTAAGTCAGGCAAAGGCTTTATAAGAAAATCAATATTCCATTGCCATCCGGCTAAAACGATTATTCCGATAGAAATAACTGTTATTGCATAAAATTTGGAAATACGAATCAAGCGCTTCTGCAATTCTAAATTGGAGGCAAAATCCATGGGTATCATTTTTTCTAGCGAAAAGTTTTCGAAATAGTAAAAGCTTAAACAGTCGGTTTTTTAATTGGAAAACTTACTGGACTGACCTTCTTTACTATTTTAACGGATAATTTTTCTTTAGAATGAAACTATATCCTTTATGTGTGTAAGGCCCGAGAGGAGTAAGGCATGCTGAAAGTAGCCTATGATAGGAACTATTACCAATTTACGATTTATTTTAATGAATACCCAAAATTTTATATTCCTGAAAAATGCGAAACTGTATCTAAACAAAAACCCTTAGTCCTTAAAACCCAGCAGCTTTAAATATTCCGTGCAGTTATTAGCCTGATCCTATCTGTTCTTGAAAATCACTCAACCAGCTTACACAATAGTGTTATAAAGAATTTGAAATCTTGTATCCAAAAAAATTTGTTGAGGTATTTAACGGTCATACGACCTCTTCTGAAATCACGGGCTTAACCTGCCTTGACTTTATTTCGCCTGTTTTCTTTTTTACCATGGAACTCACGCGGTAAATCAGGAATACGCTGATGCATGAAATGCAAATGATGATATAGCCCAGTGTATCATAATGTTCCAGCGGACTGAACTTGGTTTTCTGAATAACGATCATCCCTGCGAAAGCGGCAGCAATCCCACCCGCAATTTGCTGAAGGGATGAATTAATACTCATAAATGCGCCTCGGTCCTGCATTACGGGGATACCGGTTATTAAAGCAGAAGAAGGAATCATCCTGCTCATGATACCTGCCATCATAAGGATATTCAAAATAATTACAAGAAAAAATGGTGTAACGGAAAGGTGGGTATAAATTAGTACCATGATAATCGTCCATGCAGATGCCATTGCAAAAATTGTGAACTTATCGATTCTGTCACTCAGTTTCCCGACCAGCGGCATGACGATGAGTGTACTCAACCCTGATACCATAAACATGATGGGTAACTGTTGTTGGGTAATTTTCAAATTGTTAATGGCGAATGCACTTCCGAAGGGCATCATCATAAACCCTCCGATAGACAAAAGGGCAGTTGCAGTAAATCCTACCCGGTAATCTTTTAGTGAAATGGTATGAAGCAAATGTTTTAATGCAGATTTATCCCTTTGCACAGAAAGATGTTTGGTTAGTGGCTGCAACCTCGATGCTATTAAAAATGCGATGACTAATGCCATGGCCGCTACCCATAAAAAAGGTGCGTGCCATCCCCAGATATTAGCGAGATATAATCCGATGGGAATACCCAGTACCTGGCTGGCGCTGAAACCCATTTGTACAAAACCCATTACGCGACCACGATGATTAATATCAAAGAGATCGGCAATGATTGCCATGGAAATCGAACCAATCACACCCCCGAATAAGCCGGTAACAATCCTCGCACCGATTAAAAATGTGTATGAATTCGCAAGTCCGCATAAAAAAGTACCGGCAATAAATCCAAAATAAAAGAAAAGCAATAATTTTTTGCGGTCGAATTTATCTGCAAAACCAGCCGTCAGTAATCCGGAAATACCCGCACTGAATGCATAAGCAGAAACAGCAAGTCCGAACTGTGATGGTTTCAGGTTCAAAGACTTCATGAGAATATCTCCCATGGGTGACATTACCATAAAATCAAGAATCACGGTAAACTGGGTGACAGCCAAAATGAAAATGGCGAATTTTTGGTATCCGGTAAATGGAAGTGAGACCTGATTCTGTTGCACGATTTTAAAGCTACTTGTTTTTACAGTAATAGATAAACTTGTAATGGTTACTTATTCATTAAAAATAAAACATTTTCGATAATAAAATTTCCGGAATGATTCCTGTTCGGAATTCTCCGAAAACTGAAATCTAAAAGTTTGGGGGAATGGATTACTTTACAGGTCACAAGTCCATGACGGGATCGTCTCCGCTAAAGATGACTTACTTGTTTGTACAATGGAAATGCCGAAATCCGAACATATACAGATAAGCAAAAGAGAAAGGCTTTTTCTAAGATATAATCTGAAAATCTAGCCGGATCTTCAATAATTTAGGGGAAAAACATATTTTACAGTACCCAAATCCCTTCGCTTGAGCAAATCAATTCATGCCCCCGCCCATGACAGAAAACAATTCCAGATTGACCGTATCGCTTTTTATAGTGATGCGATCATCGCCATCGCGAGTACCTTATTAATTCTTGAATTTAAAATACCACCGCTGGGACGTGACCATTCATGGTCCGATATCCAAAAAATTTACGGCGGAAAATTGCTTATACCGATTCTCGGGCTGATAATCAGCTTCTATACTATCAGTCTGCTTTGGATGAAACACCATACCCTATTCGAAAAAGTCACGGGTTACAACCGCCGCCTGTTGATCATAAACCAGGCCTTTCTGTTCATGATTATGATAATTCCCGTGAGTACGTCTTTTATGCTGGATGATAACCCGCTTTCAATGCGGATCGTTTTCTATTTCAGTAACCTCGGACTCTGTAATCTGATGTATTTTCTTCTACTGGTGACTGCCCTTCGCCCGGCGAATGGATTATCCGGGATTTCGGTAACTGAATACCATGCGATAAGAAAAAAGGACAGATCCCTGTATCGCGGCCTTTCTTTTCTCTTAGCTGCAATTTTAGCAATTTTCACAATAAAATATTTTTATTTGGCATTCATCCCTTCAATCCTGCTGCGGTCAGCGAGACACCTGGTTTTGCTTAAGAATTTCTTTTTCTCCCGGAAAAAACACTGACCCTTTCATATCTTACCAACTTGTTTATTTATTTTTTAAAGCCGGTTGGGATACTAATGGTTTTAACCTTGAACCAATCAAATCAATCGTCTGCATCAGTTTTTCATGCGGTAATTCAGCACTATCCAGCTGAAATGTAAGCCTGGAAATACCACCCAGTGCATCAGAGTGCCGGAGAATTTTTTCCGCTACTTCTTCAACGCTGCCAACCAGCAACGCACCTTTTACTCCAGCCTGAGCTTCAAACCGGGCTTTTGTCATTGGTGGCCATCCACGTTCTTTACCAACTTTTGTCATGGATTCAGCATAACCGGGATAAAAATCATCTATTGCTTCCTGCGTTGTGTTTGCCACATAACCCAATGAGTGCATACCTACTATAAGTTGTTCGGGTTTGAATCCTGCTCTTTTCCCTGCCTCGCGGTAAAGATCTACAAGGGGACGAAAATGGTGGGTCTCACCACCAATCACAGCAACCATCAGCGGTAGCCCAAGTGTTCCTGCCCGAATGAAGGATTCCGGTGTGCCACCCACTCCAACCCAAATGGGTAAGGAAGCCTGTAGGGGTCTTGGATATACAGATTGATTCTTAAGGGGAGGACGGAATTTCCCTGACCAGGTAACAAATTCGTTATCGCGAATTTTAAGTAAGAGATCTAGCTTTTCTTCAAACAATTCATCATAGTCCTGCAGTCTATATCCAAACAGGGGGAATGCCTCAATAAAAGAACCACGGCCCGCCACCATTTCAGCCCTTCCGCCTGAAATTAAATCAAGTGTAGCAAAGTTTTGAAATACCCTAACCGGGTCGGCTGCACTCAAAACAGTAACTGCACTTGTAAGACGGATCCGCGTTGTACGGGCAGCGGCTGCAGCCAGAATAAGTGTTGGCGCTGAATCAAGAAAACCCTTTCGATGATGCTCGCCAATCCCAAACACATCTAGACCCACATG
The DNA here is from genome assembly GCA_035937535.1 of Puia sp. GTDB lineage: Bacteria > Bacteroidota > Bacteroidia > Chitinophagales > Chitinophagaceae > Puia. The sequence goes on along the minus strand of DASZHV010000018.1, from coordinate 58,281 downwards.
ATCAGCATGTTCTATCCTTTCAAGCAATTGAGCCATTGCATCCGTATCATTTATTATTTTACTGCTATTACCGCTGAACATGGCGGCAAAACTGTCAACTCCAATTTCCATTTTTTCTGATTAAAATATTTTGAAGTGGCGAAGTTACGTTTAATGGTATATATTTGTAACCGATTTACTTAATTAAACCGGTATCCGTTGGGAAACCATCAAAGTACAAAAGAAAATGTCAGGAAAAAAACCACTTAACCTCGAAGGACGTTCCCAGGATATGCTGGCTTTATGGGACGCATTGGATATTTTGGATGGCAAATGGAAGATTGCAATCATGTGTTCTTTGTATGAAAGGAAAAAGCGGTTTAAAGAATTACAGCGGGATGTAGGGAAAATTACCGGAAAGATGCTGTCAAAGGAATTGAAGGAACTTGAAATTAATGAATTGGTAAATCGAATGGTCATTGATTCCAAACCGGTTACCGTAGAATATGAACTTACATCTTATGGTAAGTCCTTGGAAAAAGTCATTGTGGAATTGGTAACCTGGGGTTTGAAACACAGAAAGAGAATTTTAAGAAAGGACAGATAAGAAAAGATAAAATCAAAAGCTATTTGTCGAATAAATGCTTTCAATGAGAAATTTTGCTGCCGATGAAATATTCATTGGCATCTTATATTTTAGTCCATTATTTTTTAACCTGCTTTACTAATCCGGCCGCCTGTTCCAGATCCATTCACGCAAATATTCGGTCAGCAGGCACATTCCACGTGTAAGCGGTAATGTATTGATCAGCTGACCTTGCTGATTAATGCTTTGCTCTGTCGGTAATGCGAACTTATCCGGCATCTGGAAAAAGAAGTCGGCGGGAAGCCCTAATTTGGTCAATCCGTCGCCTGTAAACTTGAATATACTATCGAGGATTTTTCCTTGAGGAGTCAGGGTGACATCGCCACCGAAGATTGGGACGTTCATAAAAATTGGATTTAGCTAAAGTTAGGTAAAAAAACAATTCCAAAATCAAATATCCAGGGCCTGATTCCCATAGTAGTTCTTGCCACAGGAATCGACTTAACAGGGAATGGATAAAATGGGGGCACCGGCTTTATAAATATCTAAGCCACCAGTAATGATGACCCGATTTATATTTGCCAAACCAGTTACAGGGTATATACAGGAGCGTGACAATTGCAATCCAGATGATATAGATCACCCAAAGGGCTAAACCGCTTTCCTTCCCAACCGGTCTACCAAAAGTTCCGGTAGCAAAGGTCATTTCGGACCAGTGAATTCCCTGGAAAAATAGTATGATCAATAGCAGTATATGGATAATATAAAAATGCAATACAAAATAGAACAGTGGAACTTTTCCATAAACTAAAACTATTGGAGTGAAACGATTTTCCCTTTCTGCAAAAGCAAGTACCAAAAACATGATTCCCAGTGTGACAAGGCAAAATAAAAGTGAGGGAGGATATTTGCTAATATTTATAAAGGAAAGAAAGCTGAATATTGAATCCTTTTGAGAAGACCATGGAAAAGGATCACCAAATACATTTATAAAGCGGAGAAATATAAAGAGCAAAAGGGATCCCAGCCCGATCCGTATAAATATTTTTTTTCTTTGATCGCCGGGCAATTCAAATAATTTCCCTGCCGCAAATCCGACCAGCATGATACCCAGCCATGGAATGGGCGGATAACCCATAATAAAAACATGGCTCGAAGAAATCGTGAAAGCACTGGAACTGAACAGGAGCGATAGAATCGTATTTATTGTTGAACCGGGAGTAAGTGGTAACAGTCCATAAAAAAATATGATAATAAGTCCGGTAATACAAATTGTTTTTAAAGATGATTTGAGTAATAGCGAAAGGATGATGAACCCAAAACCAATGGCGCCAATCACTTCGAAAATGAGCGTATGGAATCCGGCATCAAAAAATAATGCAAAGTTCACAGCACTGAATTCCAGGAGCACTATCCAGAGTCCGCGTTTGAGAAGAAATTTCCTGCTTTCTGATAGGTTGCCCCTGCTTTTAAATGACAGATATGCTGATGTTCCGGCGAGGAAAACAAATATGGGCGCGCATAAATAAGTGACCCACCTGGTGAAGAATAGAATGGGCGTAGTAGTAGTGAGATCAGTCGGTCGTTGTGTTACCGAACTGACATGTAAAAGATCCCGCACATGGTCCAATGCCATGATGATCATGACAAGACCCCTTGTAAAATCAATGCTGTAAATCCTTTTCAAGACAGGAATTTTTGATTCAAGATAATTAATCCCCTTCTTCTTTGAAGAATATTGATTCAGTATAATATTTGACCAGCACCATCTTTTAACTTTGAAAAGACTCAGGAGCAGCCAATTCACAATAAAAAAAATAAAAAAATGAATCTGACATCACAAATCGCAAGGCAATTCAGGGATGTTCATTTTGGAGGAAACTGGACTACCTCTAACCTGAAAGAACATCTGGCTGACACAAACTGGCAACAGGCTACGACTAAAATTTATTCTTTTAATACGATTGCAACCCTCGTATTCCATATGAACTATTATGTAAGCATGGTAATGGAGGTCATGTTAGGAAATCCACTCAATGCCAGTGATAAGTATAGTTTTAACCATCCGCCAGTCTTAAGCCAGGAAGACTGGCAAAAATTATTGGACAAAACATGTAGAGATGCAGAAAGTTTTGCGGTCCTGATTGAACAATTGCCTGAGAATAAATTGTGGGAGGACTTCTCTGAAAATAAGTATGGTAATTATTATAGAAATATTCAGGGGATAATTGAACATATCCATTATCATTTGGGGCAAATCGTTCTCATAAAAAAAATTCTCTCAGCCTAAAGAAAATTGAGAAAAAATCATATTTCATCCGTTGAGAAATTCCTCAATCATAGACATAACCAAAGCCGGAATTTTACTTTTCTTATCTGCTGCACAGATCTCTCCGATATAATCTCCATGACCGCCTGGAAGGATAGCAAGCCGTGCATACGTCAGTGTACGAGATAATGCGAATGTGTGTTCCGCAAGCACAACTTCTTTATCACCGTTAATGATGAGCACCGGAGCCATGATGGATTTTATATCCATGTCGCTGATATCTTTAAAGCTTTTCATCCTGGCGACGTCCCGGTCAAACATCCTCTGAAGTCCATCAGGATCCGGATTTGCATTGAGGTAAGCTTCCTGAAGTGGCTCAGGCATATTTTCAAGGGATGCATGTTTAAAACCATCAAAGAAACCAGGTTGCATGCCCTCCCGTTTATAAGTGGTGGAACCCAATACCAGCTTGTTTACCAGTTCCGGATAGCGGATTACAATCTGAAGGCAGGTGGTGCCTCCATTGCTGAAACCCATAAAATCTGCTTTGTTAATATGAAGCTGTCTGATCAGTTCCGCCACGTCATCTGCATCCTGTTCAAAGCTTAAAGGGCGGTCAATATCCAGGGTATGTCCGTGAGCCTGCAGCTCCATAGCAATCACCTGATGTGATTTGGCCAATTCCGGCAGGATGCGACCGTACGTGGAAAGAATTGTAGATCCACCACCATGCAATATTACCAGCGGTCTGCCATTTCCGTGGATCTCGTAATACATTTTTAAATCATTCACGGTTGCATATTGGCCTGTTTGTCCTTGCGGTTTATTCATTTTGAAAATCAATTTGCCAGTTACGGAACATGAAAAATTGCATATTATAGTTAATTTTCAAGAACCACAATTCAAATGGATACCTGGTCTAGAGATTTCGTTTACCATATAAAAAGATTGAATGGTGGATATTTTTATTTGCGGACAGATTAAGAAAGAACGATATTCTTTAAATAAAGGTTATTGATACTGAAACAATCCCGAAAGTTCCCGAACTTCAGTATTTCTTCAGTATTTCTTCAGAATACACTCTCAAATTTGAAAAAAATTATCATGAGAAATAACTTCCTGAAATTACTTTTAATCGTTCCTCTTTTTTTAAGCATGGAATCAAAGGCACAAACTTCCCAGGTTTATTCCTTTGAAAAAAGCATTTCAGTACCAGGAGACGGGGGATATGACTATTTATCCATTGACGATGTAAACAAACATTTATTCGTTTCACACGGTGGATCGGTAAATGTTATTGACCTGAAAACCGAAAAAGTCATTGGTTCCATCGATAATATGAAGGGCGTCCACGGTATCGCGTTTGACAATGAAGTGAATAAAGGATTTATTACAGACGGCAGGGATAATTCAGTAGTTGTTTTCGATCTTACTACATTCAAAACGATTAAAGTAGTTCCTGTTACTCCAAAAGATCCTGATGGAATCATGTTTGACCCCTTTTCAAAAAGGATATTTGCTTTTTGCGGTGATGGAAATGCTGCTTCTGTAATAGATGTAAACGACATGAAAGAAATCGGAACGGTAGATTTGGGTGGAGGTCCGGAATTTGCAGTACCAGATGGTAAGGGTTTAATTTATAATAACCTGGAAGATAAAAACAGCCTGAATGTTATAGATGCGGTCGCTATGAAAGTTATTCGAAATTATCCATTATCACCTTGTGGCACTCCGACAGGCCTGACATATGATGCTAAGAACCAATTGGTATTTACTGGCTGTCGCAAAAATAAGGGCATGAGTGTGGTTGATACAAAATCCGGAAAAGTGATTACAACTTTACCCATTGGAGCCGGAGTAGATGCGGTGGCTTATGACCCGGCAACCAAACTGATCTTTTGTTCAAACGGTGATAGTACTACGACTATAATCAAACAGAAATCTATCAGTGATTATGCAGTTGTTCAGACCCTTTACACCAAAGTGCGTGCAAAAACTATGGCGCTTGATAAGGATACACATAAAATCTATCTCAGCGTTGCCAAATTTGTACCCGGCACCAGAAATATTATACCCGGCAGTTTTGAAGTGCTGGTGTATAAAATGAATTAAAGCCAGTTTTATTTTTAGTTTTTTTTCACAATTGACTAAACTGAACTTCAGGTTTACACCAGAATTCCGGATTAGTTTTGTACCTATAAGCATACTATGCTCTTTAACCGTCTCCTGACTGTTTGTTTCCTGCTTTTTGCTTTACGTGCATCTTCGCAGTCATCAGTTAATGAATCATTTCCCGGGGGAATTTCAGGAACTGTTTTGGATTCAGTTTCAAAACAACCCATTGAGTATTCAACTGTCAGTCTCTTTGAAGAGGGGAATGCCAAGCCTGTAAATGGTTCCCTCAGTAACGAACAAGGAAAGTTTAAACTGGGGATGAACAATACCGGTTATTATGATATCCTGGTGGAATCCATTGGATACACTTCTTATTCCGTTCACCATATGCTTATTGATAAAAGCAGTTTTAAGAACCTGGGGAAAATTCTTCTTGTAAAAAAAATTGCCAATCTCCAGGCCGTAACGGTTACCCAGTCACAGAAACTGATTGAAAACAGAATTGATAAAATGGTCTTCAACGCGGAAAAGGATCTTACATCTCAGGGAGGCGTTGCCACCGATATCTTAAAAAAAATTCCACAGGTTTCTGTCGACGTAGACGGAAATGTGGAACTGGCAGGTAGCACCAGCATACGTTTCCTGATTGATGGCAAGCCATCTACGGCTTTTGGCAGTAATATTACTGATGTTCTGCAATCCATTCCCTCCAGCCAGATTAAAAGTGTTGAAGTAATCACCAACCCGGGTGCGAAATACGATGCAGAAGGACTGGGTGGGATTATAAATATTATATTAAAACACAGTATGGTAAAGGGCATAAATGGAAATATTTCATTGACAGCAGCTAGCCGAAATGAAAATGCATCACTGAATTTCAATGCCCGTAACGGAAACATCGGGGTGAATGTTTTTCTGAATGGGAACTATCGCATTCCAGTTAACACACCGTCCGTTTCTAACCGCATGTCGCAGGACACGCAATCGAAAACACAGGTGAGCCTCGAACAGGATGGCAGCAACCGTTTCAGTCGCTTCGGAATCGAAAGCGGGTTCAGTGTTGACTATACTCCCTGGAAAAGAAATAATTTCAACCTTTCATTCAGCAGTAATTCTTTCGGATCAAACAGCAACGGTTATCTGAACCAGGATCAGACCACTTCCGATTACAATGGTAATCCGCTGAATCAATTGCTTACATTAAGCCAGACGCAAAATTCATTTCGACTTCGTGAAACAAATGCCAGCCTGGATTACAAAAAAACTTTTGATAAAGAAGATCAGGAACTGGATATCGGATTTCATTCATCCTTTGGAACGAACCATTATGGTTCTGTAAACAATCAATCAACAGTGCCCGGCGATTCCCTTTTCTACGGGACGAATAACGATAACCCCGGAAAAGAAGTTGAGACGGAATTTGTAATAGACTACACACAACCCATTGCGAAAAAAGTAAACTGGGGACTTGGAGGGAAAATGCAATTTCGTGATATCAACAGCACTTCCAATGTCCTGAGCCTGCAACCGGGTACGGGAACCTATCTCTTTGATTCTACATTGTCAAACTATCTCCATTATCAACAGGGCGTGTATGCATTGTATACTGAATTGAGCTTTCCGGTTGGTACATGGTTTGATGCCAAAGCAGGACTTAGATATGAACGCACAGAAATAAAGACATTCTTCTCCAATGTATCACAGCAGGTTCCAGAACCCGGGTATAATACATTTGTCCCCTCTATTTTTCTTTCGAGAAAATTAAACGAGCAGCAGTCGATCCGGTTAAGCTACTCCAAGCGGATTTCAAGGCCGGATTACAGGGACCTTGATCCGTTTGTCAATACGACTGATCCAAATAATTTTATTGCAGGAAATCCTTATCTGAAACCGGAAATAGGCAATCGTTTTGAACTTGGATGGAATTATGATCTGAATGCAGGCGGTTCATTTATGATATCGGCTTTTTACCGGACCTCACAGAATGATATTCAACCCTATATTGTTTATTATCCCAGCCTGCCGGTCGGAGATACCGTTTATTATAATGTAGCCGTCAGCACAAGGGAAAATATTGGACTGGAAAAAAACCTGGGTATGAATTTATTCTCCGACCTGCACTTTGGAAATAAGTTTAATGTCCGGACTAACCTGTTTTTTTTCCACAGGGAAACCATAAATGCTTTGGATCCCGGTCAGAACGCCCATAGCTGGAATTACCGTGTGAATATGAACCTTAGTTATAATTTTTCCACTATGCTGGCCGGAGAATTTTTCGCCAATTTCAATTCTCCACGCAATGAACTACAGGGAAAATATCCTTCTTTTTCAAGTTATACTTTTGCTTTCCGTAAACAACTCTGGAAGAAAAAAGGCAGCATCGCACTTACTGCGACCAATATATTCAGTGAGTATCTTAACCAGACAACTACGCTATATGGACAGGGATTTATAATCAACAGCACCCGCAAGATTCCCTTCCGTTCCATCGGTATAAATTTTACCTGGAAGTTTGGAAAACTTGAGTTTAAGAAAGCAAAACCTGAAAATGGTGATGCGGCTCCCGCAAACGATGCTTTATAATTTCATAATGTTACTGAACTGCCGCTTAACTATTTCTTTACACAAAAATATTCAATTGAATATTTTAAGTAAATAATCGGGATAAGGTTGTGGAGTTTTTACAACAATTCTGAAGATTCTGTTGCAATTCTGAATTCATTTTAAATTTATTGTGAACGAATAGTCACCTTATTATTATTTCGATAAAACCGGAATTTCCATTCTGCTGATGGAACTACATTCGCCGAAACTATCTGGCGAATATGAGTTTCAAGCAATTATTTCTGATTTTAAATGCTGTTTTCTCAGTTCGGTTTATTTTTTTTCTAACTTCTTTCGCCAAAAGGTGGTTCATTGATCATCGATCGGTTCTGTTCTCCCGGTTAATCAGAATTACAGTTAGTATTGTTTTTTTTGCTTTTCTTTCCGGTAATGTTTTTTCTCAAAAAGCTACCATCAGAGGGAATGTTTTTGATAATGTTTCAAGAGATGGATTGGCCGGCGCGTATGTTTTAGTTACATCTTCAAATGCGGTCGTAGTAAAGAAAGCAGCTGACGACAAGGGTAACTTTCAAATTTCAGGATTAGAACCGGGTGAATATATTGTAACATTCGAAAACGTCGGGTTCGTTACCGAAACCAAACATTATTCCATTAAGCCTGGTGAAACCATCAAGGTTTATATAGGACTAAAATTGGAAAACAAAGCTTTAAATGAGGTAACCGTAATGGGTTACCATAATAACGAACTGGAGTCGGGGTCAAGGGCATCTGAAAAAAATGCAGCCAATATTACAAATATTATTTCATCCCAGGCGATGGTTCGATCGCCGGACATTAATGCAGCCAATGTTTTACAGAGGATGAGCGGAGTTACCGTTCAAAGGTCCAGCGGAGGTGATGAAGCCTATGCGGTTATCAGGGGTATGGAACCCAGGTATAATAATACCTTGGTAAATGGGATTAAAATTGCAAGTCCTGATAATAAAAACAGATTTGTTCAGCTGGACATTATCCCTTCCGAAATATTATCCAGTATCGAGATCAGCAAATCCTTATTACCAAATATGGAAGGAGATGCAATTGGCGGAACAATTAATATGGTTGTAAAAGATGCTCCTGCTGTCTCATCTTTTAAAGCAACAGCTAGTATAGGATACAGCCAGATTTTTTTTGATGAAAAATATGTTTATTTCAAGACATCTGATATCCAGCCATCAAGTCCAATCCAGCGTAATCCATATGGATATGCAGCTCAACCAGGCGATTTTTCACGGTCTAATCTGGATTTTCAGACTAAGCAGGCTCCACCGACAGGCATACTCGGTTTTTCTTACACACACCGGTTTTTACACAACAAGATAGGTATCGTAATTGCCGACAATGTGCAAAATCAATATTATGGGAATATTAGTTCAAGGTATACAGTATCACCCGGAGGAGCCAATTCGGATTCGCTTTATGCTACTGATGTCAGCAACTATAAAGGGTATTCAATGCAGTTGAACAATGGCCTTGTTGCTCATCTTGACTATGTTTTTAACGAAAATAATAGAGTAAACTTAGATAATTTTTATATCTATAGTTACCTGGCACAGTCCAAACTGGCCCAGGACACCACACTTGTCGGAACAGGCAGGGTTGGACCGGGAACAGGACAGATTTTTAATAATGATCAGTCTTTTACTCAGAAGCAGTATATAGAGAACCTGAAATTGTCCGGACAGCATCAATTGTCTCCCAACTTTCAATTTGATTGGGCCGGGGTATATTCAATTGCAGGAAGAAAAGTGCCAGACCTGGCCACATTAACAACCGATTTCCTGATCAATCCTGATTTCACCCAGACTGCCACTTATTTTGATGGAATCACAAGGCAGTGGTTACATAATGAAGACAAAGATTATTCAGGTATTCTTAATCTTGACTACCATAAGAAATTGAATTCCGGTAATCTGGATCTGAAAGCAGGGGGGTTGTACAGGACTAAAACAAGATATAATTCAGAGGATGATTATGAACTTCGACCTCCAACAGTGAATGATACAGGAGGCTCCACAAATGGCAAACCTGCCTTTACTAATATTTACGATGCCCAGTGGAGTGTATTTAATTCAGCAGGAACAAGTGTTTATAATCCCAATAATTATAAAGCGAATGAAGTTGTATTTGCTGAATATATAATGGCAAATTTCAGATCAAATAAATGGGAAGCGGGTGGAGGATTGCGCGTTGAAAATACAAACACAAATTGGGATATTAAAGTTCATAGCCCCACTGCACCAAGCTCGGGTGGCCAGGTTTACCAGGATTTTTTGCCTAGTGTCTTCTTCAAATATTTTATTAGTAATAAACAGGACTTACATTTCTCCTATTTCAAGTCCATATCAAGACCCAATTATTATGAATTGGTTCCTGCAGAAACATTTGCGGGGGACTTTTATTTAACGGGGAATCCATATGTTTTACACTCTGTAGCAGATAATTATGATATCAGGTATGAGATATTCCCGAAGGGCGAAGAGAATTTATTCCTGGGTGTATTTTACAAAAATATTCAAAACCCGATTGAATTGCGACTGTATCAATATCAAAAAGGCTTGCTCTATCTTTTGCCCCTGAATTCCGGAACTGCGCATGATTACGGAGCAGAACTCGCTTTTACCAAATATTGGGGAAAATTCGGGGTAACAGGAAATTATACTTACACACATTCTGCCGTAACTATTCAAATTCCCAACTACCAGAATGACACTCTTAACGAGACCCGCCCTCTTCAGGGCCAGACGGATAATATTATAAATGTATCGCTGTTATATAAAGATGTTAAACACGGATTTTTTGCCCAGGTAGCTTATGAATTTCAGGGGAATACTCTTGTCTATACTTCAAATTTTTATCAATCCGATTATTACCAACATCCCACGAATACGCTGGCTGTTTCACTTGAGAAAGACATTCATAATCATTTTACAGTGTTTGGAAAGTTTAATAACCTGCTTAACACACCTGTTACAGAATACGTTCAAGGTACTTTACTCGTAGCTAAGGATATATATAAGGCCAACTATAGTATAGGGATCAGATATGCACACTAGAGAAGGACAATTATTCATTTTCAGTTAAAAAAAATAAAAATGGAAAACAAGCTAAATCAACATTTATTGAATGCGGCTAAAATTGTGGCTGCAGCATTTGTAGTTTCGGGTATTTTTTCATCCTGTACCAAATCCTCCGCAACGGCTAATACCGGTCCTGTGTTGCCCGCAGAAGCAATCAGGGGGACCACTCTAAACGGCGGCAACGTAAAAGGTGTAATGTTGACAGATTCAACTTATACAATCAACGGCGACATTACAGTTTTAAAAGGTGATACCTTATCCGTACAACCGGGCGCAACAATCAATATACCAGCTAACCACGCTTTTTATATTCAGGGCTCTTTTATGTCTCTGGGCACACAGCAAAAGCCTGTAGTATTTCAATCACCTACCGCTCTACCCGGCCAGTGGGGAGGATTCCAGGCTGATAGCGCACAAGCGGTAACGGTTAAATGGACTAAGATATTATGGGCGGGCGGTCCTGACTCAACTGGGGGTACCAGACAAACGATAGGAATAAGTTCTCCAATTACTGTAGATATTGAAGATAGCTGGTTCATAGGCGGACAGGATAATTCGATTGGAGTTTATTCAGCAGCCAATGTTACAATTCTACGTAATACTTTCCAGGGCAACGGAACTACCGATGGAGACTGTATTGACTTTCATTCAGGAGTAACCGGAACGGTTGCATACAACGTTTTGTGGGGAGGTGCCGGTAGTGCGATTAAAGTGTTTACCAGCGCACTAATAAAAAACCCTCAGACGAATGTGACTGTTTATAATAACACTTGTATAGATAATGGTTTCCGTAGGGGTGCAGCGGAGCCGGGAAGGGGTATACTGGTAGATGCTTTTTCAACAGGGAAGTTTTATAATAATTTAATTGTAAATAACTACGATGGCCTGGACATCACCCCCACGTCGGAATTTTCTACTGTAGTGTATGGGAATAATTATTTTTATGCTACAGTTGACTCTCTTGTTCCAAGGTTTTATCCGGCGGGCTCCAAAGGTGTGCCACAAAGCTCGGATATCATCTCGCAGACGACCGGAGCAAATAATCCTATGTTTGTAAATTATACACCTCCCCCCAATCCTTCATTGAGAATAATGCCCCCTACCTATGACTTTCATCTGAAAGCGGGTTCACCGGCTATTGGGAAAGGAAATCCGACGTATAATAATGACATCGGCGCTTACACATCTGATGGGAAGGGCAACCTGCATTAAATAATAATCTTAAATCAATTTAATAAAAGACCGTATTCATTTACGGTCTTTTATTTCAATACGACCGTTCTCATAAAATTAATCCTCAGTGATTCATTTAATTCTCTGTTTACCCCCGTTTCGTAAAATTTAATTACTAATCATGAAGAAATTCTGTGTATTACTGCAAATTTTCAGTTTTTTACTTTTTACAACAGTAGCATACTCACAGAAAGAAACTAAAATCGAATCCGCTAAGGTTAAAGAAGCCCAGAAAAAAGTCCTGCGATTTATTGTATTTGGTGACTGGGGCCGCGATGGAGAAGATAACCAGCGGGAAACATCACAGGGAATGGGACTTGTAGCCAAATCATTCAAACCTGAGTTTATAGTTTCCACCGGTGATAATTTTTATCCGAGCGGTGTTCGCAGTACCAGGGATCATAGTTGGCTCGCTTCATTTGAAGATATCTATACTGCGCATTCCCTGCAGACCGACTGGTATGTCGTGCTCGGCAACCATGACTATAAGGGAAATCCACAGGCGGAAATAGATTATTCTGAAATAGACCGCAGATGGAATATGCCTGCACGCTATTATTCTAAAATTATTTTTATTGGAAATGACAGTACACAGGGCGTACTACTAGTATTTATAGATTCAACTCCATTTCTTTCTGAATATTACACTACCACGGAACATAATGTAAGGGGACAGGATACCGCCGCGCAAAGAATCTGGCTGGAAAAAACACTCAGTGATGCTCCATCTTATGTAAAATGGAAATTTGTATTTGGACATCATCCGCTTTGGACAGGAGGTGGGCGGATGAAGGCGCCGGAAACCGTGGAAATGAAAAATTTACTAAGGCCGATATTTGAGAAATATCACGTAAACGTTTATTTCTGCGGTCACGAACATAGTTTGCAATACATCAAACCGGAGGGGTTTACGCATTACTTTATTTCCGGTGCAGGCTCCGAAACCACACCTGCGATAGTCCATCCAGATGGCGGTCAGTTTGCAAAATCGGTGAATGGCTTTATGGACGTAATCGTTAAAGATGATCAGATGGAAGTGAATGTGATCAATTACATGGGTGAAAACATTTACTCAATAACAATCCCCCATCCGTAACCTTTCCGTATCGCTTTCATATTTAATTCGAGGTTAGTGCGGAGTAAGTGCGGTGTTTACCGCACTTACTCCGCACTAAATAGATCTAAATATAGAACGATTCCCGAAGGAGGGTGCTACAAATACTGATTCAGGAGGCCTGCAAATAGCCTCTGGTTTAATGCTCGTTAAAGAAATATTTGACAATAAAAAATACCTACCTATATTTATAGTGTAATACTATACTATTACACTATATATATGTTGAAAATCAATAACTTATATTTTGGATACTCCCGGAAGTCACTTTTATTCAAGGGACTTGACCTGGATCTGGAGGACGGACATGTATATGGATTGTTCGGAAAAAACGGTGCCGGGAAGTCAACCTTGTTAAAAAATATGACTGGCCTGGCCTTCCCTTTAAAAGGTCAGTGCCTGTTCAATGGAATCAATGTTTCTGTCCGTCCCGTAACAGTCCTGGAAGACATATTTTTTATAGCTGAAGAAATATTCCTCCCTTCTCTTACCCCTGTTGAATTTGTCAAAAACACTAAGGGTTTTTATCCAAAATTCGATGAGGATAATTTTTATCATTACCTGAAATTGTTGGAAGTCGATCAGCACGGGAACATGAGCAGACAATCCTACGGACAACAAAAAAAAGCACTGATCGCATTCGGACTCGCGACCAATACAAAGCTGATGATCATGGATGAACCCACCAATGGTCTGGATATTCCATCTAAAGTACAATTCCGAAAACTGATTGCCTCCGTGCAGACTGAAAATCGGTGCATCGTTATTTCTACGCATCAGGTGAGGGATCTGGAAAGTCTGATAGATACCATGCTGGTATTGCACAACGGCGAGATTTTAATAAACAAATCGTTGGATGAATTGGGTGAGAAGTTGAGTTTCGGAGTCTATCCTAACATGACTGAAATATCTGCACTTTATCAGGAAGAAAATATTCGCGGGAAAAATGTCATAATGCCGAATACGTCAAAGGAATTCAGCAAAGTGGATATTGAATTACTATTTAATGGCGTCATTAGTGGCAACCAATCCTTATTAAAAATCTTAAATGCTTCCTGATATGAATAAAACCTTTAGTATAAATCGGTTTGGCAGGTTGTTTAAAAAACATACAAAAGAGCACTACAGAAATTACCTGATGTCGGTCGCCGTACTGGTCGGAGTGATGATACTGGGAGGAAGTTTTCTGGTTTATATGACCGATATCCAGTTAGACAAAAATTTTCAGACATTTTTTTTCTTTACAATCATGCTGCTGTCAGGAACAATTTTTACAAGTACTGTCTTTACTGATTTAGGTGAAAGGAAAAAAGCTGTTGCATGGCTGGTTTTGCCTGCCTCCCATTTAGAAAAATACCTGGTGGCATGGATTTATTCTTTTCTCCTTTTCATCATAGTATATACCGTGATATTCTACATGGCACTTTTTACTGCGTTGAATATTCAGCATGTACATACACATCGCATGGTCATTCTGAATATTTTCGAAAATCAGATTCTTCTGATGTACCTGGTATATGCTTTTTTGCACTCGATTGCTTTTTTTGGAGCCGTTTATTTTGAAAAATTGCATTTCATCAAAACAGGCTTTACTTTTTTTATTATAATAGCTGTCCTGATCCTGTTGAATAAAATTTTGCTCAGTATATTTCTCGGCAGATCGGTAGATGCGTCCCCGCCTTTTAGCAACATGCGTTTTGCAGAGAACGGTCAGATGGTGGATATCAAAATTGAAAGACAAAACGCGCCTTATATACTTTATTTGTTTATCATTTTAACCTTTATTTTCTGGGTAGCAGCATATTTCCGCCTGAAGGAAAAGCAGATTTAAAGAATAAATTCTAAAATGGAATTCAGAGACAACGAACCGATATATCAGCAGATTGCCGCCTACGTGGGTCAGAATATTTTATTGGGCAAATGGCAGGCTGACCAGAAGATACCTTCAGTACGTGACCTTGCCATGGAGTTACAGGTTAACCTGAATACGGTGCTGCACGCTTACGAATTTCTGGAAAGCCAGGGAGTAATATATATAAAAAGAGGCCTGGGTAATTTTGTTGCATCGGATGGACTTGAAAAAGCGAAAGCCTACCGTAAGGAACGATTTATACAACAGGACCTGCCGGTTTTTTTTACAAATGTTTATCTGCTCGGAATCAGTCAGGAAGAAATCCTGCAACGTTATGAGCAGTTCAGCCTTCATAATATTTCAAAAACGAGTATAGACTGATGAAAACAAGTAATAAATTTTTGCTGGCAGCCGCAGTTTTCACTCTCTTATCCCTGGTGGTGTATGACCTGTTTTTAAGAGCAGAATTCAAATCCGGGGATTATGCTGATCCCTACAAAGATTATGTAACGCTGAATTTTAAGGACTTTAATATGCTCGATCTTCCTTCTTCTACAGCGGTAAACGCAAAAATTGTGCAGGGACCGTTCAGCATTCGAATGGATAAATATGCAGCAGACTTCGTGCAGGTGAACCAGGTAGGTAAACGACTTCAGATAAAAGCCGGCTTTGAGGGAAATTATCATAGTACTTCAAGTCAGTATATTATAATGATTTCCTGTCCGAAACTTTCTGAAGTAAATGCGAATGCGAATTACCGGGCAAATAATTACGAAGTGACCGACACGATCGTCAGGGAGGATTGGAATATGCGACAGGTTTTGATTGATGGATTCAGCCAGGATTCTCTGCACATCAGTCAGGACTATGGATCCACCATTGTACTTGAAAACAATCATATCCGCGCAATCAGTGCAGTGATTGGAAAAAGCCGGGGAAGCGGGTCCTACCTGATCATTCAGGATAATAATGAATTCAGGAATACTGACCTTAATATTCAAAACAACAGCAAATTATTTTTAGACAATGCAAAAATTCAAAACCTGAACTACCAGCTCGGTGACAAGTCGAAACTGATAGTAACCGGAAAGGCAAAAAACTTATTGAACAATATAAAACCTGGCCAGAAATGAAACTAACAATCAATTCACTTTCGAAAACATATTCCAACGGAGTACATGCTTTAAATGATGTTTCACTGATTCTGGAGAATGGAATGTTCGGCTTGTTAGGACCCAATGGGGCGGGTAAATCCTCCCTGATGCGCACGATAGCAACGCTGCAGGAGGCGGATGAAGGCACTGTATTTTTAGATGAGCTCGATGTCCTGAAAAATAAAACACTTGTGAGACAATTGCTGGGTTATCTGCCGCAGGAATTTGGCGTTTATCCAAAGATTTCAGCCGAACGGATGCTGGATCATATTGCCCGTTTGAAAGGAGTGGAAAATGCGGGAGAGAGAAAAGAGTTGGTAGGAAGTCTGCTGGAAAATGTAAATCTTTCAAAAGACCGGAAAAAACATCTCGGTACTTATTCCGGAGGTATGAAACAGCGATTCGGTATTGCCCAGGCACTTATCGGGAATCCAAAACTGATCATTGTTGATGAACCGACTGCCGGCCTTGATCCGGCTGAAAGGAACCGTTTTTATAATCTGCTTAGCCAGCTGGGAGAAAAAACAATCGTTATTCTTTCAACACATATTGTCGAAGATGTAAGCACACTATGTTCAAATTTTGCCATCATTTGCCAGGGCGAAGTTTTGTATTCAGGAAACCCGGATACCGCCGTGAATGAACTGGAGGGAAAAATTTTCAGTAAGGAGATCAGCCAGTCCGAACTGCCCGCATACCAGGAAAAATATCATGTTATTTCCACACAGCTTAAGACCGGCAGACTGCATATCAGGATCCTGCAGGAAACGGACCCCGGAGAAGGTTTCACTCAAACTGCCCCGAATCTGGAAGATGTTTACTTCAGCAATATTGCAACACGCGTGGATGTCAATACCATTTAATATATGTTTTGGAAAATATTTTTATTTGAAATTCAAAACCGCTTCAGAAGACCTGCGGTTTACCTGTATTTTTTAGCGGCATTTATTTTTACGGTTGGAACATTTTCGACCGGGTCGCTGCCGATAGGAGAAAAAGAACATATCAATGCCCCTTACCTGATCGCCATGTGGTGTGGGGGTGTTACCATGCTGATGATGCTGATCAGTTCTTCTGTTATGGGACAGGCTTTATACCGTGACATTGAATATCAGACCAAGGACTACTACCTGACTTATCCGATTACAAAGGCCGGTTATTTTTGGGGCCGTTACTTCGGATCATTCTTTTGCATGCTGACCATCGCAAGTTCTATTATTATTGGTGCTTATATCGGAACAAAACTCGGGCCTGCCATGGGCTGGAAGGATCCGAAAGAATACGGGCCCAATCATTTCATTTATTATCTGCATCCTTTTCTTACGATTGCACTGCCTAACCTGTTCTTTACATCCTCTTTATTTTTTGGACTGGTAGCCGTTACCCGCAATGTAAAAGTTATTTACAGCGGCGGTATCCTATTGTTCCTGGGATATTTTTTATCCTTCTTTTTTCTCAGCAACACAAATAATGAAAAAGTCATTATACTGGCGGATCCATTTGGCCTCAATGCTGTCCGGTTATTATCAAATGCAGCCAACTCCTTTCAAAAAAACAATACATTATTTCCTGTAAACGGCGATTTTTTATTAAACCGCCTGATCTGGTCGGGCGTGGGATTCGTCGTTATCATATTTACTTATTTCCGCTTTAGCTTCGAAAGGTTTTTCAGCGGGAAAAGAGATAAGGCGGCGATTGATGATGATGTTTCCAAAGTTAGACGGATAATTTTTAAAAATGTAAAAGCTGATTTTACCGGCGACTACAATCGCAGAACACTATGGCAATTAAGCAAACTGGAACTGAGCAATATTGCAAGGGATAATTATTTCTGGATCATTCTGTCCAGCGGTATGATTTTTCTGGCATTCGTTTTCTGGTTGGGCAACAGGGAATATGGCATACCTGATTTTCCACGCACCGTTATGCTGTTTGAAATTTTCAATGATGTATTTACATTTTTTATATTTTTCATAATCATTTTCTATACAGGCGAAACCCTGCACCGCGACCGGGTTACGCGTTATTCTTTTATCAATGATTCCCTACCGCCGCCCAATTGGGTACTCAATGGTTCCAAGCTTATACCGCTGCTCATCCTGGGAGTTTTTCTGACTTTTACACCTGTTTTGGTTGCGCTGCCAATTCAAATAATAAAAGGATTTTATCATTTTAATTTCCCGATCTATTTCGTAAATATTTTTATTATTGTTTTACCACGCTTCCTCGAAATGGTGATGTTTTCCTATGTCATTCATGTCGTGATCAATAATAAATTTGTGGCTCATGGTATCGGCGTTTCCATTTGGGTATTGATGTTTTTTCTGCGTGTTACTGGTACATTTAACTACAATATGCTTTTATATTCCTATACACCCTGGTATGGAATTTCAGATATGGATGGCCTCGGACATATGACTTCTCCGGTTATGTGGTTCAATGTATACTGGCTTTTATGCGGGGGACTTCTGATAATTATCTCGGCTTTATTTTATTACAGGGGAATAACTTCATCTTTTAAAGAAAGACTGCAGCTGTTAAGAGAAAGGTTTGATCGCAGGACCAGAGTATTTGCAGCAGTATTTCTGATTTTATTTTTAGCGACCGGCTCTTTTGTATATTATAATGTAAGCTATTTAAATGACTTTCTGCTTAAAACGGAAAACGAGGACAGGGCTATTCTTTATGAAAAAACATTAAAGCATTATGATAAACTGCCTTTGCCAAAAGTTACCGGAATAAAAATGTTTGTGGATCTTTATCCTGACAAACAACAGGCATTCATAAAAACTCTTGTTACTCTTAGGAATAAAACAAATCAGCCCATTGAAGAGATGTTGCTTGATGCCGACGGCCTCGCTGATTATTCAATTAAAGAGGGAGGTATTTTAGTTCCTTATACTTGTCCGCTACTTTATCCGCGCGGAATGTTCAATTGGTTCAGACCAAAATTTGATACGGCGGATTTCAGATTATACAAACTTCAAAAACCCCTTGTATCAGGAGATTCATTAATGCTCGAAATCAATTCATCATTTTATCAAAGAGGTTTTAGTAACGGGTTATTCTCTGCAAATATTCTGCGTAACGGAACTTTTTTCGGAAGCGGCTTGCCCGGTCTTGGATATGATGATGATGATGAAATAAATAGTCCTTATGTTCGAAAGAAAAACGGCCTGCCGCCGAAAGAAAATGAGGATATTGCCCAAAATGATCCCGTGGGAATGAGTACATTGAAAGCAGGAAAAGCTGCAGATCTCATGAACTATGACGTCACCATAAGTACTTCTGGAGATCAGACAGCCATCAGTCAGGGCGATCTGCAGGAACAATGGGAAAAGGATGGGCGCAATTATTTTCACTATACCCGGTATCAGCCCGGTCTCTATAATCCTACAGGAATTATTTCAGCACGGTACGCAGCGAAAAAAGACAGCGTGCAATTGGATCATAAAGTTAACATCAATATATTATTTGAGCCGGAACATAATGCTAATATTGACCGGTTCATGAAGGCATATAAGGACGGTCTGCCTTACTATAGTTCTGTATATGGGAATTTTCCCTTTAATAATATCAATTTAATCGAAACACCGCTTTACGGTCCATGGGAAACTTCCATGACAACCCTGGCTACCTATATGGAGCCTAATTCATGGAACGCTGATTTTACAAATCCCAGCCAGTACGACTATTTGTATTTTAATGCAACACGTCAGCTGGCCCAGCAATGGTGGCGTTTTCAGGTAGCTCCCAATAACACGGAAGGTTCATTGGTAATACCGGAAGGGTTGTCGACTTATGATGCCATTGTGATGGCGGAAAAAAGATATGGTAAAGACAATATTAAATCAATACTGCAGGATCAGATCTGGATTTATTTACTCGTCAGGCCCCGGTTGGAAAATAAAGAACACCCGCTGATTAAAGCCAATGAGTGGTTTGAATGGGGTGGTAAGGCCGGTTTTGTTTTATATGGACTGAGGGATCTGATTGGTGAGGATAGTCTGAATGCAGCGCTGCGTGAATTCAGAAACGCCTATGCTTTTAAAACGGATCCTCCATTTGCGGGGTCAAATAATCTCTACGAATATCTTAAGAAACATGTGCCGGATTCTTTACAATATTATTTATCGGATACCTGGCAGAAGATCACATTGTACGATAATAAAGTTGTGGAAGCAAAGGCTGAACCTGCCGGAAATAAGGAGGAATACAATGTGACCATTAAAGTAGATGTTGGAAAAGTATGGATAGATGACAAGGGAAATGATATAGTTGCAAAAGCGATGAATGACTATATGGATATCGGCATTTTTGCAGCAGAAACAAAGAATAAAGAAGGAAGGTCGCAGACGAATCCCTTATACCTGCATAAATATAAATTCACAGCGGGCCAGCATGTCTTACATATTACTGTTAAAGGGAAACCGGCCTATGTAGGCATTGATCCGTATAACAAATTAATTGACCGGTTATCTGCTGATAATATGAAAGTATTGTAAAGGAATACCATGGAAAACAGGTGAAGTGGTCAACTACCAAAGTTGGCTTAAATTCATGGTGAAAAATCAATATTCGTTATCATGCGATTATTACTTTTAGCTGTACTTCTTATTTTTTGTCTGCCCCAAACTTATGATGAGGATTATTGCAATCTGAAGAATACCTCATTCAAAGAAGGTGAAAAGATAACCTATAAAGTCTATTATAGACTTGCAGGTGTATTTGTGGAAGCCGGAGAAGTTCTTTTTTCATGTAATCTTGAACAATTAAATAATAAACCTGAATATCATTTGGTAGCAACAGGAATGACTCTTCCTTTTTATGACCATTTTTATAAAGTTCGTGACCATTACGAATCTTATATAGATACGGAAACATTAAGACCAATTCATTTTATTCGGAATGTAAGGGAGGGTGGTGCAAAAAGGTACGAGGATATCCGTTTTAATCATGATTCACATACTGCCATTACGGATAGTGGTGTGATTAAAGTGGACCCTTGTATCCATGACGCGATAAGTGCAGTTTATTATTTGCGAAATATAAATTTTACTCATGTGAATGCCGGGTATAAAATTCCATTTACAATTATACTGGATAGCCGGGTCTATACTTCATATATCCGATATTTGGGTAAGGAGATTGTAAAAACTAAATATGGCAGATTTCATGCAATCAAATTCAAGGCACTCCTTATAAAAGGAACCCTCTTTGTAGAAGGAGAAAAAATGACCGTTTGGGTAAGCGATGACGAAAATCACCTGCCCTTAAGAGTTGAAAGCGCGATCGTCGTGGGATCTGTAACAGCGGATATGATGGGATTTCAGAATCTGAGAGCGCCTCTGTCGTCCAGGATTCAATAAAGAAAAGATATTCGAATTGAATAAGCTTCTTAGTACTTGTTAATCTTTTTCATTTTATTTCATAATATACCCCTTTTATCAGAAACCCAACTGCAGTTGCACCATAAACACATTGTTATGGACACTTGGGTTTTCTGTCCTGTAGGAATATTCCGTTTGTATTTTGGTCCATACATTAAAGAAATAATTTAATCCGAAAACATAATAGGTAGATGTTTCCTGAATCTTTGATTTTGCAGTGTTTGGATCATAAGTGTCATACCTGAAAACACCCTGCAAATGTTTGGGCCAGAGAAAATAACTACCCTGAATGTACCATCCCTGGTGTACAATTCGATTGGTGTCGCCTTCCTTTCCCTGTATCCATTCACCTTTCACAGAAAACTGATTATAATTCACCGCAAATTCGGTACCCAGCCTGATTCTTTCCTGATTTATGGTAGGAGACGAAGTGAACTTGTCAAATCCATTATAATAGGAAGCGCCTATATCGATAATTTTGTAAGGATGTAATACAACGCGACCGCCTATGTCTTTATATTGGTTATTATCAAGGGTATTTATACCGGCTCCATTCACTAAAAACAGGTAATAATCCAACAGGTAATGGTTGTTAGTTTTTATAAGACTTCCATTGATCATGAGACCAATATCTCTTCCATTCTGATTGCCTATGGAATCTACCAGTCCGTTGGAAACATCTCCTTTCCTTGCCATCAGAGCGCTGACGACCTGTGAACGGTCAATGGTTTCCAGTGACCTGTCAGGCGTTAGGTTTTCCTGTGAGAAAGGAAGCAGGAACTGGCCCGCAGTGATTTTTAAAAAATCAACAGGCTTATAGGCTATAAATGCGTCCAATAGTTCGGGCGATACCAGCGCGCCACCTGTCGGGGCGGTTCCATTTGCTGCGGATGCCCCAACAAAATCAATCAGGAGCCGGTAGTTCCATTTGGTTGAAAAATCCCCCTGGAAATCCAGCCTTGCCCTTGGTACGTTGAAACCATTGTTTTTTGTGGGTTCTTGAAAATTCTGATACCTGATCTGTGTGTAGCCACTCAGATGCAGTAGTCTCCCTATAGCCAGCGGGAACGAATCCGACTTGATATCAGACGCTCTTTGTTTTGCACTGAAATCCGAATGGATGGAATCTGCTTCCTTTTGGGTTATTGTACCCTTTTGAACCAGCAGGTTTAATAAATCACCCGTAGTCTGTGCCCTGACGAATTCAACGGAGAAAAAAAGAAATAAAGATGCAATGAACAATTGCCTCATAGAAGTTAGTTATGATTATAATGAATATTTGCCTGCAGATCGTAGTGGCGAAATTACAACGAAAGACTTATATTACTATACAAATTTAGTAGACTAATGCTATTAAATATAAATTTATGTAATTCATTGTCAGCTAATCTGTTATCGACAATGCTTGTATTTGATTGGTATTATTCTGAGCCCAGGAAGGCATTTATTGTCCCCTCATTCTCCCATTTTCAAAGGGAGATGCTATTATTTCTCTGTCTGTAATGCGCTATCACCTGGTCCAGATGTATCGCGCTCCAGGTAATCTTTTGCTTCCTGAAAAACCCTTTGGCAAATGTTATTTACAATCTTTATTTTTTCCCATAAGTTATCATTCACACTGGGAATACCGGCGTTGCTTTCAATATAATCCAAGTAATAATTCAAGTTATTTGTGAGGCCCATAAATGCTATGGAGGTTTTAAAATTGTGCACAATATGGGCGAGTTCAATATAGTTATTTTTATCGAAAGCATCTTTCATGTCTTCCAGTTCAGCAGGCGCCTGCTGCAGGAATTGCTCAATCATGCTTATTTCGAATCCGGTATTTCCTCCCGAAACCTCTCTGAGATAATCGAGATTTAGCAACTCTTCATTGCGAACAGGCATATTGCCATTTTCAGTATTTAATTCTGTCTTTCCATCAGATCTCAGTATATTATTTATAATTTCAAATAATTCATTCTCCCGGATTGGCTTTGAAATATATTCATTCATTCCATAGCTTAAACATTTCTCTTTTTCTCCCGCCATGGCATGCGCTGTCATAGCAATTACCGGAATATTCATACCCAATTCATTTCGTATTTTCATAGTGGTTGTATAACCATCCATCAGGGGCATCTGGATATCCATAAGAAGCAGTCTGTAATCATTTTGTTGCAATGCTTCAATGGCTTCTTTCCCGTTATTTACAATATCAAAATCAAGGTTCCAATAAGTAAGTAAATGCCTCATCAGATTTTGATTCATAGCATTATCCTCTGCTACCAAAATCCTTGAATGGCTATCGGGTAATTTAATTTCATTTTTTGAAGATATCTTCAGATCATCATGCACAGTTATTTCTTTTGGTATCGCATAAGGAATGGAGAAAATAAATTCAGTGCCCTTATTTAATACACTGTTTATATGAATAGATCCATTCTGCAATTCGACCAATTGCTTTACAATGGACAAGCCAAGACCTGTGCCGCCATATTTACGGGTAGTGTCTTCATCTGCCTGCTGAAAGCGCTCAAATATTGCTTCCATTTTATTGGAAGCGACACCTATACCTGTATCTTTTACGGAAAAGGAAATTTCAATTCTGTCTTCGGTTTTTTTAGCCGTTGTTACATTTATCTCTATTCCCCCGCTATTAGTAAACTTTATGGCGTTATTCACCAGATTCACCAAAATCTGAGTTAGACGTGTTGCATCTCCAATTAATAAATCGGGTGTTGAATTTTCAATATTCACTTTAAATCTTAAATCCTTTGGCTGAATTTTTGTGGCGAACATGGTTTTAACAGAATGCAGGAGTTCACGCAGGCTAAAAGGATTTGATTCTATCCGCATCATGCCTGCTTCTATTTTGGAAAAATCAAGTATATCGTTAATAATTTCCAGCAGACTTTCTCCTGAATTTTGAATGGAACTTACAAACTCTCTCGATTTCTCATTTAATTTCTCTTTCTGCAATAAATTTGTAAAACCAAGGATTGCGTTCATGGGCGTTCTGATTTCATGGCTCATGTTAGCCATAAAATTCTCCTTAATGATTCCAGCTTCTCTAGCTCTTTTTTCGGATTCATTTAATTGTTCATATAGTTGCTGTTGACGCTTAATTCGCTTAGTGATATATCCAAAAGTAAATATGGATGCCAGTACGGCAGTAATTGCCAGAATCAACCCCCATTCCCTGGCCCTTTTTCCGCTTTTATTTGCATCAATAGCCAGCTTCGTCAGGTATTGTTCCCGGGGTTTGTTTAATAAGTCAATGACATGCACGATATCCCCCATAATGTATTTTTTCCTGAGGGTTTTGTATTTTTCGATAGCTGCGGATTGACCTTTCGAGAACAAGGCATTCAGAACGATATTCCCATACGCGAGTTTTTCTTCAACCAATGAATCCAAATCCTGAACAAGTTTTTGGGTGCTGTCAGTTAATACAAGGGGTCGCAAATTCGACAGGATATTCCTTACTTTTTTTTCGTTACTTTTAATATCTTCCAAAAAACTGGAGTCTTTACTGAAAACAGTCCGGTATATATGACTTTCAATAAACAACATATTTGTCTCCAGTTTCTGTGTTTCACCTATGATCTGGAACTCACGGATAAGTGACTCGTTACCATCTATAAGTTTATTGATATTGTTATTGGAATTATATTGAAGAAATACGATCAGGATAATCGTAGTAATAAAAATACCCAGTAAATAAAGCATAAATCTTTTATTACGCATATATCACTGGTTTTATTTCATTTTCATCCATTTGGCTCCTTTCTGTTTCAAAGGTAATTACTAACTTTTATTTGGTCCATTGTCAGAAGGCAGTTTTATATAGTTCCTCAAAAGAAAAACAAGCAGAATAATACTTGCCAATATTCCCACAAAGTCAAGTATAACGAATCCGGGTTTGCTGCTCATATCAATCATTTGTAAAAAAAGATAAAATAGGCAGACTAATAAACCAGTGGCGATGAAAAATAATATTGCAAAAAGAGTTTTCATTTTTAAAAGTCATGGCCAAATAGAATTTCAGTTCGCCCTGGTTAACTTCCACCGATTAAAACTCCTGCAGTAAAAACAACAACTCCACCCAGCACAATCTGTAAAACAGCCTTCATTAATGGTGCATCCATATACTTGTGTCTGATCCAGGCAATAGTTAATAGCTCAGCCAGGACTACAATGATGGCGACAGTCAGGGCAACATGAAATGAAGAAAGAAGGAAGGGCAGCGTATGTCCTGCTGCGCCTATAAAAGTCATCAGGCCGCAAACAATACCCCTGGTTATGGGATTCCCTCTTCCGCTAAGTTTTCCATCGTCGGAAAGTGCTTCAGAAAAAGCCATACTTATTCCGGCTCCAACCGCCGTAGCGAGTCCTACTATGAAAGTGATATGACTATTATGCGTTGAAAGAGCTGCTGCAAATAATGGGGCAAGTGAAGAAACGGACCCGTCCATAAGTCCTGCAAGGCCAGGTTGAATCACCTTGAGTATCAATTCACGTTTTTGTTCTTTTGATTTTGTCAGTAAATGAATCATATTCTTAATTGATAGTGTAAAATTACATATTGGGTAAAACCAGGGTAACACTAATCGTCCGGTGGGCAAAATCAATCGCCCAATCGGGTAAATTTTATTAATTTTAAAATATGAATGCCCTGATTATTGACGACAATAAAATGGCGAGAATTACATTAAATCAATTGGCAGGCAGAATTGGTGACCTGACAATTGTTGCAGAGTGTTCAAGTGCGTTTGAAGCTTACAACCTGCTTCTCTCAGAACCTGTAGATCTTCTTTTGCTCGATATAGAAATGCCTGGTATGTCGGGCTTGGAGCTAACCAAAAACTTGGTAAAAAAACGACCCGTTATCATTTTCATCACATCCAAAAAAGAATATGCAGCGGATGCCTTTGATCTGAATGTAGTTGATTATATCATTAAACCAGTATCAGGTTCCCGGTTCATTCAGGCCATAGATAAGGCAAGGGAAATATTAGCCAGCAATAAAGAGGTGGTGAATTTAAAGGAAGACGAATTTATTTTCATTCGTGATTCAAATATCATTCGAAGACTGAAACTGGATGATATTTTATTTGTAGAGGCAATGGGTGACTATGTGAAACTTTACACGCTTGAAAAGTTTTATGCCATTCATGCAACTTTAAAAGCTGTTGAAGAAAGACTTCCGGCATCCAGGTTCCTGAGGGTACACCGTTCTTACCTGGTGGCGATAAATAAAATTGATAGCATGGAAGGAGGTGTTTTGATAATCAACCGTAAACCATTGCCTGTTGCCGATGCATACCGGTCTGCGTTAAACAAGAGAATGAATATTATTTAATTTTCCTGGTCTCACAAACGGTTGACCGGCGCGTCGCCGATCCTGATAATAAATCGTGTATTTATATACCGGACTCCCAGATTGAAATCAGCAGGATTGAATCCCATGATCAAATTAAGATTAAACCCACCATCCTGGACGGTTAGTGAAGGCAATGGGGTATATTCAATAAATACCAGTTTGGTAATATGATTCAGAGTCAAATATCCATCCGTCTTAAAAGTTTTACCTGAGGTAAGTGATTCCTGTATTTTCCAGGAATCGATTTTTATTCTTAAATTAATAAGATAATCGTGCAACAGAGTTGTTGAATCTTCCGGAGGATTTTCATTTAGGTAGGAGTAAGGTACGTGTAATCTTACAATCAGTTGATTTGAATAATTAGGTAACGCAATTATAGCGCCTTCCAATTTATTTTCAGAATAGGCATTGTCATTCACGCGCAAAATAGACGCTTCCACATCACGGTAGTCATTATAATTCTGTGCATTGATACATTTGGTAATCAGCACGAATGTTATAATCAAAGATATTTTCCTGGTAAAAGTTTTCATACACAAATATTCGGAAATAAAATTAACCATGAAAGCATTGACCACCTTCGCCAAGCTTAGGTGGTCAGGAGCATTACTTTTGATCAGGTGTTGAATGGCTACTTGATCGTTTTGAAAAAACTGACTTCACTAGACAAACCAACTTCTAATACAATTTCATTATTATCGTTTTTTAATTCAACAAAATAATTACTGGCCTTTTCGAATGAATTTCCATATAAAGTTAAATCCGTATTATTTTCGTTGTATGATTCATTGTCACTATTCATTTTCAATAGGAGAACTTCTTCTACAGAATAATTTGGATATTTATCTAAAATCTTCGCTTGCGCATCAGATGTTAAATCATGAAATGATCCCTTGCTGATGGTTCCTACCAACTGGTTATTATAATCATAATAAGCTGTCGTTTCTTTCCCGTTTTGTCCAAAGTACACTTTGTCGAAGCCTTTTGTTTTCTCAAAATGAATATCAGTGGCATTTGGAAAATCTGAGACAAACTGGTTCTGAGTGTATTCACTAACTGCATTCTGATTTTTTTCTCCTCCTTCTTTTACATTGTTGTCATCAATATTACCCTGTGCATAAATCGAGGTAAACGTAGTAGCAATTAAAATACCTGTTACTAAAAAAATCTTTTTCATAATTTCTGTTTTATTGTTTTTAAATATTTAGGATGCTAAGATATATTCAACTGAAATTCCCCATCGCGAAGAATCGTTCAACGGGCTGTTTCAATCGATAAAAAGGCTTTAATTCCTTGCTGAGGAGGGACTATAACAGTTTACATATACGGCTTCATGTTCTGGCAGGTATTCTCCAAGTTTAAGATAACTGCTGTCATGTTGTTATAAAATGAATGCTATAGATTGTTAGCACATCAGGAACAAAATTCTAAGACATTTCCGAAAAGCGGTACCTGCTTTTGCCATTTACCGGCAGGCTCTGTTTTTTTCTTCGAAACAAATATAGATTTACCTAAAGTCAGATGTCGGAATAATCAGCTGGCCTAAGAAAAATTATATCTGTATGCTGCACATTTTTTTGGTATTGCGGCAGTGCGGATAATTTTTTCCATTGGGCATCATCTGAAAATGCCTTCCAGTGTTTTTCTCGCTCTTCCATATTATCGAACGTCGTCATGTACATCAGATTGGGCATCCTGGATCCGGCTACCACTTCGCTATAAAAAACAGCATTAAAGCCCAGTCGTTTAAAAAGCCCTACTTCATCGCCATCATTAAACATTTTTACTTTGTTCTGAAATATTTTTTCGGTTGCACTTTCGTAACTACGCAGTTCATAGACCCTTTCATTCTTTGCGGACTTGAGTTCGGGCAATTGCATTCGGGGAGCCATGGGAAAGGCATATAAGATTATAGTTTCAATCCTGGTATAAGGCGGTGCGGAAAAAACTGCATTGATGTAATCGGAGCCAGCAGACTGATAAGCTTCATCTTTTTGCAGTTTTTCATTTAGTTGCCGGACTTCTCCCAATGAATTGAAAGGAATAAAGACATAGATTTTTTTATCGGAAGATGTATCATTGGCCAGTGACTTAAATACGCCGACGGAAACTATTTTCATCCTGTGTAATGCAGGCAGCAACGCGTCTGAAAAGTAGTGATCGAGGACCTTTTCCTGCACACTGTCTTTAAAATGATAAATACTCAATGTGTAACACTGCCGGTCAGGCGCTGATGCTTGAACGAAATGGAAAGACTGGATCAGTACAATAATGATAAATAAACGAAATGTGACTTTGTAATTTTTCACGTAGGTGTTTTTTTGCTTTAAAAGAATGAATATATATGATTTGTAATTTTTGTATGTTCAATAGTAGAATGAGATTCCTTTTTTAAATTAAGAGCCTTAGCCTAACGCCTTAGGCTTTGGGCTTTAAGCTTGGTACTACCTGAGTGCCACTTCTCAATTCATCCGTAGCAGTATTTACCAATTGATCACCTTCCTGCAGACTTCCAAAGATCTCAACATTTCCGTCGCCCTCCCTGCCTCTTTTTACGGGAACCCATTCTGTTTTCCCGTTTGTAACCCGAATTACAAATACCTGTTTTGAATTTTCTGTTACGGCAGATTCAGGAACAATTAATACCTTATCTGTGTTGGTCATATTCAGGGATACCTGGGCGAACATACCGGGTAATAATATTTTATCTTTGTTTGCCACATCCATTTGAAATTGTTCGGTACGCAATTGTAAATCAAGACTACCCGCAACACGGCTGACGGTTGCAGTAAAATCTTTTCCGGGAAGCGTTTTTACCGAAAAATGAACAGTGTCTCCTAATTTAAAATAGTCGGTTGCTGCCTCCGGAACGGCAATGACCAGTCTTAATTTGGCCTGCTCCTGTAAGGTCAGCAGTGGAATAACGGAACCTGCGCCAGCGGGACCTGCATAGGCGCCCGGGTATAAATTGCTGGCACTGATCACGCCGTCAAAAGGTGCCCGCACTTCCAGGTAGCGATTTAAATTCGTTGATTCATTATAACTGGAACGGGCGGCCATCAGGTTACTGCTATCTGAGTTCATTTTGGCATAAGCGATTTCGAGATCGTTGGGAGAAATAGTTCCGGGTATTTTACTTGTCTGATACATTCTCTTATATGTGGCCTTACTGGCCGCATAATATGCTTTGTTTGTCTGGATGATTTGTGCAGCGGTGTTTGATGCATCCAGCATTTCCGGGGCCTCCAGGACCACAAGTAACTGATCCTTTTTTACAACAGATCCCACATCAACAAATAATTTTTTCACAAAGCTATTCACTTTCGCATAGAGGTCCACGGATTGAAAAGGGCGCAATTCACCAGGGATTGTCATATGTGTTGTCAGCTGTCCTTTGCTTAAAGAAAAAGTTTGTACGATTATCTGTTCCGGTACCTGTTTAACCGCCGCGTCTGCATTGGCTCCGCAGGATGCTGCCATTATCCAAAGAAGAATCGGTGTGGCGAGAGAGATTAAATATTTCATTTTACATATTTTTTTATAGAGTGACTTGTAAATGATTTGGATGATCAAAATGAAGACTAAGATTGTCGTCGGGGTCAAGAGAAACAGAATGAACAGTTCTTTTCTTCTGAACCATGGAAAATATAAGTGGCAGGGCCATCAGGGAAGCAAAGGTTGACGCCAGGAGACCACCGATCACTGCCTGGCCGAGTGGCGCCGTTTGTCCGCCTGATTCTCCCAGGCCCGTCGCCATAGGTATCATTCCGACAACCATGGAAATACTCGTCATCAGGATTGGACGTAAACGAAGTCCCGCAGCCTGAATACCTGACTGAATGGAATCGCTTCCTGCTTTTCTGATTTCTTCTGCATTGGTGACTAATAATATCGCGTTCGATACCGAAACCCCGACCGACATGATGATACCCATGTAGGATTCAAGGTTGAGAGTCGATCCGCAAACCAGCAACATCAATATTGAACCTGCCAGCACAGCGGGAATAGTAGTAAGTACAGTAAAGGACAGCGGAAATGACTGATAGTTGGCTGCCAGCATCAGCAGCAATACAACAATTGTGATTAGCAGGCCTGTTTGAAGACTGCCCAGTGTTTGTGTCAGCAATCCCACTTCTCCACGGGTCTCTACAGAAATTCCACGGGGAGGCGCATCGATTTCTTTGAGCGCTTTATTTACCGCAACGGCTGCCGAACCCAGGTCTTTTCCGTAAATATTTGCACCGATGGAAAGAAACCTTGTGGCACCCCGGCGATCATATTCACTGATCACATGATCCCTGGTTAATGTGGCCACATCTCCCAATACCGGTCTGGGACTATTTTGTTTTAATGGAATGGCTGCCAGATCTTCCATACTTGATAATTCATTCTGTGGCACTTCTACCTGTACATCATAAGATGTGGCATTTGACTCATCCATCCATAACATTTTTTGTATGTACCGGCTGGAAGAAGTAACAGATGTTAATGAGTTGGATACTTCAGTCATACTAAGACCAAGTTGTTTTACTTTTTCACGGTCGATATTGATGAGAATAGCGGGGTTTTTCAATTGTTCCTTTAGTCCGATGTCCCGCAGATAGGGTATTTTTCGCATGGCGCTGATCACTTTTTGCGCATAGATATTACTTTGCTCCAGATCCTTACCCATAACGGCTACTTCAATGGGTGTTGCTGCACCCTGGCTCATAATCTTGTCCGTGAGGTCTATGGGCTCAAACGATATACTGAGATCGGGCATCTCCTGATGAAGCGCTTTGCGATAGCTTTCCTCCAGTTCATCCGTATTTTTTATTTTGTATGTGGGTTTGAGTGCTACCTGCAAAAGGATTTCGTTGGAACTGCTGGTAAATAATATGATGGGCAGCGTAGCGAAATTGGCGGGCTGCGTTCCGAGGAAAGCAGAGGTAATTTCTACATTTTGTTTTCCGACCATTTTATATAATATATCCTGAGCCTGTAGCAAAGTGGCTTCTGTATGCTCAAGTCTGGAGCCTTGCGGTGCTCTTAAACGTACCTGAAATTGTCCGTCATTTGCGGGGGGAAGAATCGTTTTTCCAATTGAATTGACAGCCACAGCGGTAATAGCCAATGTGCTCAGGAAATAGAAACCAATGACAAGTTTTTTGTGTTCTGATCCTTTTCCCAGCAAACCCAGGAATCGTTGTCTGAATTTATCAAAGCCGCCGGGTGGTTTTGGTGATTGTGTTTCCGCCTGGTTATGAACCTTATCCTTTAATACCCAGTTTGATAAAACCGGTACCAGTGTTTGTGACAAAAGAAATGCGGTGATCATCGAAAATCCGACAGCCATGGACAGCGGCAGAAACATGCCCTTTGGAACGCCGGTCATAAGGAAAGCAGGAGCGAATACGGCCAGCGTGCTTAAAAGGATCAATAATTTTGGCAGGGCAATTTCATGACAGGCATCTGCAACGGCTCTGGCTTTCGTCTTTCCCATTTCCATATGCCGGTGTATATTCTCAACCGTCACTGTAGATTCATCCACCAGAATACCAATGGCCAGTGCAAGACCTCCCAGTGTCATAATATTAATGGTCTGTCCGAATGCTTTCAATAACAGTGTACTGGTGATAATGGAAATGGGGATATTGACCAGCACGATCAAAACACTTCTTGGATCTCTCAGGAATAACAGCACCATTAAGCCGGTAAGGAACGCACCAATTACACCTTCATGGATCAGGCTGTCCACGGCATTAATGACATAGACCGACTGATCGAATTCAAAATTTAATTGCACGTCTTCCGGAAGCAAGGATTGCATAGAAGGAATGGCTTTCTTCAAGTCCTGTACTACAGACCATGTGGAGGCACCCGCCGTTTTTACGATGGGTACGTATATAGACTTTTTACCATTCACATAAGCAAAACCGGTTGTAATATCTGCGCCGTCTTCAACTTTTGCCACATCCCTTAAATAGACAGTTGCGCCATTTTGATAAAGCAAAGGAATATTACCGAAGTCCGGAATCTTTGAAAGCACTGTATTGACTGGCGTCAGATAAGAGGTTTTACCCATATTAACAATACCAGACGCTGAAATATGACTATTGTCCTGTACGGCAGCAGTTATCTGTTGTGGAGTAATATTATGACTGCGCATCAGATCGGGATCTATACTGATTAAAACAGTTCTCACATTGCCACCAACGGGAGGAATGGCCGCAAGTCCCGGCACTTTTGAAAAACTGGGCCTTACCCATACATTGGCCAGATCCTCTAATTCGGTGACGTTGCGTTTGGGACTGCTCAATGCCAATTGCCCCACCGGAAGCGTGGACGCATCAAACCGTATTATAAACGGCGGTGGGGTACCGGGTGGCATTTCATTAGCGGCCCGGTTGGAAAGAGCCGTGACCTCGGCAGCAGCCTGCGCCATATTGGTGCCTTCATAGAAACTGAGTTTCAACAAACTCAATCCCTGAATATTATTTGTTTCTATCGATTTAAGTCCGTCTGTGTACAAATAGATATTCTGGTAGTTAGTGGAAATAAATCCCTCCATTTGCTGCGGAGATAAACCGCCATAAGGTTGAGCCACATAAATAGTTGGAATATTCAGATTCGGGAAAATATCTATATTGATTGTTCTGACTGCCATGATCCCGAACAGAACAAGCCCCGAAACCAGCACGATGACCGCGACCGGCTTACGTAATGCAGTTGTAATAAGGTTCATTAGTTTTAATTTAAAATTGTAATAAAAACATACTGATGTCTCCTGCAGAGACCGCTTTAAACAACAGTGCCTGCCATACAGCGCTGCAGGCAACATTACTGGCTGCCTCCGCCTGGTTCAGAAAGTATAATGTTTGTGTCACATCAACGATATTGGTCAGACCATTTTCGTATAATGCCTTTTTTTGATTGTAGGCATCCTCCGCTGATTTCAATTGGATGGGCACTTCCTTGAATTTTGTAAGTGCATTACTGATTTGTTGATCTGCAAAATGCATCTGGTCTGAATATTTTATTTCTGCCTGGCTATATTCATCTTTGTAAGCAGCCGAAATGAAGCGCTGACTAAGGACCTTTGATTTCACCCTGGTTAAATCTGTAATATTCCATGTAACTCCGATGCCCAGAAGATAATTGGCTCTCATGGGATTGGCCCCTTTAAAAAAATTATCAGAATAATCATTCGGATCGGAAGTAAAACTGCCTCCGAATCCTGAACCCCGTTCCTGTCCTACGGCAAAAAAACTGAACCTGGGCAAAGACGTTTTTTGAATATAAGTTGCTATCAGGTCGCTGTTAGTTATCCTGCTGTACAGGTAACGCAAGACCGGATGCAGTTGTGGGTTTATATCATTCTGCGCCGGAATAGTTTTTGGAAGCGTTGTTACGAAACTTGTATCGAGTTTATAAAACGGTTTCTTTACACCCATTTCTATTGACAGCTGACTGGCCTGACTTTGCTCAAAATTTTCCGCATCGGTCAGCGACATTCTGGCTGTCGATAGTTCTGCATTGGCAATGGAACTGTCAACTCCCGGATTAAGTCCATTCATAGTTCTTGCCAGGATAATATCTCTTAGCCTGCTGATCCGTTCCACATTGTCCTGCATAACCATTCGCAGGCGCTGTGCTGTCAGCAGGTTCAGATATAAACCGATCACCGAGGTCTCAACATCAAATTTTGTCTGCCGCAGATCTGCCCTGTCCTGTTCGTATTGTCCCCTTGTAGCGGCTACAAATGCTCTTTGCAAGCCAAAGGAAAAAACATTCATATTTATATTTACATTGTATAATGCTCCGAAACTGGCGTTCATGTTTTGTGAAACATTGGAGGATGCTGAAATGATTGTAATTCCTGGCAAACCCGAACCTAGTCCGTTCACACCATTTAATGTTCCATAAGCAGTCTGAGCAGCTAAAATGAAATCAGGCAGGGCGACTTTTTTGGCTGCCTGAACGGCTTCAGCAGATGACCTGGTATAGTTGACTTTCGATTGAATCTGATAATTTGCTGAAGCGATTTGCAATGCATCGGTCATAGTCAACAATTTATCAGGATTTTGCGCTGCAACAGGTAATTGACAGAACAGAATAATCCATATCGGCCAAATCCATAAATATTTTTTCTTTTCCACGTTATTTTTTTTAACTCAATTAATTTAGTTCTGCATTTTGCGAAACCGAATACATCATCAGATCGAGTTTTATCTCTCTTTCATCATTGTTATTGTCATACAGGCTAATTCTTATGTCCCATTCTTTCCCTCCGGATTCGCGTATGTTAGTTCTGCCATCAATTACAATCAGGCCAGAACAGGGATTTTTACTTTCGCCATCATCAACGATACCTTCCAGTAAAAAAACCATCTCTTCATTTGAAGAACCGGAAAGACTAATATCTAAACCACAATAGATATGTGCGTTTACTTTTATTCTTTCTTTTTCAAAGGCAAATCTTGAGAGTTCTGTTTTTGATGATAATGCCTTTGACTGAATACCATTGCTCTCGAGAAATAAACATTTATTCACGAAGTCGATACTTATTTTCACAAGCGGCGAATGCATTTTCAAATAATCCCCATGAAGATTGCTTCTGTCATTAAAATAATTTTCAGAAGCAGGGATTGAATATTCAAAGCTTTTGAGATAAACAGGCTGTTTCATTTGTTTATTTTTTAATGTTGATGTAAACCTACTTTATGAAACAGGGTAGAAAATTTGCAAATCGTTCAGTGGGCAATAAGTATAGGCGAGTGAGCTTTAAGTTAATTGAGAAATTAAAATAGCTGTAGTGAGAGTAAACCAATATGGAAAGTAGATCCAAGACCAATTGCTTTTTGCTCGTTTCTCCACTGATTCTGCTTTTTAAAAAGGGTAAGATGAAATATATAAAATGCATCCGGCGACTGATTTTGCCTTTTCAACGACTTTTACCTTTCCCCGGATAAAGCTTTTTTTAGTTTTGTTTTCGATAAATTATTAAACTCAATTTTTATGAAGAAAGTAATTGTTTACAGTATCTTGTTCATGGCTTTAATTGCCGGAAGTAGTTTTAAATTTCCTTCACTCAAACCGCCGAAATCTACACTGAAGCTTCCTGGCGGATTTTATGTTGAAGTGATTGCGGATAGCCTGGGAGCTGCCAGGCATCTTGCAGTGACAAGTAATGGCATCGTGTATATCAAACTCGCGAAACTGAAAAATGGTAAAGGTATTATCGCTCTACAGGACCTGAATGGCGATGGGAGCGCATACAAAAAAACCGGATTTGGAAATTATATTGGTACGGGTATCTATATAAAGGATGGCTGGCTCTATGCTTCTTCCAATACTGATATTTATCGCTACCGCCTGAATGAAAAAGGAGAAGTGATTGATACTGCCAATGCAGAAAAAATTGTGACCGGATTGCTGGATCGCCATGAACATAATTCCAAATCCATCGTACTTGACAACAATGGATTCCTGTATGTGAATATTGGCGCCTATTCTAATGCCTGTCAGCTGCAGGACCGTACCCAGGGGTCGCCCGGAATCAACCCATGCCCGATTCTGGATTCCGCTGCCGGGATTTGGCAGTTCAGGGCTGACAAAACAGGGCAGACTTACGATGACGGGGTACATTATGCAACAGGTCTGCGTAATGTGGTTGGTCTGGACTGGAATACCGATATGGATCAGCTTTTTGTGATGCAACATGGCAGGGATCAGCTTTTTCAACTCGATCCCAATCTCTACGATGCGAAGCAGGGAGCTGAATTACCCGCTGAGACAATGTATGCCCTTCATAAAGGAGATAATGCCGGCTGGCCCTATGTTTACTATGATCAGTTTCAAAAGAAAAAAATATTATCACCGGAATATGGAGGAAACGGTATGAAGACCGGAGGCGAAAATGATGTAGACCCTGTTGCTGCTTATCCGGGACACATGGCGCCTGATGGACTTGTTTTTTATACCGGAAATATGTTTCCGGAAAAGTATCGTCATGGAGCATTTATCGCATTTCACGGATCATGGAACAGGGCCCCGGAAAAACAAAAAGGATATTTCGTGGTTTTCCAGCCATTTAAAAATGGTAAACCGTATGGGAACTGGGAAGTCTTCGCAGACAATTTCGCCGGATCAGATAATATCAGTTCTCCGGCGCAGGCATTACACCGGCCCTGCGGACTTGCTCAGGGACCCGACGGTGCACTATATGTTTCCGACGATGCAAAAGGAACTATTTATAGAATTACTTATGACGCCAGGTAACCATTAAAAAAATTGCCAAAAATCATATCCATGAAAAAAAGATTAGTGGTGGCAATCATGATGCTCGGTGCAGGGGTGGTTTGCCTGAATATAAAGCCCACCCTGGCCGAAGCAACATTGAGCGATCCGGGACCGGCCAACGTGCAGCGAGGACAAAAAATTTATGAGCAGACATGCCTGTCCTGTCACCAGGCTGATGCGGGCGGTGTACCTGGTATGACTCCGCCTCTTCAAAAAAGTCCCTATGTGCAAGGTCCTGCATTGAAAGTTATTGGCATTGTTTTGAATGGTCTCAATGATGGTGTGGAGATTGATGGAGAAAGTTATTCTAACCCTATGCCACCTTTCGGTACGGTTTTGAAAGATCAGGAAATAGCAGATGTTCTGACTTATCTGCGAAGTCATTTTGGAAACAAAGCCGGGCCCATAACTGTAAAGCAGGTTAGCATAATCAGACAGGGTTTAAAAAGTAAAAAGTAAAAAGTAAAAAGTAAAAATTGTCAAATAAAGTTGACAAATAAAATTGACAATTAACAATTAACAATTAACAATTAACAATTAATATTATGGAATATAGAAAACTGGGTAACACAGAAGTAAAATTATCTGCCATCACTTTCGGTGCATGGGCAATTGGAGGATGGATGTGGGGTGGAGCTGTAAAAAAAGATGCGCTGGAAGCAATTGCCGCATCATATGACTATGGAGTAACTTCTTTTGACACCGCACCTATTTATGGACAGGGTCGAAGTGAAGAAATTGTTGGAGAAGCACTACGAGGCCTGCCTCGTGATAAAGTGCAGATATTAACCAAATTCGGTATGCGCTGGGATGAAAATAAGGGTAGCCTGGCATTTAAGAGTGCAGATAATACGGGTAATCCAATTGATATCTATAAATATGCAGGAAAAAAAAGCGTGATCAAAGAATGTGAGGACAGTCTTCACCGGCTCGGCACAGACTATATCGACCTCTACCAGATTCACTGGCCTGACCTGACTACGCCCATTTCAGAAACTATGGAAGCTTTGACCCAATTGATCAAAGAGGGAAAGATCCGGGCTGCCGGCGTATGTAATTATTCCGCGATGCAAATGGCTGAGGCGGAAGAGTTCATCAGGCTTGCGTCCAACCAGGTTCCCTACAGTATGGTAGAGAGATCTATTGAAGAAGAGCTGGTGCCTTATTGTTACAACAATAATAAATCCATCATCGCGTACAGTCCCCTGCAACGAGGATTACTTACAGGCAAGATCCGGCCTGATCATAAATTCGCACCCGGAGACCACCGTCCTACTACTTTATTTTTTAAACCGGAAAACATACAGCGCATCAATATTTTCCTGGAAAGATTGAAGCCTCTTGCAAAACAAAAGGGTGCGTTACTTTCACAAATCGTAATCCGATGGACCATCGAACAGCCTGGCATTACCATCGCCCTCGTGGGAGCAAGAAATAAGGAGCAGGCATTACAAAATGCCAAAGCGGCTTATATAAATCTCTCCAAAAATGAAATTGAAATGATCGACAGCGAATTAAAGCAGCTGGAACTGGTGGAGGATAAAATTCACGTATAGAGATATGGGTTATGGGTTATGAGTTGTTCAGCTTATCACTCATAATTCATAACCCATAACTAATAATCAATAAATAATAATTTATGAAAATCGGCTGGATTGGTCTCGGAAATATGGGCAGCCCTATGTCTCAGCGGTTAATTAATGCAGGCTATCCTGTAACAGTTTACAATCGTAACAAGGCGAAAGAAGAGCCATTGAAATTGATAGGTGTTACAGTTGCATCTTCTCCCCGGTTATTATTGGAACAGGTCGATATTGTAATTATCATGGTTACCGATGATCAGGCTATCAGGCAGGTTTTTACCGGAGATAATGGACTTCTTGGCACGAAGACAATCGGGAAAATCATCATAAATATGAGCACTGTATCACCAGGCATAAGTAAAGAAATGGCTTCTTTATGTAGTCAGGAGGGTAACCATTACCTGGATGCCCCCGTATCTGGAAGTGTGAAACAAGCGGAAGAAGGCCAATTAGTTATCATGGTTGGGGGGAATGATACAATATTAGAAAAGGCAAAGCCAATATTTGAACATCTTGGAAAGTTAATACTGCATGTAGGTGGTACGGGTGCGGGCAATACGGCTAAACTTGCAATCAACATACTGCTCGCGTTTCATGCGCAGGGTCTTGCGGAAGCGGTTATTTTTGCACGACAAAATGAAATTAAAACTGAGGATCTGATTACACTGATTAATAATAGTGCATTAGGGAATGTATTCACTAAGATAAAAGGAGATGCAATAATTCAAAATAATTATAGAGCCGCATTTGCTTTGAAACATATTGCAAAAGATTTACGCCTGGCTAAAGAAGAAGGATTGGCAACGCCAATGGGAGAGACGACATTTAAAACATTTCAACAGGCAAAGCCGGTTTTGGGAGAAGAAGATATTATTGCTGTTATAAAATACATCAGTCCGCATTCTTATGACGCCTTACCGACCTAGGAGTCCCAAAAAACCATCGAAAGTGATCAATGAATGTATCTTTGCAACTTGACAATAACAAAAAAAGAGAAATGAAAAATGCCAAAGAATTATTGATGGAATATTGGGAATCGTTTCCAACACCTGCAAAAGCGGCTGCATTATTTACATCCGATGGAGTATTGGAATTACCATATTTAGAAAGCATGTATGTCCCACCTCGTGCTAAGGGGCCGGAAGCGATAGAAAAATTTATTGGATCATTAATGTCACTTATACCGGATTGGAAATTTACCAATAAGCGGATTTTTATGGAAGATGGAAACCAGGTTTTTGCAGAATACGAGATTCACGTTATAACTGGCCATACCAAAAGACAGTATGATCAATTATTCTTTGGGCGATTGGTAGCCGAAAATGGGAAAATCAAATTATTACGCGAAGCATTAAATGTTGTAAAGGCAGCCCAGGCGATGTTAAAAAACGGTATCGATGACATTCCGAAGTCTTGACTTCATGATAACCTGACCTTTACTTTTTACTCTTTCAACTCCTCAAACTGCCCTGTCTGCCGGTTCTTACGTACATTGTCCCAGTTAAAATACCGGCCATTCATGGAAACATACACTCCTGGAGGAAGGCACTGTACAAAGGCAAGCGCACAACCCAGATTAAAAAACCCGTCTGAACTTCCGAACTTATAAGGAATCATGGCCCCGGTGATTACAATTGTTTTTCCGTAGACTTTCTCAGCCAGAGTGGCCGCGGTTACAGCCATAGTATCGGTTCCATGGGTGATTATAATTTTATCTTCAGGTGTATTGATGCACTGGTTGGCGATGAGTTCCCGGTCGATAGGTTTCATATCCAGGCTGTCGATCATCATCAGGGTGGTGACAATTACCTGGGGGCTGACACGGCTCCGCGCAATCATCTCCGGCAGATGCGTTTCCTTGAAGAAAAGCTGTCCGGTAATTTCATTGTATTCTTTGTCAAATGTGCCTCCTGTGACAAAAATCCGGATTGACATTGTCTTAATTTTGGGGATTGAAGGTAGGATTTTACCCCATAATTGAGATCAACTTGATGGCTATTTGCGGTTACCTTGAAAAAGACTTACAGAACAAAACTATCTTTGCAATAAAACCACTTTTATGGCAAAGCATATTGTACAAAAAATAACCTTCAAAAAAACTAAACCAAAGGCGCTTTACGCGTTGTATATGGACAAGAAAAAACATGCCCTGATCGCCGGATCGCCCGTAACCATTTCATCAAAGGCTGGTGCTCCTTTCAGCGCTCATGGCGGTTACATTACCGGCACTAATATCCATACAGTAAAAGATAAAGTCATCGTGCAAACATGGCGTGGAGGGGACTGGGCTCCGGAAGATCCTGATTCAATATTTACAATCGTGCTGGAACCAAGCGGGAAAGATACCATATTATATGCTTTTCACAGCGGCATACCAGATGGGAAATCGGAGAGTATTGAAAAAGGCTGGCATGATCACTACTGGAAACCCTGGAAACAATTTCTTGCAGGCAAAAAGATCACGCGTCCAACCATGTAGTGTTTCATTAGGAATATATTTCAGCTGCAATCTCTGACATGTTAGCTTTAGTATAAAATCTCGGTATAAACCGATATGTTGTTTGTAGACAGCAAAAACATTCACACTAACCCTTCA
The DNA here is from genome assembly GCA_035937535.1 of Puia sp. Lineage (GTDB taxonomy): Bacteria > Bacteroidota > Bacteroidia > Chitinophagales > Chitinophagaceae > Puia. The sequence continues at coordinate 17,080 of DASZHV010000018.1, read as the reverse complement.
ATACTATTTCTGTATAATGAAATTCGCCATATACGCAAGGCATAAGAGCCCTGTAGTATAGATCAGGAGAATGTAAATAGTTCCTCCGATATGATTGAACTTAAGCTTTTCCGTATTCATTGTGACTTTAAAAAAAATAACGGCCGTATATACGAAAGAATACCAATATTTCCTGGGTCCGCTGATTTGAGAAAAATCCTCCGGTATTTTGTCCACAGTATATACATTGTCATTAAGATGCTTGAGACGGGGATAATTAATCGTAGTAAACAGGAGAGCCAGAAATAAAGTCCAAAGGAAAACGAGTTCTTTATTATAGCCAAAATTCCACCACACCAAGTCAATCCAGTAAAACGGAATTGACCACCATTTCTTGTAAAACTTAAATCGGCGATACTCGATATCGAGTTTCTTGTAACTTTCTTTTTGTCCATGTAAATTGAAGTTGTTTAGCAGACTCTCATACATGGATTCTTTCTCGTCGTCAGAAACCCGTATCATGGTTTTATCTTCAGGCGACTTTACACTATCGGGAACCAATAGCCGAAAATGTATATAATCCAAATGAAATTTGGATATATCAGTCTTATAAAAGATAATAAAATGAGGCTTTTTAATGATTTCACCACTGTCAGCGAATTTTGCTGCGGTTAAATCAATTTCGTAATTTATTTTTTGTGAGTTAAAGGAAAAATCGATGGTATCGGGTAGGTAAGTACCTTCAAATATCAACTGGGTGGCAGGCGAAAACTGGAGATTGTTGAAGGAAGTTTTAGGGCCAAATTCGGCATCAGAAAAATCCACTGTGCTAAGGAAATTACTTCCGGAAAAATCCGTCGGTTGTTTGAATTTTGAACCGGTAAAATCGGCACCTTTCGTGAATATGGCCGATGTGAAATCGCAATAATCGTAAAAAATAGCGTTTACTGCTTCGGTCCCTTCGTTGAAATTCGCGCTGGAAAAACTCGTCATTTTATCAAACTGGACAGCGTCTAGATAAACCATCTGCAGGAAGCTGGCAGATTTGAATGATGCGGGTTGCTTTACTTCGACAGGGATAAAATATTTCGGTTCCGGCTCCTGATGAACTTTCCGCACCACCTGTTTAATGATTCTTCCTTCATAATTTAAAGTGTCGGTTACGGTTGAATCCATCTTTACATTGTCCTGGGCTTCGGTCTTTTGTATGCATAAGTATGGAAGGGTGATCAGGAGGTATATACATTTTTTAATCATTTCATGGATTTTATATAAATACTTTTTATCACTCATTACGCCATTTTTGCCATGCACCAGTGGACCACAATGCCAGGAAGATTAAAACGAATTGAAATGGTAAACGTATCCTGCGTTTTAAGTCTGAATCTAAACCAAAAGCATTTCTATGCTCAACCAGTTGGGCAATATTTCCGGGAAAAACTAAAACAAAAAAAGCCGCAACGACCCAGCCTAATTGAATACGTTTTTTTACCAGTAATACCAAAGATGCTCCCAGCAATATTTCTACGATTCCCGATAAAACCACTATTAAATCAGGATTCAGTGGCAACCATGGTGGAACCTGGGCCGCAAATGCAGTCCTTGAAAATGTCAGATGGCCGGTTCCAGCCAAAATCAGGAAAAAGCCGAGTAGAATACGCACCATTGTTTGACCCGGACCTGATTTATTTAATTCATTAAGCATAGGCAAATATCGATTTAATACGGGCAAATAATTTTACTCACAATGAATTCTTTATTATCCGGAAACTATTTGCTTTGGTGAACCACTTCCTTTTCGAACGGGGAACAATAATTTTAATAACTTTAAAGAATGGAAATATTGGTCAAAACAGGGCGCAAAGCCTATGGAATTTGCCTTGTTGCCCTGGGAGTTCAGGGAATGTTTTACTCTGATTTTGACCCGGTGTTTTTGCCAGACGCATCTTCATGGCTGCCCTTCCATACACCTTTAGAATATATATGGAGCCTGCTGCTCATTTTGGCAGGCCTTTCCATTATTTTGGAAAAAAAAGCAAAAGAAGTTTCACTCGCTTTGGGGTGGATATTCCTGATATTTTTTTTGTTTTGTCATGTACCTCACCTTCTGTTTGTTAATCCGAATGGGAATTCTTTAGGTTCCTGGACAAGAGCTCTGAAAGAACTGGCGTTTTCCGGTGGGGCCTTTGTCATTGCAGGATCTTATTCCAATGAGACTATTCAGCCTGCATCAGGATGGGTGAATCTGCTGAAAAAACTCATCCCTTTTGGGAGGGTTTTCTTTTCGATCACCATGATTGCATTTGGCATTGATAATTTTTTATACAGAGAATTTGTGGCAAGCTTAGTTCCTGACTGGATTCCCGATCATAATTTTTGGACGTATTTTACCGGCTCAGCACTGATTGGGTCGGGTGTTGTAATCATCGCAAAGTTCAAGTTGAAACTGGTTACGAGTCTGTTGGGAACAATGATCTTTCTTTGGTTTATTTTCCTGCATATTCCTCGTGGAATAGCAGACTCTTTTAGTAACAGGGGAAATGAAATTACAAGCGTAATTCAATCTTTTGGATTTAGCGGGGTTGCATTTATTATAGGCTTTGGCAACGCTGCGGGCAAACCTGTTCAAATTCATCAGGACCCGTAAATCTATCAGGATGAAACAAATGCGATCCAATGCATTGATTACAACGCAATCGGGATTTCCCCCGTTAAATCTGATGACCCTGGTTTATCTGCTCGCACTGTTGAAATTCATCCTTCCATTTCTGATTCAAAGTTCCATATACGAACCACACCGGGACGAATTCCTATATATGTCGGAAGGTTGTCACATGTCATGGGGATATTTGGAGGTACCACCCATGATGTCCTTATTCGCTTACTTGTCTGAAATAATGGGAGGAAGTATTTTCTGGATTAAGTTTTGGCCTTCCTTATTTGGATCACAGACTTATCTGCTCGTTGCAAGACTGATCCTATCGCTGGGTGGTGGTCGGTTTGCTTTGTTTATCGGTTTTCTGCCTTTTATATTCGGTTATTTCATGCATGTACATTTTATGTTTCAACCCAATTTCCTGGAAGTCTTTTTTTGGACATTAATGGCTTACGGACTCGTCCGTTATGTCCAAACCGGGAAACAGAAAGGTATATATTTGGCTGGCGCCGGTGTGGGTTTAGGCATGATGAGTAAATATTCATTGGCTTTTTTTGCTATCAGCTTGCTGTTGGGATTGTTATTAACCAGAGAAAGGAAAATATTTTTGAACAAACATTTTTATTATGCGCTTTCTATTGGCTTTATAATTTTTTTGCCAAATCTGATATGGCAATGGACGCATGGATTTCCTGTGATCTACCATATGAAAGAACTGCAGCGCCAGCAGTTGCAAAATGTAAGACAGACAGGTTTTTTAATCGATCAACTGTTTTTCAACCTTCCTTGTATTTTTGTTTGGATATCAGGATTTTATTATGTAACTGTTATGCGTGCAGGCAAACCTTACAGGTTCGTTGGATTTGCCATCGTTTTTGTTATTTTGTTCCTGGTAGTTGAGCATGGCAAGAGTTATTACGGCATGGGTGCTTATCCTATCTTATTCGGTTTCGGAGCGGTATGCCTGGAACATTGGACGATCAGTCGTTTGCGATTCTTTCGCTATTTAATGGTAGCCTTTATCCTGATTTTCGGCTGTTTTATTGATTCGATCGCATTACCATTTCTGCCCCCCAGCAACTGGCAGCTTATTATACAGGAAGGATTGGCAGAATTATTATGAATCGCTCAGAAAAGAAACATCTTCGTTTCATTAGGCAACTCCGCATTTCTCCTTTTCGATCTATTTTCAAAAGCTTTCAGAAAAATAAATGAGATCGACAGCCAAACTAGCGTTAACAGAAGGCTACCCATAACATCGCTGGCAAAATGAACACGCAAATATATTCTGCTTAACCCAATCAGAAATGCAAATAGGACCAGTAAAATGGATAGGGTCCATTTGAGATATTTTGGTATAGTTGTTCGCCAAAGGAGATAAATGATAACTCCGCTAAAAGTAAATCCTCCCAGTGAATGGCCGCTCGGAAAACTATAGCCGCCAGCTCCTGATATCAGTGGTAATAACGGTCTTGGCCGATGAAATATATCTTTAAAGGCCCATCCGGATAACAAACTAATCACCGCGACAATACCAACAACTATAGCCTGGCCGTTCATTTTTTGCCTTGCATAATATAATATTGTAAGAATATATGCCGGAATTAGAAAATACCCGGTGCCAAAAAAAGTGATAAACAGGGCCACTTTTGTTTTGAAAGGCGACGTATAAGAAGCTATTACCCTAAAAACTTTATAGTCAAAATTGTTTTCGTTTTCAACTACCACTTCATTGGCAATTATAGAAAACAAAAGGACCGACAAGAGAAATATGCACGAAGCCGCAATAAACTCAATAGTAAATATCTTTAAATACCTGTTTTTATTTTTCAAAAAAAAATCAATTAATCTTCTTTAATGAAAACCCCTTTTTCGTCAAAAATAAGATCCTTTCCTTTTATTTCTACTTCAAACATATGTTTACCGGAAGCGTCAGTAATTTTCCCCGCCTCTTTTATTTTAGCACCATTATAATTTTTATTAACATAAGGTGCAACGCTGGCAGGCAGTTGATTTATGGGAATAGAAACAACAATTTCTACAAAATTTGCAGAAGGAGTGAACAAGGCTGAACTGTCTTCTCCGGATTTCCCGCCCCAGTTAGCTTCAAAATTGCCTTTTTCTTTTTCCCAGCTGATTTTATTTGCATAGGGATATTTTTTAGCAAAAGCAGATTTTACAGCAGGAGGAACATCTTTCTCTTTCAGATCCTGCGCAACTGCGATACCGGTAATTGACGAGGTAAAAATAATTGCAGAAAATAACATTCTTTTCATGATTGCAGATTTATATTTTTTATGAATGTAACCTACATGATAATTTGGTAGACATTCTGTAGATATCCTGAAGGACCGCCAAAGTACCATAATACAATCCTCCATTCAAATTTAAAGACAGATGATTTTGAAATCATGGCGACAGATATAGTCCGTATCTATTTAATGAAGGAAATACCGTCCATATGAGCTTAATTTGCAAATCTGAAAAAGAAATTCGTTCGTTGTTTGAAAAACTATCAGCGGGTGGAAAACTTAGTCACCAGTAGCTCAAATGTTTTTCGGTTTGAAGGGTAAACTTCAAATCCTCCACAAAATGCAGCCGGATTTCGAAGACCTTGTATTGTTCTTTCTCTTCGATTTACCAGCTAGTTATACCGGGAAATATACTAGTATGATGAGGGCGGGAAGTCAAACAGATGAATTTAAAAGATGTGAAGAATTTATTGTCAGGCTACAGACCGAAATAGAATCAAGACAAAGCAGGAAGATCAGGCTACTGATAACGACCTGGGTTTGAGACCGGCAATTGCCTGGTTATTTTGCTGGTCGTCAAATACTCTGTAGCAAAACAATTCCTGCGGTTGTGAATTACTTCACCGATTTGAATACTTGTAAACAAATTAAGGTAAGCGGAAGCGGAATTATGATTTTTAAAACTAAACCCTTTATCAAAATGTTTCGAAACTTGTAATTTTAATGGCTGTAACTCCACAGCGGGTTGTGTTCTGCCAGTTTACTCTTACATACACGGGAAATTTCGAATTGGAGGTTAGATTGAATATCCCGGGATTATCAATAGGTATATTTGTGGTATAAACTGTATCAGTAAAATGAAAAATCAGGGTACCGCAAACACAGGGACATGACACAGCACATGGACATAGTCTCGCATCAATACCTGTAATTACTCCATTATTTTGAAACGGACCAGCTCCCTGCATATTTTTTTTGCAGGAAATATAGAAAATGCAAACAACCACCAGTAACAGTATTCTTTTCATAATCTTATCCAATAAGACGCATGAAAACATCCAATCGTTGCTTATATATGGAGTTAATTTTTTAAATTTCAAGTAGATAGATACTGTTAAGTACCGGATTATTTTTTAATTAAATCATCTACTCTTTCCTGCAAAATTTTAATTTCATGGAATAATTTTTTGGCCTCCAAAAGCTTTATATTATGGTTAAGAGCTTCGTCAAACTTACTTTTCAAGGAATCCAACTGCATTTGCAAGGAGACTATTTCGGGTTGTAATTCTGTCAGTTTCATGACTGATATTTTTTAAGGCTCAAACATATCATTCTAAAACTGGGCCAATTTTTACGGGCAGATTTACCGGAAGGGCTGTAAATAAAGCTATATTAATCCTGTTGTAAAATTCTCATAAACAATCTGCTACACGAATGTTGATGGGCAAACATCAAACTAACTCCATATACCCCGGAGGCAACTGTCTTTATTTGTGGTATATTCGATCAAATCGATCCCATGCCACACCCGGTATTACTTGAAGAATGGAATTCCTATAATAATAGAAAAATCAGGGATGATAGAGACCAATCAAAGTTTGCCTGTTCAGAGCATTGGGAGGTAGAATATCTGGCGGATAAACTAAAAAAATATTACCCGTTAAAAACCAGACAGGCAATCATGCAGGCAATTACACACTGTTGCTCTAAAATATCTGCACCTCATCAGAGAGAAAGATTTGTTGAATGCGTTATTAAACGTTTTGTTAGTGAGATGGTAGTATAACAATATCCCTTTTTATTACTCAAATTGTCAGACTTCCTGATTTGCATCCGGAATAATCTACTCATTTCGGGTGTTTGCAGACACAAATATGCCTTTGATATCCATCCGTTAAAAGCTCGCGGCAGGAAAGTTATTTTTGCATATAATTAAAGGATATGGTCAAAATAGCTTCAAAATATATTGCCCCCGGTATCCATCTTTTGATATGGGCATCCGTACTGGTAATTCCACTGTTTATTTTCCACAATTTCCCTATTAAAACCGGGTTGCCGGATTATTATTTCCTATTCACCAATATATACCATATCGGATTATTTTATCTGAATGCATGGTTTCTTTACCCGCGTTTATTTAACAGAAAGACCTGGTGGCTGTATTTCGCAATCATTGGAACCATTCTTGCGCTGTCTTATTTTGTAAAACTTTTTATTATCACCTGGGTATTTCCAGGATTTATACTGAATGCTTTTAATAACCGTATCCTTTTTTTCCCGCCGCTTCCTTTTCTTCTGGCCAGCTTTATCTTACGGTTTATTACAGATCGTGTCCGGGATGAAAAACTGGAAAGAGAAAGGAAGGCCGAACAACTTGAATCAGAACTGAAGTTTCTTCGCTCCCAGATCAGCCCGCATTTTCTTTTCAATATGATGACCAATATGGTATCACTGGCAAGACAGAAATCTGAGCTTTTAGAACCCTCCCTTATTCAGCTTTCAGATCTGCTCCGGTATATGCTATATGAATCCGACAAAGACAAATTCCTGCTTAGTCAGGAAATAATATATCTTAAAAGCTATGTTGAACTTCAGCAATTACGTTTCGGTGAAGGTCTTGATTTGTCTATGGAAATAAAAAAAGAGGAACCCGATTGTTATATTGAACCCATGCTGCTGGTGCCTTTTGTAGAAAATGCGTTTAAACATGGTATTGGGATGGTGCCCAATCCTTATATTAGAATCAAACTTGCTATGCAACATGGAAAGCTCCAATTTTCAATTAGTAATAATTATAACAGTTCCAATTCTTCGAAAGATAATGGATCGGGCATCGGACTATTAAATGTAAAGAATAGATTAAACCTTTTATACCCCCGAAAATACGATCTTTCAATCCAGGATGATGGAAGCGTTTATAAAGTAAATTTAAATCTTGAAATGCTATGTTGAATTGTATCGCCGTGGATGACGAAAAACTGGTTCTTGACCTGTTAGTTGATAATATTCAACAGATTCCTTTTCTTCATCTGGTAAGGCGTTGTAAAAACGCTATGGAAGCCACAGAAGTTCTGCAGGATGCTCATATAGACCTTATTTTTCTAGATATTCAAATGCCCGGCCTGAACGGCTTGCAGTTTCTTGAATCACTCTACAAACCGCCAATGGTCATATTTGTTACGGCTTATAAGGAATATGCTTTGGACGGGTTTAACCTCGAGGCGGTGGATTACCTGCTAAAACCGGTTTCATTCGAGCGTTTCCTGAAGGCCTGCAACAAAGCTCATGATCTCTTTAACCTTCAGAGCAAACCATCTCAAAAAGAGCCTCTCCCGGATTATTTTTTTGTGTATGTAGAATATAATCAGGTGAAAATAATGATCCCGGATATTCTGTATATTGAAGGAATGAAGGACTATGTCAAAATATACCTTGGCAATACCCAAAAGGCTGTCATGACTAAGATGAGTCTGAAATCCCTTGAAGAGAAACTCGCAGGACACCAGTTTGTAAGAACGCATAAATCATATATCCTTTCCACCAAGAAAATAACTGCAATCAAGCGGGATCTTGTTTGTATCGGCGCCATCGAACTTCCATTAAGCGAAACCTATAAAGCGGATCTGGAAAAAATGCTCTCTCTGTAAATTGGCACAATCACCTATGTAGTCTACTCATACATTCGGTTGATCGATTCTCCGATTAAAAGCCCTATTTGAGAATATATTTTCGTCCTGTAAATCAAACAGTATGAGATTTTCCGGCCGAAATAAAATTTTCAATACCCTGTTTTTCATTTTCAGTTATGTTGCTGTAAATGCCCAGACAACCATCAGGGGTATTGTAACCAACAGTAATAAAGATCCTCAGTCAGGCGCTTCGATACGTGTTAAGGAATCAAATCAGGGTACATATGCTGATTCGGCGGGCAGTTTCCTGTTAATTGTTCAGGGGAAGGGAAAAAGAAATCTGGAACTGTCATCTGTAGGTTATACTACCCGTGAAATTGAAATTTCATTAAATGACACAATTATTTTTCTCGACATTGAACTTGCCACTGAAACAAAAACACTCGGGGATGTCGTAGTTATCAGTGTCGGAAGTTTTGAAGCAAGTGATAAAGCGAAAGGAGCCTCCCTGACACCCATTGATGCGGTAACGGTTGCAGGAAATGGTGGTGATATTGCCAATGCGCTCCGCACGCTTCCAGGTGCGCAGCAGATCGGTGAACAGGACGGATTATTTGTCCGCGGTGGCAGTAATGACGAAGCCAAACAATTTGTGGATGGGTCTCTTTTGCCGAGTCCCAATTATGCCAGTATTCCTGGTCTTCCACAACCAGCCAGACTGAATCCATTTCTGTTTAAAGGAATACTATTCAGCACCGGCGGTTACTCTGCACTCTACGGTGAAGCCATGAGCAGTGCCCTGATACTTGAAACAGTAGATATGCCGGATAAGTCATCTGCTGCTTTGCATATTTTTCCGCAAAATCTGGGAGCAGGTTTCCAGGAACTTTCCATGGACGGAAAGAGGAGTTACGGTATCAATGCGGGATATGGTAATATGCAGTTTTATAACCGGATAGTTCCGCAAATCCCGGATTACTTTAAAGGACCTGAATACATTTCAACAGACGCAAATTTCCGGATAAAGACGAGTGCAACCGGGATGCTTAAATTTTATTGTAATTATGGCTATAGTAATATCGGAATTCGGAGTCCGGATATAGACAGTAGCAGCCTGTTTTCTTCCTTCGAACAGGTCAATACAAATTTTTACTCCAATCTTTCTTACAGGGAATCCCTCGGAAATAACTGGAAAATAGAAGCAAGCACGGCATTTGATAATTATCAAAACGGGATAACCCGTAAGCTTTTTAATGTTAAAAATCAACAACTGTTTCTGCCGGATTATCCTTACAGTCAATATAATCTGGACAGCTCGACAAATTCAAAGTTCGCCGAAGCAAGATTCGTTTTAAGAAAACAACTCGTGCATAACCAGGCGATCCGGTTCGGTGCTGAATATTTTTACAATCATTATCTGCTTTCATCGCATTATCCTTCAGACGATGCGACAAATATGCTTTATAATAATTTAATCGCTGCATTTGCAGAAACGGATATCTATATCGCTAAAAAAATGGCGGCCAAAATTGGCGTCCGGGCGGAATACTCCGCACTGCTAAAAAGGACGAACCTCGCACCTCGGTTAAGCCTGGCATACAGGTTTGCGGATGGAGGACAGATCAATATGGCCTATGGGATATTTTATCAGCTGCCGGAGATGGGTTACCTGGCTCAGAACAGGGATCTGGATTTTTCCAGTGCTGATCATTATATCATCAATTACCAAAAAAAAGCTGGCAACCGGCTGTTCCGGATTGAAGCATATTATAAAGTCTATCACGATCTGGTCACTACATATCCTTCTTATGCCAATTGGGGAGATGGATATGCCAGGGGTATTGAATTGTTTTGGCGCGATAAACGGACATTTAAAAACGTCGATTACTGGATCACTTATACCTACCTGGATACAAAGCGAAAATATCTGGATTTTCCATATGCCATCGCTCCATCATACTCAACGCCCCACACCTTATCTCTCGTCGTCAAAAAATATTTTCAGGATATTAATCTAAGTGCGAACATGGCTTATACGCTTGCTACAGGAAGACCCTATTATGATATTCAGAACTCAGTATCGGGCAGTCCATTTTTTTATGACGAGGGAACAACTCCGGTTTATCATGTGATGAACCTCAGTTTTGCATACCTCTTTTCAATATTTCCGAAATGGAAGAATAAAGAATTTTCCGGGATCGGCCTTGGTTGCAACAATGTATTCGGAAGCAAAGAGGTATTCGGATATTATTTCAGTTATAACGGTACGAACAAAATGGCAGTGACTCCTCCGGCCACCAGGACCTTTTATATCGGCTTGTTTATGAGTTTCGGTATCGACCGGCGAAATGATTTTATCAATGAAAATTTATAGTTCATATTATTCAATAAAAAATAAAACAATGAAAAAAGTAATTTTCTTTATCATAGCTAATTTTCTACAGGCATATTCGATTCAGGCTCAGAATAATTATAAACAGCAGATGCAGGCGGCTGTTACTAAACTCGATCAGGCCGCTTCAGTAAAAGATTATCAGCAGCTGGCCGTTGAATTTGAATCCATTGCACAGCTGGAAAAAACGGGGTGGCTTCCTTATTACTATGCGGCATTTTGTAATGTAAAAATCGGATGGATTTACCAGGAGGATGGTGACCGGATTGAGCCATTTGCTGATAAGGCAGAAATGGATATCAAAAAGTCCGAGTCTCTTATCGATACAGCAGTTCAGAAAAAGGAATTGTCAGAAGTCTTTTGTGTTTTGAGTATGGTCAACAGGGCCCGTGTATTTATAAATCCCATGAGTTATGGCAGGCAGTATGGTCCGGTGGCCAGTCAATATACAAAACTCGCATTAAAAGAAAATGCGGATAATCCGAGAGCAAATTACCTGGATGGATGGGAGAAATATTCGACGCCTAAACTTTGGGGAGGGGATAAAAAGAAATCGAAGGAATTGCTGGAGCTCGCGAAGCATCAACTGGCCTCAAACCCGGATAATGGCATCAATCCGCATTGGGGATTGAAAGAAGTGGATGAATTGCTTAAACAATTGAAGTAAATAATCAACTAAATGGGTAGCGTGGTTAGGCCTGATTCTGGCCGGGATGGCGGAATTATCAACATTTAGTTTTATAATTCTGCAAGCAACAGGGCTGCTCCCGATAATAAGATTTCCATCATTTATTTGGATGATAGGGGCGGGGTTTACATTGCGTAAGCAGGCATAAAAATTGCTTCGAACTTATCAGATTCATGCAATATCCAAAAAATATCCAGTTCACCCAATTGATAAAAGCAGGAGGCCGGCTCCGGGAATTTAATTTTCGCAAAAGCCTGACTCCGGAGGGGCCTTTATTTACGGTCGATACTGTCGACCCAAACGGAGGAAGGCATTATATTTTGTTCCGACTTGAGGATAATCAGTGGATACTGAAAACGAAAAATATGGTGGCCTGGATTGAGGAAGTTATCCCGCAAATCAAACAGGCGATTGGGTTGCAGTAAAAGATATTTATGACATCTTTATCCCCTTCATTTTTTTGTGATAAAAAATATAGGAGCCGAAAACAAAAACCAGACCGAGGACTATTGGTAACGATTGGCTGACCGGATCGCCGACAGCTAAACTGGCATAAATGGCTCCAACCAGGTCAAAGGTAAATCCGGCATAGGCCCACTCCTTTAACCTCGGAAAACCGGGAACAAGTATCGCGATGACACCGAGAATTTTGGCGATACTTAGCAGGGTAAGCACACTGTAGGGATATTCTATGTGTTTCATCATCGCAACACCATCAGGATTTTGTCTTAAACTGGCGACGGCAGAGAAGAGCATGAGTACAACGAGTAAAATGGTAAATATCCAATAGGCAATTTTAATGGTTTTCATGTATTTGTTATTTGTGTTAAGTTGCAATCGTTGCAGCATTGAATTTACTAATAATTATATATATTCAATAAAAACCGCTGCGGGAAGCTCAAGTCATCAAAAAAGCCCTCCATGAATGGAGGGCCGGGAAACTTTTAGAATCTTCACCGCAACTTTTTTCACTAAATAAGGAGTTTAGGCAATTGCCGGAATCAAACCGTCGGTAAAGCCTTCCGATTCAGTTACTATGTTCTTTACTCGTGATTGAATCTCTGCCTGAAGTTCATCTACAATTCCTTTAGTATATAAAAACTGTTTCGAAGGAGGTATATTCAATGATAACATTCTTGTATAAATTTTTGTATACACGGTGAGAAGATCGTATAGTTCCGATAGGTCGAAGTTGTTAAAGCCGGGCATTATTTGAGGATATATTAATTCTTAATAGCAAAATCCATGCTGCTTCCGATCAAACCAGATAAAAACAAATGTGGTGGATATGTAGAAAAATAGTCACGATTTAATCCCATTCTTCTGTCTTGGATAAATGCTATGTCACTCTGATTTTATCTGGCATGCAACCCAAAGATCATGAGGTGGAAATTGCAAAGAAGGGTCGGATAGAAATCCAACCCGTTTGATCCAATATCCAATATCTGAGAACTATGTAACCACAATATAATAATCAAAACATGTTCCAATTAAATAAATTATTACTAACAATACCTAAAATAAATTAAACATGAAAATTATTCCACAATTAAAAAAATGCTGTAGATTTCTATAGGCGACAAGACCGGGAACAAGCTATAGCTTTTCAAATTTTGGATACTTTGTATTAGGAGGATTTATCGAAAAAATCAGCAGGCAGTCACACACCGATTTTGTAAAAGACAGTATTCTTAAGCCAATAGGAATTTCATATGCAATTAACTGGTTAGTTGTATAACAAAATAAAAGCCCTTCATAAATATGAAGGGCAAACTTTAAAACTTTGCCCTGACAATATAAGATATGCCAGGGCTGTATCTGAAAACCTATTGCATGCAAATGTCTTGCCACGGGTTTTTTTCCGCTCCCTAAGTCTGTGCTACAAAACCAGACGGCATCGTTCGCAAAAATAAAAAGTCATAGATTTAAAACGAAAGCGAAAATAAATGGGTTTAAAAACAGTAGTATTTGTTTTAGTTGACCTTTTAATCATGCATATGCTGATCAAAATACTTTTTGGCAAATACAAAACCCTGGTGGATGACTTGTCCAAATTATCAATTCCAATCAATCATGTCCCCTTACAAAAGAATAAGGATTATAATCCATTAGGTACTTTTAAAATATTGCTGCTATGTATTTTAACGGCTGGATTGATCGTTTTTGAAAAATGGTTTTTCTATTAAACTGCTGCTAAATCCTGAATTCGCAATTGCTACCAGGCTGATTGTATTGGGATACTACCTAAATTAACACCAGCCTCCAGGAATAGGTTTTTCTTCCTCACGGGAAAGAGTGTGTTAAATTCCTTTAATTCCATTTCGCCGCCTCAAAAAAGATTATCTTTAGGATACTACTGGTCCTTCTCTATACCTGAGATTCATACTGGAATTCAGGAAATCTCTACTGACAATAAATAATTCTTTGAGTCTTTACAGGCAGAATTGTTTTTTACTTTAAATCCAATCAATATGAACTTACAGTACATCATCCGTGATTTTTCAAAAAAAGATTTTGTATTGGTTTTCCAACTGGAGACCAATACCTGCACCCTGGCGTCCATATTTGCCCTATTGATGGAGCGTAACATAGACTTGGATGAATTTCATTTTCATAAGACGAAGATGAATCAGGGGAGTCTGATGATACATTGCCAGATCGAAAGAGACCGGATCGGACGTACGGCAACGATGCTGGACAAACTGCCGGGGGTTGTAAAACTTGACTGGATGGAGAGCAAACGGCATGGTTCTGGACTCTGGGAGCCAAAAAAATGAAATGTTATGGTGGAGAATGTCACTGTAGCGGCTCACTTTATAGCCTCATTTAAAGCGGATAATTTTTCTTAACCTTTTGGGTAAAACTAAAGGGCGGTCTTGAAGCGAGCTGGTTTAGCCGGGCTATCAGATCCTCTGTAGGCGGCCGTTGCGTGCGTTGAGGGATTTCTAATTCGTTAAAAATTTCATCAGAATTTATTTCGGAGTGTGTCGGCAATACACTTAATGGCTTCAATAAATCGGAAGTTTTTTTCATATCAATCGATGTTGCTTAAATAGTAATCGAGTATATGTAAACAAAGCCCATACCAAGGAAAGAATGTCTTTTGTTAAATGGCTCGTTTTTTTGTATAACTTCTGAAAAGAAGGGTTAATGATGACCCTTCGGGGATAACCGTTTAACCTTTCTATAACCTATTAAACTCTTCCTTGTTTCCGCTTACGGAAAACTAACCAATGCATTTAGTTGTTAGCTTATTTTTACTTTAATAAAACTGCATGTTCCAATTCAAATTATTATTATTTGCATTTCCATTGTTTGTCTTGACTGCAGAGGCGCAGCATCCCTTTAAATACGATAATACAGTTTATAAGGCGGTTTATCTGAATGAAGCATTCAGTTTAATGGATACGATGCAAAATTATTTACTTCTTGATGTAAGAAGCCCTGGTGAATATGCTGATACGTCCCGCGGAACTGTTTCGAATATCGGGAGAATCAAAGGATCTGTAAATATAAGTATTGACTCTATACCTGCTCATCTTGAAGAATTAAAAAATTATATTAACCGGCCTGTTTTTGTGTACTGTTCCCATAGCCAACGGTCCAGGAGGGTTAGTAAACTACTTGCTGATAATGGGTTCAAAAAAGTTTACAATATCAATGGGGGGATGACACAGTTAAATGAAATGGATGCCGCCCGTTTTCCGGAGAAGAATAAGTACATGATAACGAATCTGGATTATAAAAATATTGCGTCTACTGAAGCTTTTCATTTAATAAATGACACAGCTTCGATTGTAATCATTGACATCAGAACCGCTCAGGAATTTAAAGGCATTGACAGTTTGGTGCAGAATAATATTGGCCGCTTGAAAAATGCAATTAATATTCCCCAGGCTGATTTTGAAAGTAAATTTGATTCATATAGAATTTCCAATAATCGTCCGGTACTTTTATATGACCAGCGTGGCATTAACAGTATGGATGTGGTATACGTACTAAGAGCAAAAGGTTTCACCAGAATTTATAATTTGTTTGAAGGTTTTGAAGCTTTTATCTCTGATCACAGATTGGATAAAACCCAGTTAAGTGAATTGATAGTAGATCCCGCAGTCTATAATATAGTGGACCCAAAAGGTTTTATGGATTTATTGAAGGAACCCAATATTATAATTTTGGATACCAGGCCAATAGAAGAATTCAACAATAAGGCGCGTATGGCTTACATGAATCTGGGACATATCAAAGGAGCTATAAATATTACATCACCTGATTCGGTCGAAATGATAATCCGGGTGAAGGATAAATCAAAAGTTTTTTTGATCTATGGTTCAGGATCCGACAAGGCGGCCATTATTTGCCGCAAGCTGGTAAAAGACGGATTTCAAAATGTAAACCTTCTTAATCACGGCCTTTATAATTTTGTATGGTCCACTGCTAACGTAGAGGATTGTAAATCCGGGAGGGATTTCCTTACTGATCACGAAGGGTTGTACTAACTAATAATTAAGTGACTGCGTACTTTAACAGGAAATATGTTTCTTTTCGCATCGATATGGAAAAGGGGGAAGCCCCAGATTTGGCGAAAAAGTTTCATTCTGTAAATGTATTTCCAGCTTTGCTTTTTTTTGGAAGTGATGTTCGTCTCACGTCGTTCTATGTCTGGCATATTTTTGCCCGGAATGGGACAAATAATGATTTTGAAGTATAAGTTTAAGGCTAAAATCCATTGGCATACGAATTGAAATAGAGTATCTGGTTTTTCATAGGATATTGGATTTTTAAAAGGTCTGGATTTCTATCCGGGCCTTTTCTATTTTATATAAGATCCGATTTTCTGCTATTGTATTGAAAGTCATACAGTTATAAATGATTGAGAATCCCGGTTACATATCATTCAACAGGGGTTACTAAATATTGAAAGCTATGATTACAATCTATAATTGCTCTAAAGAAACAAATCCTTAAAAAACCAATCCAATCCTGAAAAACATTTAATCCAGAAATCCGAAAGAAACCGCCCAGTCCAATCCGAAAGAAACCGCCCAGTCCAATCCGAAAAAACCGTCCAGTCCGATCCGAAGAATTTCCAAAATCAAAGTCGACGTATCCCTGAAAACCTGAGCAAAAGCGCCGACTTTTTTTCTTTTTTTTGTCTTAAAAAAAAATAGATCGTACTCTTCTATTCTTAGCAAAAGCAGCTCATTACCCGGGCTGTTTTTTTGTTCAACTCAGTGACTGAGTTCGGAAAATCACGAACATTAACATGGTAATCTTATTGATCAAAAGCAGGGGCATCGACTTGACTAATGAGGCCAACCAATACCGGGCACACCCACCTGAGTAATTTGTATCTGACCGGTTCTCGGCGAGTCATTCATTTTATCAAATCCAAGCCACTCTTCCAACATCATGAACAGAGTACACCTGTCCGTTCCCCCTAGCATGCAAGCGAAGCATCCGCGATCAAGCTTTAATGTTTGC
>DASZHV010000017.1:0-38358 GCA_035937535.1 Puia sp. | reverse complement strand
AGAAAAGCATTGGAAACTGCACTGGCTTCCATTGAAAACGCCCGATTCGCACTTTCTTTCAGCAGCGGCGTAGCGGCTTCGGACGCGGTGATCCGTCTTCTGCTTCCCGGGGACGAAGTGATTGCTGCCAATGATATGTATGGCGGAACCTTTCGTCTCTTCTCCAAAATTTTTGAAAAAACGGGTATCCATTTTCACTACGTGAATATGCAGAACTCCGAAAATATCCGCGCTTTCATCAATGAAAAAACAAAACTTATCTGGACAGAAACACCCACCAATCCGTTGATGAATATCGTGGATCTGTATGCTGTCGCTTCCATCGCCAAAGAAAAAAAACTCCTCCTATGCGTTGACAATACTTTCGCATCTCCTTATCTCCAGAATCCACTGGACCTTGGTGCCGATATCGTCATTCATTCTGCAACTAAATATCTGGGCGGCCATAGCGATGTGATACATGGATGTTTAATGATGAATGATCCTGCATTACGTGAACAATTATATTTCATTCAGAAATCCTGTGGTGCCGTTCCGGGTCCTCAGGATTGCTACCTGGTTTTAAGAGGAATAAAAACCCTTGAATTGCGCATGCGAAGACATTGTGAAAACGGAGAGAAAATCGCCCGCTGGATGCGAAAAAATCAAAAAGTTGAGAAAGTATACTGGTGCGGGTTTGAAGATCATCCCGGATTCGCAGTTGCCAGTAAACAAATGCGCGGATTCGGCGGCATGCTGAGTTTCGAATTGAAAAATGATTCTGCTGAAGAAACCAAAAGAGTCTTATCAGCCACACGTTTATTTTCTCTTGCAGAAAGTCTGGGTGGCGTAGAATCCCTGATCAGTCAACCGGCCAGCATGACACATGCTTCTATACCTAAAGAAGAGAGAATAAAAAACGGACTTCGTGATTGCCTTATTAGGCTCAGCGTAGGCATCGAAGACGCCGGTGACCTCATTGAAGACTTGGAACAGGCGATAGGTTAAATTATATGAAAGCGTTCCCGAACAAAAAAAAACTACAGGATTTTCTTGAAAAGAAAGTGCTTGAATACAATGATCCTTCTTTTATTGCGACGGATCCGGTTTCAGTTCCTCACCGTTTCAGTAAAAAGCAGGATATAGAAATAGCAGGACTTTTTTCATCCATCTTCGCCTGGGGTAACCGGACAACCATTATTCAGAAATCCAATGAACTTATGCTTGCAATGGATGATGATCCGTTTAATTTCATCATGAACCATCATACTACTGATCTGAAACGCTTTCTGAAATTCAAACACCGTACTTTCAACGCTACTGATCTTTTATATTTCATCCATTTTTTACAAACCCATTACCGGATATCGGATACTCTGGAAACTGCTTTTCTCACGGAGCCATTAAGTGAAGAAAGAATAAAAAAACCGTCAGCTGTAATAATACATACTGAAAAAATAAAAAAGAAAAAATCTGATGAAAATATTTCCTCCGAAAATGAATTCATTAAAAAAGCATTGTCTGTTTTTTATAACAGGTTTTTTTCACTTGAAAATGCACCATACAGAACGCAAAAACATATCGCCACTCCTGAAAAAAATTCTGCCTGCAAGCGACTGAATATGTATCTGCGCTGGATGGTGCGTAAGGATAATCGCGGCGTAGATTTTGGAATCTGGAAAAAAATATCTGCTGCAGACCTGATTTGTCCGGTGGACCTGCACGTGTCACGCGTTGCCAGAGGCTTTGGTCTGATCAACAGGAAGCAGACTGATTGGGAAACGGCAATGGAATTAACATGGGCGCTACGGGATATGGATAAAAAAGATCCTGTTAAATATGACTTTGCCCTATTCGGACTCGGTGTGATGGAAAAATATTAATACATCAGTTCACGCACTTTTTCCTTGTCTTCCTTTTCCTTTTTCAGGTCGAACATGGTACCAAAAACGCGGTCCCAAAATGTAGTACTTACTCCAAATCCTTTGTGATCATCTTTGTAATGATGAAGATGATGGTTCCTCCAGAGGGGTTTCATCCATTTGAATGGTGGGTTCCATGCATGAATTGCGTAGTGCATACTTCCATAAAGGAGGTAGCCCAATATGAATCCGGAAAAAAATGTGAAAGCGAATTCTTTCATTGCCAGATACATTATCCCAAAAAGGGTTGAAGCAATGATAATGCTTGGAACTGGCGGCATAAAAAGACGTTCTTTATCCCTTGGAAAATGATGGTGGTTACCATGCAATACATAAATGAACTTTTGCGCTGCTTCACTTTCCGCTACCGCGTGAAAAGCAAAGCGATGCATCAGGTATTCAAAGAAGGTCCAGAAAAATGTCCCCGCTGCAAAAGTGAAAAATATACTGATGTAACTGAAATCAAGCTGGAAATGACTGAGGTATATAAAATAAATGATTACCGGCAGATAGATCCCCCAGATCACCAATGGATGGGTTTTAGTAAGCATTTCCATGTAACTGTTGCGGAAAAGCTGTGCCTGTCCCTTATTGTGAATCTTTTCAAACTTCATTTCCCGGGATTTATCCGCCAAAAATAGGTCAAAACACGGTAAAAACCAGCCCTTATTACGATGACAGTTGGCCGTTGGCGGTTGGCCGATTTTTGTTCACAGATATCATATCCACACTCCCATACTCCCATACTCCCATACTTGCTTTAAGCTTTAAGCTTAAAACGTACATTTGCGGAAATTTAGAAGCGACCCATATGTCTCATTCTCCTTTATCAGAACAGGAACTCATCCGCCGCGAAAAGCTGAAATCATTGGGCGAAATGGGTATTAACGCTTACCCTGCTGCCGCGTATCCTGTAAATACCTATGCTGCTTTTATAAAATCTAACTATACAGAAGAAAAAAAGGCCGAGTTTGATTCAGTATGCCTGGCAGGCCGGATCATGAGCATTCGGGATATGGGTAAAGCCTCTTTTACAGTAATACAGGACAGCAGTGGCCGTATCCAATTATATATCAAGCGGGATGATATAGCTCCTGGTGAAGACAAATCATTGTATGATAAACTATGGAAACACCTGGTAGATCTGGGGGATATTATCGGAGTGAAGGGTTATGTTTTCATTACAAAAACTGGCGAAATTTCTGTTCATGTAAAGGACTTAATTCTGTTATCGAAAGCCCTTCGTCCCATACCTGTGGTAAAGGAAAAAGAAGGTGAAACCTTTGATGCCGTTACGGATCCGGAGTTTCGCTATCGGCAACGCTATGCGGATCTTATCGTAAATCCCCATGTGAAAGAAGTTTTTATAAAAAGAACCAAAATGATCAACAGCCTGCGCGATTTCCTGAATAAGGCCGGAGCGCTGGAGGTTGATACGCCTGTCCTGCAAACTATACCCGGAGGCGCCGCTGCACGGCCTTTTATAACACATCATAATGCATTGGATATCCCTCTTTACCTGCGTGTTGCCAATGAATTATACCTGAAACGTCTGATTGTAGGCGGATTCGACTGGGTATATGAGTTCAGCCGAAATTTCAGGAATGAAGGCATGGATAGAACGCATAACCCGGAATTTACTATACTGGAATTTTATGTTGCTTATAAGGATTATTTCTGGATGATGGAAACAACAGAATCCATGCTGGAGGCAGCTGCACTGACGGTAAACGGAACCACGGTAATACCAGCCGGGGATAAAGAAATTGATTTCAAAGCACCTTATAAAAGAATTAGTATTTATGATGCGATCCGTGAAGCTACAGGAGCCGATGTATCCGAAATGGATGAGGAAGGATTACGAGATTTGTGCAGGCAACTTCATATTCCAGCAGACAATAGTATGGGAAAAGGGAAACTTATCGATGCATTATTTGGTACAACCGGTGAACACCGCTATATACAACCAACATTTATCATCGATTACCCAATAGAAATGAGTCCTCTTACCAAAAAACACCGGTCCAAAAACGGACTTGTGGAAAGATTTGAACTCATAATTAATGGAAAAGAGATCGCGAATGCCTATTCCGAATTGAATGATCCATTGGATCAGAGGGGGAGATTTGAGGAACAGGTAGCACTCATGGAAAGAGGTGATGAGGAAGCCATGTTTATAGACAACGACTTCTTAAGGGCCCTTGAATACGGAATGCCGCCCACTGCTGGCATCGGGATAGGAATTGACAGACTTACCATGCTGCTCACCAATCAGTCATCCATTCAGGACGTACTGTTCTTCCCACAAATGCGACCGGAAGAAAGCTTAAAGCCCAAAGCTTAAAGCATAAGGCTGAAGGCATAAAGTTCAAAGTCTAAAACCTAAAACTTTAAGTCAATTACCCTAAGGGTAAATGCTTATTTGGTAAATTCAAAGTTTATAAGATGTTTTTTTACCGAATGTAACTTTAAGTAACTGACTATGAATCAATGAAAAGCGTTAGGCTTTAGGCTTTGGGCTTTATGCTTAAATAGTAGTTTTACTAGTTTTCCTAGTATAAGCTGTAAATAGGAGATCGAGCGCTATCCCGCTTGTTCCGGTATATGTGATTTGTATGTTTACATCGTCATAGTGATAGACGTCCGGTAAAATGGTTAAATATCCAATTCCTTCGAAAAGCTAACTATGAAACCGACCAAACCATTTATCGGGCCCGATCGCAGACTGTTAAAATCCAAATTCCACGAGAAGACCAAATCCGATGAAGTGTTAAAATTTGTACCCTATTGATGACCAACTTGGTAACGGTTAGGTTAAGTACAAACACATTCGAGGCCCTGGAGTTTTCCAGGGCTTTTTAATTTTTCGGCATTCCATTCTCCGGGAAAGCAAATGGACCTGTAATCTGGTAGATGGTATAACCGCTGAAATCCTGAGGCGCTTCGAGACCTGTCCCGTACAAAATGGTTCCTCCGGCTTTATGGATCTGAACCGGCTTATCCGTATAAAATTTTTCTGCTTTCTGATCCCACCAGAGTTCTTTACAATAAAGAGTATCTCCTTTCAGGATATTCATAACAACCACACTATCCCGTAAATAAACTTTCCCATCCTGCTCACGCCATTTCCCATAATGCGCATTCATGATACTTTCTATTGCAAGCGAATCATTGTAAAAGTCAACGTGCAGGGTATTCGGAAATTCAACATAGGGTGAATCCATTTCATTTCTACGCATATACGGTGCAGTAAGTTTGGCCTTTACTTTGGAACTTTCACTTAGAAAAGCAGTGATTTGTTTTCCTTCATCGACACTGATCTGTTTCTGGCGGAAATTGGGAAGTGTCTTCATATTATTCTCACATGCGGAAAAGAGTCCGCAAGCGATAAAACAAAATACCCATGCCCTGTATATCCGGAGAGATTTCAAATTGATAAATTGTATTCACTGATTACATAAAGTCCTTTGAAGATAAGATCCGGATCCTCTGTGATCTTTTTCCTGAGAAAAGGTTTGAAATAATTCGTATCCCCGCCCGTCATCAGCACGTGCAGGTTTTCGTATCTTTCTTCATAAGATTCTATCACTCCGTCAATTTCTTTTGCCATTCCAAATTGTACACCCGATTGTATATTGGTTTTCGTATCATATCCAGCCAAAGGAAAATTCCAGTGGGGTTTCACCAACGGAAGTTTTGCAGTAAAAAGCTCCAGGGATTTGAAACGCATTTCCATACCAGGTGAAATACTGCCCCCGATGAATTGATGAAACCGGTTGATATAATTGTAAGTTATGGCAGAACCCAGGCCGATGACCAGGTTATTTTTATCAGGGAAATAATGAGCAGCAGCCACCACAAGTGCCAGCCTGTCTGCTCCGATTGTTTCAGGCTTACCTACAGGCGTAGTAACCGGCACCCGTGAATGATGATCCAGCTTATGAAATTGTGTTTTGTTTTTTAATATTTCTTCCACTCCCTTAGGGTGATTCACGACGGAAGAAAGTATACTCCGGTCGGGATTGAATGTCTCCAGGCATCTACGCAGATCTTCCAATCCATCCCCCTGAAATACTCCGTTATGCCGGATTTCCCCATTGGAAAAAACAGCCCATTTCAACCTCGTATTCCCAAAATCTAAACAGAGGGTAGAAGGCATGATTTACTATCTATTCGGTTGTTTGAATGGAGTCCTATTCAAATCGGAAGGAAGATAAATTTTTAAAATGACCATTCAGAATAATCCTTTCTTTTAAAACTTCCATCTCCGCCACAACCGGCAATACTTTTCCTAAATGTCTTTTTAAGTATTCCTGTCTCTGTTCTTCCCGGAATAATCCAAGTAGCTCATATTCCTCTTCCAGTGATAATCCGGCATGATGAGCCAGGTCATAGGCAATTAATTCTTCATCCGGTTTATAAAAGTCCTTGCTGATATTCAATATCCGGTGAAGTTCACGTATTGCTTTAACAACTGCCTGCATCAGGTCTTTTCTTGGATAAATTTCAGAATTTTCAGGATAGTTTACAATAGCGCCGCTATAGAGTTTGTCTGGAATTTTTTTGATGATCTCCAGGATACGAAAGACAATTGTCCCTTTAGTAATTATATCCATCTCTCCATTTTCGTACTCCTTTACAATTTCCACGATTGTAACGAGGGTCCCAAATTCAACCACATGGCCATTGATTACTGCAGGTACTCCAAAAGGTTTATTACCAATATGACATTCTTTAACCAATTCTTTATACCGGGGTTCAAAAATATGCAGGTTGAGTGTTTCTCCCGGATAAAGAACCACATTTAACGGAAATATAGGAATGAAATTTGTCATCAATACAAAAAGAACCTGCAATTTAAATATATAATGATAATAATGTCAAGGCTGTAACCAACCATTTTTAATCAATACCCTTTCTCACTCTTTATAGAATCATATTTTTTATCTTTTCTTTGTGAATAACAATCTACCATTCGGGAAAGAAATAAAATTTTAAATATTATGAAAATATCCGGATTTACTATTGTACGAAACGCAGTATTATACGATTATCCCGTCGTAGAGGCGATCACATCTATACTACCTGTAGTGGACGAGATGATTGTATTATTAGGCAATAGTGAAGATAATACGGAAGAATTAATTCGTTCTATCCAATCGGATAAAATCAGAATCCACTATTCCGTTTGGGATGAAAATCTCAAAAAAGGCGGAGCGGTGTTAGCAGTCGAAACAGACAAAGCATTTCAGCTTATTTCACCAGATAGTGACTGGGCTTTTTATATTCAGGCTGATGAAATAATTCATGAAAAATATCATGATGTCATTCGCAAAACCTCTTTATTATATAAAGATGACAAGCGGGTGGAAGGTTTACTTTTTAACTATTTACATTTTTATGGCACTTATGATTACGTTGCGGATAGTCGGAAATGGTACCACAAAGAAGTACGTATTATCCGAAATGACAAAGGAATTCATGCTTACAGGGATGCGCAGGGATTCAGACGGGGATTAAAAAAAATCAATGTTAAACCGGTAGAAGCAATGGTTTATCATTATGGCTGGGTAAAAAACCCAAGAAAAATGAAAGAGAAGTTGAAAAAAACTCAGGAATTTTGGCTGGATACAATCAATGATCCCACGAATGTTGAAAGGAGATCGGGTGAAATTTTTGACTTTAGTGCATTTGATTCATTAAAGCATTTTGACAGCGAACACCCTGTCGTAATGAAAAAAAGAATCGAAGAAAAAAATTGGAATATTGACCTGGATATTTCGAAAAAAAAGTTTTCTCTTAAAGAGAAACTATTGTATTGGTACGAAAAGAAAACCGGTAAAAGGTTATTCGATTTCAGAAATTATAAAATCATTTGAATACATAACTTTTTCAAAACGCCCATTGCCACGATTCCAATCATTGCTTTTGTGGTTTTACGATAAAGGAAAGATTGCTTCCCTTATGCAAAAAACGGTTGAATAGTTTTGAAAAAATGGAATGTTTGGACACCGGATCTCTCCGGCTATAACTAAAATAATCCAGCACTTCAAAATGATTTGCCTTCAACAATCTGAGCATGCTTTTTACATTCGGTTCATACAGATGATCCGGAACCCTGGTCGGATCATTCCAGGTAGAAGAAAATTGTTTTTTTAGCCTGGTCTTATAAAATAAGTGCTGAAGCCTGAAACTCAATGAAAATTTATTCGGAACATTGATTACCAATACACCTCCTTCTTCAAGCATTGACCCTGCTTTGTGCAGCCACTCAACCGGATTGGGGATGTGTTCGATTACGTGACTCATGTGAATCAATGAAAACTTTTCTCCAAAATTAAACTCATTGAACTGTTTCAGGTAAATGGTAACCCCCACATTCTTTGTCGCGAAACTGGCCATTTCTGCTGAAACATCCAATCCAACTGCTTTTTTATAATATGGTTTTGCTGCAAATAAGAACGTGCCCATTGCACTTCCAATATCCAGTACATTGCTTCTGATACTATCGTATTTCAGCAGATTTTCGACTTCTTCCTTAAACATATTGACCGAAGAGTGAAGTATCTGTGTATTATCTACCAATTTGATGCTTTCGCTGAACTGATAATAAGAGGCATACGCAGAATCGATAAAATCCTGATCATATTTAGGGCGGGGTGACTGATATACCAATGTACAATTGCTGCATAATACATAAGTGAACTGCAATTCACTTCCAAATCTTTCGTAAATTGAATATTCTGAGGATCCACAAAAAGGACATGGAACTATTTCCCATTCTTTGGGACTGTATCTGTTTTGTGAAGGCATGAATAATTCAAAAATACGCCGCAGAATGCTTCGAAAAAATTAAAAATGATCATTTAGAACTTATCCATCATTTCACTCTATGTTGCAAAACTTTCTACCGGAAATACAGGAGGGTAATATTAAATCATTGGCCCGATGCATTTCTTTAATAGAAAACCAGGCGCCAGGATCTGTTGAATTATTAAAAAAATTACCTTTCTCCAATACTCCTGTTATAGGAATCACAGGACCTCCTGGCGTTGGTAAAAGTACCCTTGTAAATGTATTGATCGGTGCATTTTTAAATCAGCAAAAGAAGATAGCTGTTCTGTGTATAGATCCCTCATCACCTTTTCATCATGGGGCTTTTCTGGGTGACAGGATCAGGATGAATCATTGGGCTGATAATCCCTCTGTATATATTCGATCTTTGTCATCAAGGGGCTCTTTAGGCGGACTTCATCCAAGAATTTTTGAGATTACTGACCTGCTGAAGTCGGCGCCCTATGATTATATTCTGATTGAAACCGTAGGAGTCGGGCAAAGCGAACTGGAAATCGCCAGTATCGCAGACTTTACTGTAATGATCTTAATGGCCGGATTTGGGGATGAGATCCAGGCCCTGAAGTCAGGCGTGTTGGAAGTTGCAGACTTATTTGTAGTAAATAAAGCAGATAATCCGGACACGAAACTATTCATTAAAAATTTGCAGTCAGCTCTTCACCTGGGATCAAAACAAATTGATATCATTGAAACCATTGCAACCGAAGGTGTGGGTGTTGACCGGCTTTTACAGGCCATTGAAAACCGAACGATATCATCTGATCAGAAACAATACCTCAACCTTGCAGAAAAAGCTTATCGTTTAATTTTAGCCGACAGGATGAGTGAGATTGATAAAACTGAACTCTTTGATAAAATAAAAAAAGAAGCGCGATCTGAGAATTTTAATATGTATGGATTCGTTTTTGACTATTTGTCCAAAAGAAAATAAATCATTCAAAATCCCGATTCTGTTTCCACCAGCGGTAACCCAGAATTACTCCAATGGCAAGCGGCGTGAATGCCAGATATATGATACCTCCATTAAAACCTTTTCCAGGTCTTTCTCCCATCTGTTGAACTGTACGTGTGCAAATCGAGCATTGGGCATGTGTTTTTAACGAACCCAAACAGAGAAATACGATGAGGGAGACTGCCAAAAAACCAAGCTTTCTTTTCATAAACCCTGATTTACAACAAAGCTACGATTTGCAGACCGAAAGCTTAAAGCTTTTAGCTCACTTCCTCCGTCTTCAGCATTTTCTGGTACTTCTTACGTGTATCTTCATCCAGAATAGTTTTGCGAAGCCGGACATTCTTAGGTGTAACCTCAATACACTCATCCTGCTGGATATATTCCATACATTCTTCGAGGGTCATTTGGATCTTAGGAATGATACGCACAGAATCATCGCTGCCGCTAGCGCGCATATTGGTGAGTTTCTTGCCTTCTGTTGCATTTACAATCAGGTCACCCGGTTTGATATGTTCTGCAATAATCTGACCCACATAAACTTCTTCTCCCGGATCTACAAAAAATGATCCGCGATCCTGTAATTTGTCGATCGAATATCCGGTTGTAGCTGCCTGATTTTTTGCAATAAGTACACCATTGCTTCTGCCGGGTATCGGACCTTTCCAGGGTTTATATTCAAGGAACCTGTGTGCCATGACTGCTTCTCCTGCAGTATTGGTCAGCATATTAGAACGCAGACCTATCAGACCGCGGGAAGGAATTTCAAATTCAAGGTGTTGCATATCACCCTTGGTTTCCATCACATGTAATTCGCCTTTTCTTTGGGTAACCATGTCGATTACTTTACCACTATATTCATTGGGAACATCTACTACGAGAACTTCGAAAGGTTCTGATTTCTTTCCATTGATTTCTTTCACAATTACCTGGGGCTGACCAACTGTAAGTTCATACCCTTCCCTTCTCATGGTTTCAATCAGGATCCCCAGGTGGAGAATACCGCGACCAAACACGAGAAAACTATCGGCACTTCCTGTATCTTCTACACGTAGTGCAAGATTTTTTTCTGTTTCTTTCATCAGGCGATCCCTCAAATGGCGTGATGTCACAAACTTTCCATCCTTTCCGAAGAAAGGAGAATTATTAATGGAAAACATCATACTCATCGTAGGTTCATCTACACTGATGAGAGGCAATGCTTCCGGATTATCCTGATCCGCTATGGTATCGCCAATATTAAAATCCTCCAATCCTACAACAGCGCAGATGTCGCCACAAAATACTTCTGTTGCTTTTTTCTTTCCAAGGGATTCAAAAACATAGAGTTCTTTAACCTTGGATTTTTTGA
The DNA here is from genome assembly GCA_035937535.1 of Puia sp. Taxonomy (GTDB): domain Bacteria; phylum Bacteroidota; class Bacteroidia; order Chitinophagales; family Chitinophagaceae; genus Puia. Next base: position 27,299 of record DASZHV010000017.1, on the reverse strand, counting down.
TCGTTCCGTCTGCCTGCATCAGCGCGATAGACTGACCTTCCCTGATTACTCCGCGGGCAACTTTACCTACTGCAATCCTACCCAGGAAAGAAGAATAATCTAGTGAAGTGATCTGCATTTGCAGCGGGCCTTCATTTTTTACCGGTGCAGGAACATATTTAATAATACCATCGAGTAACGGAATGATATCGGTAGTAGGTGTCAGTGAGTCGTTAAACCAGCCATTTTTTCCTGATCCATAATAAGTCGGAAAATCAAGCTGGGCTTCTGTTGCATCGAGATTGAAAAACAATTCGAAAATTGCTTCATGCACTTCATCCGGTCTGCAGTTGGGCTTATCAACCTTATTTATGATCACAATGGGCCGGAGGTCCAGATGCAAAGCCTTCTGCAATACAAATCTTGTTTGTGGCATAGGACCTTCGAAAGCATCCACCAGTAATAATACGCCATCTGCCATCTTGAGTACACGTTCCACTTCACCGCCGAAGTCGGCATGACCGGGTGTATCGATTACATTTATTTTTACATCTTTATAAACAACGGCTGCATTCTTACTGAAAATGGTGATACCTCTTTCTTTTTCAAGATCATTGCTATCCATGATCAGTTCACCAGTTTCCTGATTATCACGAAAAACTTTCGTGGCGTGTAATATCTTATCAACCAGTGTGGTTTTTCCGTGGTCTACGTGTGCTATGATCGCAATGTTCCTTATCTCCATAATAATCTTTACTTTAAGCCGTCCTGGTGCACTGTTTTTGGACGCGCAAAGGTATGCTATTTTCTCCGTATAACGAAGGGAGACGTTTCGAAGTATGGAACAGAAGGGAGAATTCCCATCCGCCGGATTGCGAATCAGATTTCTAAATCACTTCAGACCCTGACGTAAATCTTCTTTTTATCCAGGAAAAAGCCGATCAACCAGCAGAATAACATCCAGGAAATGGCAAATAGCAATGAACCCAGGTAGAGTCCTGCATTTCTGTAAACATGCTGATAAAGCCAGTTATATAAACTCACACTAGGCCCGACCTGAATAATATATAATATTGTAACGCCGATTTCTGATAAGAGATAGATAAAAAGTGGGTTTTTTCCAAAAACAGTAAAAAATTGAGTCCACCCTGTTCTTCCGAGAAAGTCCACTACGTAAATAATAGCAGCAAGAATAACGCAGTCAAGCCCAACGGTATAAACCACAAAAGAGCTGGTCCATAATTTTTTGTTAATAGGGAAAGAAAGGTCCCAGAAATAACCAATCACGATCAATGTAAATCCTGCAAGCAAGAGTTTGGCAAGTCCTTCAAAACTTTTCCCTTTCTCCTGGATATACTTCCCGACAATATAACCAAACGTTACATTTACCACTGAGGGCAGGGTGGATAACCAGCCCTCCGGATCAAAAGCAACTCCTTCTCCATGATACATATGATTTGGTCCCATCAACCACATATCAATTTTATAACCCAGGTTACCTGTCATTGATAAAGGATCGGGCGAATCGCCTCCAATCAACATAAAGGCCCAATACAAAAGCAGGATTGAAATCGATATACTGATAACAGTGCCTGGTTTGAAATAATAAATCAACAGGGAGGCAATGCAGTAGGCCAGGGCAATCCTTTGAAGAACTCCAAGTATACGTGTGTGCGAAATTGGGGCAAATATTACATGATTTGCTTTATCGAGAGTAATAAATGGAAACCAATACAATAAAAATCCGCAAAGGAAAATAATCAGGGTCCGTTTGAAAATTTTTCCAAGTACCTCAGCCTGGCTCAAAGTATTCCATTTCTTCGTCACAAAACTCATTGCATTTCCAACGGCGAACAGAAATGATGGGAATACAAGATCAGTTGGTGTAAATCCATTCCAGCTTGCGTGTTCAAGTGGGGAATAGGTAAACCTGCTGCCGGATGTATTTACTATGATCATAAAACAGATCGTCATACCTCTGAAGACATCCAGGGCCAGAAATCTTTGTTTTGGGGCAATCGTCATGGTTGATATTTTAAGTATCTCTTGTGGGAGTCCAAGTTCGGAAACTAAAGCCAATGGATAAAGAAAGAAAGCGAATTCTTTTTTGAAATTCGTCTTTTAGCTGAACTTGCGCCCATGCCCCGCAAAATTATTTATCTGATCAATCCCATCTCCGGTACCAAAAAAAAGACGCAGGTGAAAGATATGATTATACGCAGAACCAGGGCAGAAGGAATTGATTTTGAAATTCTTCCTTCTAAAGCAGACGGGAATTATACTCATCTTCAAAAGCTTATCCGGAAAGATCAAATTACAGATGTTGTGATATGCGGAGGAGATGGTACAGTCAATGCGGTTGCTGATGCCTTGCAGGGTATTAGCGTCAATATAGGAATCCTTCCCATAGGTTCAGGGAACAGTGTAGCACTGGCATGCAAAATTCCCAGGCAAACCAGCCTTGCACTTGATGTAATTTTTAAGGGAAATTCCTACCTGGTCGATGCATTTTACGTAAATGAAAAATTTACTTGTGCACTTTGTGGAATCGGATTTGATGCCGCAGTTGCACACGAATTCGCAAATCAGAAAACACGGGGCCTTCAAACCTATCTCAGGATTTCAACCATGAAGTTTTTCAATTCAAAACCCTATCCTTTTGAAATCAAACTTGGAGAGAGGATACTAAAAACAGAAGCCTATTTTATCAGCATCGCCAACAGCAACCAGTTTGGTAACAATGTTACGATCGCACCGAGAGCCAGCATGTCAGATGGTTTACTGGATATCGTGATAGTAAAAAAAATGAATAAGATTATACTTCCCTTTTCAGTTTTATTGCAAGTGGCAGGAAGTAACCGGCTGATAGAAGGAGTAGAATATTTTGAGAAAAAGAATATTATCTATGTTCAGACAGATAAGGTCAGTATCAAAAATCCTTCTCATGCTCCCATGCATATAGATGGCGAACCAGCTGATACAAGCTCAGAATTCAAAATCCGCGTGATCAAAAACTGTTTTAAACTTATACAACCTTCTAAAGCCTAAAGCCCAAAGCTTAAAGCTCACTAAGGATTCATAAGGTCGTTTACGCTTTTAAAAATTTGCTGGTTCAGTGAACTGTTTACAGCATTGGCTATATCTATTTTTTCCTTCCGGCTCAAATGAAAATTCAGCGCCGCACCTTCATTGGCTAATTTTGGCTCATACTGAAAAGTCATTTTATAAAAGTTATTTCCCATATATCCTTCCATTACACTTAGGAGATCGTTCTGGTTATATTCCTGCATTTTATACCAGTTATATTGAAGTAATAAAAGTGGTTTTGTAATTATTTCCGTGATATCTTTTGACTCAAAAGGATATTCCCAGCCGCCTGTTTTCCTGTCACGAATCTGAATAAGCAAAACGCCCCTTGTATTCTTATTAATCCAATCACGGAACACGTGTACGAAACGGATGCCCACCTGTTCACCAAAATTATCTCGGAATCCTGCGTCCATTGCGTCGATCACGGGTTCAGACGGCAGCCAGACGTTAGGCAATACATAGGGAAATGTTGCATTCATACGCAATGCTGTCAACATGCGGACGTTCATAGGATCCTGTTTATAAAAAAAACTTCCGAAGTCCACTGCATCCGGATCGATGGTTTTGATCCGGCTGCTATCGAATACGGGTCGCATTAAAAAACTGATGGGCTGAGTGCTAATCAGCATGGTTCGGCTATCCCGGGTAATAACAGAACTGAATAACATAAGTGGAATTCTTGCCGCTGCTTCGTCAGGCGCAAGATCCCGGAGTTGCCTGTCAAGGACACCGCCTGTATTTTTATTCAGTTTCTGTTCAAATGCATATCCCCGATCCTTGATGTATTCGTAATTGCCTACATAAAACTTCTGTGCCGGCGAGAATAAATCGCGTGCTACAAATGAAGAAAAAAGTGGATTGAGCAGGTCTCCTGAAATGGCGTCGGTATACTTTCTGTCATCCGGATTGATGGTGGAATCTTTATAATCGCGTAACCGGGAAAGTTCACGGAAATATGCAGCGCCGAACATTCCTCCGGAAGCACCGGTAATCATAAAGGTTTTATCCATCAGGCGGCCTCCATTAAGTTTATCCAGTTTCTGAAGAATATTCATAGTAAACGCTGCGCTGCGGCTACCGCCACCACTGGTATTGATGATCAGCATCAATGGTTTTTCTTCCTTTTGCTTTTTCTTCCAGTTTTCCAGAATTCGTATCATCCTTGCCTTGTCTGCCTCTACATTACTCATGGAACACATTTCCAACAAATGTTCCCGGTTATAAAGTGGTCTCTCAGACCGGTTGGTATAATTCAGTCCATAGGCTTTATTGGTAGGATCGATCACTTCATAACGGTATAAAATATTCAGTACAATAAACAGTAATACCAGGAAAGGGATACTCCAGCTTTCAAGGAAATATGAAAAAGCACCAGACACAGCCAGCAGAATGGAAAAAAACAGAAATATACTCGCAGCTGCAGGTAACTGGAAAGCAGGTTCATCCATAAAAAATCCAACAACAACCAAAAATAGAAATGCAATAAAGATCGAAAGCATGGCGGCAAAATGGTGACGGCTGAAAATCCGCTCTATAAATTCTTTACTATAATGGGATACGTCCCTTACCTGCTTGATCGAAAATGGTCCGTTCATATACCAATTCACATGGATCAGACGGCTATTGTTCAGCTGGATATCTTTTGATTTAAACTGTGATTTGAAAAGTTTCGGATTAGCAATCAGAGGTGTCATCTGCCGTTTGATAGTCCGGTCCGCTTCAAAAAAATATAAAAGAGAAAGTCCGATCACTAAAAAAAATCCGGTAAGAAATCCGGCAATCAGCCAGGCAATTTCGCTGTTTGTCATCAGTTCCTTTGTGCTGTCGAAATCGATCGCCTCAAAAAAATAAAAAATAAGAAGGATCCCGGGTAGAATAAAATTATTCGTGCAGTATTTCAGAAAAGGACGGGTGGTGGTTGCCAGAAACCGGAAATGCCGACTATAAAGAATAAAAGTTGTAACGTTCCAGCACATTATAAAAGCACCTGCAGCTGCACCAACGATGGCGCCACTCAGCGCATTTACATTATCAAGGTATTCAGGCGCCAGGAATAAGGCGTCGGCGCCAAAAGAATGCATAAAACCCCCATGAATGGTTGAAAAAAGAATTCCCCAAAAAAGAAGGAGCAGCTGATATTTTTTCAGATAAAGCAATATCAGCTGAACAGGGAAAGAATAATAAACAGCTTTCAGGTATCGCATCGTTCCTTCAGGATCTATATGAAAGTTAAGTGAAAATTAAACCAGTCTACATTCTGCATCTATATCCTAACGGAAAGACCAGACTAAAATTACTTCATAGAAGGTCTTAGCACATAGATCGCATAAATCAGACTGAAAAGCAATAGCATGCCGTTCAATTGGTGTAGTAGTGCCAGCCAGTCGAATGCAACCCAGTGATTAGCCACAATACCAGTACTTGAAAGTAATGCAAGGATGCCCAACAGGATCTGAAAAATAACAAGTACCAGTGGCATGAGCAAACGCATTCGCTGACTACGAATGATACCGGACCTGAAAAGCAGCAGGGTCCATATACTTATTCCCAACAGGATAAGATATGCCAGGTTTCTATGAATAAAATGAATTGTAATCTTGTTTCCAATGAAATTTAAAATGAATGGTCTTTGCCCTAAGAGATTTTTTGGAATCCAGTCTCCATTAATGCCGGGCCAGGTCGGTGCAACGGCTGCCGCTTTATTACCAGCCATCAGGGCTCCAAACAATAACTGGAAAAAAACCAAAACCAGCAGTCCAAAGGAAAAGGCCCATATCCTTCGGGAATTCCGGAATCGTGTAACCGGAAATAAAAGTCTGAGAGAATACCAGAATGCATAGGAAATGAGCCCGATCGCAAATATAAAATGCAAGGCGAGTTTTGTTGGTTCTACATAAATGGCATCCCCGGTTAATCCACTGGCTACCATAATCCATCCAATGGCGGCCTGCAGCATACCTAGAAAAAACAAAATGAGCAGGGGCATAATCATTTCGCTCTTTAATTTTCTTCTATACATCAACAAAACAAAACCAATAATAAACACAACACCAACTAGCCGGGCCCATAATCTGTGAAACCATTCCCAGAAAAAAATAAATTTGAAATCCGATAGACTAAAATCCGCGTTCAGGAGATGAAACTGGGGAGTCTGTTTATATTTATTAAATTCAGCTATCCATTGCCTGGAATTAAGTGGTGGAATTGCGCCCGTAAATACATTCCATTCTGTAATAGAAAGACCTGAACCTGTTAAACGGGTGATGCCGCCAAGCATTACCTGTATAAATAACATGCCGGTACCCGCAAGAACCCAATATGCAACTGCGCTGTTAACAGATTTCGTTTTCCAGATGACCATTCAACAAAAATAATTCATCCCGAACCGCTGAAGCTAACTATTTCCTGTATTATCTTAGAAAATGAAGACTACTTTCACAATGGTGACAATTATTTGTTATTATCCGGCTGTACAATCATGCATTGTTTTATTTTTGATGAAAGAATTATGTTGCTTAAAACATACCATCATTCCCATTTACTCGAAGCAGGCTGTGATGAAGCCGGACGAGGATCATTTGCCGGACCTGTTTTTGCAGCTGCGGTTGTTTTACCTCCTGACTTTTATCATCCCCTCCTTAATGACTCCAAACAGGTAAGCCCCGATATCAGAACTGAACTGAGAGCTTATATTGAAACAAATGCTTTGGAATATGCGGTTGACCAGGTGAGCAATAAAGAAATTGACGAAATCAATATATTGAAAGCTTCATTTAAAGCCATGCACCTGGCAATTAAAAAATTAAAAAAACAACCCGAATTTCTGCTGATCGATGGACATATTTTTTATAAATACCAAAAAATTCCGCATCTCTGCGTAATCAAAGGAGACAGTATTTATGCGTCAATAGCAGCTGCAAGTATTCTCGCAAAAACCTATCGGGATGAATACATGCGGCAATTACATATTGAATACCCGCATTATGGATGGTTTAACAATAAAGGATATGGAACTGCAGAACACCGCAAAGTAATTGCCTCCCATGGTTTATGTATTTACCACCGGAAAAGTTTTCATATTTATCCAAGCCAGTTATCAATCTTTGAAAATAATCCAAACGAAAATCAATGATTCAATTTCCCGGGGATCTGGAACTGGAAGACGAACGGGTATTGCTTAGGCCTTTACAGAAGGACGATCTGAAATTTCTTTTGCCTTTTGCTTTAAATGAACCGGAAATTTGGACCTACTCCTCCATCAGTGCTGCAGGAGAATCCGGAATGTCTGCTTACCTGGAATATGCGCTGCGGGAAAAACATTTGAAACATGAATACCCCTTCATCATTTTCGACAAACTGGCTAATCAATATGCTGGAAGTTCACGTTTCTATGATATCCAGTGCGCTTTCTCCACCACTCAACTTGGTTATACCTGGTATGGAAAAAAATTCCAGTGTACCGGTTTGAACCGTCATTGTAAACTGCTGATGTTAAGTTATGCTTTTGAACAATGGAGAATGGAAAGAGTGGAATTCAGAGCCGATCTTCGGAATAATAAATCCATCCAGGCGATGAAAAAAATAGGTTGCACCGTTGAAGGAGTATTACGAAAAAATATGCCACTCGAGGATGGAAGAAGAGATTCCATCGTACTTTCTATTCTAAAAGATGAATGGTTTGATACGGTGAAAAAGAATCTCCAGAAAAAAATATATTAAATTCACTCCCATACTCCCATACTCCCATACTGGTTTAAGTTTCTTCCCAAACACCAGCACCTTTCCGAATGACTTCTGCTTCTCCCGAAGTGAAATCGATAATCGTTGATGGAATCATATTACCTAATCCGCCATCTATTACGATATCCACCTGATTTTTGAAATGCTCGTAGATAATTTCAGGATCTGTATATTCTTCTACAAATTCACCCGGCAAGGAAGTACTTAAAACCGGATGGCCCAGACTATGCACAATAGTTCGTGCGATCAGGTTATCCGGAACACGCAGGCCAATGCTGTTTTTCCTACTCTTTAGAATTTTCGGAACTTCTTTACTCGCCGGAAGAATAAATGTATAAGGACCGGGCAAATGATTTTTTAATACACGGTATAATGGCGTTGAAATACTTTTGGTATACATGCTTAAATCACTCAGGTCATAGCAAACAAAAGAAAGCTGGGCTTTAGCGGGATCAATTTGTTTGATCCGGCATATCCTTTCTATAGCCTTATGTTGAAATATATCACAACCCAACCCATAGATTGTATCAGTGGGATAAATAATAATACCACCGGATAAAAGACATTCTTTTATTATTTGAATATATCTGTCCTGTGGATTTTCTGGATAAACTTTTAAAAACATTCCACAATGTAATGAAAGCATTTCCACAACAAAAACCCCTTAAATGTGATTGTAGTAATTTTGTATAAAATCCTGTTATGCAGTTAAGGCTGGTCGAACGTGTGGAAGATATTTCTCCGGAGGATTTTAAAAAGAATTATCACGATCCACTAAAACCATTAGTTATTTGCGGACTGGCAAAAAAATGGCCGGCTTATTACAAATGGAATTGGGACTTCTTCAAAGCGGTAGTTGGTAACCAGGAAGTAGGCATTTACAATAATGTGAAAAGTGATCCTTATACACCCATCAATACTGCTGATGGTTATATGAAATTCGGGGACTATATCGACATGATCCGTAATGGCCCTTCGGAATGGAGGATTTTTCTTTTCAATTTATTTGAACACGCGCCTTCGATTATTCAGGATATCAGCTGGCCGGATAAATACAGTAAAGGATTTGTAAAAAAATTCCCGATGATGTTTACCGGTGGTCAGGGTTCGGTAACACATCTCCATTTCGATATCGATCTTTCACATATTTTCCATACCCAGTTCATGGGCAAAAAACGCATTCTGCTTTTTCCGCACGAAGAGCAGCACAAGCTATACAGAAAACCCTGGGAGGTTTTAAGTATGGTGAATTTTGAAAAATATTACGATAGTGTAAATAATAAACTCGATTACGAACGCTTTCCTGCACTGAAGCTGGCAAAGGGTTATGAACTGATCCTCGGTCATGGAGAAACACTTTTTATGCCGGCAGGTTACTGGCATCATATGGAATATATTGATAGTGGGTTTGCTGTCAGTCTGAGGGCTCTTCAGCCTGGAATCAGCGGAAAAATAAAGGGGGCCTGGAATCTATTTGGTATGCGCCATCTGGATACACTTATGAAAAAAACAGCGCCGGGCTGGTGGTATAATTATAAAAAGGAGAAAACTTTTATTGAAGCAGGTAGAGAGTTGGAATCGTTGACAACTTACAATTAATATTTGACAGAAATACTTTCACACTACCACACTACCACACTACCACACTTGAATTAAGCTTTACGCCTTATGCTTTAAGCGTTGATAGTCCAGGTTTCCCTTCCACTCAACAATTTATTCAAATTACCTTTGCCCTTTGTCCTTATTACTTCTTCAACCTGCATGTTGAGCATATCTTCATAGCATGTGCGCTGATTTGTATAGAAAACGCCAAAAGGACGCGGGAAATGTGATTCAAGTCCTGGGTCGTCGAACATACGAACAAGTGTTTGGGCTTTATATAGATCCGTTTCATCATGCATCCATAAATCTTCAGCGTTAATTCCATTCCCGATTTCAACAACAACCGGTTTCAAGCCGTCGAAACGAATCCCTTTATTCTGCTGCGCACCGAAAATCAGTGGTTTCCCCTGTTCCACGAAAAGAGTTTCAGAAGGCCTGGAGCCCTTTTCTGTAAATATTTCAAAAGCCCCGTCATTAAAAATGTTGCAATTCTGATAGATTTCAAGAAAAGATGAGCCGCGGTGCTGATGGCTGCGCATCAGCATTTGCTGAAGGTGTTTTGGATCCCTGTCCATACTTCTTGCAATAAAACTCGCATCTGAACCCAAGGCAAGAGCCAGGGGATTGAAAGGATGGTCAATACTTCCCAGAGGTGTTGACTTGGTCACTTTGTCCTGTTCGGATGTTGGAGAATACTGTCCCTTGGTCAACCCATAAATCTGGTTGTTGAACAGAAGTATATTCACATCGAAATTCCGACGAAGTAAATGAATGGTATGATTTCCTCCAATACTTAGCGAATCACCATCGCCTGTTACAATCCATACACTGAGTTCCGGACGGGTTGCTTTTAATCCGGATGCAATGGCAGTTGCTCTTCCGTGAATGGAATGCATGCCATAGGTATTCATATAATATGGGAACCGGCTGCTACAGCCGATGCCCGAAATTATAACAATATTTTCACGGGGAACCCCTATCTGGGGCATCACCTTCTGAACCTGAGCAAGAATGGAGTAATCGCCGCATCCGGGGCACCAACGAACCTCCTGGTCTGTTACAAAATCTTTGGCTGTAAGGGGTGCGGCAATAGGGTTTTCACTTATCATTTAGAATTAAATTCCTGCAAATTACAACATATGGTCCGTTCAGTGGAACGGCTTTTGCCTTCTTTTATTATAAACAGTTAAAAAATGAAAAATTATCTATTGGCATTCAGCATTCTTTCCTGTATAATCCTGGCGGGATGTACGGCTGGGTATGTAACAGCGCGACCTGCTGATGTAGTTTACGTAAGGCCTGTCGCTCCGGGACCTGATTATGTCTGGATCGGTGGAGAATGGGTATGGAATGGGGGTGAATATCACTGGCGCGAAGGATCATGGCAGCATCCAAGAGAGGGTCATAGCTGGAAATCCGGATATTGGGAAAACGGCAATAAGGGATATAGATGGCATAGGGGTGAATGGCAGAAATAGCTTTAAAATCCTGTTAAAAAGAATAGCCCCGCTTGAAGCGGGGCTATTTCAATTAAAAGCGATTAATATCTGCTATTACTGTAGTTATTTCTTTTCTGGAAATTACCACCACCACCGCCGCTTCTGTTTCCGCCACCAGCTCCGCCGGTACGTTCTTCACGGGGTTTAGCTATTGATACGTTGATGGTCCTGCCATCAACTGAAGCGCCATCCAATTCGGAGATTGCTTTCTTAGCAGCTTCATCGTCTGCCATTTCAACAAATGCAAATCCACGTGATTTCTGAGTGAATTTGTCTAGAATTACTTTAGCAGATGAAACTTCACCGTACTCTGCAAAATACTCGTTTAAGTCTTCGTCTGTTACGTTGAAGCTTAAATTTGAAACATAAATGTTCATACTTAAATAAAAAATTAAATGATAAAAATACAAGCTGACTGAAAGCAGGAGTAAAGGCGACTAACTAACCGTACTGAAGAATGCGTAGCAGAATGTTTGTTCACTTACTAAATGCTGATCAACTTAAGACGCTGCAAATATACACCAATTAAATCAATTATCAACTTTGCTTTAAAGATTTAAATGCAATGACACTGCTGATGAGCATAAGAATACCTCCCAGAACAAAAGGTGCGCCCGGAAATAAAATGGGTGCCTTATCTGATGTGAAATAACTGAATAGGTTGGTCATCAGCAGTGGGCCCAAAATTAATGTTACACTCATAAGGCTGGTAAGCGATCCCTGTAATTCTCCCTGTTCATTGGGTGGAACATGCCCTGAAATGGTTGCCTGTAATGCTGGTCCGGAGATTCCACCCAGGCAATAGGGTACCAAAAAAGCAAACATCATCCAACTCGTGCTGGCAATCGCAAAAAGGAACATACCAAGGGCATACAAGAGCAATCCGTAATAAATACTGCGTTCATTTCCAATCTTAGGCGTAATCACACGTACCAGGCCAGCCTGTACAGAAGCAACCAATACCCCAACCACGGCAAGAGAAATCCCAATAGTTTTAGGTGTCCATCTGAAACGGTACGCAGTATAATAACTCCAGTTACTTTGTACTGCGTGCGAACCGAGATATACGAGTGTTAATGCCAGGATCAGTCCCGCTACTGAGGGATATTTTTTAAGATGCATGAGGGATCCCAGGGGATTGGCTCTTTTCCAATCAAATTTGCGGCGGTTCTCCCTAGAAAGAGATTCCGGAAGAACAAAATATCCATAGAGCCAATTCAGAAGAGTGAGAATGGCTGCTGCATAAAAAGGTGCGCGTATACCCCATCCCGTGAGTAATCCGCCAATGGCCGGACCTATTATAAATCCGAGTCCGAATGCCGCTCCAACCAAACCAAAGTTTTTTGCACGTGTTTCCGCATTGCTGATATCAGCGATATAGGCGGACGCAGTTGTAAAACTGGCACCTGTAATTCCGGAAATCGTCCTGCCCAGGAACAGCCATCCAAAGCTGGGTGCGAATCCCAGGAAAATATAGTCCACTCCGAACCCAAAAAGTGAAAACAGCAGGATCGGCCTCCTTCCGTATTGATCACTCAGGTTCCCAAGGATCGGCGCACAAACAAATTGCATAAGCGCGTATACAAATAATAACCAGCCTCCATCCTTACTCGCCTGGTTTACCGGAATATGTTTCATGCCGGCAATCAGTTCCGGCATTACAGGAATTATAAGTCCCCAGCCAATCACATCGATTAATAAAGTGATAAAAATAAATCCGATGGCGGGTCGTCTTTTCATTTTGGAGTATCGAAAATAAATGAAAAAGACACAGGATTTCGGAGATTTTTATTAGCTTGGTATCAAAATCAGCTATATGATATTTAATAGGAAGTCAATCGTAATCATGTTGGTTGGTCTTTTTATAGTTTTTGGAATTGCCGCAACCAAACCGGCCGCGGATCATAAATTCAAAAACCTGAAAGTGCTTCCTAAAGATATCAGCCCGGAGGATCTGGATAAGGTAATGGACAATTTTAAAGATGCACTTGGTGTCCATTGCAGTTTTTGTCATGCTCCTTCCAAGGACACATCCGACCATCACCCGGATTTTGCAAGCGACGAAAAACCAGAAAAAAATATAGCCAGGAAAATGTACAAGATGACTGCCAAAATCAATAAAAAATTTTTCAGCTACAATAAAAATGAACAGGGCCAGTTTGTTCCAACAGTTGAATGCATGACCTGTCATCATGGTAAAGAACATCCGGCCAGTTAGTCTTGCGTAATTTCAATCCAACATGTTTCTTCCTAATAAAAAAATTATAGTCCTTTCCGGACTAACCGGTTTTGTATTGTTTGGAATTCTGGCGGCAAAACCTCCACTGGAAGAAAAACCCGTCTATAAAAACCTCCGGGTGCTTTCTAAAAATATCAGCGATGATGACATGGATTATGTGATGGAGACATTCAGTGTAAATCTGGGAACAAACTGTCTGTTCTGTCATCCCGGAAAACAAAACGGAACCGAATTTCGATTCGACTATGTTACTGATGAATTAAGAAATAAACGAATAGCGCGGGACATGCTTCGGATGACAATGAAGCTGAATAAAAAGTTTTTCAATATTAAACTCACAGGCCTGATGAACACCAGGGGAAGGGTATGGTGCCAAACCTGTCACCAGGGAAACCCGGTGCCCATTTTACCGCCACATAAATAATGCTTACTCTCTAACTATTTTATACTGATAAATCTGCGAATCTGTTTTGACTTTAAGAAAATATACCCCTTTAGGCAGCAGGGAAATATTCACTTTCATTTCTTCTTCTGTAGAATTTCCAATGGCGAATTGTACTGCCCTGCCTTCAACATTGTAAATAACAATTTCCCTTATCAACTCAGAGCCTGGAACTGCAGTAAAAACAGAGCTTACTGGATTCGGATAAACAAGTGGAGCAATGCCTGTACCGAATTTTACAGTTACAACCGGTGAATAAGAAAACCGGCCATCAGAATCGACCTGCTTCAATCTGTAAAAATTAATTCCCCTGACTGGCTTATTATCTACGGCTGAATAAGTTTCCGTGATGCTGCTGTTACCAACCGCTTTCACGCTGAGTATTGTTTGGAAATCTGCAGCATCTATGCTCCTTTGTATTTCAAAGTGATCATTATTTTCTTCCATACTTGTCTGCCATGCCAGCGCTACATACAGATTCCGTTCATTGGTTGCCGTAAAATTTAATAACTGAACCGGAAGGAGCGAAGAATTTTCTGTAACATTTGTAAATACTGCTGTAGAGGCGACTGTTGGGGTCGTACTGGATACACCCATTCCCAGATACACGGGTAAACTGCCAAATCCCAAATCGACGGAATTGCCTATTTGCGTCCAGGGTCCGGTTACACTGTTTCCAAAAAAAGTAGAATAGATCGTTCCTGCCTTTACAATTCTGAAAAAATTTGCATTCGTCGGATTTGATGCAAATAAGCTTACAGCCAGTCCGCCGGGCGTAGATCTGTAAATAACGACTAGCTGATTATTTCCTGTTTTTCCAGCAAAAATAAAGCGTGAAATATCCGTTAAGCTGTCGCGAATCATAATACCTGCCTGGTTGGTTGCAGGCAAAGCGTCCTGGCTTGCTACGCTTGCGATATATTCTTCATCCACGTATAGATTGGTATAATTAAACTGAAACTGGTCGCCGTTTCCTGTAAGGCCGTTACCAGCGCCACTTAAAGTAAAAGTTCCATCTCCAGGAATGGGTTCAGAATAGCATGTCTTTCCCGCGACCTGCACGTCTCCCAGATCCGCATTATACCATCTCGTCAGATTCAAACATGGCGAACTGCAGGTTGAAGTAGTAAATAATTTTACATTCGGCGTGCTCAGCTTGCCATTTCCACAATCTGATTGTATATCATACTCGTAACCAAAACCACAGGATAATCCAATGATATTTACACTTAACGGATTACCTGAACCCGATAGATCCTGAACGTTCCGGGTAACATAACTGGAAATTGTATTCGGTTTATATTTAACAATATAATTTGTTATCCCCGAAACCGGTGTCCAGCCAAGGGTAGCCGAGTTTTCTGTAATATTTGTTACGGTCATATTGGAAAGCGCCGGAGAAACACAATTATTAGCAGGAGATCCAAAAACCTGAAATTCGGTAATGGACACACCATAAGTTCCCGGTGTCGTAACGCTCATCCGAACATACCTTGCCGTTGAATGTTCGTTGAATGTATTGATGGTAGCTGCACCATTTGCAAAAATATTTCCCGTCACTGTATTAATAGTATTCCACCCAGCAAGTGTATCATCCGTTATATCAATTGTAAAACCTTGCGCATTGTCTCCATTATTGTTCCACAGTAGTGAAATCTTACAAATATCATAACGAGCACCGAGATCAACATAGAGGTATGTTCCAGTTCCTCCCAGGATAGCCCAACGTGTTGCTATATTTCCGTCAAATGCATTACTTCCTCCGAAACCATCCACAACATCCGTATTAGGTGAAAAGTGCGCTGTTTTATTTAGTGCCACGTTGTTAACACAGCGGCTGTTACTACTCAATAAACCATATACATTCAGGGTATTTGAAAAAGTTGGTACATATACTTTACCATTTGCAATAGTGGGCGGTGACATTTTTGCATAATTTCCCAGCACATCCACAGGATTACCATCGGAGTTCCATAATTCCTGGGTAATATCATCTGCCTTTAATGCATGAATGGTGCCGGCGCTTGTTCCTGTTAACTGAGTCACCCAGAGTATGGCTGTAGCTGGGTCCGTTCCATTTGAACTGACGGAAGAATATCCGCCTGCCATAATTGCGTTTACCGGAACGGATGTATTTTGAATTGGTGTACCCAGTGTTTGTGACGCTGTATTCACAGGGTAAGCCATTACATGGGTATTTTCTGAAAACTGGAAGATATATTTTGTTGTTGCTCCTCCAAAATAAGTGAGAGAGGAATGACTTTGCGCACCACTTACTGCACCAAGATTGTAAGACCCAAGAAAATTGGGTGAAGATTCATTATACTCGCCACCAGGAGCGGGAATATTTTGTGAAAGTAACATGATAACCCCGCTTTTATGCGCTGTTACAAGCATATTGGTTCCAGGAATCAGGATCACGCCGGTTCCAAAATCCAGGTCACTGGTATTCCAGGCATTATAAGTAGCTGGGACAGGTTTATACCAGGAAATATTTGTCAGTGTATGATTAATTAAATCGGGTGTTGTTTTCACAACACTGATGGCAACGTTTTGTGGATCGCTTGAAAGACTCGCATTATTCCCGTTCCCAGTAGCAAAATAAATATTACCCGCAGCGTCCACTGCCGGGCCAGCTCCACTCATCCAGATACCTCCACGTTCATCATTTGGTGTAGTAA
Organism: Puia sp.; assembly: GCA_035937535.1. GTDB lineage: Bacteria > Bacteroidota > Bacteroidia > Chitinophagales > Chitinophagaceae > Puia. The sequence continues at coordinate 11,027 of DASZHV010000017.1, read as the reverse complement.
CATAACGAATCAGCTGCTGACTCAGATCGTTTGTTTTGTATCCCAGTATCCATCCATGGTAATTATCCATATCACAGTGACCGGAATAAGGTATATATACAATTCCATTTGAAATGAAAAGGCCACCACGCTGGTTTTGTCTGCGCGGATCAAAATGAATGATGTTACCTACATTTCCGGGACCTGTTCCGTTAACAAAAGTAGTGGTGGGATCTATTAAAACCGGGCTTCCGAATTTATCTGCTCCCGTGCTTAGGTCCAGGGCATGCACCTGCTGAAAAAATCCTGCGGATGACCAATCAGGATCATTCGCATGGTCTGTGTTATTCTTGGGTGTGTTATCAACTGTCTGATCCCTGTAACGGCTTACAAAATAAATAGTATTGGTTGACTTATCTATAACCGGTGTTCCGACGGTTCCAAAAGATCCAATCTGGCCAAAAACATTGCCGGAAGACTTAAAATCAGTATAAGTAAAATTGCAAAGAGATGCATGTACATCCGCTGCGAAGGGAGCTATCTCTCCGGGTGGAGTAAAATTAATCTGCCAGTAAGGATTGAGGGTCCCATCATCCGCATCAAAAGCATACATCGTATTTTTTACCGTAACAACAATCAGCAGATTTCTGGTTACCTGGGCATGAGTTGTAGGGTCTGTTACCGTTATACCAGTAGCGATCAGGGGCTGTGCATAAATCTGATCATCTACCTGGATCTTATATAGAATTCCAAAATTAGTAGGGGTTACATTTGATGTATTTAAAATGGATTCATTCGGATTCCATCCCGTACGATTTAAATCGTTATGCTGGGTGAGTACATCAGTTTGGGCCTGGCTGATAATCGCCACGCGTAATAACAACCCAACGATCAGATAAGGTTTCAGGGCAATCTTCTTCATATTCTAATACTATATATGCCTATGAATATGCGTTCCCAGGTTTAAAGGAAATAGCAGTCATTAATGGCAACAATCGATCATTTGCGCGCAGGAATGTATTGAGATTTTATGAAAGGATAATAGAGAATTCCGGAGCTCTTGATAGGTATGGACCGGCTTGTCGAGAATGCTAAAAGTAAAATGATTTTCCCGGATAACCAAGGGTTTCGACCAATCTCATATATGAAAACCCTTATAAAACCAGGTGGCACAGTAATCTGATACTATATTCCAAAATGCCTAATTTTACGCTCATTTTTACTGCATGGAAAACAATTTATATGATTTTGGCATGATCGGATTGGGTACAATGGGCAGGAATCTCCTCCTGAATATGGCCGATCATGGATTTAGAGCTATTGGGTTTGATATGGACCCCGGTAAAGCAAAGTTACTGGAAGCTTCAGCTACCCAGGGAACCACTGTAAAAGGAGTGAATACCCTTGTTGAAATGATCCAAAATCTGCAGCAACCCCGTAAAATCATGATGCTCGTTCCTGCAGGAAAACCGGTTGACGATGTAATTAATTCCCTTCTTCCACTCGTTTCTCCTGGTGATATTATTATCGATGGTGGAAATTCTCATTATACAGATACACTTCGCCGGGTAAACTTCGTCCGTGATAAAGGATTTCATTTTATGGGTATTGGCATTTCTGGCGGAGAACATGGCGCCCGTTATGGTCCCAGCATCATGCCGGGGGGAGATACCAAAGCATACGAAAAGGTTAAGCCCATATTGGAGGCTGTCTCAGCAAAAGTGAATGGAAGCGCCTGTGTGGCATATCTGGGTAATGGAGCAGCTGGTCATTATGTAAAAATGGTCCATAACGGAATTGAATACGCCATAATGCAGCTGATCAGTGAAACCTACCAGCTCCTCAATAAAGGAAAAGGACTCTCCAATGATGAATTGCACAAGGTTTATAAAAGCTGGAATGAAGGCGATTTACAATCCTTTCTGGTTGAAATTACCCGCGACATTTTTCTCCAGCCCGACGACAAGACATCCAACCGCCTGGTGGATATGATACTGGATAAAGCAGGTGCCAAAGGAACAGGAAAATGGACATCACAGGATTCCATGGATCTCGGCATTCCCGTTCCTGTTATTGATATCGCCGTATCCATGCGTGATCTTTCGGCTGCTAAAGAAGAACGCAAACAGGCTTCGGCTCTTTATAAATCAGGTACTCAGGAAATAGCCGTTCCAGATGAAGTATTTATCAGCCAGCTTTCAGATGCTCTTTATTTTTCAATGATCATTTGCTATGCCCAGGGACTGGCCCTGTTATTTAAAGCTTCTTCCGAACTTAAAATGGATATCCCGCTTCCTGAGGTTGTACGCATTTGGCGCGGTGGCTGCATTATCCGTTCTGCCATGCTGGATATATTTTATAAGGCATTCACAGGAAATCCAAAACTTCCCAATCTCTTGCTCGATCAAGACGTAGCTGTTTTATTGCAGGCTAAAAAACATAACCTGATCTCGGTGATCATGCACGCTACACAAACCGGTTTCCCTGTGTCCGGGCTGATGACTTCACTTTGCTATTTCGAAGCCTATCGCAGTGAATTCCTTCCAACTAACCTCATCCAGGCACAAAGAGATTATTTTGGTGCACACACATATCAAAGAGTGGATATGCCTGGCATTTTTCATACCGAGTGGGGAACGTTTGACAATTAAAAACACATATGGAAAATCATAAAAGACCCTCCGCTACCGTCCTTTTTATTTTTGGGGGAAGCGGCGACCTAAATTTTAGAAAACTATCTCCTGCACTCTATAATCTTTTTATTGATAACTGGATGCCTGAAAAATTCAGCATCATTGGTATCGGCAGAACCGACTACTCTGATTCCGATTACAGAGGCCGCCTCCTGGATGGCATTAAGCAGTTTAGCAGAAGAAAGGATGTTGCCGATAATCAGTGGAAGTCGTTCTCCCAGCATGTTTCTTATCTGAAAATGGATGCAGAAAAAGACGAGAAATACAGCGCCATATCTGAAATCGTTCAAAAAAAAGAAGCTGAATTCGGCGAACATCCCAATATCATTTTTTATATGGCAGTTGCACCCCAACTGGTGCCTGACATCGCAAAAAAACTGGGCAAGGAAAATATTTCCAGCGATAAGGCATACACCCGGATCGTAATTGAGAAACCCTTCGGCCACGACCTGGAAAGTGCAAAGGAATTGAATAATCTGCTGATGAGTTTGTTTGATGAAAAGCAAATTTATCGTATCGACCATTATCTTGGCAAAGAAACCGTACAGAATATCCTGGCCTTGCGTTTTGCCAATGCTTTATTCGAACCATTATGGAATCGCAACTATATTGATCATGTTCAGATCACTGCGGCAGAGACGGTTGGATCAGAAGGAAGGGGTGCTTATTTTGAAGGATCCGGTACCCTGCGGGACATGGTACAGAACCATATCCTTCAACTCGTATGCATGATTGCGATGGAAGCACCGGTTTCTTTTGATGCCGATGAAATCCGGAATAAAAAAGTAGATGTGCTCAACGCCATTCGCAGAATTCCCAAAGATGAAGTAGGGAAATATGCTGTACGCGGACAATACGGAGCCGGGTGGATGGAGGGCGAGAAAGTACCCGCTTACCGTGAAGAAAAAAACGTAGACCCGAAATCAACAGTTGATACATTTGCTGCTGTCAAATTTTATATTGATAACTGGCGCTGGCAAGATGTTCCATTTTATATACGTACAGGAAAAAGGCTTCATGAAAAAACAACCGTAATCAATGTTCAGTTTCGTCCTGCGCCCAGTTATGCATTTCCACCGGAAGCTGCAGAAACATGGCGGGCCAACCGGCTCACCATTAGCATCCAACCGGAGATGGATATTCGTCTGCGTTTTCAATCTAAACGCCCGGGCCAATCCGTGACATTGAATCCTGTTGATATGATTTTTCGTTATGCAGATGAATACGATGGCAATGAACCGGAAGCTTATGAAACACTGTTGCTCGATGTAATGGAAGGAAACGCTACCAACTTTATGCGGAAAGATCAGGTGGAAGCTGCCTGGAAAATTATTATGCCCGTGCAGGAAGCATGGCAAAACAGACCACCTATAAGTTTTCCGAACTATTCACCCGGATCCTGGGGACCGGAAGATGCAGAAGCCCTTATCGCAAGGGATGGACATCAGTGGATTGTCATGTAATGAGCTTAAGGCTTAAAGCCTAATGCTTAACGCATACCGTCAACCGTCAACCGTCAACCGCCAACCGTCAACCGTCAACCGCCAACCGCCAACCGCCAACTAATGAACCTGGAAATTTTTAAAGATAACGACCAATTGAGTCATGCACTTGCAGAATGGATCACCAGTCTGATTGAAGAAACCCTTACAAGCAAAAACAGTTTCAGTTTCGTGCTCTCTGGTGGCAGTACACCAAAAAAACTAAACATGCTGCTCGCTTCTTCACCCTACAGGGAAAGAATAGACTGGAAAAAAATTCATGTATTCTGGGGAGATGAACGCGCGGTCCCTTTTGAAGACGAAAGAAATAATGCGCGCATGGCATTTGAAACATTACTGAATAAAGTGAACATTCCCCGAAACCAGATCCATATCATGGATACAAGCTTGCCACCGAAAGAAGCCGCTGCTCAATATGAGGAATCACTCTTTGAATTTTTTGGAACCGATGTTTTACCAGCCCAAACTTTTGACCTGGTTTTACTTGGGATGGGAGACGACGGCCATACACTTTCACTTTTCCCCCATACGCCAGTGATCCATGAAGAAAAAACATGGGTAACCAGTTTTTTTCTCAAAGCCCAGAATATGTACCGAATTACCCTCACAAAAAATATTGTCAATCATTCGAACCATATCGTTTTCATGATTAGTGGCAGCGAAAAAGCAAACGCTTTGCATCATGTACTGGAAGGTGAAAAAAATCCGGATTTATATCCTTCACAGGTAATAATTCCCACCCAGGGAGAATTGCATTTTTTTATGGATGAAGCGGCAGCTTCTAAGCTTAACGCCTAACGCTAAAGGCGTTAAGCGTTAGGCGTTATGACGCATCCACCGAATCATAAACTACTACGCGGCTCCATAAATGTTTGCATTCATCAACAAAACGAAGGTGAATGGGATCAGACTGGTAACTGTCCTGATCAGCCGCAGTTTTAAAAATCAAAATCCACGAAACAGAATAAGAGGAATCTATTACCTCTCTGGAAGTATTTGCTGGCTCACCAATATGGAATCGTTGAATCGTAGCAACATTGGAAAGTTTTTTCAGGCCTTCAATCAATAATTTCTTATGACCTGCATTGCCTGATTCCGCGAGCCAGAAGTATACATGATGAATAAAAATATTTTTAATTTCTTCTGCCATAATTCGATATTTTATTTCCCGTAATTTGATCTTTGACAGATGTCGGTTTACGGTTTGTCGTTTAAAATATAATTACCATATTTCTTAATTAGCTTTGAGCTTTAGGCATTAAGCTTTAAGCTTACAAAGGATATTTACCTAATGAAATTAGTTTATCAGCAATTCTTCTTTTCGCTTCCTTGCTGTTGAAAGGACCTGTCTTGCTGAACCGTTTTAATCCCATCAAAAGCATTCTTTGTTCATCACCGTCGGCGAAAGCATTGATGGCATCCTTCCCGTGTTTATCAATTTTATCAGCTGAATCATAAAAGAATGTACGCAGAATGTCCAGTTCAAATGCTAATTCATTTTCATTCTTAACCATGTTGAACTTCATTACGCGTAGCAGTGCGGATTCCGCATGAAATGTAATCATGGCCATGTCAGCAATATGCATGAGCACCTCCTGTTCAGATTCCAGTTTCATCATCAGTTTTTGAACAGCAGCACCTGCAGTAAGCAGGATGGCTTTTTTAAACTGACTTATGAGCTTTCTTTCAGCTGCGAACGGCGTATCATCCGCTGAACCGAATTCGGGAATGCTTAGCAGTTCTTTGGCAACATTTTTTGCGGGCGTTAAAATATCCAGTCTGCCCTTCGTCGCTCTTTTCAATACCATGTCAACACTCAGAAGCCGGTTGATCTCATTTGTTCCTTCAAAAATCCGATTAATGCGGCTGTCGCGATAGGATCTGGAAACAGCATATTCGTCACTGAATCCATTACCACCATGAATTTGAACCGCTTCATCCACTACAAAGTCCAGCATTTCACTTCCGAATACTTTTAATAATGCGCATTCGATGGCATATTCCTCTGCTGCCCCCAAAACAGCTTCATTGAATGGTTTCCCATCTGCAAGTAATTCCTCTTCCCTGTTTTCAATCCATTTCGATACCCTGTATAAAGCAGATTCCGTAACCCAGATCCCGATACCCATCTCTGCAATTTTATTTTTGATTGCGCCGAAATTGGAAATCATGGTTTTGAATTGTTCCCGTGTATTTGCATATTCGATAGCGATTCCTGCCACGCGTTTGGCAGCACCCAGTGCAGCTGCACAAAGTTTCAAGCGACCGATATTCAGGATATTGAAAGCAATGATATGCCCCTTCCCCATTTCTCCCAATAGATTTTCCACTGGTACTTTACAATCCTGAAAATAAAGTTGAACAGTAGATGAACCTTTGATTCCCATTTTATGCTCTTCCTGACCTCGAGTGAATCCTTCAAAATTTCTTTCAACAATGAAAGCAGTGAATTTATCTCCATCTACTTTTGCAAAAACAATGTAGACGTCTGCAAAACCTCCGTTAGTTATCCAGCATTTCTGTCCGTTGAGTAAATAATATTTACCGTCTTTCGAAAGAGTGGCCGACGTTTTCGCCCCAAGGGCATCAGATCCGCTATTCGGTTCCGTCAATCCATAGGATCCCTTCCATTCGCCACTGGCGAGTTTCGGAATATATTTTGCCTTCTGTTCTTCCGTTCCGAAATATAAAATAGGAAGGGTTCCAATTCCTGTATGTGCGGCAAGTGCTACAGAAAATGAATATCCGCCTCCCAATCCTTCATTCACAAGTGTGGCCGTAACAAAATCCTTTCCCAAACCTCCCAGACTTTCAGGGATGGATGTGCTGAGCAGACCCTGCTCACCTGCTTTTACAAGCAGGGAAGGCATAAGACCCGTTTCCAATTTATCAATCCGATCGATAATGGGCAGCACTTCCGTGTCAAGAAATGAAGCACACATATCTTTTACCATCTGTTGTTCCTCAGAAAAATTTTCCGGGCAAAAATAATCTGCTGCTTCTGATTCACGTATCAGCCATTCTCCCCCCTTCATTTCTGTTTGTTTACTGGTCAATGTATTCATTGATGAAATTTTATATTATTATTTCAAATTGTCATAAACCAATTGCAAAACATCCTTGCAAATATCAATTTCTTCGGGCGCCACTCCTTCCAATGCTTCATTTAAAGTATTTTCTGCAAGCATCATGGACTGCTCCTGAAGTTTGAGACCGGTCTTAGTCAGGCAGATACGGTTAATCCTCCGGTCTTGCTCTGAAGCCACTCGTTTTACAAGCTGCAATTTCTCGAGATTGTCAACGAGTCGGGTAATGCTGGGTTTGTCTCGAAAAGTTGCTTTACAAAGTTCCTGCTGACTCTGTCCGTCCTGTTTCCATAAATGATAAAGTACACTCCATTGTTCAATAGTAATCCGGAGACTGGCGCTGTTAAATTTTTTTTGCAATCGCCGCGCAATGGCAATTGATGCCTTACCTGTTACAAAGCTATATAGTTCACCTTTTTTAAATTGGTTGTTTGGCATATAGTTAGTTAAACAACTATATAAAAATAATTATTTCTCCCGGATCGTCAAATTTTTAATCTCTTTTTAATTCCTATCCATGATGGACGCCATCAACGTATATTTCCGGTTGAATGAGCTTTAAGTGATTCATCCACTCATCGTTATTATAGGTATCCTCCTGGTGGTCTATGCCATGTTGATATTTTATTATCACCGGATCTGGGACCAGATTCCTTCGCCTGCAGTTCCGTTGGATTTGCCCATCCCTGCCGTACCTGTTATGGTTTCTGTGATCATTCCTGCCAGGAACGAGTTTTTGCGTATAGGGTATTGCCTGGATTCAATTTTCAATCAATCCTACCCAAAAGAATTCACAGAAGTCATAGTTGTAAATGATTATTCAACTGATAGAACCTCAACGCTGGTTCTCGAGCACAAATTGAACTGCAAGCTTTTAAACCTGTCAGATTACATTACTGAAAACCTGAATTCATATAAAAAGAAAGCAATAGAAACCGGCATCGCCCATTCTTCCGGCGAACTGATTGTATGTACTGATGCGGATTGCACTATGGGGCCGGACTGGATAAAAACCCTCGTCTCGGCTTATGAAAAAGAAAAACTTCAATTCATCGCTGCACCAGTAAAAATTATTAATGATAGATCCTTGCTTTCTGTTTTTCAAATCCTCGACTTCATTTCATTACAGGGGATTACCGGAGCCGCGGTGTATAAAAACCTTTATCCCATGTGCAACGGTGCTAACCTTGCATACACAAGGAAAGCTTATAATACCGTGGGAGGTTTTTCAGATATTGATCATATCGCTTCCGGCGACGATATGTTACTAATGAAAAAAATTCAGGCAGGTTTTCCAGGAAAAACAGGTTATATTAAGGACAAGCGCGCAATCGTAAACACCAGATCCGCTGAAAATATCAAGGCATTTATTAGTCAGCGTGTCCGCTGGGCAAGTAAAATTTCCCACTATAAACATGGGGCTACATTCTTCACATTGGGCCTGGTATTCCTGTTGAATTCATTACTCTTACTACTTTTTATTAGTTGTTTTTTTTACGGACACTGGCGTTGGCTCCTTTTCCTTATCGCATTTAAAACAATTTCTGAATTCTTTTTTGTTTCTAAAGTTGCCCTTTTTTTTCAGCAACAATCTCTGATGAAATATTTTCCTTTCTTACAGCCTTTCCATATTCTCTATACTGTGATTGCGGGCAGTTTAGGTAGTTTTGGCAAATACAAATGGAAAAATCGTAAAGTGAATTAACAGATTGAAAAAAAATGATTCCATACAATCCGATACCTGGCGTCGTCTGAAGAAAAACAAAGGCGCTGTATTTGGAATGATAATAATATCAATTGCCTCGTTCATGGCAGTTTTTGCCTATCTGCTTGCGCCTGATCGCAGTCCTTATGCCAACCGGATGGTTTTGGAAATCGGGGGGCAAAAACCAGGTTACCGTCAAAGTTTTTTACTGATCAAAAAAAAACAGGATGTTCCGTCGAATTCATTTATTTCCCGGCTCATTTCAGGTGAATATGACCGTTATGATTATATACCCATCCAGTCCTTGTCACAGCAGGGTGATAGCTTAATAGTCCAGAAATATATTGATGAGGGAATTTCAGAAAGAATTGCTTTTTATCATCCGCCCCTGGATATCAATCTCCAGATCCGGAATAAAATTTTCTGGCTTGGCACAGACCGTTATGGGCGCGATATCCTGAGCAGGCTCATCATTGGTGTAAGGGTGAGTCTCGCGGTCGGGCTCATTACCGTAATCCTTTCCCTGAGCATTGGCATTTTCCTTGGCGCTATTGCAGGATATTATGGAGGAAGGACGGATCAGCTTGTTATGTGGTTCCTTAATGTAATCTGGAGCATTCCAACCTTACTGTTGGTATTCGCCCTTACCCTTCTTCTCGGTAAAGGATTCTGGCAGGTATTTATTGCAATCGGTTTAACCATGTGGGTAAATGTGGCTCGTATCGTTCGGGGCCAGGTACTTGCTGTAAAAGAATTGGAATATATAGAAGCCGCCAATGCATTGGGATTTAAAGACAGCCGGATTATTATCAGACATATACTTCCGAATATCCTGGGCCCTGTGTTGGTAGTAGCCGCATCGAATTTCGCTTCAGCAATCGTGATTGAAGCAGGATTGAGTTTTTTAGGCATTGGAGTCCAGCCACCGCAGCCCAGCTGGGGACTTATGATCAAAGAGAATTATAATTTCATTATTACGCATAATCCCATGCTAGCCCTGGCTCCCGGAATCGCCATTATGCTGCTGGTACTCGCGTTTAATTTATTAGGAAATGGATTAAGGGATGCTTTGAATGTGAAAATTTAATAGTCGGAATTTTCAATGTTAAATTCCACTATAATCTATACCTGTTAATCGCTGATGACAGGAATGGGAGCACTTTTTATATCACTACTCACAGTAATATACAAGTCATTGAAAACTGCCTTTACATATCCGGTGAAAACATTGAGATCAGAATGATAATTAATAATAAAAAATAGGCTTTAAGCTTTGCGCCTCATGCCTTAAGCCTAAGAAGGCTCTTTATAAACCGGCACGTTACGGTTGAAACTTTCGTCGAGTGAAATAAAAGTTTCAGTTCTTTCAATTCCTTTTATCTTTTGCAATTCATCATGCAGCACAAAACGAAGTTGGTTAATATCCTTGCAAACGATTTCAGCAAACATGCTATAATTACCGGTAGTATAATTTAATCGAACGATCTCTGGGATCTTGCGCAGATCTTTTGCAACGGAATCATACAATGAACTCTTCTCCAGATAAATTCCGATGAAGGCGATCACATCGAACCCCAAGTGTTTCAGATTTACATTGAGTTTCGTACCTCTGACGATTCCGAACTCCTGAAGTTTTTTTATTCGAACGTGAATCGTGCCTCCGGAAACAAATAATTTTTTACCGAGATCAGCATATGAAATCTCAGCGTTTTCCATCATTTCATGAATTATTTGCAAATCCAGCTTATCTAAGTTAAATTTACCGCTCATTTTGAATGATTGTTTTAATAATATTTAATAAATATAGTAATTAATTGAATATTATCAAAATTTTCAAAATATACGTTAGTATTTATGCAATGGATTGGCCAATTTGCTTTAATATTGCATAGTCAACGGTTGTAAAACCTCGACAATACTGTGGAGTGATGAAATTTGGCAGACATGCCCTCTTGTCTCGGGGGTGGGGATCACAGGATAAACATCGCATAATGCCGGTCTCGCTGCAAAGCGTGGCCGACTGGGGTTGACCACCACTAACATTGTGCCTTGGCTAACTGCC
>DASZHV010000016.1:0-279814 GCA_035937535.1 Puia sp. | reverse complement strand
GAAGCAGGTCCGTCTTTTTTTCTTACCCCGGCTGTTGCACTGGAAATGAACATTAATTATCAGTCCTCCAGTACAAAGTATAATAACCCTGATACCCAATACAACAGTAATTATAATCAATCCCAGTTTGGAATTGGTTTTGGTTTCATTGTTTATCTGAATGGGAAGAAAAAATAATCATTTGAATGCCCTGCGAAACAACTACTGTTTAGCCCTGTCCTGTTGATGTTGGCGGCAAGACCAGCCTGTATGAATTGCAGGCTGGTTGAGCTGTCATTTTTATTTTATGGATTTGGTATTTCAAATGCCTGGTTTGAAACAGGTGGAGTATCAGGAATCTTAATAACATTAAAACTATGTTTGGTTACTTTGTGGCAATTGTTGCAGGTATTCGTAAGGAGGATAAAACTGCTTTTGAATGCCTCGATATTTTTCCTTGTAATTGCTATCTTCAGACTATCCAGAGGCTGATCAATCATCGGCAGGGAACTGATCTCAGGGCGGTCTGTACAATATTTATTAATATCAGTGATCGTCTCCTGGATTTCTCCAACTTCAAAATCAGCCAGGCCCCAGTTTCCGTTTTTCCCGGCAAACCATATTTTGGCATGATGCATTTGAATGGACAACATGAATTCTCCAAGTCCGGGCCTATAAGAACTATCCAGCCTGCTTCTTAAACTATCAATCTGATTCTGCAATACAATTCTTTCATTTTCCTGTTGTTGATTGCAGGAAAACAAACAAATTACGAGAAATACTACCGGGAGATATTTCATTGAGACTATAAGTTGAATTCACAGACCATGTAAATTAATTTATATTCCGAATAGACAGGAAGAATTTTAAAAAATGACCCGCTTCATAATTCATCTGATCACTGCTTAATATGAAAAACATTCAGATTTTAATATTTTACTAAAAACAAAGACCCGGACAGACAGGTTTCTTACATACTACTAAAAAACAAGGCTGCCTCTATTTGATTCCATTTCCTGCAATTCTAATTCCTTTGGCTTGTAGTAATCGATTATGAATGGGTTTTTTATCGAAATAGATTTTCATCAGACAATTTTGATACAAAGAAAACTTTTCTTGTCACTTTGTTTTCGATCGCTATGATATCTTATATCCCTGCGGCGGCTTAAAAACCTGCATCAATAGTTTATTTATGTACGGGGGTAGATTTAAATTTATCATTTTGTATTTTTCCCGATCAGGATATTGATGACTTCTACCAATATAAGTATGATTACAACCCATTCGAGTGTAAGGCTGTTTCGGTTTTGAAGCAGGTCCTTGAATAACTCCATATTTTCTTTAACGATACTCAGTCCTTCCTGGATGGTACGGAAACGCGCCTGGAGATCAAATGTCTTTTTCAACCCGATATCAAGTTTATTCAGATTCTCATTTTCCCAGGTTTCTTCAGGCGAATCGAAAATATACAGGTTGCCAGAAATCCTGTTTTTCAGGTTAAGGGTCCGCCCGATATATTTTTTTAATTTGATGCCACCCATATTGATTCTGCCTCTTTTTTCCAGTAGCTGTGTGTGGGAATTAGTTTCTTCAAGGAGAGAATTGGTTTGTTGATTATAATAATCCAGCGCAACGCTTTGAGAAACATTAAGCATGATCAGACGCAATTCATCAATATCAGGAGAAGGGATTTCAATTTTATTATATCCATAATTAATGGCAACAGCTTCAGTTTCTATGTCGAATTCGTCACTCAGCCGCTGATCAAAAAGATTTTTACAGTAAGGTCCGATCATTTGGAAAAAAGCGGCCATCTCGGCTTCTGAATAACCTAGAAAACATACGATCCCGTATTTAAATACGTAGAGGTATTTATGATTTTCAATAACGTAGAACAATTCATCCGTATCAGCGTAATGGATGGATGCAGGAAAAGTAGTTTTGAACAATTTTATATCGATGCTGTCTGCAAGCTGAAAAGAAGTAACTTTTAAATTCATACTGAAATATTTGCATCATCATAAAGGTAGGACAACGCAAATATTTGCAACTTATCATTGAGTTACAGAGGCTACCGACTGACTTTTCAATAAATCATTTTGTTGTTTCCGATACCTGAGAATATTGACATAGTTGAGTCCCAGGCGGATTTTGTAATCTTCATAAGATTTCTGGGCCCATTGAATGGCACCGTCGAGATCTCCGTTAATTTCAGATATGATGGCCATATTATAACATCCCCTTCCTGCTAATTTCCAATCAGTACTTTTTGTTTCCTCCAGCCATATCTGGGCTGCTCCATCCCAATTGCCGGACTGGGCCCTGCGTTGTGCTGTCTTAAAATTCTGATCTCCACCCACAAAATAGTCTCTTGAAACGCGGATCCAATAAGGCAGTATCCTGGAGGCATATGCCTGACCTGCCTGAATTCCGACTTCTTTGACGGCCTCCTTGCGACCGATAAAGGCCGAAGCTGCAACAGCTGGGTTTATACTGGATCCTGAAGAAGAAAGATCACGTCCGATGATATATTCATCCAGAATGGTTCTGGTGGAGGGATCGTAAATTCTCCAGCCCGTTTTTACATTGGTTGTCATGTTCACAAGATGTTCAATTGCAGGAAGATTAATTCCGCCAAGATTAACATTAGCCGGATTACCTGCATAATTTAACCTAGATTCCGCATCAAAAAGTTCTAGGGCGAATAAAGCGTCTGTATTACTTTCTCTGCAAATTCTTTCCACGGAATCCCATAGCAATGGGGTTGGAAACACCCCTGCTCCGTATGATCTCAGATCTATTCCATTCAGAGATTTAACTAGTGTAAAACGGTTATTTTTCATGAGTTCATCCGAAAGACCCTGGATGCTTGACTGGGCGCCAGCCACCTGAAGATCGTTGGTTTCCAATGAAACAGCTTTATGAATAGCGTCGAGTGTTTTTGTCTCGTTGGAAGCTTGCGTTCTGTTCACTATTGCAACAGATTTAATATTCGGTGGAATGGACACCGGCGCGGGTTTGATTACGCTTAGTGACATTAAACTGGTTGAACTGCAGGAATAACATGCCAGCGCAATACAGATAAATACTATTGGATTTTTCATGGATTGGTTATTTAAACAGGACTAAATTCAGTCCCCCGTATAAAACGATTTAACCTGTTTATTTAGTATCATTTGCCCTTAAAATATAGGGGGATGAAAATATTCCCGTTACTTGGAAATGAAAGTTCAATTCCGTCTTTTCTAAACGAATATTTCGCTCTTATTTGAAGGATATAGTTGATTCCGGAAGTCGTGCCGGCAATTGAATTAAGATTTTGGGAAAACAGGACGCTTCCATTCTCTTTTCAGCATGGCGAATTGGTATTCACTACCCCATTTGCCTTTAAAATAAATATTTTCAAGGAAATGACCCTCCAGGCGGAATGACAGGCTTTTGAACAGCTGGATGGATGCCTGGTTTTCGGTATCGACAGTTTCAATAATACGATGAATACCTTTTTCCTGGAAAAGAAAATTCATTAACCCCAGCATGGTTTCTTTTGCATATCCCTTCCTTTGATGTAAATGAGAAACAGTTATGCCTGTTTCTGCTATTCTTGAATCTGACTGATGAAGGTAAATGGCACAATCTCCCACGAGTTGCTGACTATTGATATTTTCGATCCCATACTGGATCCATTCACCGGGGAAAATGTGCAATTTATTTTTATGTTCAGCGATAAAGGATTTTGCCTGTTCTTTGTTGAATATATCGAAACCCTGGTATTTTGTGACTTCCGGGTTTGAGCGGTATTGATGAAAAGCTTCCAGATCTGATTCTTTTAGATTTCTAATTTTCAATCGCGGTGTGGTAAATAATACGCTATCCACAGAAGGACTTTTTATGGCAGCTATAAAAGTGAAGTCTAATTTACAGAGAAACAGGCATAAACTTTCTTCCTCAGATATAAATCAAACGTCATTTTCCGAAGGGGAAATCTTTATCAGATTCCAGCGTATTTTTTCCGAAAGGGCTTTTAAATGCTATATTGGTATGGTGAAAAAATTCATCATATCGTTACTGATCTTTACCGGAATCTTTTTTATTTCATTCAAAAGCCTTTCCGCGATAAATCAGCAAGATATCGGAAGGGATACTTTGACATCCGAGCAGTTAGTTATCGTAATCACAAACAATTGGAATGATGTTCAGGCAAGATTATTTTGTTTTGAAAAAATTAATGGAAAATGGCAGAGAAAGTTCAATTTTCCTGCAGTTGTGGGTATAAAAGGTATGGCCCTGGGTAACGGCTTCAGAACTTTAGTACTCGACGGCGCTCCCATTAAAAAAGAAGGGGACCTGAAATCTCCGGCGGGTATTTTCGAGTTGGGACCTGCATTCGGCTACGCCGGTAAAGGTGAGGTGGGATGGATGAATTTTGACTATATCCGGGCATCAGATACATTATTCTGTATTGACGACAGCAGCTCTGCCTATTATAATCAGCTTGTAAAAACCAATACATTGAAAGCTGACTGGCACAGCTTTGAAGAAATGCATCGGAAGGACAATGCATACAAATGGGGACTATTTGTTCAACACAATACAGACCCGGTGAAAAGTGGAAAAGGATCCTGCATTTTTTTGCATATTTGGGATAATTCCGTTGATGGAACGGCTGGTTGTACGGCAATGAGAGAAGATGATTTATTAAATCTGCTTCACTGGATTCGGTCAGATAAACATCCATTGCTGGTCCAGCTGCCTCTAACCTACTTTAGAATGGTAAGTTCCATATACAATCTGCCTAGCTTATAACATTTCATTTTTTAGTCTTTCTGCTGGCTGCGATCGGCGCGAAGGGTCCGTATTTGTGCTGAATGGAAGGATAAGAATCCGGGAATGGCGCATCTGGTAGATCTACCGGTTTTAATGAAATATTTGGCCAGTCCTGTTTGAATTTTTTTATTGTCCTCGGCTGGCTATTTACGAATGCTGCTATATCCCAGGCCTCTTCAGTGGTCAGTTTTTCATTTATATAGCTACTTCCATAGGGCATATTATCTTTTATAAAACTGGCAAACTTCGACAAACGATACAATCCAGCCGATGAATTATAACTATGATCACCCCAGAGTGGAGGATATAAATAGCCCCTTATTGAATCCGGTTTTCCCTCACCATTCACACCATGGCATAGCTGGCATTTTTGCGAATATAAAATCTTTCCTTTCCGGGGATCGGCGGGTCTTTCGATATAGGTAAGTATTTCTAAACCAGTACCAGGTGGTTTCTTTCCTTTTTTCACGTCTTTTCCCACCCATCTAATGTAAGCATTCATAGCTTTCATCTCCAGACTGTTGCTGTCTGGCGCCTTTCCGTTCATGCTTCTTTCAAAACAATCCGTAATACGTTGGTTGATGGTTTCGGTATTTCCTCTCCGGTCACCAAAACGTGGATAAAGGGAAGCGACGCTTCCGAAATTTCCTGCCCATACACGGGTACCAGCATCCAGATGACAGTTCTGGCAATTCATGCCATTGGAATTATGACCCGTACTACCTACCGGTCCGAAATATGTAGCGGTTGAACTGATCAGTTTTTTACCATACCGGATGAGTTCGCCTGAATCGTTATGAGGAATTGCATTGGAATCCGGGGCGGTCCATAAGGGTTCCTTAACCGGCAAAGCAGTAGTTTGCAAATCAGCTTTCGATGGTTTCGATGGTTTTTCTTTCCTCCAAAACCAAAGAAAAGCCAGTAGTACCAGCAGGAAGGTTAAACCAGCCAGCCATTTACGTGTCATAGGATCCGATTATAATTCTTCTATCACATTTTCAAACGTTGCAATAACCACAACCATGCTCCTGTGCACGGCCTACCGCATAAACGCCGGAGGGCATGGCAGGAATGCCTGGAATTAATCCATCCTGCCATTCTTTCAATACAGTGGCGGCGTCCTGTTTCGTATTCATGGCCACTGCAGCGCTGTAAACTGTAAGAGCCATATTACAAACGCAAAACATAATACCCATCGTCTGCAATTCAGGAATGCCGAGTGTAACATTACCCAGTCCTGGTACAGAAAAATCATCCGGTTTAGGTTTCCAGAATGGATTTCTGACAGCAAAAGCCTTGGTTTGGGGATCCATTACTTTTTGCATTTCTCCCAACTTATATTTTGCCCAAAGGCTATCCTGTAATGCAAAGAGGAAGGCACCGTGGCGGAAAACAACTACCGCCGTGCAGTCCTTATCAGAAGCGCCTGTCGCTTCATTGGTCATCATATAAATTTTTGGCCAGGCAAAGGGAAAAATTTCCTTCGGCTCAGTACAATCAAAAACGATACGATGTTTGCCCCTTATACCTTTAAACCATTCATCCGGATCAGGGGCATTTCCGGTAAAACTATGAATGCTGTCACTCGCTTTAGCAGGGTTGATAAGAGAGGCTACACCCATAAGTGCAGCAGCACCTGTGACTTTGCCTAAAAAATCGCGTCTGTTGGCAGATTTTATGAACTTTTGTTGAGACATGAGATAAAGTTTTAATGGTTAAGTCCGGCTTATTAAAGTAGAATCAACGGTTAGCAAACCTAGTCCGCAATGGGATGATTTTTATTGGAAAAAAGTGACAAAATTTAAGGCTGCATGATTTTTTCGAATCCTGTTTTTAACGAGAAATAATCCTGAGGCAGGCTACCTGTCAGTGATTTGAACTCATTGATAAAATGGCTCTGATCATAGTATCCAAATGCATCTGCCAACTGTCGCCATTTCACATTCAGATTGGATTCAATGAAACGAATTACCCCGTTAAAGCGAACCAGGCGTGAAAAAGTTTTGGGATATAATCCAACCTGTTCCAGGAAATGTCTTTCCAAAGTTCTCTTCGTAGTATAAGTAGCCAGCTCCAGTTCCCTGATAGAAATATTTCCATTAAATATTTCAATAAGCCGGATTGCCTCATCGATATTGCGCTCAGTTTTTTTTTGTCCCTTCTGCAATTGTTTTAATAAAAAAGCATCAGCGAGTTCAATTTTACCTGAAAGAGAAGTTTTTATTATTTGATGTGTAATATCGATCAACGGTTTTCCAAGAAATTCTAACGCATCCCTTGTCCGGTTGCTGAAATAATGTGCGGGAAGTCGGAATATTTTGTGGAAACCACCTGGTTTAAAATTGATGATCATTTTCTTCATACCGGCAAACAATCTTACATGGCATACTTCATCATTGGGCCCGGCAATAAAATGCCTGGCTGTGAAGGCTGAATGGTTACAATCGTAAACTGTATTTCCTTCGTCCAAACCAAAAACCAGGTTTTGCGTAATATGTGGAAGCAGGTTGTTCTCAGTATAGCTGCCTTCCTGCAGATCGGTTGAAACGATCAGATAAGAATCAACACAATGCCGGAGCAAAGGATGAGGGTTAAATGCATGCACATGAAACATATCCCCTTTTTTAATGAAGGAATGAGGAATTTTTTTGTGCCCGTGGTTGCAATTGCTATGAAGCTACTATATTAGACAGTAATTAGAAAACATTTTTTATGAAAAATCTGGTATGGATCATCCTCGCTTTTTCAGGCCTTCATTCCTTTTGCCGGGCACAGGTTCCTGTAAGCAAGGAACCCAGGCACCATAATATTTTCGAAAACGATCATATCCGCCTGCTGGACGTGCATATACCACCCGGAGATACAACACAGATACATATACATGCTACTCCTTCCGTCTTTGTGATCCTGACTAACCACGTAAAAGTGGGTTCGCAGGTCATCAGTGAGGAGAAAAGGGCTTTGCTAAACACGTCAGATAATGAAAATATCTGGTTTGAAGGTTTTTATAAAAAACCCCGCATACATCGCGTTTGGAACAGTGATACATCAGAATATCATGTCATGGATATAGAATTGACTAATAAACACTTTATAACCATTGATTCTCCAATTCGTAAGCAGGCTTTTAGCTTGCTTTTTGATGAAAAGCCGGTTAGGGCTTACCGGTTATCAATGGCGAATATTGTAAACCTAAATTTACCTGTCCGAAAGGCAGACCTCCTCGTAATCCGGTTAACAGATTCGGAATTTAATATTCATGTGAATGGGAAATCCCTGCGTAAAAAAGGTGATTATATTTATATACCTTCCGGTAAACCTTTCGGAATATTAAATTCCGGAGATGACAAAGCCGAATTTGGGTTTTTCGAATTGAAGTAATCAGTTCGGGGTTTCGATTTTTTTTATAATAATATTCCTGTACCAGACTTCTTCTCCATGGTCCTGCAAGGCGATATGACCTGAATGAAAGCTTCCAAACCCGGGCATTGTATTAAATTTACTTCCCGCTATCAGTTTTTTCCAGGCTTCACCCCAGATCGGAGTGGAAATAATATGAACATCATTCAGGTAAAGATCCAGGCGATGTTCATTACTCACAATCTCCACCTGATTCCATTCCAGTGCCGGTTTCGCCGACATTATACTGGAGGCTATCAAATCATAGAGGTCACCAGCTTCGTGTTTAAAGCTATGGGCATCTTCATTGCTGTCTTTATCACATACCTGCATTTCGGGACCTGTATTCCAGGTCTCCTTATACTTCATGGTATCCTCCTGAACAAAAATCATAATGCCGCTGTTTGCCTTCTTTCCTATTTTCCATTCCAGTTTCAGGTCAAAATTGCCAAAAGTGTCATTGGAGACCAGGTCACCGCCCCCGGCTGTCTGGTAACCGTTTTTTGCACCGGGTTTTAAATGAATTGATCCACTATCGATATTCCACGCAGTACCGGCCTGCTTCTTACCATATGTATGCCAGCCGCTCAGAGAAACACCGTCAAATAAGTTAATCCATCCGCTGTCTGATAAAACAATGGCTGGTTTTATAGCAGAATCTGAGGGCGGAATAAAACCCATGCCTTTTCCATTATTATTCCTGCAGGCTGCGATCATCAGAATGCAGGCACATAAGATTTTAAAGTTTTTCAATTCCGATTTTTATTTTGAAGAATCACTATTTCCTGATTTATTAAAGACTGTCCGAAGTCTGCCCGCATAAAGTAAGTAAATTTAAGGATATCTCATGTTGATATTTAAGGATAAAAATTTACTGGAGAATTTCTCAGAAACCAGTCAGTTGGAATGGCTGGAAACCAACGGGCTCGGTGGATGGTCGGGGAGTAGTTTATCCGGATGCAATACCCGTCGTTATCATGGCTTGCTCATGGCAGCCATTCATCCGCCCGCCGAAAGAATGCTCCTGGTTTCTAAACTGGATGAAACGATTATCATTAACGATAACCATTACGATTTAGGGACCAACGATTATGGCGATGTTGTCTTTCCATCCGGATTTCAATTTCTGAGTTCTTTTAAAAAGGGTCTGTTCCCTGAATGGATCTTTGAAATAACAGGCCTCAGGCTGCGTAAAACCATTACCATGGTCAACGGTGAAAATACCACCCTGATCCGTTATGAAGTTCTTAATGCAACTAGCCCCTTTATCCTGCAGCTTCTTCCACTGATTGCGGCAAGAGGATACCACGAATTACAGCATTCATACAATAATATTTTCTGGAAAGTTGATTTTAAAAACGGACTCTTCCATAATCAGCCATTTAACGGAGCGCCTGAAATATATATATCCGTACCCGGATCATCCTTTCAACCAGTGAATAAATGGTATTTCAAGTTTAATTATTTACAGGAAAAATACCGGGGACTGGATTATGGGGAAGACCTGTTCAACCATGGAACTTTCCATGTGGAACTAAAGGATGGAGATGCACTGGACATTATAATTTCCACTGAAGACCCTACGGGAAAAAATCCGGATACATTATTTGAAATGGAAAAGCATCGCAAATTGTCTCTTTTGAACAGGATGCCTGGTGACCTTCTCCGGACACTGTCTCTGGCGGCGGACCAGTTTATTGTAAAAAGGGAAATTCCAGGAGAATCGGAAACGATGCCTGTTGCTTTGAAAACCGTTATTGCAGGCTATCACTGGTTCACAGACTGGGGACGTGATACGATGATTTCCTTGCCCGGACTTTGTTTACAGTCCGGTCGTTATGAAGACGCAAAGAAAATTATTTCAGTATTTGCAAAATCCGTGAGCATGGGTATGTTACCCAACCGGTTTAAGGATAATAACGATCCACCTGAATACAATAATGTGGATGGAACACTTTGGTATTTTAATGCCGTCTATGCTTATCTGCAATACACGAACGACAGGGATTTCATTTTAAAAGAAATTCTTCCGGTATTGAAAGATATTATTCAGTGGCATTTCAAAGGAACGCGTTTTAATATTCATGTTGACAGTGATGGCCTGCTTTATGCCGGTGAAGCGGGGCAACAACTTACCTGGATGGATGCGCGAATCGGAAACTGGGTGGTTACGCCCCGGATGGGTAAACCTGTGGAAATAGAAGCGTTATGGTATAATGCCTTGAAAATATTTGAAGGCATACTTCTGATGAATGGTGAATCTGAATCAGCGTATAACATCCTTGAAAAGGCAGAACAGGCCAAAAAAAGTTTCAGTGATAAATTTTGGTATACAGGAGGCAATTACCTCTATGATAATATTGATGAATCAGGAATGCCGGATGCAAGCCTGCGTCCTAACCAGGTTTTTGCGATCAGTTTGCCTTTTCATTTGATAGAAGGTGAGAGGGCGGAAGCTGTTTTGAAAATCATCAGATCTAAATTATATACGCCCGTGGGGCTTAGATCGCTTTCTCCGGATGATCCAAAGTATAAAGGAATTTATGAAGGAAATTCATACATGCGGGATTCAGCTTATCATCAGGGTACGGTATGGAGCTGGCTGCTGGGGCCATTTGTAGAAGCATGGATGAAAACTGCTGGAGATCAATTTAAAGAGGAAGCCCTGGCCATCATACAACGTTTTATCTATCACCTTGGCGAGGCATGTATCGGAACTGTTTCTGAAATTTTTGATGGTGATGCGCCCTATCATCCGAGGGGATGTGTAGCCCAGGCATGGGGAGTAGCCGAAATATTAAGGGTAATAAATGCTTATTCTTTATTTCATGCGGGCAGTTGACATAAAGATCAATGAAATATCAGGTGGGATAGCTCAAATAAAAGCTAGTTTCAAAAAAAACTGGAAGTATTATATTCAGGAGGCAATGGGACTCGCAATTTTTATGGTCTCCGCCTGTTTTTTCAGTGGAATTCTTTTTGGTAAAAACGGGTTGTTTGTTTCAAGCTTTATGGCTCCATACCGGCAAACTATGCTGGGTTTGATGATGGGACTTACAGCATTGTATATTTTCTATTCACCACTTACAAGCCCTTCGGGATCGCATATTAATCCTGCAGTAACACTGGCATTTTTCAGGATTGGAAAAATCGGACGCTGGGATGCTTTATTTTATATGATCTTTCAGTTTATCGGAGGTACACTGGCTGTTTACCTGATGGCATTCTGGATGGGCGAAAATTTAACGGACGCACCCCTGCATTATGTAATAACAATTCCTGGTAAATTCGGGAAGACCGCAGCTGTTATTATGGAGTT
The DNA here is from genome assembly GCA_035937535.1 of Puia sp. Classification (GTDB taxonomy): domain Bacteria; phylum Bacteroidota; class Bacteroidia; order Chitinophagales; family Chitinophagaceae; genus Puia. The sequence continues at coordinate 268,293 of DASZHV010000016.1, read as the reverse complement.
TATGATTGCATTTATCATTATGAATGTGGTTTTGTTTACCGCAGATCATCCGGTACTTAAAAAATACTCAAGGATTTTTGCGGGTATCCTGGTTTGTTTATTTGTAATTATTGCAGGACCTGTTTCAGGTTTTGGGATGAATCCTGCCCGAAGCTTTGCTAGCGCTTTCCCTTCACAAATCTGGACAGCGTTCTGGATTTATTTATTTGCGCCTGTTATTGGAATGCTGAGCGCCGCTGAATTTTATCTCTTGGTGCGGAGAAGGAGTCCGTTAACTGATGACCAATGACCGATCACTTTATCTCATTCCCATACTCCCAAACTCCCATACTCCCATACTTTACTATGCGTTATTATAAACCTTCAACACAGTCTCCCTGAGCGCTTTGGCTTTATCAGAGAACAGGAATTCCAGTGTTTCCGCAAGCTCTGATGGCTTTACCCAATTTTCGGGATTGGCATCCGGTATTGACTTGCGATTCAAAGCCGTATCCAGTGTGCTTGGCACAACTACTGATATACTTACGTTCACCCCCTTGGCTTCTTCATTCAGAAATTCTGCCAGTTTAAATAAGAGTGACTTACTCAGGCCGTAAGCGATCAGTCCCTTTCCTTGTGCAGGATTCAACGCGGGACGGGCTCCTATAAAAACAATGGACCCTCCTTTATTTTTCATCAGGTGTTCGAACAATGGCCTTGTTACATAATAAGCCGTTTCGAAATTTAGTGCAATTTGTTTATGCAGGTCTTCGCCGGATGTTTCCGACAACGTACCCATCACAAAGCCACCTACCAATAACAATGCTCCGTCGATGATTCCATATTTCTGAATAGTTTTCTGAACAAACTCATAGGTCTCTTTTTCATTTGTCAGATTTACTACAGAAATATCCAGATTTGGATGAGCCTGAAAATTAGACTTTTCATTTTCATTGGAAACAGTTGCCAGTACCTGGTAATTCTTATTCAGGAATTCTTTTGTAACCGCCGTACCAAGGTTGCCGTTGCCGCCAGTTATAATAACTGTTTTCATTTAAGAATAATTTTTATATTCTATTGTTTGTTTCCCAGCCAGGTCAGCGTATTTAAAATGAGCCGATCCTCATCGGGACTACTGAAAGTTTGGGAAAGTTCTTTATTGGTTTTATGTTCATAGTCCATATCATTATGTCCCATATTAAAATACACCATCCGGTAGTTTTTGTTCGTCCATACGACAGGATAAAAACCGCTATGCCAGATTTCATAAAGTTTGGGACCTGTTCCCAAAGGGAAACTGCTACTGTCAATCGAAAGTAATATATCGATCTGGGGATTGTTGCGAAGGTCATTCGACCACCGGTACCATTCACTTGCAGCAGACCGGAAGGTATCCGGCAGATTTTTCGTAACCGGATGATTTTTGTCTAAAACGCGGAGTACAGCAGGAGTTGGCCGCCAGGTATTACTGACATAAGAACCTGAGCCAAGAAATTCATTGTGATACCAGTCCCAGTTCTGTGGAAAATCAGAGGGTGTTAATGCAAACCCTGCAAAATGAAATCCCATCCAGCCACCGCCTTTCTTCATATATTCTTCAAAGGCTTTTCTTTGCACGGGACTGTCGGGCCTCGTGTCCAGGAAAATAACGACCTGGTACCGGGAAAGAAATTTCTCATTCAGATTATTCCAGTTATTCGTTGAATCGTAAGTAAAATGATTTGCTGCAGCCATTTTAGGAAACCAACGATTGGCCTCATGCACAAAACTTATATGTGCCAGGTCTTCCCTGCATGTAAAAAAAGCGATAACCCGGAACTCCCGGATTTTATTTTGGGATATTGCAGATGAAGGATGGAAACAGATAAAACACATGCCCATGACCGTTATAAAAAATTTACGTGTTTTCATTTTTAAATTTTATCTGAGAAAAATCTGTATATTGCCTTGATTATTAATTGGAAACAGCAATAACCCTATGATGCGTGTCCTGTAAGGTAAGCTGTGTTTCAAATCAACGAATTGAAATGAAATTTGGATTGCCTGCCTTATACCTGCTTGCCGTTTTACTTTATACCAGCCCGGCCTCAGCTCAATCCCGACAGGAAGATAGTATTTTTTACCAGTCAGCCCTTATACATACCACATCATTGTATTTCGATCAGGTGGGGGATCAGTCCCGGCTTTTTAATGGCAGTCTATACCCGGGAATAGATCTGACATTCCAGACAGGAAGCCCTTATTTCCTAACTGATAAAGCATCCAAAGGATCTGTAGTTTATGATAATATCCCATACCCGAACCTTTCTATATTTTATGAGGATTACCGCCAATATCTGGTAGTGATGGACCAGGCATACCAATTGAAATTAGTAAATGAAAGAGTAAGCTCCTTCACGATTGCAGGTCATCATTTTATTTACTTGTTTTTAGACAGCCTTAATAATGGAATTCCTTCCGCTGGATTTTATGAAGTACTTTATCCCGGGCGGTCAAAACTATTGAAATACACTTCAAAGAAAATCAGGGAAATAATATCTGTATCAGAGGGCCTTAGGCGGTACATGGATGAAACCAATGAATATTATATCTGGAGGTTTAATTCATATATTCCTGTAAATACAAAACGTGAATTATTGAATTACATGTATGATCATAAAAAAGATATACAGAAGTTTATCAGGAAGAACAAACTGGATTACAGAAATGATACAGATAATACACTGATTCAGGTAGCGGCTTATTTTGACAAAATTGCTAACTAATAATATGAGATATTCTGTCGGATGCCTGCTACTTGTTATTTTTCTGGGTGGTTTTTGTCCAGAATTGCATGCACAAAAAAATGTACAGAACCTCATTACTGTAACTTTACATGATGCGCCCATCCAGGAGCTGGTGGAAGAAATAGAATCGCAGACAACCTATTTTTTTTATTATGATATTTCTTTGTTTGACAGTCTTAAATTTAATTTTTCCGTCAACAGGGAGCCGCTAAGTACTGTTTTGGACCGGGCTTTTGCCAATACAAGTTTTAATTATGCCATTGGGCCCCATGATGAAGTTTTTCTGACGAAAGAAGCCCTTATTCAAACGAACCTTTCGGCTACTTTGGATTCTCTCAAGGGGAAGCATCGTGCCTATCATGTAGAGGTGGAGGACGACCAAAATCAGAATACCAAAACCCAGATTGCTGCACTTGAGAATAAACTCTACCAGATCGGGGTAAATTCAGCAAATAACGGCTCAGCAAATGCACTGATTACAGGGTATGTTCGGGATGCAAAAACGGGGGAATCGATTGCAGGGGCTTCTATATATACCGATAAACCCCGGATCGGGGTCGCCTCAGACCAGTACGGCTATTATGCCATCTCACTATCGAAAGGGCGGCATATTCTTAATATACAAAGTATAGGAATGAAAGATACCCGTCGCCAGGTTCTTCTTTCGGGCGACGGGAAAATGAATATTGATTTACAGGGCCAGGTTATGATGCTGAAGAATGTGATTGTTTCTGCTGAAAAATTGAGCAATATCCGTGGTGTTACAATGGGTGTACAAAAAATGGATATTAAGACACTCAAACAGGTGCCGGTTGTTTTTGGTGAAGCTGATCTTTTACGCGTTTTGCTAACACTTCCCGGTGTTAAGTCCGTGGGTGAAGCAAGCACAGGATTAAATGTCCGGGGTGGCTCATCAGATCAGAACCTGATCCTGTTTAATGATGCGACAATTTATAATCCGTCACATTTTTTTGGTTTCTTTTCAGCCTTTAATCCCGATGTGGTTAAAAGTGTGGAATTATATAAGAGCAGTATCCCGGCCAGGTATGGAGGCCGTTTATCTTCTGTACTGGATATTACCAGCAGGGAAGGAAATAAAAAAGAATTTGCAGGTAATGCCGGCATTGGTCTGGTAACGAGCCGGCTGGAATTTGAAGGCCCGATCGTGAAAGACAAAACCTCCTTCATCATTGCGGGAAGAACAACTTATGCTGACTGGCTGCTGAACCTTCTGCCACAACAATATAAATTGAGCAGGGCTTCATTTTATGATTTGAATCTGAATGTGAGTCACCAGGTCGACAAAAACAATAATCTTTATCTGACAGCGTATACCAGTAGGGACAATTTTAATCTGAACAGTGATACTACTTATGGATATGGTAATCTGAATCTCTCACTGAAATGGAAACATTCTTTCAATGATAAATTGTATGGCGTATTTATTACGGGCTATGACAAATACGACTATAATATTAGCAGTACGGCGAATCCGGTAAATGCTTATAAACTGACTTTTGGAGTGGATCAATCCTACTTTAAGGCCCAGTTCTATTATTTCCTCAGCCCTAAACATTCACTTGAATTCGGATTGAACTCACTCTATTATGTATTGCATCCGGGTACATATGAGCCTGTTGGTAAAGAATCTCTTGCAGCACCGGATACTGTGGAAAAGGAACAGGCATTGGAAAGTGCGGTATACCTCAGCGATAAATTCACCATTACACCCCAACTGGTGGTTGAAGGCGGCATCAGATTTTCCATATATAATTACCTGGGTCCGCAATCGGTAAATCAGTATCCGCCAGATGTTCCTAAATCGCCGGATAATGTAGTGTCTGTAAAAACTTATGGCGCGGGCGATTTTATAAAAACATATTCAGGTCCGGAATACCGGCTGTCAGTCAGGTATGAGTTCACCGATAATTTTTCAATTAAGGCCAGTTATAATACAGAGCGCCAATATATACATGTCTTATCCAATACAACGGCCATTTCACCTACCGATATCTGGAAACTAAGCGATCCCAATATTGTACCTGAGTGGGGAAACCAGATTTCACTCGGCTTCTATAAAAATCTGAAGAATAATACGATTGAAACTTCCGTAGAAGTATATTATAAAACTTTGCAGCATATCCTGGATTATAAAAGCGGGGCAATATTATTGCTGAATCACCATATTGAAACGGATGTAATAAATACCAATGGCCGGGCATATGGCGTAGAATTCCTTATTAAAAAAACTACCGGTAAACTGAATGGCTGGCTCAGTTATACTTATTCAAGAGTAGAATTAAAACAGGCTGACCCCTATGCAGGAGAGATAATCAATCAGGGTAATTACTATCCTGCAAATTATGATCAGCCGAATTCAGCCACTATGGTGGCCAATTACCGGGTGAATCACCGGTTCAGTATTTCCGTTAACAGCACGTATACAACAGGCCGTCCAATTACGTTGCCAACAGGATCATATTATTATTACAATTCATTCCGGACCTTATATTCCGACCGGAACGCCTATCGAATTCCTGATTATTACCGGACTGATTTTTCGATGAACATAGACGGAAATCACAAGGTTCATCAGAAATTTCACAATTCCTGGACTATTGGTGTTTACAATGTTTTTGGTAGGCACAACCCTTATTCGGTTTATTATGTTTCTCAAAACGGCGCTTTGAACGGGTATCAGCTTTCCATATTTGGAAGTGCGATTCCTTTTATTAATTATAATGTAAGATTTTAATTGAATCTGATGAAAATGACGCATTGGGTTTTGTTGATGTTTGTACTGGGGGCATGTACAGATAAATATGTGGCGAATATTAAAGGACCAACTTCGGGTTTCATGGTTGTGGAAGGGTATATCAATATTTCCGGAACTACAAATATCCAGATGTCCAGATCCACAGGATTGGATTCTCCTGTCCTCATGCCGGAAACCGGTGCCCAGGTAGAAATACAATCTACAAATGGGTCAAGTATTCCATTGTCTGAATTTACCGCTGGTAATTATTCCGATACTGGTTTGAATTTAGATCCAACCCAACAATACAGATTGCATATCAAAACCACAAGCGGAAAAGACTATTTATCCGATTTAACAAGTGTTAACATTTCGCCACCCATTGATTCTCTAAGCTGGAGTGCAGCATCTGACGGAGTTACCATTTATGTTACCACACATAATCCGCTGGTCCAGCCGGGATATTATCAGTGGTCCTATGATGAAACTTGGAAATATACGTCAATATATGAATCAACACTTAAATATGTCGCAGGTGGCCTCGCATTAAGAACAAATAGTGAACTGCTTTACACTTGCTGGCGTTCGGATGCTTCAACTACGATTAAAATTGCGAGTACTGAAAAATTAAGTTACAATGTTATTTATGAATATCCGGTTGCACTTGTGCCATATGATAACACAGATAAACTGATCGACGAGTACAGTATACTGGTTAAACAAACGGTACTTTCTCAGGATTGGTATAACTGGGTTCAGAAGGTCCAACGAAATACAGAACAGCTCGGATCTATATTTGATGCACTGCCTTCAGAAACTGGAGGCAATATTCACAACACTGCAGACCCGACGGAATTAGTTATCGGATTTGTAGGAACCTCAACGGAAACTGAAAAAAGGATGTTTATAAACAGAAGCCAAATACCGCCTACAATTGTGTACAGTGGTTATGAATCCTGCACACTGGATACCACCGGCCTTGATGCATCGTCATTGGCCACTTATTTCAATGCCGGAACTTATATTCCAAACGACTACATATATTGTATGGGTTTTCCGTGTAGAGTAACATTTTCAGTTCCGGAATGTATTGATTGCCGGTTAAAAGGAGGGACATTGGTTAAACCTGATTTTTGGCAATAAATATTTAAGCCTTTTGAATTTAAAATGAAGAAAAAGATTCATATAGCAAAATCAAATGCAGGATTCAGGATTCTGTTTTTCCTTTTCCTGGAATTCATCCTTATTGCACCAGCCGCTTTTTCACAAAATACTCTTGTGGCCAAAGATCTGTCAAATGACTATAATCAATACCGCAGCCAGTATGTTCAGGAAAAGCTTTATGTACATACCGATAAGGATTCTTATATATCCAGGGAAATTTGCTGGTTCCGTATTTATTATGTTGATGCATTTTTCAATTCCCCGGCAAGTTTAAGCAAAATAGCTTATGTCGAAATCCTGGATAGAAACAACAGGACCATGTTACAACAAAAAGTATCACTTAAACCGGGTGAGTCAAATGGGTCCATGATTATTCCGATTAATATTCCTTCAGGATCTTATAAGTTCAGGGCTTATACCAGCTGGATGAAGAATTTCGGTCCGGAGTATTTTTTTGAAAAAGCCATAAGGATTATTAATACAAAAAACCTGCAAGCCGATTCGACTTTAAGAAAAATAAAAAAATATGATGTTCAGTTTTTCCCTGAAGGTGGTAACCTGGTCCAACAAGTTGAATCGAAAGTTGCTTTTCGTATAACCGATGCATATGGCAGGGGACTTGAATATGAAGGCTTGTTGATGAATCTGAATGGGGATACTATCCTGAGATTTCAACCATCACATAAGGGACTTGGTAATTTTGTATTTACACCCGCTGCAGGTCAGTCATATAAAGCACTCGTCCGTTTCCCGCAGGGTGAATCTATTACAAAAGATCTACCCTCCGCCTATACAAGCGGGTATGTTATCAGTCTTTCAAAAAATCAGTCTTCAAAGATTGTACTTAACGTGCACGTATCCGATGATATGGAGGATCAGGATATATACCTGGTCATACACGGTCAGCGCAGTATATTACCTGCAAAATCAGGAAGACTGACTGGCCATAGTTTTTCTTTTATTGTTGATACAGGCGAATTGGAAGATGGAATTTCACAATTCACAGTTTTCAACAGAGACGGCCAGCCAGTTTGTGAGCGGTTATATTTTAAATATCCTGAGAAGAAATTATTGATATCAACTTCTACCAATCCTGAATATGGTATCCGGGAAAAAATAAGTTTAAATCTTTCTGTAAAGGATCAGCTCGGAAACCCCGCCAGTGCAGATATGTCTTTGGCGGTTTACCGGCTGGATTCCTTGCAGGAAGTGGATGAAACCAATATTCGGAATTATCTGTATTTATCTTCTGAACTCGGTACGATAGAATCGCCTGGCTTTTATTTTGAGGAGAATGGAAAATCAAGGGAACAGGACATGGAAAATCTCATGTTAACCCATGGCTGGAGAAGGTTTAACTGGAAAGATATTATTCAGCATAAATCTTTATTGGTAGAATTTTCTCCTGAATTTGACGGTCATATTATCACCGGCAAACTGGTAAATAACAGAACCGGCGTGGGAGTACCCTATGAGGGTGTTTATTTGTCCGTTCCTTCAACAAGAACACAATACCGTCCAACGCTCAGCGATGGTGTTGGACGCGTAAAATTTGAAGTAACCGGATTCTACGGGACCCAGGAACTGGTGGTTCAAACAAATCCAAAAGAAGATAGTGCTTCCCATATTGAAATTTCAAGCCCCTTCTCGCAAAAATATTCGCCTGGTTTTTTACTAGATTTTCCTATCCCTACGATTAATTCACCCACCCTGCTTTATCAGAGCATCCATGAACAGGTAAGGCATATTTACGATGGAACCAGGCTCAGTAAATTCGATATGCAAAATGTGGATTCCAATACTTTCTATGTAGTTCCGGATGAAAAATACCTGCTGGATGATTATACCCGTTTTCAGACAATGGAAGAAGTACTCAGAGAATATGTTCGTTCCATGAAAGTGAACAGGCGCGGTGAAAATTTTCAAATATACCTTGTCAATAATCCTGTCAAAAGATTCTTCCCGGATGAACCATTGATATTAATCGATGGAGTTCCTTTTTTTTATACCAATGAATTAATTCAACAGGATCCTTTAAAAATCAAACGTCTCGATTTGATCAACAGGCAATATGCTATTGGATATCAGACTTACCCTGGGATTATAAATCTGATTACTTATCAGGGCGATCTTGATGGAATCGTTCTTGACCCACATGCTTTGGTACTTGATTATCCTGGTATTCCGGAAGCAAGAGAATTCTATTCTCCGAAATATGAAACGGAACAGGAGATAAACAGTCGTATGCCAGATTACAGGACCTTATTATACTGGACCCCGCAAATAAAATCTGGTTCTGATGGAGAAAAACCGCTTAGCTTTTATACATCAGATATTCCCGGGAAATATGCTCTTGTAGTGCAGGGACTTACAGATTCCGGAGTTCCGGGAAGCCAGGTGTTGTTTTTTAATGTGAAAAAATAATCGGTTAACGCAATCAGGTTTTGTTGCGTTTTCTTCCCCCGATATTCGGAAGGAATCCGGTAAGCAATCCTATCAGCGGTAGGAAGGCGCAAACCTGGTAAACATAAATTATTCCTTTATGGTCTGCCAGTATGCCAAGTAAAGCGGAACCAAGTCCGCCCATTCCAAATGCAAAACCAAAGAAAAGTCCGGAGATCAATCCGATCTTTCCGGGCATCAATTCCTGCGCATAAACGAGAATAGCAGAAAAAGCGGAGGCGAGTACTACTCCAATGATAACCGTCAGGATGACTGTCCATAAAAGATTAGCATGTGGTAGTAAAAGAGTAAAGGGTGCTACGCCCAATATCGAAAACCAGATCACATATTTTCTTCCGAAGCGGTCGCCCAACGGGCCACCCAGCAAAGTACCGGCAGCAACCGCAAATGCAAAAATAAAAAGTGAAATCTGCGCATGTTGGACGGATACGTGAAACTTCTCTATCATATAGAAAGTAAGGTAACTGACCATGGAAGCCAGGTAAAAATATTTTGAAAAGACCAGGACGATGAGTATCAGAATTGACAAAATGATCTTTCTTTTTGACAGGTGCTGATTTCCCTTATCGGGTTTTTGAGTTTTTATTCTAAATGCATTCAGGTTTAGTTTATACCAGCGGCCAACATAAATCAGCACTATCAGGGCGATCAGCGGAAGGATGGAAAACCATCCGATACTGGTTTGTCCCATTGGAACAATGATCAGCGCAGCCAGTAATGGTCCCAGCGAAGACCCTGCATTACCACCCACCTGGAAGATGGATTGGGCAAGACCCCTTTTTCCTCCGGAAGCCATATAAGCAACTTTCGAAGCTTCCGGATGAAAAATAGATGAACCGATTCCCATGAGAGCTACAGAAACCAGCAACACATGAAAACTACCAGCCTGTGACATAGAAATCAAACCGGTCAAAGTGAATCCCATGCTTGTCGCTAGGGAAAATGGTTTAGGACGGCGATCCGTATACATACCAACAAGGGGTTGCAACAAGGAAGCTGCCAGTTGAAACGTGAGCGTTATAAGGCCTATCTGTGAGAAATTCAAATGGAAATTTGTTTTTACAATCGGGTAAATCGCAGGGATCAGTGATTGAATAGTATCATTCAACAAATGAGAAAAACTGATCATCAGTAAAATCGGATATACAGTAGCAGTTAATGCAGGAGAGGAACTGAGTTTACTAATTTGTTTTTGCATTAATTTTTGCATTAGCCGCTAAAATAAAGCCTGCAAGTTAATTCAGTTGCAGGATTCTTCATCGAAATCGAATACGGGTTCCTATTTTGGCAAACATTATTTTTGTGTATCCCAAAAATTGTCTGATGAGAAAATTATTCAGCTTCCTCTTGCTTTTTATTCTTCTTAAAGCCTACGCTCAAAAAACAGATAAGAACCTTCAGGGACAAATTAACGACCTGGTGAAAGGCTTTCACGGAACGGTGGGTATTTATGTTCATGATCTGAAGAAGGACCGGATCGCTTCATTCAATGCAGATACGCTTTTCCCTACGGCAAGTATTGTAAAGATTCCGATCATGATCGGTATTATGAGAAGAATTGAACTAAAGGAACTTGAATTTCACCAGGTGATGACTTATAAAGATACTTTGAACTATGATCCGGGAGAGGATGTGCTGGCATCATTCAGGCCCGACGAAAAAATTCAATTGAGTAAACTGATGCTCCTGTCCATTTCGCTCAGCGACAATACTGCCAGTCTTTTATTGCAGGGACTTGCGGGTGGGGGAATACAAATTAACCAGATCATGGATAGTCTTGGATATGTATATACACGTGTGAATAGTCGTACTCCCGGACGCGAACAAAACAGGGCAATCTATGGATGGGGACAAACCACTCCCAGGGAGATTGCCCGCCTGATGGAGCAGATCGCAGAAAGAAAAATTCTAAGTCCACGCGCTTGTGATCGCATGATAAGGACCCTTGGCAGGGAGTATTGGGATGAGAACGCGATATCACAAATTCCCCCGGATGTTTTCAAGGCTTCAAAAAGTGGTGCCCTGGATGAATGCCGGAATGAAGTATTATATGTAAATGCTCCCCATGCTTATATTTTCAGCATATTTACAAAAAACAATACTGATCAAAGCTGGGATCATAATAATGAAGCATGGGTGCTTACCAGGAAATTATCTAAACTTTTATTTGAATACTATAATCCAAAAATAAAATGGGAAGGCGATAATTGATTATGAGGTATGGGTTATGGATTATGGTTTAAGTTTTTCAATTTATTGCAGATAGAATATTAATAATAGTTCATAATTCATAGCTCATAACCCATAACCCATAACTGTTTTAAGTCTAAACGCTGATCTCACGATTCCGCGCTACAACTTTCCAAAAACCATTTACCCTGTTATTTTCGACAAGGTGAGCTTTTTCATAAAGCGCGACGGAAGGGCAGACATGCCAGGGCACTCCATATAAAACATCGCCGGTTTTGTATTTGGCGCTTTCTGGAACATTCAGAACAAGATGCTCTTCACTTTGTGCAGTCGGAATAGCTTCAGGTGCATTTAGAAAATAAACACGAGGCTGGGGATTTTCAGCAGCAACTGACTTATGACCCAGATCAACACAAATTTTATCAGGTGTAGGAATGGATATTATCCTGCAAACCAGGATGGCCGCCCATTCAAAAGGTTGTTCAGGGAGTTGTTCAGAATTTCCTTTATCCCAGAAGATAAACGTACCTGGGCTGCATTCCCTATCTCCCGCAGCCGCATGAATAAAACAGGTTGGTGATCCTCCGGCGATCAGGGTCATTGGATGTCCGGCTAGTTTTTCCATTTCTTTCCTTAACTCTATTACCGGTGCAAAAGCTTTATTACAATTTTCAGTCCTTGTATTGAGGTTGGGATCTTTTAGATGTCCGTCATATGCATGTAGCCCCAAAATTTTTATTGAAGGGAGTGAATAAATTTCCCTGTATAGATTCATCGCATTTTCAGGCGCTATCCCGGTTCGGTTCATTCCGACATTCAAATCTATATATATATCAGCAATCAGACCCGCTTCATTAAACATCCTGGATAGTAATTGCGCATTGTCTTTCCGGTCAACAATACAGGAAAATTTTGTGCCGGAGTATTTTTTAATGAGTCTGATCAGCCTCTTTATTTTAGGGCTATTCACAGGATAAGCGAGCAGCGTATCCGGCGCCTTGATCATGGCCAGCATTTCTGCTTCTGCAATAGTTGCTGCTTTGAATTTTCCGATGCCTGATTCCAGCATCATGTTGCATACCTCAGCGATCTTGTTGGTCTTCACATGCGGCCGTAAGTTTTGAACTTTTATTTTTTCTGTTAGTTTATGAATGTTCTCTTTTGCCCTTGACGGAAAAATCAATAATGCAGGCGAATCTATTTCTTCTATATTTTCAACTTCATACCATAATTTTTCTTTCATCTTTTGCGCATTTCCTTGTAATTAATCATTTTTAATTTCACTACCACACTACCACACTACCACACTTCCACACTGTGATAGACAAGTTCCTAAGTTTATTCGAGTTGAGTGATCAGTCAAGTTCAAAGATCGCTTCAATTTCCACCGGAATATTATCCGGTAAACTCCCCATGCCCACAGCGCTTCTGACGCCGATACCATTTTCCTTTCCCCATATCTCCGCAAATAATTCACTGCATCCGTTTATGATAAAAGGATGTTTTTCGAAAGAAGGATCAGCGTTTACCATACCCAGTACCTTGATCACGCGTTTTACTTTATTGAGACTTCCGAGATGTGATTTCAATGTTGCCAGAATTGCCAGGCCTACTTGTCGCGCAGCCATTTTCCCCTGATCAGGATCCATATCCTTGCCAATTCGGCCCCTGATCAGCGACTTATCCGGCAGGAGCGGACCATGCCCCGAAACATAACAGAATTTATCGACTTTCAGAATAGGGACATAAACCCCGATAGGTGCCGGCGCTGGTGGAAGTTCCAGGTTTAATTTCTTGAGATTCTTTTCGGCAGACATAAAAGTTATTTAGTGTGTAGTGATTAAATAAATGAGTCCGACCATAAGGAGTCCGACGACCGAAACAATAGTCTCCATCACACTCCAGGTCTTAAGGGTTTCCTTGACACTCAAATTAAAGTATTCCTTGAACAACCAGAATGCCGAGTCGTTCACATGGGAGAAAAGGAGACTGCCCGCACCTGTCGATAGTACAATCAGGCTGGGATTGATATGGGATCCGACGATCATTGGAGCCATCATACCCGCAGCGGTGAGTCCTGCTACTGTAGCTGATCCCAGGCAAACGCGTATAAATGCCGCAATGATCCATGCTGCAAGAATAGGATGAAGATGCAATCCCTGCATCACATGGGTCAGTTGCGCCGCCGTACCACTTTCTGTAAGCACCTGTTTCAAGGCGCCTGCTCCTGCAATAATGAGCAGGACAGGTGATATTTCTTTAACTGCTTCTCCCATGGAGATCATACAGGTTTCCAGTTTTTTTCCTCTCTTCAAAACCAGGGAGTAAATGGAGTAAGCAAGGGTGATCAACAAGGCAATAGAAGGATCTCCCAGTATATTAAAAACTTTTACAGGTAATGAATCCCGGGGCATGGTTAACCGAATCACAGTGGCCGTACCAATCAGGATAACGGGAAGGAGGGCAGTCAAGAAACTATCAGCATTGCCCGGCAGTTCATCATCTGGAATCGCTTTACCTGCAAAAGTGGCCAAAGGTTTTCGTTTATATTTTTTAAGTGTGGTTGCGAATAAAGGTCCGGCAATCATTACTGAAGGAATGGCAACGATAAATCCATATATCAGTGTGAGTCCCAGGTCCGCATGATATTGCTGAATGAGTGCCACAGGCGCCGGATGCGGAGGAAGATATCCATGTGTAACAGAAAGAGAAGCCAGCATGGGAAGCCCGATATATACCGCAGGAATATCGTATTTATAAGAAATGGTTATTATTAGTGGCACCAGCAGAACAAATCCAATTCCGTAGAAAAGCGGGATCCCAACAATGAAAGCGGTGAGTACAAGGGCCCAGACCAGGTATTTTCTTCCAAACCATTTCATAAAAGAAGAAACGATACGCTGGGCAGCGCCATAATCAGCAATGAGTTTTCCTAGCATTGCACCGATTACAAGTATTACAAGTAAGGAGCCAAGTAAGTCACCCATACCGGTCTGCACAGCATGAGTAACGGAATCTATTGACATACCATTAGCCAGACCAATTCCCATGGATACAATCAGAAAAGAAAGGAATGCATTCAATTTTGCCCAGGTAGTTAACAATATCAGCGTAAGGATTCCTGTCAGCAAAATCAAAAAAGACATATCATGTGTTTACAAATGAAGATACTAATTTGCAAACATGTTTATTATAGACGCCCACCTCGACCTTGCCATGAATGCTATGGAATGGAACCGCGACCTGAAATTACCGGTTGATAGTTTACGTGAACGTGAAAAAGGAATGAAAGATAAACCGGATCGTGGCAGGAATACGGTTTCCCTTCCAGCATTAAGGGATGGCAAAATTGGTCTCGTGGTCGCTACACAGATTGCGAGATATGTAAGAAAAGGGAGTCCTCTTCCTGGCTGGCATTCTCCTGAACAAGCATGGGCCCAAACCCAGGCCCAGCTTGCCTGGTATCAGGCAATGATCGCTGAAGGTGAAATGATCCAGGTAAACGGAATTTCTTCTCTCGAGGCACAAATAAAAAATTGGGAAGACGAATCTGTACCATACAGCGATAAACCGGTGGGTTTTATTTTAAGTCTTGAAGGCGCAGATTCCCTGGTTAATCTTTCTTATCTCGAGAAAGCCTATGCTTATGGATTAAGAGCCCTGGGTCCCGCTCATTATGGTGAGGGCCGGTATGCAGGAGGAACAGGAACAGAAGAAGGATTTAGCGCGGCCGGTAAATCATTACTGAAAGAAATGGATTCCCTGCATATGATATTAGACGTGACGCATCTGACGGATCTGGGTTTCAGCCAGGCAATGGAAATATACAAGGGCCCCGTCTGGGCAAGTCATCACAATTGCCGGGCCCTGGTAAAAAACCAGCGACAGCTTACGGACGACCAGATAAAGATTTTGATAGAAAGAGGAGCTGTGATTGGTGGTGTTCTGGACGCCTGGATGTTAACGGAGGACTGGATAAGAGGTGTTTCAATTCCGAAAGCCAGAGGCACGGATTTGAATAGCCTGATAGACAATTATGATCATATCTGTCAAATTGCAGGTAATACAAATCATATCGCTATCGGTAGTGACCTGGATGGAGCATTTGGTACGGAACAATCGCCTTACGATTTGGATACTATTGCCGATTTACAAAAACTGCCGGATCTCCTGAAAAACAGAGGATATTCCGATACGGATATCAGTAATATCATGCACGGTAACTGGCTTCGGTTTCTGAGGAAGATCTGGAAATAGCCGGATACCATACCTATAATTTCTATTAACCGTTCATAATATTTTACCATTTCCTATCCTCCATTTATTTTATAGGTCTCTCTACATTATTACATTTGCTATCCTTACGCTTTAACCTGAACTTGATCCTATTACAAAAAAATCATATGCGAAAATACCTGTATTCAGGAATGCTGGTTCTTTTAATGGAAATCGTCTTAGATTCCTGTCAAAGCCCTGTGGCAGGGGCAGGTTACTCCGCTCCGCCACCTGCAATACTGCCGGTTTTCAAAGTTAGTAATCGCCCGTTTACAACCTACCGGGAATATACCGCTGCACTGGAAGGCAGCAAGGATATTGAGATCCGGCCGCAGGTGAGTGGATATATAGAAAAGATTTTTATTGATGAGGGGGCTTTCGTTAAAAAAGATCAGCCTCTTTTTAAAATAAACGACCAGCCATACCGTGAAGCTTTAAATAATGCCAGTGCTTCACTGGCTGTGGCCAAAGCAAACCAGGCAAGTGCTGAAATTAATATGAATAAACTGGAACCGCTCGTTCAGAACCAGGTGATTTCCCCTATACAACTTAAAACCGCCAAAGCTGCTTACGATGCAGCGACGGCCTATGTAGCCCAGGCTGAAGCCATGGTAGGCAATGCGAAAATAAATATTGGATATTCACTTATCAAAGCACCGGTGGATGGATATATCGGAAGAATTCATATTAAAATCGGGAGCCTTGCGGGTCTTTCAAGTCAGGATCCGCTCACAAATATTTCAGAAGTAAGAGACGTGCGGGCTTATTTTTCAGTAAGTGAAACTGCCTTCCTTCGATTCAAAGACGAATATCCGGGGAAAACTATTGAGGATAAGATAAAAAATTTACCACCGGTGGAACTTATCCTTTCCGACAATAATGTGTATCCAGAGAAAGGGAAAGTGGAAATGGTTTCCGGCCAGTTTGCAGCTGGTACCGGCGCCATTCCATTCCGTGCCAGTTTTCCCAATCCAAATGGTATTCTGCGTTCCGGGAATACAGGCCGTGTCAGGATTTCAGTCCAACAGCCAGACGGGTTAGTCATTCCACAGGAATCCACATTCGAATTGCAGGATAAAGTTTTTGTATTTGTATTGGGAGACAGTAATAAAGTAACCGGTACCGCCATCAAAATCCTGGGAAGATCCGGCAATTATTACCTGGTTGAAAATGGGGTAAAAGCGGGTGACAGAATTGTGTATTCAGGAGTAGATAAATTGAATGATGGTGCTAAAATTGATCCGGTGCCAATGTCGCTGGACAGTCTTTTGAAAATCCGCCCGATGTAAAACTGGGACCAGAACAAAATATGGAAGATGTTTAAAAGATTTATTGAAAGGCCGGTTTTATCTACAGTGATTTCCATCATCCTTACATTGCTGGGATTGATTTCCATGTTCTCACTGCCGATCACCCAGTTTCCGGATATCGCGCCGCCTACCGTTAGCGTGAATGCGGTTTATCCGGGCGCCAATGCCGAAGTCGTTGCCCGCGCAGTAGCGACACCTTTGGAAGAAGCGATCAACGGGGTAGAAAACATGACCTATATGACGTCTACTTCCGGCAATGACGGTAGTATGTCCATCAATGTTTTTTTCAAACAGGGTACCAACCCTGATCTGGCATCAGTAAACGTACAAAATCGTGTATCCAGGGCCGTTAGTCAGATCCCGGCAGAAGTGGTTCAGGCTGGGATATCAACACAGAAACAACAGAACAGCATGATCAACGTGACGCTGTTATATAGCACGGACAGCGCTTACGATGAAAAATTTCTTCAGAACTATGCCAAGATAAATGTAATTCCGGAAATGCAGCGTGTACCCGGCGTTGGCCAGGCGCTGGTATTCGGTGCCAAGGATTATTCCATGCGCATCTGGCTCCAGCCCGACAGGCTGGTCTCCAATAATATTTCTGTTCAGGAAGTACTGGCAGCTATCCACGACCAAAATGTAGAGGCAGCACCCGGAAGATTTGGTGAAGGCAGCAGTGCTTCATTTGAATATATTTTAAAATATAAGGGCAAACTTTCACAGAATAAGGACTATGAAGATATTATAATAAAAACCGGAGCTGATGGTTCTGTAATTAAGTTAAAGGACATTGCCCGTGTGGAGTTCGGCTCATTTACTTATAGTTCCAATGCCATGGTGCAGGGTTATCCTGGAACTGGTATTGGTATTTTTCAGACGGCAGGATCCAATGCCAATGATATCCTCATTGCCATTGATGAAGTTGTGAAAAATGCATCTGCCAAATTTCCAAAGGGGGTACATGCTTTCACCATTTTCAGTGCGAAAGATTTCCTCGATGCATCTATCAAACAGGTAGAGGAAACCCTGCTTCAGGCATTTATACTGGTATTCCTGGTTGTATTTATTTTTCTACAGGATTTCAGATCAACATTAATTCCTGCCATTGCGGTTCCGGTCGCAATCATCGGAACTTTTTTCTTTATGCAGCTGTTTGGTTTCACTATCAACCTGCTTACACTTTTTGCGCTGGTACTGGCCATTGGTATCGTGGTCGATGATGCTATCGTTGTGGTAGAAGCCGCGCATTCGAAGATGGAGCGGACAGGTTTGAACGCAAAAGACGCGACCATACAATCCATGAATGAAATTTCAGGAGCTATCATATCCATCACACTCGTGATGGCGGCGGTGTTTGTACCTGTTGGCTTCATGCAGGGACCTGCGGGTATATTTTACCGGCAATTTGCATTTACGCTTGCGATAGCAATTTTAATTTCTGCACTCAATGCATTAACGCTTAGTCCGGCACTTTGCGCCCTCTTTTTAAAAAATAATCATGCGGTTCCTGGTGAGGAGAATAAAAAAATAAGTTTTGGAAGAAGGTTTGGGAATGCATTCAATGTCGGATTTAAAGCTACAACCCAACGTTATGTCGGAGCTGTACAGTTTCTCATACGACACAAATGGGTTGGGATTCTCGGGCTGACCATCGTACTGGGCCTGACAATATGGGAAGTAAAGAAAACACCGACCGGATTCATTCCTGCTGAAGACCAGAATTTCGTTATCCTCTCACTAAATCTTCCGCCATCAGCTTCACTCGACAGGACCACCCTGGTTTTGAAAAAGGTTGACAGTCTGCTGGATGGAGTTCAGGCAGTTGATAAGCGCGGTGCCATCAGTGGATTGAATATACTGTCTGGAGCGAATAGTTCTGCATACGGAGTAGGATTTATAAAATTGAAAGAGCAGGTAAACCGCATACCAAGAAAAAGTATTGATCAGGTGGTAGAGGAGATCAACGGAAAAATGTCGGCAATTAAAGAAGCCAGTATATTCATCTTTCAGCCACCAACCGTTCAGGGTTTTGGGAATACAAGCGGATTTGAAGTGATTATACAGGACAGGAATGGCGGGCCTCTTGACAAACTCGGAGAGGTAACAAATGGCTTTATTCAGGAGCTGTTTAAAAGGCCGGAAATAGCTTTTGCATTCACTTCATTCAATACAAATAATCCACAATACCTATTGCAGGTTGATAATGCAAAAGCAAAACAATTGAATGTATCGGTAGCCGATATTCTGGAAACCATGCAGGTTTATTTTGGAAGCAGCTTTGCTTCTGATTTCAACCGGTTTGGAAAATATTACAGGGTAATTGTTCAGGCGGATGTACCCTACCGTTTGGATCCCACAACCATGGATGGTATTTATGTAAAAAATTTATTCGGACAGATGGTTCCCATAAATACCCTGGTCGGATTGAAGAGAGTGTACGGTCCAGAAACGGTAAATCGTACAAATCTTTTCAATTCAACCACCATTGACGGAAATGTTAAAACAGGCTACAGCACGGGGGATGCTTTAAGAGTAATAAAAGAGGTTGCAGCTGCTTATCTTCCTCGGGGATACACATATGAATGGTCTGGCATATCAAGAGAAGAGAGCAATGCGGGTAAGCAAACGCAACTCATTTTTATACTCAGCGTGGTCTTTGTTTATTTTTTACTGGCTGCCCAATATGAAAGTTATATTCTTCCGCTGGCTGTTTTACTTTCTATTCCTACCGGGTTACTGGGGGTATTTCTATTTATCAATTTGACTGGTATTGAAAATAATATCTATGTACAGGTCGGGATCATCATGCTGATCGGACTGTTGGCAAAAAATGCCATTTTAATTGTACAATATGCAGTACAGCGAAGGCGCTCAGGAATGGATCTGATAGCTGCTGCGCTCGAAGGAAGCCGATTGCGGTTGAGGCCGATCCTGATGACATCCTTTGCATTTATTGTAGGACTGCTTCCCCTGACCTGGGCCACTGGTGGATCTGCATTGGGCAACCGATCCATCGGCACAGGTGCTGTAGGCGGAATGCTTGTGGGTGTTCTGCTTGGCGTTTTCATCATACCTGTACTTTTTGTGATTTTCCAGGCCTGGCAGGAAAAAGTTACGGGAAAACCCAAACCCATTCGTGAAAATAAATATGAACTCCGGTCAGAATAAAAGGTTCTGAAATCAACCATTGAAAATGAAAAAGTTATTTCCATACGGGCACATATTTATTATCATTCTTCTGACAGTATTTGCTTCCTGTAGAATGGGGAAAAATTATCAGCGTCCCACTGTGCCCTTGCCTGAAAGTTTTAATCAGACAACAACTTCATCAGATACTAATAGCATTGCGGATATCACCTGGAGAAATTTTTTTACAGATCCTGTATTGCAGGAGCTGATTGACAGTGGCATATCCAGGAATTATGATCTATCATACGCGTTGAGAAATATCAGCATTGCCCAGTCGCAGGTAAAACAGGCCAGTTGGCTTTGGTACCCGCAGCTCAACGCAGCTGTCGGAGCACAATACAATCGATATTCAGATAACGGTCCGCTCGGTGTAAAAAATGGCGCCCTTAGCAATAATTCATCTGACTACCTTGCTTCTGTAAGTATGAACTGGGAAATTGATATATGGGGAAAGATCAGCCGTCAGAAAGAAGCCAGCATGGCAAATTATCTACAGACTTATGAAGCAGCAAAAGCCATACAGACAAGACTTGTCGCAGATATTGCCCAGGGATATTTTAGTTTGCTCATGCTTGATCAGCAGTTATTGGAAACAAAGAAAACACTGGCACTTACTACGGATTTTGTAAAACTTACCCGTTTGCTGTTTAATGCTGGTGAAGTTACCTACCTCGCCATACAACAGTCAGAGTCGCAAATGCAGTCAACAGCACAACTGATTCCACTGATTGAGCAAAATATTCAGATCCAGGAAAATAGTCTGGAATTTCTCACTGGCAACCTGCCCGGAGCGATTCGCCGGGATGTAAGCTTAACAGATATTCATTTCAACGATTCCCTGTCAACCGGCATACCCATCGCAATTTTGAACCGTAGGCCGGATGTGAGAGCCAATGAAATGTCTCTTGTAAAAGCAAATGCACAGGTAGGAGTAAGTCAGGCCAACATATATCCGGCATTAACACTGACAGCCGGAACAGGATTTGAATCTTTAAAAGCCAGTAACTGGTTTAATATACCCGGGTCTTTGTTTGGCCTGGCAGGTGGAACCCTTGTCCAGCCTGTTTTGCAGGGGAGACAACTGAAAACACAATTTGAAATAGCGAAACAACAAAGAGAACAGGCGGTTATACTATTCCGGCAGTCGGTACTTAACGCAGCTATTGAAGTATCAAATGCACTGATACAGGTGAGCAAACTGAGAGAACAGGAAATTATCGCCAAACAAAGAACAGATACGCTCTCTGCTGCTGTAGGAAATGCACAATTATTATTCAAAAATGATCTGGCAAATTATCTCGAAGTGATTACGGCTCAGCAAACAGCCTTGGACGCACAGTTGAGTCTTGCGTTTATTCAAAGGGCTGAACTGGATGCAAGGGTTGAGTTATACAGATCTCTGGGCGGTGGATGGAAATAAGCTATTGAATTATTATTTTCATATCCAAATTACTGGATATGGACAGAAGAAAATTTCTGCTCAACGGATCATTTGCAGGCTTAGGGCTTAGTACAGTTGGCCGTTGGCGGTTGGCGGTTGGAGATAGTTCCACGAAGAATAGTTTTTCGATAGATCAGGCTCAAAATCCTCCCGTGCTGGATTTAGAAGAAATAACTGTTACTCAGTTACAAAAAAAAATGCAGCGTGGAGAACAAACTTCTGTATCAATAACAAAATCATATCTCGCGCGGATAGAAAAGATTGACCGGAGCGGCCCGGCGCTGAATTCAATCATTGAACTAAATCCTGATGCATTAAAAATTGCTGCGGAACTTGATGAAGAAAGAAAACATGGAAAGATCCGTGGCCCCCTGCATGGAATTCCAATACTTATAAAAGACAATATTAATTCAGGAGATCAGATGCAGACAACGGCAGGATCCCTCGCTCTGATGGGTAACCGTGCAAAGGAAGATGCATTCGTTCTGAAACAATTGAGGAAAGCAGGAGTGGTATTATTAGGAAAAACTAATCTAAGCGAATGGGCGAATTTCCGTTCATCTCATTCCTGCAGTGGATGGAGCAGCCGTGGCGGCCAAACCAAATGTCCCTATATACTTGACAGAAATCCTTCAGGGTCAAGTGCAGGCTCCGGAGCTGCAGCATCTGCGAGTCTATGCACAATAAGTGTGGGAACGGAAACAGACGGATCTGTTGTTTCTCCGGCATCGGTGAATGGTCTTGTCGGCATAAAACCTACTGTCGGTTTATGGAGTCGCATCGGCATCGTTCCTATTTCGGCCACGCAGGATACAGCCGGTCCAATGTCACGTACAGTACAGGATGCAGCTATTCTGTTGGGAGCCGGAATTGGGGTAGACGAAGAAGATGCAGTTACAAAAGAAAGCGCAGGTAAATCTTTAAGTGATTATACACCTTATTTGAAAAAGGATGGTTTAAAAGGAAAACGTATTGGTGTTGAGAAATCGCACTTTACAGAAAATCCAGACTTAGTAGCGCTTCTGCGGTCGGCGATCGCAACTATGGAATCCCAGGGAGCAGTTATCGTAGAAGTAGATGTACTGGGGGCTTTGAAATTATTGGGTCATTCTGAATACCAGGTACTACTTTATGAATTTAAAGACGGGTTAAATAAATATCTCGCTTCGGCGAATGGACAGGTTAAATCCTTAAAAGAACTCATTTCTTTCGATCTGCAGAATGAAAAAAAACTGATGCCTTTTTTCAAACAGGAAATTCTTGTTGAAAGCGAAGGAAAGGGCGGACTGGACAGTAAGGAATATCTGGATTCATTAGAAAATACAATTGGCTTCAGGAAGACTATCCTGGATATAATGTCCGACAATAAACTGGATGCACTTTCAGGATTTACAAATGGTCCTGCCTGCTGCATTGACCTGGCGAATGGTGACTATGAAAATGGTCCCTCATTATCCACACCTGCTGCTATCACGGGTTTCCCGCATATAACGGTTCCGATGGGATTGTTCCATGGCTTGCCCATTGGGGTTTCATTTTATGGTGCTCCCTATACTGAACCTGCACTTATTTCAATGGCATATGCTTATGAACAGGCCTCATTGAAAAGGCAAAAACCCCGTTATCAAAGAGATCTTATATAAGAGTTGTCAAACCTAAATATGCACTATCAGTTACTTCCTTTCCATCTGCGGATATAAATCCTATAAAAGAATGGACCTGTTTTGCCGATAATTTAGATACATCTATTAGACAAGTACCTGAACTTCTCATAGCCAGGTTCAAGTCATATTTCCATTGCTTTTCCACATCATTAAATACGGCTACGAATATTTTATCTGTTGGCTTTGCCCTTCCCTTTCCACTGTTGTCCGTCCAGGTGAATTTCAATATTCCAGCGGAAGGAGAAGAAGCAAATGGAGAAATAACATTTAGCAGGTCACCCCGGCTCAGAAGGACCATACTGTAATCAATCTTAAATTCCGGATAAACACCCTCGATCGCATTCTTTACATTATAAGAAAAAGCTTTATTGAAACCCGTCATTTGAAATGCGAGATTATTATACGTCAGGTTCAGCAAAGAAACCAGCGGATTAAGGAATGCATTCATCAACCTGAATTTCGCATGCTGTTGTAATTGCAAAGGTGAGGGACCACCTTTTCTGGCTGAAGGCAGACCGCGCATTACAGACTTATTCTTCCACTTATAGCCAACAACAGCTCCGACTTTACCCGAAAAAGGACCATTGATGCCATTATAAAGGATTGCCATAATGAAGGTTTTTTTAAATTTTAGTGATTGGATTATGATGTAAATATAGATATTTCCAGAATTGATTCCTATATTATAGCTAAATTATATGAATATTATAAGCATAATATTATTAATTTAATGGACTTGACCCTTATAATATCCATATAATATACCTTAAACATACTTATAATAATATAAATTGTATGGGCTCTGTTGATAATGCAACTGGAGACCGGTTGTTCACACGTGAGAGATTTGGCTTTCTGTGTTAAAAAAGGAGACTTAATTGATTCTGGAGTTTGATCGAAATAGAAAGAAGAACAGGCAATTAAAACTAAAATCAAATAATGATTTCTATGCCCAATAAAAAGTAACCCTCTCGCCGTTTAATTTCCATTGCTCAGGTCTGGGGTTTGTCATCCAATCGATTGGTTCGGCCAGGGGTTGGACTTTTGCTGCCGCTCTAAAGGCATCGCGGATATATTGTTTTTGTTCTGCTCCCAGTGCTTCAGGCTGAGCCGAGATAAAAAGAGGAGCGCTGCTTTCTGCCAGCAGACGGAGCCATTGTTTATTTTTTTCCCAGGGAATCTTCGTGGTGAGACCGACACAATCACCATCTGCTGCATAAAAAGTATTGTGTTGTGGCAAACGAAATCCCAGGGTATTCACACCCATCTTCAACGTACGTGACCATTCGTTTCCACTTGTGTCGTCCCCAATCCTGTTGAGTTCAAATATTCCGGCAGATAAGTGACTAAATGTATTACATCCTATAAGGTACATATCGAGAGATCCTGCACGAATGGTCCTGTATAAAAAAAGAATGATCTCTGCATTGGTTATGCTCCTGTCCTGGAAATGCCATCCGGGTACGGTCATCGTTTCATTCATTTCAAATCCCCATCTTCCGAAGAAATCATAACTCGTATAGTCGTGTTTTACAAGATGGAATCCCCAGGCTTCATAGAGACTTATTGTATTTCCGATGCGTTGGAGATTTTCTGGTATTGTTGGATCCAGGTACCTTTCTTTCAGATCCTTTTGATCAGTACGGATAGGGATAAGAGCTGAAGGTTTATCCTTCGCATTGGCAAGCAGGGGACGGGTCCAGATTCCAGGTCGCATACCCAGGGATTTTATCTCTCCGGCAATAACACTCATATCGCCGAATTTATCATTGCCCTGGGTGAAGTCATCACCCCAACAATATTCGTCTTCTGTTTTAGCTGGTTTTACCGACCACCCCATATCTATAACCGAAAACGGCGGATTTGAAGGATTGTTAACCAGGTTCGCCATCGTACGGGTATGATCCAATATCAAATCGTGCGAATTATTTCCGTAAGCGAAATACCAGTCGTTGATTCCATAAACAGGTTTTGCAGGAAGCCTGGGATTGGGGCACATCATTTTGCAAAAACGTATATCGGTATGCCAGGCATTTTCTCCATTAAGACTTTCCGTTGTAATAATATCTGCTGCATGAAGATTTCGTTCTCCCAGAAGTACGCCGGCACCTCCGGAATTTGTGTCAAGAAGGAGTTCCAGGGCATCTGGAGAAATCTGCCAGGAACAAAAGCTGTTGGCTCCTATTTTTACGCCATAAGCCTGGGTCAGCACGCCGTCCGAAATCAATAGATACCAGGGTGAACGTTTTATAACAGAAGGTGGTGCAGGTGAAGTTCCTGTTGCCGGTGGCGAAATAAAAGAAGGTGTTTCCCAATCGAGGTCACCATAGGATCTTTCCCATTGATCTGCCAAAAATTTTGAAGTAGAAGGATAAACCTGCTTCCAGCTGCATTTGATGAATTCCAATTCACGTTTAGGCGCACTGACAAAGAGTGACAAAAATTCTCCATTCAATTGAAACGTTACCAGAATGTCTTCGAATTTCCAGATTTCGGATGAGCCTGCCAGTGAAAACCATTCACCCCCACATCGAACAGAAACCGCATCCGGGAAACGTATAACCTTTATCGGATTTCCTGAAAGAGGATCATAATGCGTAAATAAAAAGGAAGCGGCAGATAATCCCGATACCTGTAAAAACTTTCTTCTTTGCACAGAGTGGATTTAATGAAAGAGGGATATACAGCCCTGTTAAATATAGTAACTATTTAAATTGAAAATATAACAGCAAAATGGTTGCGACTGACATAATTATAAAGGTAATTCCGCCGAGTATATTTGATAGCCTGCTATTGGTAAAATTGTTCATAATTTTTTTATTATTCCCAATATGCAGGATTACTGCAATCATTACGGGGGAGGTTACCCCATAAAGGATCGCAGTATAAATCAGGGCTTGCATCGGACTGATCCCCATTATATTTATCAGAAGTCCGATCACCAGGGATAGAATAATAACTATATAGAATGCGCGGGCTTCGTGGAATTTCTTATCTAGCCCCTCTTCCCATCCAAATGATTCTGCCAATATATAAGAAAGAGAGCCTGTAAGTACCGGTATCGCAAGTAAACCGGTTCCGATTACACCTAATGCAAAACATATATAGGAAAATTTTCCTGCCAGGGGAGCGAGGGCTTTTGCAGCCTGTTCTACCGTATCAATCTTGCGGAAACCCGAATTATAGAGTACAACACCGGTGGTTAAAATGATAAAAAGCATCACGAAATTAGATGCAAACATACCCGTGTTCACATCGGCTGTCATATTTTGGAGGATCTGTTTATCCACGATCACTTGTTTTTTTTGATGTTCGACATCTTCTGCTTCCATGGTTGCCTGCCAGAAAAAAAGATATGGAGAAATAGTAGTTCCCAGAATGGCAACCAACATTTCAATAAAGTTTTTATTCAATTCAATGTGTGGAATTAATGTTGAAATGAGTACATGTTTCCAATCCACATGGACTATGAATGGAACTACGAGGTAGAGAAACATGGACAGGCAAAGCCATTTCAGTATACCTGCAATTTTTTGATATGGGAATAAGACTATAGTGACCATCATGATAATGGTGAATACCAAACTGAATATAAACGAGGGGATTTTTGGAAAAAGCAGATTGGTGACGGCTCCCATGCCGGCAATATCTGCGCCGATATTTAATATGATCGCCGGGACACTGAAAATCAACATCGCCCAAAGAATAACCGGATGATAATATTTTTTCAGTGTGTTGGTTAATCCCTGTGATGTAACAATACCTATCCTTGCACACATTCCCTGCATCGCAGCCATGAGCGGAAAGGTAAATGGCGCCATCCAAAGCAATTTAAGTCCGAATACGGCGCCGGCCTGCGAATAGGTAACAATACCGGATGGATCATCATCACTTGCACCGGTTATTAAACCCGGTCCTAAGATTTTAATAAATCTGCGAAACTTTCCTTTCCCATTCATTAAAAAATCGTCCCGCATTTCGCGGGACGACCTTAAGATACAGATTCTTTAATTAACAATATGAGCTGTTGGTTTAGATAATTGATTTTCCAATTGGAGAAAATCAAGAACGATGCTTGAAATGGCATCGTATTCAAGGAGGAATCCGTCGTGCCCGAAGCCAGATGGTATCATATAAAGAAAAGCACCCGGAATATTCTCTGCGAGAAAAGCCTGTTCTTTTTCTGTAAACAATAAATCGGACCGGATTCCGATAAGATGGGTTTTTGCTTTGATTTTTTTCAGTGCATTTGTTACGCTTCCTGTTGTACGGCCCACCTGATGAGAATCCATGCTTTGTGATAAGAAATAATAACTGAATGCATTAAATCGCGCAGCCAGTTTTTCTCCCTGATAACGCTGATAGGATTCACTTTTAAATGGACCAAGGATATTCAAATCCGTATCGGCCTGGTTAAAATTATAAGTTTCCTGGTTACGATATGAAAGAAGAGCCACACCCCTGGCTACTTTCATGCCTTCCATTCCAGCTTCAGGATTATTTTCTTTCCAGGTCGGATCCAGTTCGATGCATTGTCTTTGTGATGCATTGAAAGCCCTGGCCCAGGGTGAATGAAAAGCATTCGTGGCGATCGGAACAATGTCTTCGAATAGCTCCGGTTCTTCTATAGCCCATTCTAATAATTGTTGGCCACCCATGGAACCACCGATACCAATTTTTATTTTATTGATCCCCAGAAAATCTTTCAATGGCTGATAGGCCCTGATCATATCACGGATAGTAAAAAAGGGGAAGCTATGGTAATATGGATCTCCTGTATTAGGATTGGTTGACAGTGGGCCAAGACTACCATAGCAGCTACCTGGCATATTAACGCAAACTATAAAAAAATTATCGGGATCAATTAAATGTCCGCTACCTACCAGGCCTGGCCACCAGTCAAACGGATTACTGTTGGCAGTTAAAGCATGAAAGACCCATACCACATTCGACCGGTCCGCATTCAATTTACCTAATGCATGATATCCGAGGTGATAACCGGGTAGCACAATGCCTGACTCCAGCTCAAAAGGAGCCTTATAAGAAAATGTTTTGTGTGACAAACAGTTTTATTTTATTAAACAGCAACCGCTTGTTTTGATGACACTTTCTCAAAAGCCTGCTGGAAGTCTGCCTTGATATCTTCAATATGTTCTATACCTACACTGATACGCACCTGGTTTGGTTTTACACCTGCGGCGATTTGTTCGTCTATACTCAACTGTTCATGTGTAGTGGATGCCGGATGAATGACCAGTGTTTTCGCATCACCAACATTGGCAAGATGACTGGCCAGTTTCAGGTGGTCAATGAATTTTGCTGCATTTTCCTTTTCCCCTACAACACCGAAATTCAGTATACCGCCAAAACCATTCTTCAAATATTTCTTTGCAAGTCCATGATAAGGGCTTGAAGCAAGTCCTGGATATTCGACAAATTCCACCTGCGGATGTTTTTCCAGCCATTTAGCTAATTCAAGTGCATTATCAACATGTCTTTGTACGCGCAATGCCAGCGTTTCAAGACCCTGTAATAACAGGAATGAATTAAATGGACTTAAAGAAGATCCAAAATCACGTAAACCTTCTACACGTGCACGAATAGCGAAAGCAATATTCGGAAGACCCAGCGGATTTCCTTCTCCGAAAATTTCCCAGAATTTCAATCCATGATATCCTTCCGAAGGTTCTGTAAATCCCGGGAATTTTCCATTGCCCCAGTTATAATTTCCCCCGTCTACAATAACACCACCTATACTGGTTCCATGTCCACCAATCCATTTTGTGGCAGATTCCACAACCACATTCGCTCCATGTTCAAATGCCCGGAATAAATAACCTGCTGTTCCAAAAGTATTATCAACAATAAGCGGCAGGTCGTGTTTACGCGCAATAGCAGCGATTTTTTCAAAATCAGGAATATTCAGTCTGGGGTTGCCAATGGTTTCCAGGTAAATGGCTTTGGTCTTTTTATCAATATGCTGTTCAAAACTTTCGGCATCATCCCCATCTGCAAAACGCGCTTCGATACCTAATTTCTTAAGGGTTACTTTAAACTGGTTATATGTACCACCATACAGATACGAAGTGGAAACAAAATTGTCTCCCGATTCGAGTATGTTGGCAAGTGCGAGGAACTGGGCAGCTTGTCCGGAGCTGGTGGCAACAGCAGCAACACCACCTTCCAGGGCTGCGATGCGCTGTTCAAAAACATCGGTTGTCGGGTTCATTATCCGCGTATAAATATTCCCGAATTGTCTTAATCCAAAAAGATTTGCAGCATGTTCTGAATTATCAAATACATAGGACGTGGTCTGATAAATGGGAACTGCGCGGGCCTTGGTAGTTGGATCTGGATGCTGACCTGCATGCAGCTGAAGTGTTTCGTAATGAAGAGGTGCACTCATAAAATAAAGTTTAAAAGTTTAAATAAATCAGAAAAGAAATTATTGGGCAGAAGGGATAGACCAACTATAATACACAACAACATCGCTGGGAAAGGCAGTAAGAAAATGACCTGAGCGCGGTTGAATATTTCATATAATCTACAAATGTAATAGAGTATTCCGAATCTCCAAAAATATTATTCAACTGATATTCAGCTTATTAAAAGATATTAATTAGTTAATAATAAAGAACAATTTATAAACTAAACCTACCCTAAAACATTCCGGGACAAGATAAGGACTTTATAAAAACACACACAGGCACTTACCCTTCGGCCATTCGCTTTTTCCTGTCGGCTGTTATTAGCTCAGAAAGGATTTTTAATTTTTATTAAATCTGCATCAATTATTTTAATGCAGTCAGGAAAAGATGCTGCATATCTTTCCATGAAGCAGTATCTGCAGCGGCGTTATAAGCAATTGGAAGTTTGAATTTTTCTCCAAGTGCAGTTGCTCCCGGATTGGTAAATGCATGCAAGGCGCCCGGGTAAGAAATGAATGTATAGTGGGCACCAATTGAATCCATACTTTTCTTGAATGCCAATTGATCAGCTTCAGGTACAAATGGGTCTGCTCCTCCCTGACAAACAAGGATATCTCCCTGTATGAGTCCTTTTTTAGGTTGAACGCCACCCAGTCCGCCATGAAAACTGACAACGCCTTTCAGAGGAGCTCCGAGTTTGGCAGCATTTAATACAATAAATCCTCCGAAGCAATAACCAATAGCGGCTATCCTGCTTGTATCTGCCTGAGAAAAAGTTGCGGCTTTCGCAATGGCTGCTTCAACCACGGGTCTGGAAAGTTCCGGATTGGTATAGTATGGTTTGGTAAATGCCATGGCTTCCTTAGGATCGGCAGCCGTTTTTCCTTCTCCAAAAAGATCAGCGTCAATTGCAAAGTATCCCAGTTCAGCCAACTGTTTTGCACGGGATTTTATGTAGTCGGTTAATCCCCACCACTCAGGAATTACTACGACGATCGGTAGTTTTCCTTTGCGGTTTTCATCATAAGCAATAAATCCATTGGATTGTTTTCCATTAGACATATATATTACCTCCGCTGTTTTTATTGAGGGAGTTGATTTTGTAGAATCCATATTTTGAGTTTGAGAAGAATTGTTTGAAGTCTGATTACCGCAGGATCCAATGATCATACAAAGGCCTGCAGCCAGGATTGTGTTAAAGGAAGAGGATTTCATATTTAAAATTTTGGAATTAAGGGGTAAGGGTTATGGGTTATGGGTTATGGGTTATGGGTTATGGTGTAAAAATTGAGTGTATAAAGTTAAGAATTCAGAATCACTCCCATACTCCCATACTCCCATACTTTCTTAAAGTTTATCAAGCAATTCAACAACCTTTTCCCTTTCAAGGATCAGATATCCCAGCCTGTCA
The DNA here is from genome assembly GCA_035937535.1 of Puia sp. Classification (GTDB taxonomy): domain Bacteria; phylum Bacteroidota; class Bacteroidia; order Chitinophagales; family Chitinophagaceae; genus Puia. The sequence goes on along the minus strand of DASZHV010000016.1, from coordinate 237,235 downwards.
TTACTGATTCCTTCCTTTAACTGATACGGAAATTCAAGTTGTCCGTTATTGATTCGTGTTTCGAAATATTTAAAACAAATATTGGGATATTGTTTTAATTCTTCCCCTATTTCATATAAGTGGGTCGACAAAATAAAAATGGAGGTTTTTATTTTTATAAGTCCCTTTATTACGGTGGAAGAACATTTCATGGCGTCCTGTACATTGGTTCCTTTAAATAATTCATCAATCAAGACAAGCCATTTTTTTTTGTCGCTGATTTTGAGTATGGTATTGCGGATCCGTTGTACTTCATTGAAAAAATAACTTTCCCCTTTCACTAAATTATCCACTACATTAATATTGCTGAGTATACCGTCGAATAAACTGGTTTTCATTTTGTCTGCCGGCACACCCATTCCCAGGTGGGCAAGGAAAAGGGCTGCACCTACGGATTTAATAAACGTGCTTTTCCCGGCCATATTAGCTCCGGTGAGAAAGAAGAAATTACTTTTCGGATCCATTTCAACATCGTACGAAACAGCTTTCGGAAGCAGGAGGTGATGGAGGCCTTTGATTTCAATAAAGGGAAATTCAGTATCCTGAAATTCAGGTTCTACCAGATTAAATTCTTTGGAGGCTAAAGCCATGGAATACCAGGCATCAAGTTTTCCATAAATCTCAATCAATACCTGTGCAACAGGTTTAAAATGATTTCGGATAAAATTGCCATATTCCACTACATGTGAAGGCTGGAGTTTATCGCCTGATTTTTTTACGGCGATTTGATGAAATATTGGCGGACTAAGCAATTTATGCACGCGATTAAGCAGGTCGTTCAACAAGGGAGGACAGGCTCTTTTCTCACGAATGGCAGCAATGGATAACATGCCCCGGATAAAATCCGCAAAATGACCAACTGAATAACGGGTAAGCGAATAGTCCGGGGCATGTAGCAACTGATACATTCTTGCACTTACCGGATCATGGGAGGCCGGTATTTTGTCGAGTGGTGTTTCATAAAACCGCTCCATGACCATAATAGTTCCGTTCGAAATAGATGCCCCCCACTCAAATTCAAATTCATTTATGATCCGGAGAATTTCCTGTGTCTGCCGGATTTTTTCCAGATTACTAAAAGGGTTACTAAAAAATTCCAAAAGCTGTATTCTGCCACCGATGGTCCGGGTTCGGTCAAGCTTACTGAATATTGTATATTCATCTGTCGTCTGGAAAACAGAAAGGTCCGAATACGTTGTGTTGTCAATTTGCATAATGAATAGATAGCGGCTTATCGTTGGAATGCCAACCTTTTTCCCATCTGTGATTCATCAAATAGTCCATTTCCATAAACCAGGTGGCCATTTACGAAAGTATTTACGATGGCAGCAGGAAAAGTCATCCCTTCCAGAGGGCTCCAGCCGCACTTGTACAATATATTACGTGCATGCACATCCGAATTCCGGTTAAGATCAACCATTACAAGATCTGCCCAGTATCCTTCACGGATAAAGCCTCTTTCGGAAATCTGAAAACATATTGCAACAGCATGCGACATTTTTTCCACCATTTTTTCAAGGGATATTTTTCCCTGTTTTACATAAGAAAGCATCAATAAAAGGGAATGTTGTACCAGGGGAAGGCCGGCGTGTGCGTGCATATAAGAACTATTTTCACCCGGAACTGGTTCGAGATTGCCAGGAGTATTACGGAAAAACCCTTTTTCTGCCAATGTATGAGGAGCATGATCAGTTGCGATCAGGTCGATCCGGTCATCAAGCAATGCTTTCCAGAGTGCCTCTCGATTTTGGGGTGCTTTGATCGCCGGATTACATTTGATCTGGTTGCCCAAACGCTGATAATCATCAGAACTGAAATGAAGATGGTGCACACATACTTCAGCCGTTATGCGTTTCTCTGCCAATGGGATCATGTTAGTAAAAAGGCTTAGTTCTTTTTCGGTTGAGAGATGAAATATATGAAGTCGTGATCCATGTTTTTTTGCAAACTGTACAGCGGTTAAGGAGGATTCAAAACAGGCTTCCACGCTTCTGATCTGCGGATGATCGGCTACGGTTAATTTTCTGTTTTCGGATTGAAATGCCAGCAGGTTTTCCTTTATAATGCGTTCTGATTCGCAATGTGTAGCGATCAGCACCTCGCTCCCTGCAAATAATTTATCCAGGGTAAGGTAATTATCAACCAGGAGATTTCCGGTAGAAGAACCCATGAATATTTTTATACCACAGATATCATTTTTTTTCTCATTGGTCCGCAGTGCCTCTTCCGAATTATCATTGGAAGTTCCCATATAAAAAGAATAATTCGCCAGCGAAGTCTTATTCGCGATAGCATATTTTTCTTCCAGCAGATCTTGTGTAAAAGCTGGCGGCAGGGTGTTGGGCATTTCCATGAAAGATGTAATGCCACCCGCAACTGCAGCGCGGGATTCTGTGAATATTGTTGCTTTATGAGTTAATCCCGGTTCGCGAAAATGAACCTGGTCGTCAATGCAGCCCGGCAATAAATAAAGATTTTCTCCGTTGATTTCATGTACCGGAATCGAAACTGAAATATTTTTCGCGATTTTTTCAATGCGACCATTTTTTATCAGTAAATCACTTGTGAAATTGCGGCCTTCATTAACGATTGAAATACTTTTAATCAGGTAATTTTGCATAACTTGGATCGGAATCGGAACTTCTTAATGATGCAATTTATTAAAACCGTTGCAAGGCTTCTTATAATTCTAGTCCTTCCCTGCTTTGGCTTATCACAGTCTACCTATCTTCCCCAGGGTTCACAATATGAACATTTTTTAGACCGGATCGGAATTAAGATGCAGACGAATCCCGACCTGAATATTTTCACCTGCAAACCCATTAGTCGTAAAGTGGCCGTGGAGGCTTCAGAATATGCAGATTCCCTAAGGACGAAATATCCTGACGCGGAAGCCTATCAGTTAGGAAAAACAGACCAGACCACCCTGCACAGCCTGCTAATGAATAACAGTGAATGGGTGACAGGGGATCAGTCTTCATTTCAAAGTAAACACCCGATATGGAATACCATATATAAAACACAGGCGAATTTTCTGGAGGTAAATGAAAAAGATTTTTTCCTTGTTGTTGACCCTGTTCTCCAATTTCAGTTGTCCGATCAAACTGGAAATCCCGATAAGCTTTATTTAAATACCAAGGGACTTACTTTTAGAGGACGTATCGCAGACCATGTCGGATTTTCCAGTTATATAACGGATAACCAGGAGCGGGGCCCTGATTTTTTTACATCGCGCGTGTATGCATCCGGATATCCGGCTGTGCCAGGTGTAGGTTATTTCAAATATTTCAAAGGATCAAACACAGCATTTGACTATTGGGATGCGCGTGGTTCAATTGATTTCGATTTCTGGAAGTATTTTACGCTTCAATTCGGATATGATAAAAATTTTATTGGTAACGGATACCGAACCCTTTTCCTGAGCGACTATGCAGCTCCTTATTTATTTCTCAAATTAAATCTTCGCATCTGGAAATTAAATTACCAGAACATCCTGATGGAACTCATCAGTCAGCACCTTCCAGGCGATTACCTCTACCCGAAAAAATATGCCGTAGTACACCATCTGAGTGTGAATGCTACCAAGTGGCTCAATCTGGGATTATACAGCAATATTGCATTCGGAGGGGTAAATCACTTTGAATTTTCCTATCTGAACCCGGTTATCTTCCTACCGGCAGCACAACAGGAAAATGGCAGTCCGGATAAAACCACGGTAGGATTTGATGCGAAGGCCAATATCGGCCATTCGGTCCAGTTATATGGTCAGCTCCTTTTCAATGAATTTGTATGGTCCGAGATTACTCACTATTCAAATGGCTGGTGGGGAAATAAACAAGGTCTTCAGGGGGGAATAAAATACATCGATGTTTTCAAAATAAAGAACCTGGATTTACAGGCTGAAATAAATGTCATGCGACCGTATACTTATTCCCATAATGATACAGTGGCAAACTGGTCCCACTATAATCAGCCTCTGGCACATCCTTTCGGAGCAAACTTTTTTGAATTTATCGGCATCCTGCGGTATCAGCCGGCATACAGATGGAATATTGAGCTGAAATATATTTATAACAGACAGGGCTTGGATTCAGCGGGTGAAAATTTTGGAAGTAATATCCTGCTCAATTATGATACAAGACCAAGGGAATATGGATTCTATATTGCATCCGGCATTCCGGCAACTGTAGTAAACGCTACTGCCTATCTTTCTTATCAATGGAAGGAAAATTTATTTCTGGAGGGCACGATTATGTACAGGGCTTTTACCGTTCAGGATCCAACTGTCGGCACGACTAAAACAAGCTCTACTACCTATACTTTCGGGGTGCGGGTAAATATGTTTCGCAGACAGTATGACTATTGAAAGTATGGGAGTATGGGAGTATGGGAGTATGGGAGTATGGGAGTAAGAACATGTACTAATTACTAAATTCAAATACTTATTAATTTAAGGAGCATAATTATGAGGTATGAATTATGAGTTATGAATTCCCATACTCCCATACTCCCATACTTTCTTCAGCCTTCAAAGATTAACGAGAAAACAATCATCCGCGACTTTAGTTTGTCAATTGTATTGGAATAGATCAGGTTTGGATCCCGGTGATGGGTGTTGATAATTCCATTACTCAGTTTGATTTCCGGAGTAAGAATAAATACTGGGAAAAAGAATTGAAATCCAATTCCGGCTTCAACACTCAAATCTGTAGGATTAAGTTTTACCAGATCGTCTGCCTTTCGAGCAGTAGCATTGGAAGCGAGGTCATACTGATAGTTCACTCCGCCAAGAACATAAAACCTGAAATTATTCATCCGGTCTGAAAGGAATTTAACCTGCACAGGAAATCCCAGTAGAATTGATTCTATCTGTTTGGTTGCTGTTGTATTCTGACCTGATGGAAATGTGGTGTTGTACGTCAGGTTTTTATAAGAGAACATGAGTTCCGGAAATACGATCCTGAATTCCAGATGTTTATTAATATTGAAAGTATGCATACCCGCCAGTCCGAAGCCCCCGGTATTTTCAGGATTAACAGAAAGTACACTGTCACTTAAAAGTAAATTGGGATGCGGTGTTACCTGGAAATGCGAGTTGTTATAAATAAGTGCAATACCCAAATGATAAAACTTATCATCATGATCGGGCAGGTTTATATTGTCCCTTAACTGGGCCCTGGCCTGTATTGAAAATGTCAGAATTATAATAGCTGAAAAGATCCGGATAGGTCCTTTTTTGCTTTGCCATAAAAGTAACGTACTCATAAGTAACAGTCAATCAATAACTTATAGTTTTATATGGTTTGCAAGGTACTAAGGAGAAACAAGAATTGATCTATGATCCGGTACTGAATCAAAATAACGACCAAAAAGAAGAATAATTGCCGGTAAATAAGGTAATAACAGTTTTTTGAGGATTCCAGGACTATTTATTTCCACAATAAATGGTACAAATACACATACTGAGATTCTTGTAATAAGTGTTTGTATAACCTGTTTTATTCAGGATTCCGATTAAAGTTTTTCCTTCAGGGAAAGCGTTTACAGAATCATTGAGGTATTTATAAGCATCGGCATTTCCGGAAACTATTTTGCCGATTCGTGGTGCGACGAGACGAAGATAAAATTTGTAGAAGGGCATGAAAAATCCTTTGCCAGGTTTTGAGAATTCCAGTATCACGAGCATGCCTCCGGGCTTCAGAACCCTTCGCATTTCCGTAAGTCCATTTTCCAGATTTTGAAAATTTCGTACTCCAAATGCTACTGTCACTGCATCAAATGAAGCATCAGGAAAATGAATGGATTCCGCGTCGCCCTTTTCCAGATGAATGGTTTTTCTTAAGCCGGCTTTAACAATTTTTTGCTTACCCAGTTCAAGCATACCTTCTGAAATATCTATGCCGGTAATCTGCTCAGGTTGTAAAATCTTCTTCATTAATATCGGCATATCCGCCGTTCCGGTTGCTACATCCAGAATGGTCCTTGGTTTTAAATGGCTAAGTTCACGGATTGCTTTTTTACGCCAGTTCCTGTCAATCCCTCCGCTGAGAAAACGGTTCAGGAAATCATAACGAAATGCGATTTTATCGAACATTTCTGCTACCTGTTGTTTTTTAGGTGTTTCAGAATTTTTAAACGGGACAATAGTATCGTGCTGATATTCCGGCATGGGATGCAAAATTAGTCCGTTCGGCGCAGGAAATTGATAATTTCATTCATCTTAACCTTAAAGATGGAATCATAACTTGCATTATGGAAATCCGTTCTGCAAAGTATGTAATTAGTAGTCCTTCTTATAATGACTGTCCTGAAACCGACCTTCCTGAATATGCATTTATTGGAAGAAGTAATGTTGGCAAGTCATCTCTTATCAATATGCTTGCCGATATTGATAAACTGGCGAAAACCTCTGCTGCCCCGGGTAAAACACAACTCATCAATCATTTCACCATCGAAAGCATAGATGAGAAAAGGGTTGTTTCCAAATGGTGGCTGGTAGATTTACCGGGGTATGGATTTGCTAAAGTTTCATTATCACAGCGTAAACAGTGGGAATCAATGATCGAAGATTTTCTAAAAAAAAGACAATCCCTGGCCCATGTATTTATATTGATCGACAGTCGCCATAAACCACAAAAACTGGATCTTGATTTTATTGACCGCCTTGGAAAATGGGAGATTCCCTTTACCCTGATATTTACGAAGGCAGATAAAGAAAATCAAAAAACAGTAGCCGCTAATGTGAAAGCCTTCCTTCTAAAAATGAGTGAGCACTGGCAATTCCTGCCCCGTCACTTTGTTACGAGTGCTGAGAAAAAAACGGGTAGGGGAGATATACTCCGACTGATCGGAGAAATGAATGAGGATTGGAGAAAGACAGCGACAAATTAACACACAAGAAAGTTTGAGCGTTATCCGCCTGCGCTGAAGCTGCGGCGGACAAGGGCAATAGGTGTCCAGTGTTATCCGCCTGCATTAAAGCCACGGCGGACAAGGGCAATAAGCGTTCAGCTTTACACTTTAAGCTTAGTTCACTACTTTATTTGCGCAGCTACTGCTGGCAAAGGCTTCCGGTTTGGCTTTGAATGCAAAACCCATTCCCAGGATATAGCCCATAGCTTCTTTCAATGCATCGTTGCTCTTGAAATGCGGGTTGGTATTAATATCTGCATGTACTTCCATATCCACATTGTATTGTGTAAACAGGGGACACAGTTCATATGCAATTTCAATACTTTTCGCTACTTCCACCAGCATACGTTCTTTAATACTGTAACGCGTTTTTGTTTTTTCATTGTGAATGAACATGAATCCGCCATGTCCTTCTCGTAAAAAAACAATCACGGTAGCAAATTCAGTTTCAACCCCCTTTACCTGGGAGTCAGTTCCGATGCAGACTTTCAGATGAAATCCATTTTTTGTTTCACGCCGTATAGCGTTTTCTACTTCACGGATAATCGGTAGTTCAATAAGGTCGCCATTAAATTTTCGCCAAAGCATATGATAATAGGTTTTTCGAATGTAACGAAAAAACATGTCAGCAAAAAAAATATATGTTATTAGTTGATTATCTTTTGTACACCAGAAACGGATTCTCCTGACCATTGCAGAACTAAAACCCCCGTAGAAACAGGATTGATGCGGATTTCATTGTAGCCCGTTTTCAGGTTTCCCTGCGTGAGTAAGCGCCCGCTGATATCAAAAAGGCGGTAAATGAAATTGCCGGAACTATTCAGTTCCAGTGATCCGGGTTCCTGCTTTTCTATTTTAACAGTATTTTCTGAAAGAGCAGTCTCTTCCGCGGTTTTCCGGTATCCGATATAGTTAGGTGCACCAGCAATCATGGCTGTATCACTTTGTATATTTTGGGCTCCTGTCGATGGATGTCCGTCTTTCCATTCTGCCTGTTTATAAAATGGTATACCCATCAGGGGTGCTTCGTTGGATAGTATATTGTTTTCACCGCCACTAAGTTCGGTAATCATAACGCCATATGCATCATACAAACTCTGGTGCTGGAGACCAAGTGTATGACCAATCTGGTGTGTTGCCGATGAAGCAATAAAAAATGGATTATTTCCCAATGCATTCATAAAAACCCAGGCGGGTGTATCATCTCCCCAGACAAATGATCCGATGGCAGAAACGCCCGGACCCTGTCCGTACCAACTCCCATCAGGTGTGATGATGATACGTGTGCGCTGATGAATAGGAGCTCTTTCATACACGGCCGGATCCGTCGTAATATTAAGATTGAATAAATTAAAATGGTCCGAAATCAATTTATGGATCCAGGTGATGGAAGCAGGGCTTAATCCGGATGGGGCGGCAATGATCCGTCCCTGTTCATTCCAGATAGTGCCGTTCACTTCGGCTCCGTCAAAATCCAGGTAAACTGTTGCTGCTGCAGTTGAATAACTATTGAGCAATGGCGATTGTGCACATACATTTATATGCATTATCAGGAACAGGCAAACAATGATATGGGTGAAATATATTTTCATTCTGTTACCAGGTATCTTTGTTGTGTTTCTATGAAAAAATACCGCTTATCTTTTTCTACCAGTACCATTCCATCAGGTTCATGCAATTTCAACAGGCGACCGGAATAATAAATACTACCCTTTGGATCTTTGTACCGGGAAATACTCAGCATACTACCTTCAGTGTTATTTAATTTTATTAACAGGGAAATCACAGAATTTCCATGGTCCGATTTATTTTCAATTTTTCCGCTAATATGAAATCCGGGCGCCAGTTCTAAAGAAATATTTTCAGGTGCCTGGAACAAAGATTCCAATGACTGATCACTCACTTCAATTTTATTTGAATAAGGAAGTTCAGCCGGAACGTTTTTTTCTTGTGCTGAAAGAAGGAGACTGCACAGAAGGCAAAGCCCGCTTAAAATTGTTTTCAGGGTATTCATCGGATTGGGGAGCGGCTTAGGCAACCACCTATATAAAAACGAATGAATTTACTAATAATTGCAGGTTTTATGTTCCCAGTTTGGGAAGGAAAGGGAAGAAAGTATGGGTGTATGGGAGTATGGGAGTATGGGAGTGAGAATACAACCTTCAACTAAGTTTTAATATTTAAAAGATTACGATTTTAATTATGAATTATAAGTCATGAATTATGAATTTCCATTCTCCCATACTCCCATTCTCCCATACTCCCATACTTTCTAGTATTGCCCTGTCGCCAGGAGAACCAGGGTACATGCTTCAAGCGCTTTAATCCCTTTATCAGCAAGTATCATTTCAAATTCGGGATTTTCAGCACCAGGATTGAAAATGACCCGGCGGGGATGCTGTGAAATAATATAATCGTAATAATTTTTCTGATTATTCTTATTCAGATAAATCGAAACAGTATCCAGGTTATCTATTTGCGCAGTTTTTTCCTGAACGGGAACATCAGCTACCAGTGCAGGTCTTTTCCCAATCGCGATCACGTGATGATCGTGTTCTCTTAATTTGTTGATGGCAAGAAAACTATACCGTGCCGGATTAGCAGACGCGCCGAGGACCAGTGTTTTCTTGGATGTTGAAGGCATAGTTTAATAACAATATTATACATGAAAAGTTTATAATCTGCGTATATCAAAATTAATGGATTGGGATCTATATGATTTACTATTTACCCCTCCTTTTTTTCCAGGTATCCATCTGGGCGATTCCTTGATTATACGAATTGATTCCTGGTCAAGTGAATATTCTCTGGATTTTATAATGAAATCAATTAGAATATTTCCGTTTTCATCCACGATAAAACTAATCCTCACTTGTCCGGTTATTTTCTCATCAAGCGCACGTCTCGGATATTCTAATTGTCTATATAAATATGCCTCCCATCTTTTAATTCCGCCAGGATATTCAGATTCAGAAGTATAGACGCTATCCTTTTCTTTTTTCCCGGAACCATCTGCAATCAGATCAGTGGTTTCTATCAGACTGTCCTGCTTATAGTTGTATTCCCTGATAAATCGGATACTGTCCTCGCTATAACTCTTAAGTTTATAAAAACTACCTTCTTTTTTCCCATGGTCAAAAAATCCGGTAGAATCCAAATTCCCAATTTTATTATAAATGCAAATCCTACCATTTAAGATGGATCCTGCTCTGTCGAGGTAGGTTTCGGATTTGATCATCGGTCCCCATTTATGATAGTAGTCCCATTGCCAGTTTCCATCATTCTTTTCGTGCCTCCAAATCAAATAGACCCCGGAGTTCAATGTTGTTGGTTTCCATTGGGCGTCCAGAGAAAAAAAGTCTTCTTTAGTCTGACTAAAAACAGAAAATGATGTCAGGCTAAAACAAATGACTAAAATTACTTTCATTGCCAATTTAAAATTCTTAAAGAATCTTTGTAATGCGTCTAAGGATTGATGAATATTATTGTACTTCCAGCTTATAATTTATTGGCATTAGTTTATATGATTTTTCTTTAAAGCCATCTTTTGAAGCAGGTACCCAATTGCCGGAGTTTTTGATAACCCGCAGCGATTCCTGATCAAGTGAATACTCAACAGATTTATAGATATAAATATCAGTAATATTTCCTGCTGTGTCTACCATGAAATGTATTCTTACCTGACCTTGAATTTCTTTTGTAACGGCCCGATCCGGGTATTTCAGATTATGAATTAGATAATAGTTCCATTTTGAAATTCCACCTGGATATTCTGATTTGGTTATACCAGTTGTATCAGAATTTTTATTTTTCAAACGTTCTGCAACGAGGTCTATTGACTTTACCAGGCTATCTTCATTGTAGTCATACTGCATTAATGTCTTAACACTATCTGGTGTAAAGGTTTTTAGTTTGAAAAAACTTCCATTTTTTTTACCATGATCATAGAAACCTGTGGAATCCAGATTCCCATCCTTATTATACAAACAAAACCGTCCATTCTTTATTGTTCCATCATGGTCGGCAAAAGAAGTCGATTTAATCAGGGGTCCCCAGGTAAAATAATAATCCCATTGCCAGTTGCTGTCTTCCTTTTCATGTATCCACAAAATATATTTGGAAGAATCCAGTACCGTTTGATTCATATTCTTATCCAGCGCGAAAAACTGGTTTTTATCCTGTGAGAAAGAACATAAAAAACATCCGGTGAAACAAAGGAGTAAAATCAATTTCATTCAACAATATAAAAAATTATTTGGGAATATAAGGTATTTCAATACATAGTGTGGAAGTGTGGTAGTGTGGTAGTGTGGTAGTGTAGTCCGTCTCCCGTGAGAAATGAGGTCTCCACTAAAGGAGTAAGGGGAATATAATTAGATTAAAAATTCAATTTTAAATTTCATTCCTGCATTTCTGCATTATCCGCAATTTCACATTTTCCACATTGTGAAAAATATGAAATAGCATTTAGTAAAGTTCTAAGAATATTAAAAACTCTCTCCATGTGTCTGTCTAATCAATGCACGCACCAGGAATGGAAAGGGTTTAAGGACACGGATCAGCCATGTTGACCAGAATGATTTTCCGAAAAAACGCTGGATCATCCGGCCCGTTCTTAATCTGCCTGCAAATTGACGGTTCCAGTTTTTCTGATAGGATTTTTCCATCTCCTTACGGGAAATCTGATTTTCCAGAAACGAAGGAATTATTTCGGCTGCTATTTTGGATGCGTGCAGGGCCATGCTCATTCCATTTCCGCAAAGGGGTGTAATCATGCCAGCCGCATCTCCGACGCAAAGCACGTGTTGTTCTATCTGTGTTTTTTTTGAAAAACTGATTTGTGAAATCGTCAGGGGCTCATCATACACTACGACTACCTCATCTAATAATTTCCGGAGTGCAGGATTTTGTTTAAGGATTTTTTCTTCCATGACCGGAATGGATAACTGATTATTTTTGAGGTTTTCAGATTTGGAGAGATAACAAAGGCAATATTTTCCTTCTTCTATTTTCGAAATACCACAATAGCCTCCCTGAAAATTATGGAGTGCGATTTCCTGTTCCGGAAAATCGACTTTTACATGATATTTTACTCCCACATAATTTTGGGATTCATCCTCTTGCAGGAAATGTCGCTTCCATTTCACATCGAGGTTGCTTTTTTTTCCATAACATGCGCAGGCAATCCTTGTATTAAATAACCCTTCGCTTGTCTGAATCCTGTGATTTTCGTCTTCAAAGATGATATCATAAACCTTAGTATTCTCAAACATTTCCACTCCGGCGGACTTTGCAATGTCTGCAAGAGCCGCATCAAGTTTATACCTGCTTATTCCAAATCCACCCAGAGGCAGAATCTCTGAAATGGATTCCCCGTTGGGAGCTGTTATATTTACCTGATGTATCCTGGGCAGATTCCAAATTTCAAGGGGCAGGCCCAGCTGGATCAGGAAATCCCAGCTTTCCATGCTGATATATTCACCACATACTTTATGAAAGGGAAAAATTTCTTTTTCGAACAGGCATGTCCGGTAGCCTTTACGTGCAAGCAATATGGATAACGATAATCCGGCAAGACCCCCGCCTACAATACCAATATCATATGTATGATTTGTATTCACGAACGTACGATGACTAACCAACGGAAAGCCCATCTCCACTGAATGGTATAATTTAATATTCCTGCTTTATCCAATAGTTCTTCCAATTCCTTTTTTCTAAACCCGCGCAGGACAGATAAAGGTGCATCATTTTTTACCAGATAGGATTTTGAAAATAACAAAGTCAATAAACGGATCGAATGATAGGCCAGAGGATGACGATGCAGGTCATTGATGAAAAATCCGGACCGGCTGTTTTCTTTCATCCAGCGAAACATTTCTATGAGCTCATATTCATTGAAGTGATGGCAGAATAAGGAACAGAAAATAATACTGGGCTTTGACTGAAAATGTACTTTTTTATAATCACTTACCAGGAATTGAGTGGGGTTTTTCCAACCTGTATTTTCTGCAACCCGGATGCAATCCCTATTAATATCTATACCTGTAAAACTAAGATCCGGATATTTGTAGACTGCTTTTAATTCGATGGTTTTCAGGTTATCTCCTCCTCCACAACCGATTTCACAAACATGCACTGCATTTTCTTTTTTTGCAAGTTGTGTAAATCCCTTCCAGGTACATGCATGACCGCCAAGTTTCCGGTTTATGATGGAAAGCTCATAGAGATTTCGCTCTATGTCAGCTGCCGGTATATCGGGCTTGTCCAGCAATTCAAGTCTGTCTGTGCGGAGGGAGAAATCCATATATTCTGAAAAAATGCTATAGTACTTAGGCTCCAGTTTTTAATAGTCTTAAACTTTAAGCCTTAAGAAAGTCCGACGATAAAGGTTTCCATTGTTAAACCCGGACCGAATGCTGCGCCAAACACTGTTTGCTTTTTCGATTTGTCCAGGGTGGATAAAATTTCCTTTAATACAAATAAAATGGTAGGAGAAGACATATTTCCAAAGTCACGGAGAACCTGATAAGATATATCCAGTTTTTCTTTTGGCAGTGAAAGGCTTTTTGCGATTGCTTCAAGAATTCTTCTGCCACCCGGATGAATGGCCCAATATGTTATTTGATTCCGTGAAATACCCTGCTTTTCAAGAGCTTGGTTCACCAGTTTTCCAAAATCTTCTTCAATCAGTTCGGGTACATAACTGCTCAGGGTCATGTTGAACCCTGTAGAAGATAATTCCCATGACATATCCTGTTTTCCCTTAGGCATCACTTCTCCATAAAATCCGACCAGAGGAAAACCTGGAGTTTTATCGTTGCTTCCGGTTACCAGTACTGCAGCAGAACCATCACCGAATAACAAACTGGAGGTAATATTATCTGTTGTTGCAAGTTGTTGAAAGTGTAATGTGCAGAGTTCCGTACATACGATCATCACTTTGGCTGAAGGGTCGGACTGGCAAAATGCATCTGCAAGTTTGAGAGCATGAATCGCAGCATAGCAACCCATAAAATTAACGGATGTCCTAAAGATATTTTTTGGAAGATCCATTAACTCCATCAGTTGCAAATCCAGTCCCGGTGCGCTTAGACCTGTGCAGGTAACAGTAATCAAATGAGTGATTTCCTTTGGATCCATCTGGGTTTCGAGACAATTCCTTATGGCATTGGAAGACAAACCCACTGCATACCGGTTAAAAACCTTCATCCGCTTTTCAAGAGAAGGAAAAGGCTCCAGGTTTTCTGCGGGCGGATAAAAGGTCCATTCAGCTGGCTCCCGGCTATAATCTGAAAGTACAGAATAACGTGTAGAAATGCCGCTCTGATGATATAGATATTTAAGCGACCGCCTGTCTCTTTCATTGAAAGCATAAATACGGCTCATGAAATGCAGAATCTCATTCTGTTCATGTTTGAATTGTGGGACCGCTGTTCCAATGGATTTAATCTGGCTCAATCAATTATTTTAAAAAGTTTACAACCATTTCATCAGAAATACAAGAATAAAGCCAATGCTCGTAAAGCTTGAAGCGACAATATTCATACGCATCGTATTCCTGAAATCGGCCAAAGAAGGATTTCGCCAAACTTGTGCGGCCCATCCAATAAAGTATACGATAACCGGCAGCATACAGGTTGATAAAATTAAAAATTCTTTTATTTCCAATGATATATAAAAGAAACAGGCCAAAAAGACAAAGGCAATTCCATAAATAATACTACAAAACTTAAATGTGCCCCGGATACCCAGTAACGCGCTGATCGTCATTACACCGTCCTTTGCATCCGCAGCGTGCTGATATATCTGGGTGAGAGGATAAAACCCTCCAATTAAGAAAGATGCAGAAATCATTCCCAGTATTGGCACATGGAGCGATAACGTAGGATGGGATCCATGGTATACCATAAAAAAAACCAGGGCTCCCTGGCAGATAATCACTGTCGCGTAACCCACCAGGGGATACTTTTTTAAACGAATAGATCTTGCGCTATATGACCGGGATGCAAGGATGTATAATGCAGCGGCCAGTGTGAAACATATACTAATGAATATTCCGAGAAGCAAAGCCAGTCCATCCATGAGCAGGCTGGCATATAGTAATTGAGGGGTTGGCTGAAGCGGTGATTTGAGTCCGCCGATACTCCCTTCATCCCGATCCATATAACTATTAAAGCCATTACTGGAGGGATATATTAATATGTGAAGGATAATAAAAATAAGAAGGGCCCTTTTCGCATCAGGATTTACTACCTGGCTAAGTGCAAACCAATAAACGGGCATAAGGAAAAAAGAAAAATGAAAACGTAGTAACTGGATAGTAGAACGACGGATCATCTTTGCGAATAGTTAATCTAATGGGCAACAGAAGCTAAGAAACATAGTCGGATTTTATCTTTTTAGAATATCCGATGATTAAACAATTTCTCTTACCGATGGAATTTCTTCCCTTTGAGGGAAAAAATTACACAATTAACTTATTGAATCAGAGCATTTTGCGTGATGGCAAGGATTTCGTTTATTCTGTATTGTTTAATGTCCTTCCTGGTATGAACGGAAATCAAAAGATCAGTTCTAAAGTAATGATACTATAAACTTATTAATAATGGACGGTTACTAAACAAGCATTCGCAGGGGCTCTTCCAGGAGCCCTTTTAGCGTTTGTAGAAATGCAGCGCCTGTAGCACCATCTACCACACGATGATCACATGTCATGGTTAGTTTCATCACATTGCCGGGAACAATAGCACCATTCTTAACAACGGGGATCTGTTGAATTGAACTGATAGCCAGAATACATGAATCCGGTGGATTGATGATCGCAGTAAATTCATCGATTCCGAACATACCCAGATTAGAAATAGTAAACGTGCTTCCTTCCCAGTCTGAAGGTTGCAATTTTTTATTCTTTGCTTTGGTGGCGAAATCTTTTACTTCCACTGAAATCTGCGAGAGTGATTTGCTATCTGCAAACCGCACAACAGGAACCAGCAAACCATCTTCAACAGCAACTGCCACACCAATATTCACATGATGGTTCACACGTATTTTATCGCCCATCCAGCTACTGTTTACGGCAGGATGTTTTTTCAGAGCCAGTGCAGTGGCTTTTAGAACGAAATCATTAAAAGATATTTTAACAGGTGCGGTTTCATTAATTTTTGCACGGCTGTTCACGGCCTGATCCATGTCAACCTGTATGGTCAGATAGAATTCGGGCGCCGTGAATTTGGCTTCTGAAAGACGTTTTGCAATAGTCTTGCGCATTTGAGAAACCGGCAAATCCTCAAAGCTTATCTGACCTGCAGGAGCAGAAGGTACTGAAACGGTTTTCTGAGTCGAGGGGGAGGAAACCGACGGTTTAAATTCAGTTACGTCTTTTTTAACGATACGTCCATAATCTCCACTTCCCTGAAGTTGCGAAAGGTCAATTCCTTTTTCAGAAGCCAGTTTTTTTGCAAGGGGGGATGCTTTGATCCTGCCATCGCCGTTCAGGGAATGAGAGGTTGAAGTTGCAGGTTCAGGTGTTGTTTTCGATGCAAGGGGTTCAGCGGCAGCTTCATTTGCAACTGCCGGCGCGGCGCCTTTATTTTTTGCGGCTTCTACGATTTGCTGAACGTTTACTTTCCCTTCTTCACCAATAATGGCAAGTAAATCATTCACAGCAATCTTCTGACCTTTTTCTGCACCTGTAAATAATAGTTTTCCTTCCTTATAACTTTCAAGTTCCATGGTCGCTTTATCGGTTTCGATGTCTGCAAGAATATCTCCTTTTTTCACCATGTCGCCCACCTTCTTATGCCAGTCCGCAATAACACCTTCTGTCATTGTATCACTCAGCCTTGGCATGAGGATAACTTCCTGCATTGAGGATAAATCTAATCCTGATGGCGGTTGACGGTTGGCGGTTGTTGGTTGCTCTTTGTTTGCAGTAAGAGCCGGGGTAGGAGCAGTAGTGGATTTAGCAGTTGGTGAAGGAGCTTTTGCAGCACCACCCTTTACGAGGGTACTTATATCTTCTCCTGGTTTTCCGATTATGGCTAACAAATCATTTACCTGTATTTTACCTCCCTTGTCGGTGCCGGTAAAAAGTAATGTACCGTCCTTATAACTTTCCAGGTCCATAGTTGCTTTATCAGTTTCCACTTCTGCGAGCAGGTCGCCTTTTTTCACACTGTCTCCCACTTTTTTATGCCATGCTGCAATCACACCTTCCGTCATCGTATCGCTAAGTCTCGGCATTAAAATAACTTCAGCCATAAAACTGGATAATTTTGAAATTTGGAACTTCGAAATTAAGTCAAAAACGTGAAATGCCGGGGTCACCTCGAATCACCCTCCTTGCAGTACAGGAATTTCTTTTACATTTCCTGTGCGTTTAATTACTCCCCAGTGCTGCAATTCTCCTTTAATGGCCCTGCGGAACGATTTGAACAGAACAAACCATAGAAGCCAGCGCCAAATCAGTCGTTGTGGGATCAGCCAGACCAGTTTGCTCAATTTTTCCTTCTCAAAGCTGAAAGCGAGGATTGCTACCCCGAGGTCTACCAGCAGGAAAATCAGATAATATTTGCCAATCCGGGCGCCATTACCATACCTGATTCCGATAAGCATTATCAAATCGGCCAAAGGAATAATGGATGGAATGATATACTGAAAGGTTAGGATATTCGGCAGAGCAATCCAGCCAAGGGCCTTATTGCGGTTGCTGAATAACATATCCCTGTTTTTCCAGAAAGTCTGCATCACACCGAAACTCCAGCGGAATCTTTGTTTGATAAACATTTTAACTGTTTCGGGGGCTTCAGTCATGGCAATTGCGTTATTTTCATTTTCAATAATATAATTACAACGCAGCATCCGGATAGTAATATCGCAATCTTCCGCAAGTGTGTCACTGGTAAATCCTCCTGCATCTTCAATGGCTTTCTTTCGGAAAGCACCAATAGCACCAGGAACGACCGTGATGGCATTTAAGTAAGCAAAAGCCATTCGGTCAAAATTCTGGCTACTGATATATTCGATGGACTGCCAACGTGTGAGCAGGTTAACGGTATTGCCCACTTTTACATTGCCTGCCACGGCGCCGACTTTTTTCCCATTATGATATTGAACATCACCAAAATGCATCATGAGCTTGGATACGGCATCCGTAAGCAGTTTAGTATCTGCATCAATACAAATCACATATTCTGCATCTGACTGTTCAATGCCAAAATTTAATGCGGAAGCCTTTCCACCGTTGACTTTGGTGAATACGCTTACTTTTGAATTGTCTGCAAAAGCACGATGAACCTTATTGTATGTTCCATCCTTACTTCCATCATCCACAAAAATAATTTCAAAATTCGGATAGTCTGCTCTCAATAAATTCTCTACAGAACTTACTGCGTTCACTTCTTCATTATATGCAGGAACTATGATGCTTACTTTGGGCGCATTTCTTCCATCCGGTTCCCAGAAATATTTTAAATTAAATTTCTTTTCCCACTGCCGCTGTTTACTAGCCATGAAGGCCATAAAGATGATACGTGAAAGGGAAAGTATAATAAATACAATGAATACTGAAGTCAGGAGATGACTACCGAGATAACCAGCCATGGCGAGAAAATAATTCAGCTGAAGAAGGTAATAACCGCTTCCTCTTGGAACAGCAGGCATAAGATCTTCTTTTGTCTTCCCAAGCAAATCAGCAATGGTCGTAAACTGGTATCCACGTTCTTTAAAATAATGGATTATGCGGGGAAGGGCCTCTACCGTGGCTTCGCGGCTGTCTCCGCCGGCGTCGTGCAGTAAAATGATATTTCCACTCAGGTTTTGATCAGTCATACTTTGTTTCCGGGCTATCACTCTCGCGACGATAGAATCTGCGGATGTACCCGGTTCCCAGTCCAGCGGATCTATGGATTCACCGATATCCAGGTAATTTTTTTCCCTGGCGATTGCAACAGGGATTAGTTCTTCAGCTTTTACCGGTTCAAAATCCGCATTAAAGGGAGCTCTGAACAATATGGTGGAATGACCGGTAATGGCTTCGATCAATAAGCGTGTCGCATCCATTTCAATGATAGCCCGTTTTCGGCTGACCTTTGCAATATTCGGATGCGTGAAAGTGTGATTTCCTATCTCATGACCTTCCCTGTAGATTCTTTTTACTATGGGAATATTATTTTCAGCATTAATTCCAATCAGAAAAAAAGCGGCAGGCACATTTTCTCTGCTGAGTATATCAAGAATTTGCGGGGTATAAATTGGGTCGGGTCCATCGTCAAATGTCAAAACCAGCTTTTTCTTATCCTTCGTTCCATATTTTCTGGCAAGCCACTTGGAAGGAAGCTGATCATAGGATTCTTCTGAGATCAATAATTCAGCCGAATCTAGTTCCGGTGTAATTTTTCCGCTCGACGGACCACCAATCACATCCAGTACTTCCCCTTCACCGGAATAAGCAGGTGTTTCATCTGTAATCATGGTTTTAACCGTAGTGAATAAATGAAAATCGAAATTCTTCAGGCTATCCTTACTCATATCATGGTCATAAAAATCCCACATGCGGGAATCTTCATTTCCTAATCGCCAGAGAGCAACTCCGGCAAGACTGGATTCTTCCGCGAAACGCATCGTGTTGAAAGTGGTAGCCGCATCTGTGAATTGTACTTTATGAGGTGCGCCATCATCCCCATCATATGTAAAGTGCAGATTATAGGAATCATTATCGAAAATTATTTTACCGTCATAGCTGCGGGCTAGGGTCAATGCATCCTGGTAACCGATCGGCGCAACGGAAACTACTTTATCGTTTTCATTCAGCTTCCAGTCATAACCAAAACCGGCGACGGCAAGAATAAGTTTGTTGGTAGGGATCTTTTTTATCGCATCGTCTACTGCGCCTTCAATCCATTTCTGGTGACAAATAGGTCCCGGACCGGTTCCATCAGAAAATTGATCATAAGCCATCAGGATTACGTAATCATTGTAATTGGAAAGTTCTTTGAAATTATAATCTTCGTTAAAGGGTTGTACGTCCTGGGAAACAAGTAATCCCTTAGCGTGCATTTTTTCATAGAGTGATTTCTGAAATTGTACCAGCGCTTCATTCTTTTTTTCCACCAGGTCTTCAAAATCTATATTAATACCATCCAGCTTATATAGGTCAAGGTATTTAATAATATCATTTATAAGCTTTTCTCTTTTTTCCGGATTATTCAGAATACGATGTACGACATCGCCCCGGAAAACACTGCCTATATTATTTGTAAGAAGCGGCAGCACTTTAACACCTGATTTATTCATTACATTCAATGCTGCGGTATCCATTTTTATCCAGAGTGTATCCATATTGGGATCCAGGAAAAACCATTCCGGTAAAACCATATTTAAACGGGCAATGTTTTGATTCAGAGAAACCAGGGATGCCGGTGACCAGTTTACATAGAAGCCGGCTCTTACACCCATTGAGAATTTCTTAAAAGAATAGAAACTGGAATCGGCCTGAACAATAATCCCATTTTTTTTCTTAAAACGTTTAGCTATCGGATATCCTCCTGCTTTGTACGCAACTTTTTCGTTGATGAATTTCCGGAAGCCTCCGTATTGTTTTCCAATTTTACTTTTATTGAAAAGCCAGCTCGAACTGTCCAGCAATGCTTCTTTTTCCTGTGCACCAAAATTTGGAAGTGAAGGTGTATAGACCCGGGTCAGAGTAATAAGAATCGTTATAACAGCCAGTACGACAAAAAGGGCTATCAGGCGGCTGCTCCAAATAAAACGGGACCAACGGGAAGATGAGCTGGTTTGAAATACCTGGGACGTAGAATTTCTTGCCATAAGAATTTGTAAAGATCCTGCGAATCATCGGTTGCGCAAAATCAGGGGGTCCAAATTAGAGGATTTTTAGCATTTGACTGGGAATAAGTTCAATTAGATAAGGGATCAGGGAAGTAGTAACGAAATATTCAAATTGAATGGTTATAGGCTTTAAGTATTCGCCTTTAAGCTTTCAATAGTCCAGTTCCAGTTTCAGTTTATCCTTTAATTCTTTTACAAGCGGATACATTTCTACAATTTGAAGGAACTGATCTCTTTTACTCCACGTTTTTTCCAAATGCAGATGGTTGGAATCCTGTTCACGGATAGTAACAGAAAAGGAAATATTTTTATTATTGAACTTTTCCTGAAGCAAATCGGAGAGTTTCCTTTTTTCCTGTTCTACAAAACGATGTTCCAGATTATTATTCGTTAATATTTCAAATCGCAACTCATCCAGAATGCGGAGTTCAGCGCCTTCAAAACTCTGGGCTGCGGAATTTTTATTTTTTTTCAACTCGGCAGTGAATTGATTCCAGACTTCCATTAAAAGGATGGGTTCCAGGGATTTTAATTCTGCTGTTTCTTTAGAAATTTTACGGCTCACAACCTCCTGACGGATTTTGGAAAGTGCGCCAAGACTTGTTGATTCAGATCCTGCTGTTTTCGATTCTTCTATGATCAGTTTTGGCCCCTGCCCGGTTTTGGTGGCCGGGGTCGTATGCTCAGGAGTCAAAATAGTTGAAGAATTCGCAGATTTTTTATCTTTTATTTCCAGCGGGGAAATGATCCTGTAAGCAACGGGTTTCACTGCTTCAGTACCCTTTCTTTTGTCTGTTATACCCAGAGACAAGTGAAGGGCCTGATTCAGATAAGCCAGTTTAATAATAGCAAGTTCAATGTGCAATCTCTTATTTCTGGCAGCCTTAAAATGAATTTCAGATTCACTTAAAAGGTTTAATGCACTGATCAGATAGGACCCTTCAACTTCTTTAGCTTCTTCAATATATTTTTGTTTGAATTCATCCACCACATCCAAGAGAATTGCCGCTTTTTCGTCCTTGCATATCAGCAGATTCCGGATAAATTCTGCAAAACCGTTTAGTAGCAGATCACCTTCAAATCCTTTTCGGTTTATTTCATCAAAAATCAGCAGGGCTTCGGATAATTTTTGTTCACGGATAGAGGCGAGTAATTTAAAATAATATCCATCGTCCAGGATATTAAGATGTTCGAGCGTGTCCAGGTAGGTAAGTTTTCCATTCGAAAAGCTCACCATCTTATCCATGATGCTCAGCGCATCCCGCATGCATCCTTCACTTTTTTGAGCGATGATTTCCAGAGATGATTTTTCAACCGGGATATTTTCTTTTTCGCAAATCTCCTGCAGATGATCTATGATATCCTGATTGGTAATCCGTTTAAAGTCAAACACCTGGCATCGGCTCAGAATTGTGGGCAGGATCTTATATTTTTCTGTAGTCGCAAGAATGAATATGGCGTATGGAGGTGGTTCTTCGAGTGTTTTCAGAAAAGCATTAAATGCTGAAGAGCTGAGCATGTGCACTTCATCAATGATATAAACTTTATATTTTCCGGGCTGAGGTGCAAAGCGAACCTGTTCAACCAGTGACCGGATATCGTCGACTGAATTGTTGCTGGCAGCATCCAGCTCATGAATATTCAGGGAACTGCCTTCCTGAAATGAAATGCAGGAATGACAAGCATTACAGGCTTCTCCGTCAGGTGCAGGATTTTCACAATTAATGGCTTTTGCTAGGATACGCGCGCAGGTTGTTTTACCTACTCCCCGCGGCCCACAAAATAAAAATGCATGTGCAAGTTGTTTATTGCGAATGGCATTTTTCAAAGTCGTTGTGATATGCGACTGTCCAACGACGGTTGAAAAAAGCTGCGGCCTGTATTTTCTTGCAGAAACGATGAATTTGTTCATATACCTATTGCCTCCGGAATCTTCTTGTCTGCAATAATAATAATAAAGTTTTAGAAGACGGGATGTCTTTTAAATTCGATCGTGCGATCGAAAATATAGCGATAGGTTTTGAGCTTTCTGCTCGGGTAAGTATCTGCCATGTGCCGGATCAGATTGATCATTTTCGGATTAAAATCACCCACCCATTGCATTTCATATTCCGTATAGGGAAGTATGAGCACCATTTTTCCGGTCTCTGCGATCAGGTATGAATCTATTCCCTTACCCTGATATTCAGGTATAACCCCAAATGCAAGTCCGGTAAACTTTTTATTTTTCTTTGTTTTCACCAGCCACAGAAATTTCAGTTTTTGAAGAAGACCGATTCTTCCGTTGAGGTATTTAAACCATTGGTTCAGATCCGGAATATTGGCAAACAAGGCGATTGGCTTATCGTTATGATAAGTGAACCAGATCAGTCTTTCTTCCATGAAAGGTTTCATCTTTCGAAATAATTGCTTCACCTGGTCTAGTTTTAGTTGTTTCATCCCGCCATGACTTGCCCAGGCTTTATTATATACTTCCGTAAAATAGGCGGCGTAGAGATCCAGTTTTTTAATGTCTATGTGGGCGGCCCTGTAAGCGGGATCTGCAGCTATAATTGCATGTCTGTCCATGAGTTTTTTACTGAATGGCTTTTTCGGATCCATGCCAAAGCAGATCTGTTCAAAAAAGGTTTTGAAACCATAGTTTTCAAATAATGCCTGGTAATAAGGAGGATTGAAATTCATTTGGTAAAGAGGTTCGTGAAATCCTTCTGTTACCAGGCCCCACCATTTATCTCTTTCACCAAAATTTATTGGACCGTCCATGGCACCCATGCCTTTCTGCAACAACCAGTGTCTGGCAACATCAAAAAGCCGGTCCGCTACTTCCTGATTATTAATACATTCGAAAAAGCCAATTCCTCCCACCGGAAATTCATCCCCTTTGGTTTTGTACCTTTTATTTACAAAAGCGGCAATACGGCCAAGGTTATGGCCGTCTTCATCCCGGAGGATCCAGCGTGCTGCCTCCCCATGACGGAAGGCTTTATTTTTTTTGATGTCGAAAACCTCGTCAATATCTTTGTCGAGGGGCCTTATATAACCGGGTATGCCGCACAGGATATCGACGTTTACCTGTATAAATGCGCGGGCATACTCCCGATTCTGAACCTGAATTAATTGCATATATAAGGGGTTGACATTCGTAAAAATACTTGGTTTTTCATTTCGGAATTCTGCGTCCGGACTCTTACCTTTGCAGCCGATTTTAAGGTAACATTTATAAATTCTCTATATGCCAAATGCAGGCAAGATTAAACAAATTATCGGTGCGGTAGTTGACGTTCAGTTTAAAGGAAAGCTTCCTGAAATATACAATGCCCTTGAATTAAAAAAACCGGGCGGTGATACACTTGTCCTTGAAGTGCAACAACATCTGGGAGAAGACAGTGTTCGGTGTATCGCCATGGATGGCACTGAAGGTCTGATTCGCGGACTGGAAGTCCTCGATACCGGCATCCCGATCTCCATGCCCGTTGGTGACAGTATCAAAGGCAGGTTATTCAATGTTACCGGTGATCCGATTGATGGTTTGCCACCTGTTTCCAAAGTAAATGGAAGGCCAATTCACAGCAAACCACCTGCTTTTGAAAATCTCAGCGTGAGTACGGAGATTTTATTTACAGGAATTAAAGTAATCGACCTGATTGAACCTTATGCGAAGGGCGGTAAGATCGGACTCTTTGGCGGTGCCGGTGTGGGGAAAACCGTTTTGATTCAGGAACTCATTAATAATATTGCCAAATCTTATGCGGGTGTTTCTGTATTTGCAGGTGTTGGAGAACGTACGCGTGAAGGGAATGATCTTATGCGTGAAATGATTGACGCCGGGATTATGAAATACGGCGACAATTTCAAACACAGCATGGAAAATGGAGGATGGGACCTGTCTAAAGTGGACATGAAGGAATTATCTGAATCCAAAGCGACTTTTGTATTCGGACAAATGAATGAGCCCCCAGGAGCACGTGCGCGTGTCGCTCTCAGCGGTTTGACGATCGCCGAATATTACCGAGACGGAGATGGAAAGGGGCAGGGACGTGACATTTTATTTTTTGTTGATAATATCTTTCGTTTCACACAGGCGGGATCTGAAGTGTCGGCGCTTCTTGGACGTATGCCTTCTGCCGTTGGATATCAGCCAACGCTGGCTACGGAAATGGGACTTATGCAGGAAAGGATCACGTCTACTAAAAACGGCTCCATTACTTCAGTTCAGGCTGTTTACGTTCCTGCGGATGACCTGACCGATCCTGCGCCTGCAACAACATTTGCGCATTTGGATGCTACAACGGTTTTGGATCGTAAAATTGCGGATCTTGGAATTTATCCAGCTGTGAATCCACTGGATTCCACTTCGCGTATCCTTACTCCGAAAATAGTGGGAGACGCCCATTATGATTGTGCCAACCGTGTGAAACTTGTTTTACAGCGATATAAAGAATTACAGGATATTATTGCGATCCTCGGCCTGGACGAATTAAGTGATGAAGATAAATTAATCGTTTCACGGGCACGTAAAGTACAACGATTCCTTTCACAACCTTTCCATGTTGCTGAAGCCTTTACCGGCCTGAAAGGTGTGCTGGTACCAATTGAAGAAACCATCCGCGGATTCAATATGATTATGGATGGTGAAGTTGATGATTACCCGGAAGCAGCATTCAATCTGGTTGGTACGATTGATGATGCGATTGAAAAAGGGAAGAAGTTGATGGCTCAGGCGCAAGGATAAAATAAGTATGGGAGTATGGGAGTATGGGAATGTGAAAATAAACTCCCATACTCCCATACTCCCATACTCCCATACTTTTTCTATATGAATCTAGAAATACTTACTCCGGAACGTAAATTATTCAGTGACGAAGTCTATGGTGTCCAGCTTCCCGGAGTTTCAGGATCTTTTGAAGTGCTTGATAAACATGCTGCACTTATAAGTGCGTTGAAAAGCGGCCGCATCAAGGTTTTAAATGATAAGAATCATTCTACTTTATTTGAAATCAGGAGTGGATTTGTAGAAGTGATGGGAAACCGTGTTACTGTTTTGGCAGAGGGTGCGAAGGCGGTTTAGTGCATGGCTTATGGTTTATGGCCGATGGTAAATAAATGAACCATTAACCATTCACCATCTACCATGAACTAATTCAACTGCGGATCAATCGGAAAATTGAGCATCATAAGGTAATTTCCTCCAAGATGCCGGATAGCATCTTTCCATATTTCATCAGTTTTTTTATGAAAAATGAGTTTTTGACTTGCCTTAGCTGGCAACCAGGATTTTTCCTTTAACTCATCTTCCAGTTGCCCGCCCGCCCAGCCCGAATATCCAATGTAAAAACGGATCTTCGAGGTCTTGATTTTCCCTGAACGAATGAGTTCCAGCGCTTTTTCAAAATTCCCACCCCAGTAAATACCTTCAATTACCTGATAACCACCTTTGATAAGTTCGGGATACTGATGAAGAAAATGTATGGTATCCGTTTGAACAGGTCCACCGAAATATACCGGGATTTCAAGGTCATCCGCATTGTTTACCAGATCTTTTAAGCTGTATTCGTAGGTTTTATTTAACAAAAAGCCGAAACTTCCCTCACTTTGGTGTTCGCAAAGGAAAATGACCGATCTTTTAAAATTGGGATCTTTCAGAAACGGGTCAGCGATCAGCAAGATACCAGCCGCGGGACTGTCCATATCGTAAATTAACTAATCTGAAGGATAATTGTTTAATAAATTTGCCCGCTATACAAAGTAAGGCAATGAGTTCAATTTAGTTTAAATACAGACTTTCTTGAAGAAAAATTTTACTATCATTTTTATTCTTATCAGTGTTTCCCTCGTGGGTATTATCTATATCCAGTGGAACTGGATATCGACCATGGTGGAAAACAAAGAAGAAGAACTGAATCATAAGCTGAACGACGTTACAACCGATGTTTTCCGCGAACTGATCGAGTATAAACAAACGGCTCTTTCTGGTAGTCAGTTGCTTCAGTCCCCACAAAGTTTTGGATTCCGGCCATCTGAACAATTCAGACGGGAACTTATGAAACCCCTATTGATTTCCCAGCGGTTTAGTTATCAGGAGATGTCGGATATTCTGCGCAAAGCATTTAATTACCGTGGATTGAAAGATACAAAATTTGAATTTTGTATCTTCTCCGGCGGCGGTTTCAGTTCTTCCATATTTTCAAACAACAATGAATTAAAGTCGCCTAACTATTTCGCTGCTTTCACGGATACCATACATAACCTTCGTACGATTTTACCGCTCATAGCCAACACTATGGAACTCAATGGCAACGAACCAATTGAAACACTTTCCATTGTGGTGCCGGATTATGAAGCGGTTGTCATGAAACAAATGCGGTGGATGATTTTTGGCGTAATATTTTTTACCCTGATCATCATAAGCGCATTTTATGTAACAGTAAGAACCTTATTGATGCAGAAAAAACTAAGTGAGATAAAAAATGATTTTATTAATAACATGACGCATGAATTTAAAACTCCGCTGGCCACCATTTCTCTGGCGGTGGATGCCATGCGTAATGAGAAAGTGGTACACGATAGTGAAAAATCCGCTTATTTCAGCGGCATCATCAAGGAGGAAAATCGGCGGATGAATAAACAGGTGGAAACCATTCTGCAGGCTGCATTGATCGACCGCCAGGAATTACAGTTAAAACTGCAACCATTACATATCAACGATGTGATCCGTCGCGTGATGGAGAATTTTAAACTCCAGCTGGAAGATATACATGCCAACGTAATCCTGCAACTGGAAGAAGGTTACGATATAGCGCAGGCAGATGAAGTACATTTTACCAACCTGATATCTAACCTGATTGATAATGCGATTAAATATTCCCGGGATAAACTGACAATCCGTATTCAGACATATCGCAGTGGAAAAAATATGTTAATAAAGGTGGAAGACAATGGAATCGGGATGACCAAAGAAACCCAGCGTCGCATATTTGAAAAATTCTTCCGTGCACATACCGGCAATGTGCATAATGTAAAGGGGTTTGGCCTGGGACTTAGTTACGTGAAGTCCGTCGTAGACGCCCACGGCGGCCGCATTAAAGTGGATAGTACTGTTGGAAGAGGAACGACGTTCACTTTGGAAATTCCGCTAATACGACAGGAAAAAGGCTTAGCACTTAAGGTCTGATTATCATGTGGCTAATATGGAATTGTATAAATGTAAAAAATTCTAAATGGAAAGTGGAAATGATAAAGCGATAATTCATTTTTCTAATGGTCATTTTCTAATTGTCATTTCCTGATTAATTTCTTCATTCGTTCATTTCTACAGTTCCACATTAAACTTATTAATTACGGAAGAAGCAAGCATCCATCTCCATAACTGAGAAAGCGGTAATCATTATCCAACGCCCACCTGTATACGCTTTTCCATTCCGGCCCGATCAAAGCAGCTACGAGCATCAATAATGTGGATTGAGGCTGGTGAAAATTGGTGATGAGCCCCTTGACTATTTTGAATTGATATCCGGGTACAATGAATAACCTGGTTTTGGTAATTAATTTCTTCCCGGGTTCGCGCCTGATCCATTCGAGTAAAAAATGCAGGGCCTCTTTCGATGAAATATTTGGCGAATGAGTATAAGGAGTCCGTTGGTCCAAATGCAAATTTGAGTTAGATATATTATTATCCAAACTAATCAGCAATCCAAGCCAGTAGAGTGTTTCAAGTGTTCTTAAAGAGGTAGTTCCCACTGCAATCACGGGTTCGTGCATTTTCGAAATTAGTTTTTCAATGGCTTCTGCAGATACTTCAATAAACTCTTCATGCATGTGGTGTTCCGATATTTTTTGAGTTTTCACTGGCATGAATGTCCCAGCTCCTACATGTAATGTGAGGAATAATGAATTCATTCCGTTGTCAGAAAGATCCCGGAGAAGATTTTCACTGAAATGCAGACCCGCTGTAGGAGCAGCCACCGAACCTGATTCCATTGCGTAGATGGTTTGATATCTTTCTTCATCGGAGCTCTCCGCATTTCTTTTCAGATAGGGTGGAAGGGGAATGGTGCCCAGTTGGTGCAACATTGCAGCAAAGGGCAGGAAGGCGGGTGTCCAGGAGAATTCAATTATAAAATCATCTGTTCTTTTTTCGATGAAACGAGCCTCTAGCATGGTCTCACCGATTTTTTTCCGGAGAACCTGTCCATGTTTCCATTTCGAAGCTCCACCAATTAGGCAAGTCCATTTTACAGCGCGTGTCTGCCCCATTGCATATGATATACTTTTATATGACATGTGAGGTTCTAGACAAAAGATTTCAATCTGCCCCCCGCTTGGTTTCTGAAACAGAATTCGTGCTTCCACTACACGGCTATTATTAAAAACCAGCAGAGAAGAACCTGGGAGATAATCAGGCAGTCCCGAATACAATCCATCTTCTATCCTGCCAGCTTTCCAGATCAATATTTTGGAACTATCCCTTTGCCTCAAAGGATAACGCGCGATTTTTTCATCGGGTAAATCATATCCGAATTCTGATATTAAAAGGTTATCTGGGAATGAAGTTGATTCAGACATCTGAATAGGTTATGCACAGATATTCACATTAATTAACATGTTATACACAGGTAATTCCAATATTGGAGTCCAATTAAGTGATTTAAACCTATGCCGGTTGGGCATCTTAAAGTGAATAATTTCTGTGGAAAAATTAAAATCTTCCAAAATGTTTTGTAAAGTGGGAAAAAGTGTTATTTTGTGTCAATTATTAAAAACATTGTTTCAAGTCCTTATAAATGAATGGTTTTCTTGGAGAATACGAGGTAACGCTCGATCCAAAAGGGCGGTTTCTCCTGCCGGCATCGCTCAAAAAGCAAACCGGGGAGGAAGCTGGTTCTTTTGTAATAAACCGGGGTTTTGAAAAATGTTTGGGGCTATATCCCATGAAAAGCTGGGAACCCATTTTTGACCAGATCAGCAAGTTGAATGATTTTGATCCGAAGGTAAGGTCATTTCGGAGATATTTTTTGAACGGAGCTACAATGATGGAGTTGGATGGAGCGGGCAGGTTATTGATACCTCAAAACCTGAAAGAGTATGCGGGACTGGAAAAAGATATCGTGCTGGTTACAGCGGTAAACAAGATAGAAATCTGGGATAAAGTTAAGTACCAACAGTTCTTTGAAACCTTTTCACAGGATGATTTCAGCGGCTTGGCCAATGACGTGATGAATGGCAAACCCGATAAATGAACTATATGAGGGATTCAAGTCCCGTATATCATATACCCGTATTGCTTTCAGAAGCGATGGACGGTTTGAATATCAGGGCGAACGGGGTCTATGTTGATTGCACTTTTGGCGGAGGTGGACATTCAACAGAGATCCTGTCTCACCTGAGTAAGGAGGGCCGGTTGTATGGATTTGACCAGGATGGGGATGCGAAAAAAAATAGTTTGCAAGATGAAAGATTCGTTTTCATTCCGCACAACTTTCGACATCTTCAAAGATTTCTGCGTCTTCATGGTGTGACAGCAGCAGATGGCATACTCGCCGATCTGGGTGTGAGCAGTCACCAGTTTGATGAACCTACCCGCGGTTTTTCAACCCGGTCCGACGCAGACCTTGATATGCGAATGGATAAAAGGCAGTCGATTACGGCTTCATCCATTCTGAATACTTATGGGGAACAGAAACTTCAGGAAATATTCAGTTTGTATGGAGAAGTAACGAATGCGAAAACTCTTGCAAAAGCCATCGTCGGTCTCCGGAACAAAACGCCCTTTCGCAGCGTCAACGGATTTAAACAGGCTATTGCTGACCTGGTAAAAGGTAATCCTAACAGATATTTCGCACAGGTATTTCAGGCCTTGCGCCTCGAAGTAAATGATGAAACAGAAGCATTGCGCGAAATGCTGGAACAAACGCCGGCCCTATTGAAACCAGGTGGCCGTCTCGTGATCATCAGCTTTCATTCGCTGGAAGACAGGATGGTAAAACAGTTTTTCAGAAGCGGCCATTTTGAAGAAAAAGACGAACAGGATCCATTTGGTTCCTCTACATCAAAAACCCCATTTCGTACGATAACTAAAAAACCAATCGTACCATCTGCAAAAGAGCTTAGCCTGAACCCGCGTGCCAGGAGCGCCAAATTAAGAATCGCAGAAAAAATATAAAAGATCCGGCCTGAATATTTTGGAAATCCAGAACAGAAGAATAAAAATATTTAGTCCCGAGAATATGAAAAAATTAATCCCGAACTAAGAAATCTCAGTATGATAATCGTACCCTAATTTTTTTATTCATCACACTGGAATAATGAAAGTCTTCGGAAGTAAAAAAATCAAGGCAAAGGGCCTGATCCGCTATCAGTGGATGGTTCACAACCTGCCTTTTTTTCTTTTCCTAGCTTTCCTTGCAGTGATATATATATATAACGGTCATTACGCAGATCGGGTAGTGCGTGATATCGGAAAAACGGGTAGGGAACTTCAGGAGCTTCAATACGATTTTAAGAACCTGAAAAGTGAAGTCATGTTTCGAAGCAAACAAAGTGAACTTGCCAAAGCGGTTGAGCCATTTGGAATTAAACCCCTGTCTTCACCTCCACTGGTCCTGCGCGACAGCATAAGCAAATGAAATAATTTTTATCACCCATATCCCCCATACCCGGTGGAACTAAGAAGAGATATACTTTGGAGGGTTTACCTGTGTTTCCTGGGAATGGTTCTGATATGCGTAGCTGTACTGGGAAGGGTATTTTATATCCAGAACGTACAAGGAAATTACTGGAGAGCGCTGAGTGATAGTCTGCATCAGAAATATGTTGACCTCAGTGCGGAAAGAGGAACGATTTACAGTGAAGACGGAAATATGCTAAGCACCTCAGTTCCTTATTTTAATATCTATATCGATTTCGATGCCGAAGGGCTTCGGGAGAAAAACGGAAAGCGTTTCAAAGAAAACCTGGA
The DNA here is from genome assembly GCA_035937535.1 of Puia sp. Lineage (GTDB taxonomy): Bacteria > Bacteroidota > Bacteroidia > Chitinophagales > Chitinophagaceae > Puia. The sequence goes on along the minus strand of DASZHV010000016.1, from coordinate 205,479 downwards.
CTCTCTTTCTTTCTGTCTCGCAAATCTTTTCAGGGACCAGTCTTCAACAGCATATAAAAAACAATTACTACATGGTTATAGGGAAGGTGATCGTTATTACCTGCTTCATCGCAACATCCCCTTTGATCAATACAAACAACTCAGATCATTTCCATTGGTGCGAGAAGGAAGAAATAAAAGCGGATTTATCATTGACGCTTCAAGCAAAAGAATGAATCCATTCGGTTTGCTTGCAAACCGGACAATCGGCCTGTCACGCGATAATGCGCAAAATGTGGGTTTGGAAAGAACATACGACAGTCTTCTTCGCGGCGAGAACGGAAGAAGACTTGTACGTTACCTGAATGCTGGAACCTATATACCCGTGGAAGGTTATGAGATCGATCCCGAAAATGGCAAGGATATATTGACAACCATCGACGTGAATACACAGGATATAGCGGAAAATGCCCTTCTTGCCATGATGGTTGAAAATGAATGTGAACACGGCACCTGCATTGTCATGGAAACGTCGACTGGAAAAATTAAAGCCATGGCCAATCTTGGAAGACAGGCCGATGGCAGTTATTGGGAGGATTTAAATTATGCCATCCGCGCTTCTGAGCCCGGTTCTACTTTTAAGCTCGCAACTCTTTTGTCACTGTTGGAAGATCATGAAGTGCACTTATCTGATCGGCTGAATATTGATGGAGGAACATGGAAGATCGGGACACGTACCGTACATGATGCGGAAAAACAGGAAGTGAGTGACGTGACAGTAGAAGAAGCTTTTGAACACAGCTCAAATGTGGGAATGGCTAAACTCGTCATGGCCCATTATGCACAACATCCGCAGCAGTTTGTTGACCATCTCAAAAAATTAAAACTTAACCAGATTACCGGTGTTGATCTGGCCGGTGAAACTTCGCCTATTATTAAATCACCGCAATCGAAAACCTGGAGCGCAAGCACACTTCCGTGGATGGCGTTCGGATATGAAGTCCTGATAAGTCCGCTCCAGACACTTACATTATATAATGCCGTTGCAAACAATGGGAAGATGATGAAACCTTACCTGGTGAATTCAGTTCAGTATGCAGGGGGAATTGACAGGCAGAACCAACCCGTTGTAATAATGGATAAAATCTGTAGCGATGAAACCCTTTCTGAATTGAAAACTTGCCTTGAAGGGGTTTGCGTCAAGGGTACGGCTAAATCAGCATTTAAAAATACTTTCTATACCGTCGCTGGTAAAACAGGAACTGCCCTGGTTGCCAATGGCAACCGCGGATATGCAGACCATATTTACCAGTCATCTTTCGTTGGTTATTTTCCGGCTAACCATCCTCGATATACCTGTATTGTGGTAATTAAAAATAAGCCCTTTTCAAAAAAATACCTGGGGGCCATAGTAGCAGGTCCCGTTTTCCGTGAGGTGGCGGATAAACTAATGAGTATGGATGTTCTTTCACTTGAAAGTAATCAACTTGCTTCCTATGCGGGCCTGCTGAAAAAGGACAGTACTGCATTTTATTATGCAGGCTCTTCAGATGAAATAAAAAGAGTCTTTTATACCCTGCAAATGCCTTATGCGGATTCTTCACATGATAAAAAATGGGTAGGTGTATACCGTGATAATAATCAGCCGGTTGTAAAGGCAAAAAATGAAGAACAGAAACTGGTCCCCGATGTAAAGGGGATGGGTTTGAAAGACGCATTGTTCTTATTGGAATCGAGAGATATACGCGTGGCAACAAGAGGAACCGGTAAAGTAAAACAACAAAGCATTTTACCTGGAACAATAGTATCTAGAAATCAAAAACTTATCCTGGATCTTAACTGATGATTCTACGGGAAATTCTATATAAGGTAGCCATTCGGTCAGTTCACGGAAGACTGGATGTTGATGTAAAGGATCTGCAACTTGATTCGCGCAAAGTGAGTAAGGGTTCTGCCTTTATCGCTGTAAAGGGTACCCACAAAGATGGACACGAGTTTATCGAAGCTGTTACCACTGCGTTTCCTGCAGCCATCATTTGCGAACAGATGCCGGTCATTCTGAAGGATGATATTACTTATATCCAGGTGGAAAGCAGTGCTGTCGCATCCGGATTACTGGCACATAATTTTTATGGCCAGCCATCTGAAAAATTGAAACTGGTGGGGGTTACAGGAACCAATGGGAAAACAACTATCGCAACGTTGCTTTATAAATTATTTACCTCACTGGGTTATACCAGTGGTATGTTGAGTACGGTAGAAAATCGTATTGGGAATAAAACATTGCCCGCCACACATACTACTCCTGACCCTGTTTCACTGAATCAACTGCTTCATGAAATGCTGAAAGCTAATTGTACTCATGTTTTTATGGAAACGAGTTCCCATGCAATTCACCAGCACCGTATCGAAGGATTATATTATACAGGTGGTATTTTCACCAATATCACCCATGATCACCTCGATTATCATAAAACATTCGATGAATATATAAAGGTTAAGAAATTATTTTTCGACGGTTTGTCTAGTTCTGCTTTTGCGTTAACGAACGCAGATGATAAAAGAGGGGAAGTGATGGTACAGAATACTGTGGCGGCGAAATATACATATAGCCTGAAAACCGCCGCAGATTTTAAAGGCAAGATCCTTGAAAATAACCTGACGGGACTCGTCATGCTGGTGAATGACCAGGAAGTTCATTTCCGTCTGATTGGTGAATTCAATGCATATAACCTGCTGGCTGTATTCGGCGCAGCCATTTGTTTGGGTGAAGAACAATCAGAGATTCTCCGCAACCTTAGTGTATTGAGTGGAGCAGAAGGAAGATTTGATTATTTGATTTCACCGAAAGAAAAGATTGTTGGCATCGTGGATTATGCACATACGCCGGACGCACTGGAAAATGTGCTAAGCACCATACGTAAGCTTCGCAGGAATGATGAACGCATTATCACTGTTGTGGGATGCGGTGGCGACAGAGACAAAACCAAACGGCCAATCATGGGAGAAGTAGCCTGCAAGCTGAGCGACAAAGTGGTTTTTACATCAGATAATCCGAGGTCTGAAGAACCCGAAACAATTCTGAAAGACATGGAGGCGGGACTCAACACAGCAGCCAGGAGAAAATTTATTTCGATCATCGACCGCAGGGAAGCTATTAAGACAGCAGTAAGCCTTTCACAACCAGCAGACATTGTTCTGGTTGCGGGTAAGGGTCATGAAAAATACCAGGAGATAAAAGGTGTTAAAAAACCTTTCGATGATAAAGCAGTACTCAGAGAAGTTATTGAATTGATGGATAAATAGGAATGGGATCGCATCCCGTAATCAGTATTAAACATCCGGATCAACAACATGTTGTATCAACTATTCGATTGGCTTAAACAAACGGGAATTAAAATCCCTGGTGGCGCTTTGTTTCAATTCATCACTTTTCGTGTACTGCTGGCCGTTATCATATCGCTGGTTATTTCCATGATGTTTGGAAGAAGGCTTATCAATTATCTGCGAAACCTGCAAGTAGGTGAAAGTGTTCGCGAACTGGGTCTGGAAGGTGAACAACAGAAAAAAGGAACGCCTACCATGGGAGGCATAATTATCATACTGGCCATCCTGATCCCGACCCTTCTGCTCGCCAATCTGAATAAAGCTTATATACGTCTCATGATTTTCAGCACGCTGTGGATGGGTATGATTGGATTTATTGACGACTATCTCAAACTGCACGCTAAAAAAATTGCGCAAAGTCAGGGAATTAATTATAAGAAAGGAGATAAAGATGGTCTGGCCGGGTGGTTTAAAATTCTTGGCCAGGTGGTGCTGGGATTTGTGGTCGCTGCCACGCTTTATTTTAACAGCAATACCAAAGTATGGCGTGAATTTGTTGGAGACACCAAACCAACGGATACGATCGGTTTAAAACGGGTTATCCTCGATGGAAAGGAAAAACTTTTTGTAGAAGCCAGGGAACCTATTACCACCATTCCATTTGTAAAAAATCATGAATTTAATTATTCCAAACTTTTACCGTCGGCATTACGTGGCGCTACCTGGATCCTGTACATCGTGATCGTCATTTTTATCATTACGGCTGTTTCGAACGGTGCCAATATTACAGATGGCATTGATGGATTAGCAACCGGGGTAAGTGCAGTGATCGGCGTATGCCTGGGTGTTTTCGCTTATGCCAGCGGGAACCTGCGATTTGCTGAATACCTGAATATCATGTATATCCCCAATCTGGGTGAGTTATCTATTTTCATTGGTGCATTGATTGGCGCCTGTCTTGGATTTCTCTGGTACAATGCATATCCGGCAACTGTTTTTATGGGGGATACCGGAAGTCTGACTCTGGGCGGAATTATTGCGGCACTGGCGGTGATCGTGAGGAAAGAATTATTAATACCCATTTTCTGTGGAGTATTCCTGGTGGAAAACATCAGCGTTGTATTACAGGTGAGTTATTTCAAATATACAAAACGAAAGTTTGGTGAAGGCAGGCGGATCTTTTTGATGAGCCCCTTGCATCATCATTATCAAAAGCTTGGATATAATGAAAGCAAGATAGTTACGAGGTTCTGGATAGTAACGATTCTGTGTGTGGTATTCGCGATTGTGACTTTGAAAATCAGATGATAAACCTAATCATTGTCATTGTGGTGCAGTATTTATCTATGCTTTTGAAAAACCCCGATCCGCCCTACGAAAAAAGATAACCGTTGATGGATGACCGTTTTCCTTCGAAAAAGCTTTAAGCATTAGGCTTTAAGCTTTAAGCCTGAAAAGTATGTCAACAAAAATGATAATCCTGGGTGCCGGCGAAAGCGGCGTGGGGGCGGCAATCCTGGCTGCTAAAGAAGGATACTTGGTATTTGTTTCAGATGCGGAATTGATTTCTGAAAAATATAAATCAGTTCTAGCAAATAAAGGGATCGAATATGAAGAAGGAAAACACAATGAAGAAAGAATACTGGATGCAGACGAAGTGATGAAAAGCCCGGGCATACCGGAAAAAAGTTCTTTGGTGATCAAAATAAGAAGCAGGGGCATTCCGGTGATCAGTGAAATCGAATTGGCATATCGTCATAAAGGAGGAAGCCGTATTGTGGCCGTCACTGGTAGTAATGGAAAGACAACCACTACTTCCCTGACTTACCACATTTGTAAGCATGGGGGTTTGGATTGTGCGATGGTAGGAAATATTGGTGTCTCCTTTGCGAAACAGGTCGCAGAAAACCCTAAACAATGGTATATCGCGGAAATCAGCAGTTTTCAGCTAGACGATATACAGGAATTCAGACCGGATATTGCTATCCTGACAAATATTACGGAGGATCACCTGGACAGATATGAATACAAGTTTGAAAATTATATCAGGAGCAAATTCAGTATTGTAAAAAACCAGACGAAAACCGATTATTTTATTTTTTGCGCAGACGATCCGGTGATTCAGCAACATATAAATGAATTTAGTTTTCAATCTAACCCATTACCATATACCATGCAAAAGGAACCAAATCAGGGAGGTTTTATCAGAAACGGGCAGATGACTCTGCAGTCAGGAAATGAAACTTTGAAAATGAGTATTTATGATTTCGCCCTGAAAGGAATCCATAACCAGTACAATACACTGGCGGCGGGACTTGCGGCGGTCACTATTGGGATACGTAAGGATAAGATCAGGGAAGCTGTTCAGAGTTTTGAATCGCTGGAGCACAGGATGGAATATGTAAGTACTGTTCGGGGTGTGGAATTTATCAACGACAGCAAGGCCACCAACGTAAATTCTACCTGGTATGCATTGGAGAGTATGCAGAAACCTGTTGTGTTGATATTGGGCGGAATAGACAAAGGAAATGATTATTCTCTGATGCGTGACCTGGTGAAGGAAAAGGTTAAAGCCATAGTATGTATGGGTTTAGATAACCGGAAGATTCACGACGCATTTCAAAATGATGTGCCGGTGATTGTCAATACCAGTTCGGCAGGGGAAGCCGTCAAAAGTAGTTTTCACCTGGCGGATAAAGGTGATGTTGTTTTATTGAGCCCGGCCTGTGCCAGTTTTGATCTGTTCAAAAACTATGAAGACAGGGGAAATCAGTTTAAAGAAGCGGTGAGGGACCTTTAAAAGTATGGGAGTATGGGAGTATGGGAGTATGGGAGTGGGAATTTTAATTGAATAATAAGTTAAGAATTGCAGGATAATAGTACGATAGAAATGAGAGCCTTTAAACATCTTGGTACAAGAACCAAAGGTGATAAAGTGATCTGGGCGGTAGTCGTCATGCTGGCACTGATATCATTGTTGGCTGTATACAGCTCCACGGGCTTACTGGCTTACAAAATGTATAAGGGCAATACAGAAATCTACCTTTTCAAACAATTTGCATTTATCATTACCGGTGTGATGATCATTTATTTCGCACATCAGGTCAACTATATTATTTATGCTCGTGTGGCGAAGATCCTTTTTCTGATTTCCATTCCCTTACTTATCTACACTTTATTTTTTGGCGTAAAGCTGAATGAAGGAAGCCGCTGGATCCGTTTACCTATTGTAAACATGACATTTCAAACCTCAGACCTGGCCAAACTTGCACTGATTATGTATATCAGCCACCTGCTCAGCAGAAAGCAGGACCAGATAAAAGATTTTAAAAAAGGGTTTTTGCCCGTGATCCTTCCGGTGGCAGTAGTTTGCCTGTTGATCGCACCGGCGAATCTTTCCACAGCGCTGCTCTTAGGTGCAACCTGTATGATGCTGATGTTCATCGGGAGAGTCAGCGGAAAACATCTTCTTCTTTCAATTGGAGTAGCTATGATTCCCGTACTGATCCTGATCATGGCCGCAACGGTACGTCATAAAACGGACACCCAGTCATCCTTCATCAGTCATCCATCATCTCACACAGGTTTACTGGTACGCGTGGACACATGGATAAACCGCGTAGGAAACTTCATTTATGGCACAAAAGAGGATAAGCAGGATGATAACTACCAGGTGAATCAGGCAAAGATCGCGGTTGCCAATGGAGGCTGGATCGGGCTGGGTCCTGGCAACAGCCGCCAGCGTAATTTTCTTCCGCATCCCTATTCTGATTTTATTTATGCAATTATCATTGAGGAATATGGATTGATTGGTGGCGCCATCATCATGTTTATTTACCTGGTATTTCTTTTCAGAAGCATTCGCATATTTAAAAAATGTCCATTTGCATTCGGCGCTTTTCTGGCTCTGGGACTGAGTTTTACCCTCATGATTCAGGCAATTGCAAATATGGCTGTGAATGTAAATCTGTTTCCGGTAACTGGTGTTACGCTTCCCCTGATTAGTATGGGAGGGAGCTCATTTTTATTTACCTGCCTCGCCATTGGAATCATATTAAGTGTTGCAAGGAATGCAGAGCGGATTGAAGGGGAGGAAGCGGTGGAGAAATTGGAAATGTAAAAGTTTGAACAAACGTATAATCATAGCAGGCGGTGGTACAGGCGGACATATTTTCCCTGCTTTGGCAATCGCAAATGCATTGAGAAAAAAAGAACCGGATATGGAAATTCTATTTGTGGGTGCAAATGGTAAAATGGAAATGGAAAAAGTTCCTGAAGCGGGTTATCCAATCGCAGGAATTGATATCGCCGGATACAACAGAAGTTCTTTAATAAAAAATTTCGCACTTCCTTATAAACTGGTTAAAAGCTTTTTACAGGTGAAGAGAATATTCAAATCGTTTAAACCACAAGCAGCCATCGGAGTCGGCGGATACAGCAGTTTCCCCGTATTGCGATATGCACAGGCTAAAGGAATACCCACATTTATTCATGAATCAAATTCATTTGCGGGTAAATCCAATATTCTGCTGGGGAAAAAAGCTGTCCGCATTTTTGCAGCGAGCGATGGAATGGAAAAGTTTTTCCCTTCTGACCGCCTCCTTCAAACCGGTAACCCGGTGCGAAAAAATGTGGTAGCCTATCAGATTTCAAGGGAAGAGGGTCTTGCTTTTTTTGGCCTGGATCCAAAATACACTACCGTTCTGGTTACAGGGGGAAGCCTTGGTGCCAGGTCAATGAATGAAGCAGTAGATTCAGGCATTTCACTCCTGATTAAAAATCAGATCCAGCTTATCTGGCAAACAGGGAAATCTTATGCTGCAAGGGCAGCGATACATGCAGCGGAATCCAAAATGATATGGACCGGCGAATTCATTTCAAAAATGGAATACGCATATGCCGCTGCAGACATTGTTGTCTCCCGTTCCGGAAGCGTGTTGTATGAACTGTGTGTTGTTAAAAAACCGGTGATTTTTATACCCTATCCGCACGCTGCGGAAGACCATCAAACCGTGAACGCTGAAAACCTGGTTAAAAAAAATGCGGCCATCATGATATCAGATAAAGATGCCCGTAATAAAATGGTACCGGAAATACTGGCACTTGCAAAAAATATGACTGAACAGGAAATTTTGAAAAGTAATATCGGTAAGCTGGCAGTTACTGATGCTGATGAAAAAATAGCTAATGAAATTTTGAAAACACTTAATGGCTGACCTGAAAAATATACATAACATCTATTTCATCGGTATCGGTGGTATCGGAATGAGTGCCCTGGCGCGCTATTTCCTATTCAGGGGAAAAAGAGTGAGTGGGTATGATAAAACTGAAACGGTTCTGACCAGAGCACTTGTGGAGGAAGGAATACCCGTTTCCTATGTTGACGACCCCTCTATGATTCCGAAAGATGTACAGCTGGTGATTTATACACCTGCTATCCCAAAAGATCAAAGAGGACTGACCTATTACCGGGACCATAGATATGAGCTGATGAAGAGAAGTGAAGTGCTTGGTTTGATTACAGAAGATTCTTTGAACGTATGTGTAGCTGGTACCCATGGAAAAACAACCATCAGCACCATGATCGCACATATCCTGCGTGACAGCGGTAGGGGATCCAATGCGTTCCTGGGTGGTATTTCGGTAAACTACAATACGAACTTCTGGAGTAGTAAAAATAATATTTGTGTTGTAGAAGCGGATGAATATGACCGGAGTTTCCTGAAACTACATCCTGATATTGCTGTGATCAGCTCAATGGACCCCGATCACCTGGATATTTATGGAACTGCCGAAGCTGTGAAAGAAGCATTTCTTGCTTTTGCAGAGAAAATAAAATCCGGAGGCACCCTGGTGCAGAAACATGGATTGCCGATCCCAAAGCCTGTTGGAGATATAGCCCAGCTCAGTTATCATCTTACTGACCATAACGCCGACGTGTATACGAAGAACTTGCGGATCCGGTCCGGGAACTATGTCTTTGACGTGGAAGGAAGGGAAGGAAAGCTGGAGGGCGTGGAACTTCAGGTCGGCGGTCGACATAATGTAGAAAATGCGCTGGCAGCTATTGCAGCCTGCCGCAAACTGGGACTAGACGGTGAAAAGATTATTCCTGCCTTGCAGAATTACCGGGGGGTGAAGAGACGATTTGAATATCATGTGCAGGGCCGAGGTACTATATATATCGATGATTATGCACATCATCCCAGAGAACTTGAAGCCCTGATCAGCGGCGCCAGAGAGCTCTTTCCCGACAGAAAGATGCTGGTTGTTTTTCAGCCACACTTATTCAGCAGGACCAGGGATTTCGCAGATGGTTTTGCAAATGCACTGGATCAGTCTGACGAGGTTATTTTATTGCCTGTTTATCCGGCCCGCGAATTACCTATAGAAGGAATCAGCAGTTCAACCATACTTAATAAAATGGTAAAGGCTGTGAAACAAATTCTTACTAAACAGGAAGTACTGGCGTACGTGGCTTCCATTCAACCGAAAGAAAAATTGCTGCTGATCACAGCGGGTGCAGGGGATATCGACGAATTGGTTAAACCACTGACAGAAATACTAAAAACAAAATGAATATAAAGAGCCCATTGAAAAAAATTTTTACGGTTTTACTCTGGTGCCTGCTGGGAGGCTCCGGACTGGCCATTCTGATTGCAGCCATCAATGCTAAAAACAGCAGTTTTTGCCAGGGCCTGGAAGTTGAAATCAATGGGGGCGGTAAAGCACAGTTTCTGAATAAAAAGGACCTGGTTTCCATGCTTGGAAATGAAGGGATGAAAGATTTACTCAATAAAAAAGTGACCTCCATAGACCTTTTGAAAATGGAAGGTCTTCTAAGGAAAAATAACTGGATCCGGGATGCACAACTTTATTTTGATAATAACCAGAAATTAAAAATTCGGATACAGGAAAGACAACCGGTAGCAAGAATATTCACAGTTTCCGGAAACAGTTATTTGATTGACAGTGGTGGAGTTCAAATGGCGTTGCCGGAAAGAAGTGTTTTCAGGCTGCCTGTTTTTACGGGTTATTCCGGAGAGAAATTCGGATTAAGAAAGGATAGTGCGTTGGACCGCCAGATCAGGAACCTTGCTGTTTTTCTGAATAAGGATCCTTTCTGGTCGAACCAGATTCAGGAAGTGAATATCAGTACCTCGAAAAACTTTTCAATGACGCCATTGATCGGAAACCAGCAAATTGAATTTGGAGACGGAAGCGACTTTGAAAATAAATTTCACCGCCTCTTTATTTTTTATAAACAGGTTATTTCCCAAACCGGGTTTGAAAAATATACCGGTATCAACCTGGCATATGCGAACCAGGTAATCGCAATATGTAAACCAGGTTCGATTTCAAGAGCGGATTCAATTCAGGCAAGAAAAAATGTAATGGAAATGATCCGCATGTCGCAGAAAATGGAAACTGATACTGCAAAAATCAGGGAAATAAAACCGCTGGAAAAAAACACCATTACAGAACAGAACCTCCGGAGTTATGACCTCCCGGATGAAAACGATAATAAAAACGAAACAGGCAATAAACTTCAAAAACAACAATAAACTAAACCAAACCATGAACCAGGAACAACCCATTATCGTAGGACTCGACATAGGCACAACAAAAATCGCTGCCATTGCAGGTCGCAAAAATGAATATGGCAAATTGGAAATCCTCGGCTTTGGCCGTGCCAATTCCAACGGAGTAAAACATGGCCAGGTGCTAAATATTGATGAGACCATCAAGGCCATCCGTATGGCACTCGACAATTGTTATGCTTCCAATCCGAACCTGAGTATCTCAGAAGTGTATGTTGGTATTGCGGGTCATCATATTAAAAGCCTGCAAACCCGTGGCGATATCGTAAGACAAACTACAGAAGATGAAATTACACAAAAAGAGATCGACCAGTTGGTTGCGGACCAATACAAAACTTATATTCCCGCAGGCGATCAGATTATCGATGTCATTCCTCAGGAATTTGCTGTAGATAATTTTCAAAACATTATCAGTCCGATCGGATATGGCGGTGTAAAAGTGGGAGCCAATTTCCATATCATTACCGGTGATAAAAATGCAATCAAAAATATCAGCCGTGCAGTTGAGAAAAGTGGATTGCATACCAAGGACCTTGTTTTACAACCGCTGGCCTCTGCTGCCGCTGTGATGGGACAGGAGGACCTGGAAGCTGGTGTTGCTATCGTTGATATCGGAGGCGGTACAACGGATCTGGCAGTATTTTACGAAGGCATTCTCAAACACACTGCCGTTATTCCTTTCGGCGGAGAAAACATTACAAATGATATTAAAACAGGTCTTGGTGTTTTGAAAACCCAGGCCGAGCAGATGAAGGTTCAGTTTGGATCCGCCCTTTCGAATGAAGCGAAAGGAAATGCTTTCATCACTATTCCCGGATTACGTGGAATGCCTGCAAAGGAAATCAGTGTGAAAAATCTGGCCAATATCATTCAGGCACGCATGAGTGAGATCATGGACTTTGTTTCTTATCACTTAAAACAAGTTGGCCTCGATAATAAAATGCTGAATGGAGGTATCGTGCTCACTGGTGGAGGAGCACAGTTAAAACATCTGATACAATTAACAGAATATGTAACAGGATTAAATGCACGCATTGGTTATCCGAATGAGCATCTGGCATCGGGGCAAATCGAAGAACTTGCAAAACCAACTTATTCAACCTGTATCGGTTTAATATTAAAAGGATATAGTGACTACGAACATAATAGAAAGCAGTTTGAAATGACCCACATCCAGGTGGAAATTCCTACGGCATTGAAAACACCCGATCACACAAGAGAGGAAGTTGTTATTACGGAAGAAGAACGGCAGGTGAAAAGAGTATCAAACAGGATGGGGATTAAAGATTTCTGGGGTAAGTTTAAAGACGGAATCATTGACCTGTTTAAGGAAGAAGAAGATCACGCACTGTAAAATTTCTATACAAACCATTAATTCTATTTTATGATCCAGTTTGATTTACCCAAGGAAAGGTCGTCCATAATTAAAGTGATAGGCGTGGGTGGAGGAGGAAGCAACGCTGTCAACCATATGTTTGGTCAACAAATTGAAGGAGTCAATTTTATCATCTGTAATACCGATGCGCAGGCCCTTGCCCAAAGCCGCGTCGCGAACAAGATCCAGCTTGGCCCCTGTCTCACTCAGGGACTTGGTGCCGGGGCGAATCCCGATATTGGCCGCCAGGCAACTGAGGAGAGCCTGGAGGAAATTAAATCCATTCTGGAAGTAAATACCAAGATGGCTTTTATCACAGCAGGCATGGGTGGTGGAACAGGCACTGGTGGTGCTCCCATAATTGCAAAAATTTGTAAAGACCTGGGTATACTTACCGTAGGAATTGTAACAACCCCTTTTTCATATGAAGGCAAAAAAAGACAATTACAGGCAGAGGAAGGAATTCATTTGTTAAAAGATTATGTAGATACGCTTCTTGTAATTAGTAATGATAAACTGCGTCATCAGTTTGGAAATTTGAAAATGAAAGAAGCATTTTCGAGAGCGGATAATGTTCTTGCAACGGCAGCTAAATGTATCACAGATGTAATCAATAGTACCGGCCAGATAAATGTTGATTTTGCTGATGTATGCACAGTGATGCAAAACGGTGGTGTGGCTATTCTCGGAAGTGCTGCCGCAGCAGGAAATAACAGAGCACAACAGGCAATTGAAGAAGCCTTGAATTCTCCTTTACTCAACGATAATGATATTCGCGGAGCAAAGTGGATACTCATCAATATTAATTCTTCTGAAGGGGATTTTGAATTTACAATGGATGAAGTTGAAATTATCCAACACTACCTGATCAGCCAGGCCGGTGAAGACACGGATGTGATTCTTGGATTGGGTTATGATGCAGCGTTGGGAGATAAGATTGGCATTACGATCATCGCTACAGGATTTGAATACAAGGATCCTTTTAAACGCGCAGAAAAACCGGCACCGATAAAGAAAGAAGAAAAAATTGTGATGCCCCTGCAGATGCCGGTTCAGGAAACTTTTAAACAGAAAGAAGCACCCATAGTGGAATTTCTTACTAATGAAAAACCCTTAGAAGAAATGGCAAGCAATACTAAAATACCTGTTCATGTTACATCATTGCGTCAGGAAATGGAACCCAAACTGGTAGAAATACCCGAACCCAAAGGACACCAAAGAAAAACAGGACCCGTAGTTGTTATGCCGGCAAAAACGGAAAGCAGGATCAATATTGAACAACCTGTGGATAAAAAGATCGTGCATGAACCAATAGAATGGATATTTTCACAAGAGACTGTTCCCCCACCGACTTCGGGTGGATATCTTGCCAGGCCTGCCAATATTTATGACGATGAACCATCACGATCGGAATCCCTATCTGAAGAACTTCCTTTGAAGGACCAGAAGGTCTTTACTGCGACTGTAAAAAATCCGGTAAAGGATGATAATCCATCCACAGATATGCAGCTCGTATTTAAAGATGAAATTCCAGCGGCGGATGTGCCTGGGGCCCATCAAACACAATCGGAATCTATGGCGAATCAACCTGCAGAGGAGCCTGCAGTGCAGGACGAAGCAGAAGGCCTGAAACGCCGGGCAGCAGAAAGGATCAACAAATTGCGCAACTTGTCGTTCAATATGAATGCTGCGGATCCGAATAATGAGTTTGAAACTGTGCCGGCCTACATCCGCCGAAACCTGGAACTTTATAATACTGTAACCAGCGTAGAGAGTTTTTACAGCCAGTATGAAGTTAAAGCCGATAAAAATAGTCAGGGTGAGATCAGTACCATCAATAGTTTTCTGGATGGAAAGAAACCCGATTAAGAATTTGAATATCGTTTGTTTTTAGTTGTTTAATCCCTTCCCGTTTTCAGCGGGAGGGATTTTTTTTGGAATAATATTATAGTTTCAATGGATACCGTGATCATTACCGGAGGTACAGGTCTTATCGGAAGAGCACTTTCAGTTTTCCTTGTATCCCGCGGTTTCCATGTGATCATTTTTTCCAGAAACCCCAGGTCGTACAAAAAACCTTCCCCAGGTATTTCCTATGCTGCATGGAATTTAGAAGAGCAATCTGTGAATGAAGAAGCTTTCCAGAAAGCAAAATATGTAATTCACCTGGCAGGAGCAGGTGTTGCTGATAAGCCCTGGACGGACAAAAGAAAAAGGGAAATTGTCGAAAGCCGAACCAAGAGCAGTGAACTTCTTATTAAAGCAATGAAAAGTATTCCCAACGAAATCGTTTCGGTGGTGAGTGCGTCTGCCATTGGATGGTACAAACCAAATTTACCCGGACCGGCCATAGAAACGGATACTTCGGATTCGGGTTTTCTTGGTGAAACCTGTCTTGCATGGGAAAAATCCATTCAACCGGTAGCGGATCTGGGAAAGAGGCTGGTTATTCTTCGAACCGGTATTGTGTTGAGTAATGATGGTGGCGCTTTTCCTGAATTCGCAAAACCTGTCAGGTATGGTATCGCAGGTATTTTGGGAAGTGGAAAACAAATGATCAGCTGGATCCATATTGATGATTTATGCCGCCTTTATCTGGAAGCCATGACAAATGCAACATGGTCCGGCGTTTATAATGCGGTGGCACCAAATCCTGTGAATAACAGGACCTTTACCCTGGAACTCGCAAAAAAAATGAAGGGAAGTTTTTTTATACCAATTCCGGTTCCAAATTTTATCCTCCGGCTTATGCTTGGTGAAAGAAGTGAAGAGGTCCTGAAAAGCAGCAACATCAGTGCAAACAAATTGAAACAACATGGGTTTCAGTTTATTTATCCAACGATTAATGCAGCCTTCAGGGAACTCATTCAGCGTTAACTAATTTTTATTGTCATTCTTGATTTTGCTTTCCGGGACTTTCGTGTCGGCGGGAGAAGTGGTATAAAGAACAGGATTTACCTTGCTTGTATCTCCCTGGTATACCCAGGTAATATCTTTTACATATTTATTAAAAGCCTTATTTACGTCTTCCACGCTTACTTTTTTCATGTCTTCGTTGATTCGAACGGAGCGGCGCCAGTCATTGAATAAAACTTCGTTGGCAGCAAGGGAAGCAGCCTGGGCCGAGTTGGTTTCCATTTGATAATAAAAAGAAGTCACATATCCTGTTTTTGTATTTTTTACTTCATCTGTTTTAAAACCCTCGCCATGTGTTTTTGCAAGAAGATTATCCATGACACCGATGTACTTGTCAGGATTTGTTGTAGTGACCTGGATCATAGTATAAGGGGATAATCCCGGATTGAAACGTGTTTGTGGTGCATAGGACAACCCATTATTCGTTCTTACTTCCAGGAATTGCCGGTTATAAAATATTCTCATCGCAATAACAAACGCATTGAAATCCGCCGTACCGGGCTGCGGGCCACTGGTGATTCCCTGGATATAATTTGTTGCCAGTGCTTTCTTTTGATCCGTGAAAGTATTCTTTGAAGGAACATAGCTGTACCGGTTCAATTTTACTTCCTTCCCCTGAGGAATATTTTCAGTCAGCTGTTTTACTTTTTGTTCGATAACAGAACGGTCAAGTTCACCTACTATAACAACCAGCATACGGGAACGTGTGAGGATGGATGAATAATATGACCTGGTTTCAGATGCACCTAGCTTACTTACTGTTTCTTCTTCGCCTGTAGGAGATTTAGAATAGTCCTTTCCTTTAAACGCCGTTTCCTTGGCCATTTTTGAGATAGCGAAATCGGGACGGGAAGCCTGGGATTTCAATCCGCTGATTGCATCCTGCTTAATCCGGTCAAATTCAGAACTGTCAAAAACAGGGACCGTAATTGCATCCACATACAGAGGCCATGCCTGATCCAAATCACTTTTAATACAATTGAGTGTTACGGAAGAATAATCCATTCCCGCTGAACCACCCACTTCAGCACTTATTTTATCCAGCTTATCCTTAAAACTATTTTTGCTGTCATTCTTAGTTCCACATTCAGTAAGAGCAGTTATGGCAAGGCTCTCAATTCCGGCTTTATCAGCCGGGTAATTCTGAACACCCCCTTTGAATATGGTTATAACTTCTACTATTTCATTTCCGCTGGGCTGAACGATTACCTTGACACCATTTAAAGTCATATCATAAGGAGCCTTATTCTGAGCAAGTGCAGGTAAGAAAAAAACGGCTAAAAAAATAGCGCATGAAAATTTTATTATATAAGATTTCATACAAATGATTTAATTTTTAATATTAGAAACCTGGTTTGAAATTCTCAGATGCATTTAATTTTTTGTTCATATCGGGACTTATAACCATTCCGGCTACAAAGGGTTTTCCTGAAATATAAGTGCTGATAAACCTTTTAATGTCATCCCGGCTTATTTTATTACAATTTTTTTCATAATCCGTCATATAATCCAATCCTGTACTGCACCAGGAATAAGTTACGTAACTGGCTTGTGCGGAAGGTTTTTCTCTTTCCCTTATTGCATTACGACGCAGAATTTCTTTTGCATTCCGCAGTTGTTCATCTGTATAGTAGTCATTATTCCCCCATTGTTTTACCTGATTCAGTATTTCATCATTGCATTCTTTTAATTTGCCGGGATTCGGCTGAAAGAATGCAATTACCGGACCCACATATTTTGAGGTCTGGTATTGGGCAGATGCAAAAGAAGTGAGTCCTTTATCAACCAGGGCCTGCTGCCATTTGGAAGAATTCATACCAAGTATGGTAAAGAAAACATCCGCGGCAACAGTTGAAGCCGAATCATTACGGGTATCCGGACCCTGCCACATGAATATCTCTATGGGTGTTTGTGCCAGACTGGATTCCATAACAAAAAATTCAGTTGACTTAATCGGTAAAAACTCCGGAATCGGGTATTTTGTGATGGGATCAAAGCCACTTGATTCCCAGCTGCCAAATATATTTTTGGCTTTGGCAAATGCATCTTCATGTTTAACGTCCCCGCAAATCACCAGTATGGAATTATTTGGGTAATAATATTTGTTTTTAATGATCATCATCTTTTCAGGCGTCGCTGTATTGATCACCTCATGAATACCAATTGCATTTTTACGGGTAACGAGATTTCCCCATAGTTTTTTCTGACAAGCCATAAATAACTGGGACCCCGGGTCACTTTCTATTCGTTGAAACTCACCGTCTACAACAGGCCTTTCTTTTTTCATATCCTCTGTTCTGTAAATCGGAAACCGTATAGCGGCATTCATAAATTTCAATCCAGCATTCAGACTGTCTTTATCGAAAGTGAAAAAATAATTCACTCTTTCATCCCCGGTTGTTCCGTTCCATATGGCGCCCAGCTCCTGGGTGCGTTTGAGGAATTTTTCCTGGTCCGGATAGTCTTGATTTGCTTTAAAGAACATATGTTCAAACAAATGGGAAAGACCGTTGTAAGTCGAATCTTCGGTAAAGGCTCCGTTCTTTACAGCGATTTCAATGGTTGCAAGCGGCACTTTATCGTTTTCAATCACCACAATTTCCAAACCGTTAGGAAGTTTTTCCCAGTAAAAATGTTCAGGGAGCCTGGGTTGGGCAAAACTGGCGGTAGATAAAAAGCCCAATGACAGGGCGCAAATAAGTTTTTTCATTAATCGAAATTTTAGTTTACCGAATACTGTTAGAAAATCGCTGTTCAGAGATCCGCTTTACGGAACCTCCAACTTACAATAAATATGTAAATGATGATATACAAAACCGCTATTGAAAGGTATAAAGGAACATGTTTTTCCCAAAGACTGTTATTGGCAGGCGATATCATTCTGCGGGTAAATGGCTGTGGAATAAGCCGGTCCGATACTTCTTCCGGTAAGTAATCCACCCATGTTACTTTATATTTATTTCTTCCCAGGGATACCACGAATTGTTCTACAATCATATAAAGGAAAAAAATTCCCATGGCCAGTCCCGCACGCCGTATCAGCATTGCGAAGAAAAGGGCAATTAGTGAATAATCGAGCATTTCAACAAAAAAATAAAATATGAACCTGAATTCCTGCCAACCGGCTTTAGGTTGCGAGGGAGTACGGGTCAGAAATCCAAAATAAAGACAGGTAAGAATGACTATGACTGTCACAAAAAGAGTCAGCAAAAAAACTTCAATGATCTTTATATGTATAAAACGCGTGCGACTCCAGCCATCAATTATATTCTGACGATGCGTCCGGTAGGAATATTCATTTGTAAAAAGAGTTATGATTAATATAGCGGGCATGAACAGGAGAATTCCTGCATTATAAGGCACCGTTTTCCAGACGTTTGGAAAAGAGAATGGATTGCCGAGCAGATTCTGTCCGTTAATTTTCGGAAAGCTATTATCTGTAAAATCATAAATCACATAATTGAAAGCAGGAATACATACAACAATAACAGAGAGTAATATCCAGAAGGTTCTGTAATATTTTAGTTTTAACCATTCAATCCGCAGAGTATGGAAAAAATTTCGCATGTTCAGTTGCTTACATTATTGGTTAGTTCGATAAACGCTGATTCAAGACTTTCCTTCCGGGTTTGTAAATAATTCAGCGCGATACCCTGTTCAAAACAATGAACATTCAGCCATCCAGGATCGGGTGCTGGAGCATTGAAATAAACCTGAAAGTGATTTCCTGACGAAATTATCTTATTAACTCCTGGTAAACGGTCCAGGATTTCTTTTAATTTTTCCATATCGGCTGAACCCAGCTCCATCCATTCTTCCTGGCTTAAAGCAGATTTTACATCGCCGGATTTTATCAACACCCCTTGTTGCAGGATCGCAACATGTGTGCAAACTTTTTCAACTTCTGCCAGCAGGTGACTAGCCAATATGATCGTTTTACCACCTGCTGAAAGGTCAATGATCAATTCCCTGATTTCAGCAATACCTGCGGGATCGAGTCCGTTAGTCGGCTCATCAAAAACCAGAACGGATGGATTACCGATCAGGCAGGATGCAATGGCCAGCCTTTGCTTCATCCCCAGAGAATAAGTTTGAAATTTTGAATCTTTTCTTTCGTAAAGCCTGACCAACTTCAGCACCCGTTCAATATCTGCCACCGGCTTTTGCTTGATGGCGGCAGTAATTTCAAGATTATGTTGTGCGGAGAGATAATGATAAAAGTTGGGTGTCTCCAACAAGGTTCCGATTTCCCTTCTTTGTTTTTCTGAAGGCGGATTTCCAAACCAGCTATAACTGCCACCATTAGACGCCAGTACATCCATCACAATTCCAAGCAAGGTGGTTTTTCCGCTTCCGTTTGGCCCCAGTATACCGAAAACAGACCCCTGGGGAACGTCAAATGAAACCCCTTTTAATGCCTGGATCCGGCCGTAGGACTTGTCGATATTTTTTAAGGAAAGAATCGGCGTCATAGATGGAAGGCTAAATTAACGAATTATATGTCCCTTACCCGATCTAAAGTGGAGGTTGTTCTTTCCCGTGATAGATACTGGAAAAATCTCCAAGAACGGCAATTCCGTTTTTATTCCAATTCAATGTACGAAGCCGAAGCATATCAATATCTGCCTGTAATACCTTTCGAGTAAAAGGATTTATGGTCCCTCCGGGTTTCAGTGGTTCAGCGGCCGGATCATATTGAAAAACAGGATCGCATACAGTGCCGCGCGGAAACATGATTCCAGGTTGGCCCATACCCCTGATATCCAGTTTTTCCGGATGATCCAGGCCAATGGTATGACCATATTCATGCGCGGCCGTAGTGGAATTATGCAGCAGGTTATCCAGTTTGAAATAGCCTGTATTGCTTTTAATCCCATCCACAAAAGATACGTGCACCGGTGAAAACTCTTCAATCCTGAAATAATTATTTTTGGGATCCGTATTAAACCAAACGCTTTCGGGTATCAGGTCTTTTTCATAAAAACCACGAATGATGAATTCAACAGAATATTGAATTTGTTTTATAATTGCTATACCAGAAGGCTGGTTCCAGTGATTTGCAATATCAGCTGCTATATTATTAGCAAGTTCCTGAGAAGCAGCATCGCCATAAAAATAAAAATCCGAACAAATGCGAATTTTAGATTCGGATTTTATCCATTCTGCTTCGCCCATAAAAATAACTTGTCAAAAGATTCATCAATGCAGCAATGCAGTTAGTTTGCTGTCCAGTTCTTCGCCACGTAATCCTTTGGCGACAATGATGCCATTTTTATCTATCAGATAATTCATCGGAATACCATTAATCCCATAGAGCGAAACAGCTCCCGCCTTCCAACCTTTTAAATCAGAAACCTGTGTCCAGTTTAACCTGTCTTTCTTTATAGCTTGCAGCCAATCTGTTTTCGTATCATCGAGGGAAACACCGAAAATGTCAAATCCTTTATCGCGGAATTTATGATATGCTTTAACAACATTTGGATTTTCCAGACGGCATGGGCCACACCAGCTGGCCCAGAAATCCAGGAGAATATATTTTCCTTTTAATGAAGATAAAAATATCGGTTTACCGTTTGCATCGTTGGATGCAAAATCTGGTGCAGGATTACCGATAGCCGTCAATTTTGTTTTATCAATCAGTACCTGAAGCAGCCTTCCGAAATAAGTTATGCGCGCACTCGTATCCAATTGCCGGAACAAACTATCCAGCTGTCCCAGCCTCGGATTGTAAGAAAAATTATTATAAATTTCATATGCAGCGACAACAGAAGAAGGATGTGATTTTGTAAAATCCATGACCAGCTGTTTTTGTTCAAGGTCAAGTGCATTATACATTTTATCCAGACTATCCATAGCCCTTTTATTCTTTTTATCGTTTGCTGAATCATATGCTTTATCCACTGCCGACATCTGGTCGGTCACATTTTTACTAAGCAGATTCTGAAAATAATTGAATTCATCCTGTACTTTGGTGCCTGAAATGGAAGCATAGGGGAGTGAATCTTTTTTAATCAGCATAGAGATTTTTCCATTTTCAAGAAAAAAACGCTTCACCTGATTACCAAGAATAATCATACAGATTTCAGCTGTATCTGTTTTCCCTTTAAAAGTAAAATAACCATGGTCCAGCATAGTGCTGTCATTTTTTCCATACTGGCGGTGGTTCAGGATAATTAAACCGGTATCCAGCCCTGTAACTTTTCCTATGATAGCATAAGATGAATCTGATGTTTCAGTCTGCTGCCTGGCGGAATCATTGCCATGACAGGCAATCATAAATACAAAACAGACGCTTACAATTCCGGATAAAATACTTTTCATAGTTTGAATTAATTTCTGACCGGTTTACCGGATTTTATTACACTCTGTAGTCTTTCCAAAGTTTTCTTTTCTCCGCAAAGCGAAAGAAATGCCTGTCTTTCCAGGTCCAGTAAGTATTGCTCTGATACAAATGCTGGCTCACTCAGATCCCCGCCACACATTACATAAGCCAGTTTTTTCGCAACAAGTACGTCGTGATCCGTTGCATAATTCCCTCTCCACATAACATTTATGCCAGCATATAATGCTCCGAGTCCGGAACGACCCAATACTTTAATATCTGTCCTTTGCACCGGAGTTGTATATCCATCATGGTATAAATCCATCACGGCATTTTTCGCGTCGGCGATTCTGCGGTCAGGATTGATGGAAATGAAGTCCCTCGATTTTTTTAATATTCCCAGGCCAAATGCTTCAGACGCAGAAGTGGAAACTTTGGCAGTTGCAATAGTAAAGAAACGGTCTTTCAGTGGAATGATTTCAGGCTCCCCATCATGCACTTCGTCAGCAGCCCGAAGAACAAATTCTTTTGTTCCGCCGCCTCCGGGAATCAAACCAACGCCCAGTTCAACAAGGCCGATATAAGATTCGGCAGCAGGCACGATTTTATCCGCATGCAGGCTCATTTCACAGGCACCACCTAAAGTAAGGCCCCGCGGCGCTATTACAACCGGAATGGCTGAATATCTTACGCGCATCATTGTATTCTGAAATGTTCTTATGGCCATTTCCAGTTCTTCAAACTCCTGGTCGACTGCCAGCATAAATATCATTCCAATATTGGCGCCCGCAGAAAAATCCTGTGCCTCATTGGCTATGACAAGACCTTTATATTTTTCCTCTGCCAATCCGATGGACCGCTGAATGCCTTCAATCACTTCCCCACCGATGGTTCCGAGTTTGGTATGCCACTCCAGTCCAAGCACTTCATCTCCCAAATGATAAAGTCTCGCCGCAGAATTTTTCCAAACGGTTTGATTTTCGAAATTCCGCATTACAATAAATGCCTTTGGGTCGCCGGTTACTGCAGAAACATAATTCTTTTTCCCTGGTGAATACGCAAGTTTTTCTCCTTTCTCCACTTTGTAAAAACTGGTTATACCCCCTGCCAGCATTTCTTTTATCCAGTCCGCAATTTTAAATCCTGCAGCTTCCATTTTCTTCATCGTTTCTTCCGCTCCAAACAGGTCCCAGGTTTCAAATGCACCAATCTCCCATCCGAATCCTGCACGCATCGCATCATCAACCCTGTAAATTTCATCACTGATTTCGGGTATACGGTGTGACACATAAGAGAAAATCTGATAATGAAACTGCCTGTAAAAATCACCAGATTTATCCCTGGCCTGTACCAGGATTTTTAATCTTTCTTTCAAGTCATCCAGGGGTTTGGCAGCTTCTATTCCGGGAAAGGATGATTTTTCCCTTGGTTTATATTCAAATGATTTTAAGTCGAGTGTCAGTATTTCGCGTTCGCCTTTCTGATTTTTTATTTTAGAGAAAAATCCCTGGCCGGTCTTGTCTCCAAGCCAGTTATTTGCAATCATTTTATCCAGCCAGGATGGAATAATAAAAGTATCTCTCGCTTCATCTGAAGGACAATTTTCATAAACTCCCCGTGCAACTTTAACCAGTGTATCCAGACCGACTACATCAGCTGTACGGAAAGTAGCCGATTTGGGCCGGCCGATAATAGGTCCCGTAAGTGTTTCTACCTGGTCAATACTCAGTTCCAGTTTTTCCATGAGTTTGAATATCGCCATGATGCTGAAAACCCCTACGCGGTTGGCAATAAAAGCAGGACTGTCTTTACACAGTACAGTGGTTTTCCCCAGGTAGAGATCTCCATATTCCAAAAGAAACTGAATCACATCCGCATCAGCATCCGGTGTAGGAATAATTTCAAGAAGGCGCAGGTACCTGGGCGGATTGAAAAAATGTGTTCCGCAGAAATGTTTTTTGAAATCTTCAGACCTGCCTTCATTCATCAGATGAATAGGAATGCCGGAAGTATTTGAACTGATAAGGGTTCCGGGTTTCCTGTATTTTTCTACTTCACTGAAGATACTCTTTTTAATATCCAGCCGCTCAACTACTACTTCAATGATCCAGTCGCAGGAGGAAATATCTTTCATATTATCAGTGAAGTTCCCCGTCTTAATAAGCTTCACAACTTCACCATTATATATCGGAGAAGGATTTGATCTTATCGCTGCTGCCAATGCTTCATTTACAATCCTGTTTTTTACTGCCGGATTGTTCAGGGTAAGTTTCTTCGCCTGTTCTGTAGCATTTAATTCTGAAGGAGCCTGGTCAAGCAATAATACCTGCACACCAGTTCCGGCGAAATGACAGGCAATCCTTGAACCCATCACTCCACTTCCCAATACTGCCACATTTTTTATAATCCTTTTCATATGATTCTATAGGTTTGTATACAACCTTCCTGGACCGAAGGTAACGCGAAAAAAGATGAGCTTCATTGACAGCAAGAATTTCATTTGCCTTACTTAATAATTTTGATATTCTCCAACTGATAATTTTTTTGGGTAACCCAAACGGCTTTTTTAATACCTATTTCTTTGAGAGCTTTCATAGACGAAAGGGAATCACGAAGCCTTAAAATATTTCTGCCTGCATAATATTCAACCATGGGATTTTGTTCCAGGTTTAAACAAATTGTATAATCTGGTGGAATCCGTTTTAATGATTCGCCCAACTGCTTAAAGCTTGCATATGGTGTACCATCCCGGGAAATAGGTCCGGGACGATTTAAATAATAATATTGCCCAATGGAACAAACCATAAAAAGTACAAGAGATCCACGAAACAGTTTATGATCTTTAAGAGTACCTATAAAACGGGCTGTAACAAAACATAATAACAAAGACCAGGGAAGGATGGTAAATTCATGTCCGGCTGACCAGTCGAACAATACCAGATTGTAAAATATAAGGGAAGCAGCGAATATTCTTACAAATAAAAGCTCTTCCATGGACCAGGTTGAAATAATACCTTTTCGTTGATTGTGCAGGCGGGCGATCATCAAAAGAATTATCAACGGTAGAAAACACGTCAGGAAATAAATCAAAAAATATGAGAGTTTGGATAGAAAGTTAATATCGCTTACATGCATTCTTCTCTCTGAAGAGCGCGTAAGCCAGTAACTGACTACGGCTTCGTATCCTACATATGAAGCGAATTGAAAAAATATCAGGGCCACACCGGAAATTGCGGATATAAAGAGAACAAATATTAGCCAGCCATATTTTTTGCTTTGCCGGAATTTAATAAGTGCAATCAAACAGCAGAGGGAACTTAAAAAAAGGACATACCAGTCAATATATACCAGAATTATAACCAATATACCAAGAAGCAACAATCTGCCGGCTCTTATCTTTACCGGGTCCTGCAACATTGGATGAATCACCAGGAATAAACCTAATATAAAAGGTAACATTATACCAGTGGTTACATAGCCGTTTCCCAAAAACCAGAGCATGCCCGGAGTAAATATCAGAAAACAACAACCTGTTGAAATTATACTATATTTCCAGGTTTGTCTTGAAGGAATAATAGCTTCAAGCAGAAAAAAAAACAAGATTACGGTAGCGAGATGAAATAACAAGTTAAGGATCCGGAGATAAATGGGTATGGCTGGCAAATGAAACAATTGATAAAAAAAATAAGGAATGACATACCAGCCTGGTCCGAATGATAGGTAAATGGAATTTCCGAATTTGTCGAAACCCAGGTTCACAGGCAGAAATTTATCGCCCGCATTCTGAAAATTCATAACCGGTGTATAGTGAAAATGATCACCCCCTCCGCCCTGGCGCCAGGAAATAATATTTATTAAAATAACCGCCGAATTAAATTCATAATGCTTCGAAATAGGCCTGCTTAAGCTGGGCAGGCGAATTATTATGCTGAGAATGAATAATAACAGAACGATACCGAAAGCTGTCTGACGTGGCGTTCTTCGTTTGAATGATTGAAAGATCAATGGTTCTTTTTAATTATGTTCAGGAAAAAAGAAAATAAAAAGCAGGATGCCAATCAGAAATCCGTTTATCCGTTGTTTCTGAATCCATCGATCCATCCGGGTCAAATTAAGTGCGGGATAAAGATTATAATCAACTTACAGTAGATCCGGCTTCGATCTTTTCATCCGGGGCAACAAAAACCAAACTGCCTTTGGAATCTTCTGCCATAAGGATCATGCCATTACTTTCAATACCTTTCATTTTTCGGGGAGCCAGGTTGGTCACTACAACTACTTGTTTACCGATGATGACCTCTGGTTTAAAATGAAGTGCAATACCCGAAACAATAATTCTCTTCTCGAAACCCAGGTCTACCTCAAGTTTCAGCAGTTTATCCGCTTTAGCAACTTTTTCAGCTGAAAGGACAATACCAGTACGCAGTTCGAGCTTTTCAAAATCGGTATATTGAATTTCTTGTTTTTTCCCCTGGGACACTGCAGAACTTTCAACAGTTCCGTTATTTGGTTTAACCGTATTGCGATGCAGTTTTTCCATTTGTTTTTGTATTTCTTCGTCTTCTATTTTTCTGAATAACAATTCCGGAGCGCGAAGGCTGTAACCCGTTTTCAGAAGGTCCGTTCTACCCGCGTTCTCCCATTCCAGTATTCTTTCCACAACCTTCATCATGTATAGCAACTTCTTTGATGTTGAAGGTAGAAATGGATTGATCAGAATAGTAAGATTGGCTGTCAGCTGCAGACATAGGTATAAACAGTTGTCAATTTTTTCCTGATCCTCAGGGTTGGTAGTTTCTTTTCCTGCTTTTTTCCAGGGTTCTTTGTCCTGAAGATATTTATTGCCTTTTCTTGCGAGGTCAACAATCGTATACAGTGCGTCGCGGAATTTATACTGCTCGAGCAGATTTTCAACTGTAATTTTTGTCTGTTCAATCTGGCGGATCAGTTCCGTATCTGAACTTTCTTTAATTTTCTCGTGCCATACAGGAACTTTTCCTTTACAGAGTTTGTGCATCAGCACGAAAGTCCGGTTTACAAAATTGCCGAATATGGATACGAGTTCACTATTATTCCTGTCCTGAAAATCCTTCCAGGTAAAATCATTATCTTTTGTTTCAGGCGCATTGGCGCAAAGCACATAACGGAGAACATCTTCACAACCCGGAAAATCTTCCAGGTATTCATGTACCCAAACTGCCCAGTTGCGGCTCGTAGACACCTTTTCTCCCTCAATATTCAGAAATTCATTGGCAGGTACATTATCAGGTAGCACATAATGTCCATGTGCCAGAAGCATGGCTGGAAAAATAATACAGTGAAACACGATATTGTCCTTGCCTATAAAATGCACCAGCTTGGTATCTGTTTGCTGCCAGTAGTCAGCCCAATTTGGTGTCAGCTCTTTTGTAGCGGAAATATAACCGATGGGTGCATCGAACCATACATATAATACTTTTCCTTCTGCATCCGGCAGGGGTACTTTAATTCCCCAATTGCCGTCGCGCGTCATCGCGCGAGGTTGCAAACCATTATCGAGCCAACTCTTACACTGTCCGTATACGTTATTCTTCCATTCAGTATGACCGTTGAGGATCCATTCTTTCAGAAATTTTTCATAATGCTGGAGAGGAAAATACCAATGTTTGGTTTTTCTTTTAACTGGAACGACATCACTAAGGGTACTGCGCGGATTAATAAGCTGGTCTGGGCTTAGTGTTGAGCCACAACGTTCGCACTGGTCACCGAAAGCATTTGGGTTGCCGCAGATCGGGCAGGTGCCGGTGATATAACGGTCGGCCAGAAAAATTTTGGCTTCTTCATCATAAAACTGTTCGGTTACTTTCTCTTCAAAAATATGATCATTATATAATTTCGTGAAGAATGAAGATGCCGTTTCATGATGTACGGGATTAGTTGTACGCGAGTAGATGTCGAATGAAATATACATCTGCTCAAAACTTTTTTTGATCTGGGCATGGTATTTATCCACAACCTGCTGTGGTGTTATTCCTTCTTTCATTGCCCGGATGGTAATCGGAACACCATGTTCATCACTGCCTCCGATGAAGAGGATATCTTTTTTACGAGCTCTCTGATAACGAACATAAATATCCGCGGGTATATAACAGCCTGCAAGATGTCCAATATGAATGGGTCCATTTGCATAAGGAAGGGCAGCAGTAACCAGAATGCGGTTGTATTCTTTCATAATTTGATGGCGGATTGCAAAAATACGTTAAAGAGGCATAAAGCTCACCGGCATCAGAAGCTTTTAGCGAAGGTGGCTGAAGCTTAAAGCTTAAAGCCAAAAGCCTAAAACTTTTTCTAATTTACAGTAGTAAGCATATCAGTGTCGTTGGACCCTGTTAACTTTCAACCGTTAACTTTATTTGATGAAGAGGAAGTCTTTTTTGGGAGCTTTATTCGGAGGCCCTTTGCTGGCATCGGCGAATATTCGATCTGATAATGGGACAAATAGCAGGGTTTTTGATGATATTCCATGGCGAATTCCGCCCTATCTGAAGCCAGGAGACACCATTGGCATCACTTGTCCGGCGGGATTTATGACCCCGGAAGAAATCCAGCCGTCTGTGCAGACAATAAAAAGCTGGGGATTTAATCTGCGCATAGGTAGGACCGTGGGAGCCAGGGATTTCATCTTCGGTGGAACCGATGAAGAAAGACTTGCAGATCTACAGCAAATGCTTGACGATCCGTCTATCCAGGCCATTATGTGTGCAAGGGGCGGTTATGGATGTGTCCGGATCATTGATCGGCTGAATTGGAAGAAATTCATGGAAAGGCCAAAATGGATAATCGGATTCAGTGATATTACGGTCATTCATGCACAGCTTAACCATCAGTATCATGTTGCGTCCATTCATTCAAAAATGTGCAACAGTTTTCCGGAGATTTCTGAACAGGTTGAAAAAGGACAATGGGAAAGTATTTTATCCATTGAGGCTGCATTAACCGGGAAAAGGATTGATTATCCGATTGTATACGATCCGGGCAACCGGACAGGAGTTGGACAGGGAATACTTGCAGGTGGAAATCTTAAAACGATCGAAAACCTGGCTGGTTCTGCATCAGACCTGCGCACCGACGGAATGATCCTGTTCCTTGAAGATACGGGTGAATACTTATATAGTATTGACCGGATGTTTTATAATCTGAAGCGAACGGGCAAGCTGGAAAATCTCAATGGTTTGCTGATTGGGGCATTCCGGGTTAAACCAGATGACCCCGGAGATGAGTTTGGAAGAAGTGTTTACAATATCGTGCTTGAACAGGTGGCTGGATATAAATATCCGGTGTGTTTTAATTTTCCGGTTGGACACGTAAAAACAAATTATGCATTGAAATGCGGTGTCAGTCATGAATTAAATATCAGTTCGGAACGCGTTAGTTTTAAAGAAACTCTTTAAAACTTAAGGCATAAAGTGTGAAGCAAAAGCAAGTATGGGAGTATGGGAGTATGGGAGTATGGGAGTTTGGGAGTGAAAGAAAATAGTTTAATGAGAAAAATAATTAATAATTAATAATTAATAATTGTTTATGGCTTTTAGCTTTACGTTTTAAGCCTTGAGCCTTATGCCTTATGCTTTAAGTTTTAGGCTTTAAAAGAATTTACAATGTCAAACACTACCCCTCCTTACTTAAAACCCGGCGATACCGTCGGCATTGTTTGTCCGGCTGGTTATATGGCAGCTGAAAGAATTGTGCCCTGCGTGAACACCATGAAATCATGGGGCTTCCGGGTTAAGATCGGGAAAACAGTTGGCGGGATTTCTTCCAATTATTTTTCGGGTACTGATGAAAAAAGACTGGAGGATCTGCAGGAAATGCTGGATGACGAAGAAGTCGCCGCGATTTTATTTGGGCGGGGTGGATATGGTCTGAGCAGGATAATTGAAAAGATCAGTTTTAAAAAATTTCGTAAATCACCTAAATGGATACTCGGTTATAGTGATATAACATTATTACATGCGCATATACATACGAATTATGAAATCGCTACCGGGCATACCTCTATGGCTGGTGCTTTCCAGGATGCGGGACCAGAGGATCCTTATATTCATTCTATTCTGGACCTCTTAACCGGCAGAAAACTGGAATATATCTGTGAGACGCATCCTTTCAACCGAAGAGGAGAAACGGAAGCTGTGCTTATGGGAGGTAATCTTACTTTACTCGCTCACACGGTAGGCGGCCCATCAGATTTTAAAACGAAGAACCTTATTTTGTTTATGGAAGATATCGGGGAATATTTATATAATGTAGACCGTATGCTTCACCAGTTAAAAGAAGCCGGAAAATTTAATAAACCAGCGGCGCTCATAATCGGAAGCTTTACAGATATGAAGGATACAGAAAGACCTTTCGGACAGGATGCTTATGAAATTATTCGCGACGCACTTGCAGAATATGACTTTCCTGCATGTTATGGATTTCCAGTCGGTCATGTAAAAGAAAACTTTGCCATGAAATGTGGTGTTGAGTACAGGTTGAAAATCGGCAAAGAAAAGGTTGTACTGGAGGAAATTTAATCGAACATATTGCGTATCAAAACCGGACATTCCATTCTAAACGACTTATCTAAATTATTGAATAAGAATATTTTGAATAACTGGCATTGCATTGGCCTCTAAAAAAGAGATTTATAAAAACGGTCATTATGCTGGAAAACTACTTTAAGATTGCTTATAGAAATCTAACCAGAAATAAAGCATTTTCTTTTATAAATATCCTTGGATTAGCTATAGGTTTAGCTACCTGTGTGTTGATGATACTTTATATTTTTAGTGAACTGGGATATGATAAGCAGAATAAAAATGCCGATCGTATATTCAGAATTGCTTATCAGGCAGTTAAAAAAGTTAATCCTGAAGATAAATCATGGGCCTCAACTGCTGCACCTATTGCATGGGGATTGAAATCAGATATGCCGGAAGTTGAGCAATCAACCAGGTTACTTAAATTCCCTTCATTGGATAAAATGTTGCTGAAATATGAACATGGCAAAGAGAAAAAAATATTTTACGAAACTAATGGATACTATGTTGACTCCACATTTTTCCAGATTTTTAGTTACGACTTTTTGTTTGGAAATGCCTTAACATCTCTCAATGAGCCGAATAGTATTGTAATTTCAGAACAGATAGCACAGAAAATATTTGGGAATAAAAATCCTGTAAATAAATCGATCACTGTCGGATTGCCATATGGCGATTTCAGTTATACCGTAAAAGGAGTTTTTGATGATTCTAAAATAAAATCTCATATCCCTGCTCATTTTTTTCTTTCCATGAGGAATGGGGATGTGGGCACCTGGGTTCAAAATCAAACGAACTGGGCCACTAATAATATTTTTCACACTTACGTGAAATTAAAAGAGGGGGCGAACGCAGGAAATTTTGAAAAAAAGCTCCAGGAATTCATCGTTCGCAGAGGAGGAAAAGATTTGAAGGAAATGGGAATTCTCAGACAATTGTTTATTCAACCAGTGACAGATATCTATCTTCATTCCGATTTGGACAATGAAATTGCTCCTAACGGAAATATTACATATCTATATATTCTCGGAAGCATCGCTTTATTTGTTTTACTGATAGCTTGTATCAATTTTATGAATCTTTCAACCGCCCGTTCCTTAAAACGGGCAAAAGAAGTTGGAGTAAGAAAAGTGCTGGGGGCGGAAAAGAGATCTCTTGTGTATCAATTCCTGGGAGAATCTACATTGACGAGTTGTCTTGCTTTACTTCTGGCATTGGTAATTGCATATTTAGTATTACCATTTTTTAACAATCTCACTCAAAAGAATATTACACTTTTTGATCAGCCAGGTATCTGGATTTGGATTATTTTACTCACATTAGGAACGGGATTATTGTCTGGAATTTATCCTGCTTTTTATCTTTCTTCATTCAGGCCCATTACTGTTTTAAAAGGAAAATTGCTGAATAATTTTTCAGGAGCCGCGATACGAAAGGGTCTGGTTGTATTTCAATTTGTTATTTCAATTTGCCTAATCCTGGGGGTCATTGTAATTCAGAGGCAATTGCAATTCATGAATGACCAGCAGCTTGGGTTTAATAAAAACCAGCAGATCATTTTGCCTTTACAGAGTCCGACCGCCGTAAAAAATTACGAAGTTTTGAAAACTGAGCTGTTAAAAAATCCAGGGATAAAAAACGTAACCAGCGGATCTACTTATCCTGGTATTGCAAGTGTGGATGACATGATTTTTTATGCCGAAGGAAAATCAGTGAAGGATGTGATAGATATTAGTCTTGCTAACGTGGATATTGATTATTTCGAGACATTAGGATTAAAACTGGTAGCGGGAAGGGGATTTTCAAAAGAATTTACTGCCGATTCAAATAGCATTGTTTTGAATGAAACCGCCCTTCGTGAACTTGGATACCCTTTAAAGACAGCTTTGGGAAGGAAAGTATATTTTGATTTTCAGGGGAGTCATAATACAATGTATATTGTCGGGGTTGTCAGAAATTTTAATTTTGAAAGCTTATATAATACAATAAAACCATTTGCATTCAATACAATTATGGGAAACAAGCATAGTTATGTAATCGCAAATGTTTCAGCAAAAAGTTATACCGGGATCTTACAAGAAATGGCAACATCCTGGAACAACATCAATCCCGGAGTACCATTTGTATATTCATTTCTTGACAAAGATTTTCAGAAGAATTATGAAAAAGACCAGCGGGCATCCGGAATTGTCTGGAGCTTTACTGTGATAGCGATATTGATTGCCTGCCTGGGATTATTTGGATTGTCTGCATTTGCCGCTGAACAACGCTTTAAAGAAATAGGGGTAAGAAAAGTGCTTGGAGCATCTGTAATTAGCATCATAGGATTATTATCCAAAGATTTTATCAAAATAGTTTTAGTAGCCATACTAATTGCCACTCCGATAGGATGGTATTTTATGAATAAATGGTTAGGGGGTTTTGCTTATAGGACCCCGGTCAGCTGGTGGATATTTGCAATTACAGGTTTTCTTGCAATCTTAATAGCACTTATTACCGTCAGTTTTCAGGCAATCAGGGCAGCTATAGCCAATCAGGTAAAAAGCCTTCATTCGGAGTGAGCTTTTTGATAGTCAATTAGCGAAGCACTGATCGCAAAATTAGTTTCAGCCTTTAAGCTTTAAGACTTCAGCTTTAAGCCAATGTAGTACATTTGCGGCTACCAATTTAAGATGAGTCTTATCAGAAAATTTCTTCTTTATTCGCTGGGTGAAAAACGTTATCTGCGACTGCTGGCCAGTTCATTCCAGAAACTATATAAAACCGGCAGTCTGGGGGTGGATTATCAGGACATATATTTTTTGAAGAACCTCGTGCGAGAAGGCGACAATTGTATTGACATTGGCGCGCACCTCGGATATTTTACTGTTGAACTAAGCCGTTTAGCCGGAGAAAGCGGACATGTTTACGCGATCGAACCCATGTCAAAATTCTACAATACACTGAAGGGTATTATCGAAAACAGAAAACCCAGTAACGTTATACTTTATCAATACGCAATGGGTGGTGACTCAGGATTTGTAGAAATGGGAATCCCCAAAGTTGAAAACGTGAAGAAATTTGCATACGCCAGAATCATACGTTCAAGCACATTTCTTGAATATGTTGAATCAGAAAAAGTTAAAAATGTTCATGGTGATGACTTGTTCCATGATTTGTCCAGGGTGGATTTTATAAAATGCGATGTGGAGGGACTAGAGCTGGCTGTATTTCAATCTTTTAAAGAAATCATAGGCAACCACCGGCCTATAGTTCTATGCGAACTCGGAAATCCGCAGGACAGAAAACAATTACTGGATATTTTTTCTCCTTATGATTACAAAATGTACTATCTGGAAAATAAAAAATTGAAACCCCTCTCACCTGAAAGTACGGTTGCACCGGTATCGCATAATCACTACTTCATACCTGGAGGACGTTTACAAAATCTAACGCATCTGATTTCATAATTTGGTTCCGCCATAGGTGGGATAAAATTGTAAATTATTGCGAGCAATAATTTTTTGAAAATGTAAGAATGTAGAAATGAAATTCTAAATTAAATTTAAAATTTCATTTCTACATTCTTACATATGCATTCTTCCACATTTTCCACATTATTAAAATTAAGCCTCAAATATTAGTTCGTGATCTAAAATTTAAAATATGAAAATTAGTTTTCTCCGATTCTTTTCAAACTTAAATCAGCCAATGGGGAAACAATCAGGGGAAATTTCTCGATAAGTACATTGGACGGATCCAATCCGAATCCTCTTTCTTCAGATAAGCTGGCTTCCTTCAACCAGAAATATAACTTCATCACTACTCTTTCGAAGAATGAAAGTTCGTTATCCTGGCTAAGATATTTTTCCATAACCACGACCTGGAAATCGCCAACTACATTATTTCTCTCAAGCGATTCATAACGGCTGGTAATATTGACTTCCCTGTTTTTTACAAGATCCTCCACCACTTTCCTGATCATCAAATTAATTCTGGGTTCAATTCTGAAACCAAGTCTGAATTCCACACGAATGATATCATTAGGGATAATATGTGTTACCGAGTATTCAGAAATATATGGTTCATCCAATGTATCTATATGTACGAACCAGTAAATATCAGCGCGTTTAGGTTTTTTATTGAGTATGGAATAAATGATTTTATGTTCAATTTCTTTAGGATTGTTCGCACTCGTCATATACATCAGATGTGTCGCGAATTTAGGAACACTGCGGTCGGTACTCAGTTCCTGGATCTGTGGAATATAATTTTCGAGCCGAACAAATTCAACATAGCGGTTTTTGATTTTACGTGAACGATACCATACATACATGATCCCGAACAAAGCACCGCCAACAATAAGTGTCACAAATCCCCCATGTGGAAATTTTTCTAGATTTGCGAATAGAAAACTGAATTCTATAATCAGGTATACGGTTAAATACAGATAAATTAATGCTGTTGGAATTCGGCGGGATATCAGGTAATTGGAAAATAGAATTGAGGTAGCCAGCATGCATAAAGTGATGGCCAGTCCGTATGCTGCTTCCATATGGGAGGAAGACCGGAAATAAATGGTGATGCCACAGCATCCGACAAATAAAAGAAAATTGATAGCAGGAATATATAATTGTCCTTTCTGTTCCGTTGGGTAACTGATGCGGAACTTGGGCCATAGATTTAACCGCATTGCTTCACTTATCAGCGTGAAGGACCCACTGATCAGGGCTTGGCTGGCGATAATAGCGGCCGCGGTAGCGATCAGGATACCCGGTATCAGGAACCAGTCCGGCATGATGCTGAAAAAAACACTGTTATGCGCTGTATCGAAAACTTTTCCCATCTGGTTATGCAGGAGCCATGCACCTTGTCCGAGGTAGTTCAGTACCAGGCAGGTTTTCACGTAAATCCAGGATATGCGGATATTGCTTTTACCACAATGGCCCAGATCGGAATAAAGGGCCTCGGCTCCCGTAGTACAAAGAAAAACGGCTCCCAGGATCCAGAATCCTTTGGGATATATTGTAAGTAGTTCGATGGCATAAACCGGGCTAAGAGCTTTGAAAATATGAAGATCATCCAGTAAATGACCTGATCCCAAAACAGCCATCATGCCAAACCATATTAACATGATGGGCCCGAATAGTTTTCCGATGGAATCCGTACCAAATTGCTGCAGGAAAAAAAGAATCAACATGATTCCCAATACGATGTAAACAATTGTATCCTGCGGAATATAATTCAGACTGGGTAATTGCCTAAGACCTTCAATGGCTGACGTAACGGAAATCGGAGGTGTGATCATTCCGTCAGCAAGAAGTGCGGCACCTCCGATCATGGCCGGAAGTACAAGCCAGCGTCGTTGCCTTCGTACCAGTGCATAAAGAGAAAATATTCCACCTTCTCCTTTATTATCAGCATTCAGCGTAAGCCAGACGTATTTGATTGTGGTCTGAAGAGTGAGCGTCCAGATAATACAGGAAAGGCTTCCAATAATTAAAATTTCGCTGATAACGCGACCATTGATGATGGCATTGAGTACATAG
This sequence comes from Puia sp., assembly GCA_035937535.1. Lineage (GTDB taxonomy): Bacteria > Bacteroidota > Bacteroidia > Chitinophagales > Chitinophagaceae > Puia. Next base: position 169,873 of record DASZHV010000016.1, on the reverse strand, counting down.
AGCGGAGAAGTTCCGATGTCTCCGTAAATAATACCTAAAGCAATAACCAGGTTCCCTACTGTAACCTTGTCAATTTGTTTGCTCACTACAGTGCATGTTAAGTTGGTGTCAAAGCGGTAAGGGATTATCTATATGGCAAACAATGGCATTCGTGAAAAAGCAATCGGCACAAAGATATAGGGAATAGGATGAAATTAACAGATTCTAAAGGGAGTTTTGAGTATCTTGTCTTTTGTACCAATCCCTATAAGTGTTTTATTATGAATTTAAGAATACTTGGTTTGCTGATATTACTGCCCGTCTTCTTACAGGCTCAACACATTGTATATACCGAACCGGAACAGGATGATACACGGAAAACAGATTTTGAAATCATCGGCCGGGTTTCCGGAAATATCCTGATTTTTAAAAATAACCGTAGCACCAGCGACATTTCGATTTATAATGCGGACATGAAGTTGATTCAAAAGATTCCACTCCCTTTTTTACCTGAAAAGTATACCAACGTTGATTTTGTACAATACCCTGACTTCTTCTATTTGTTATGTGAATACCAGAAAAAGAATATCGTTCATCTGACCGCCTATAAAATGGATGGGCAGGCTCAAACTTTAGGCGAACCAGTTGAACTGGATACTTCCCAGGTAAGCGGTTCGAATAATGGTAAAATATATACCAATATTACCAGCGAAGATAAACAGTGGCTGATGGCATTGAAGATCAATACTAAAAATCCTAAAACTTATACGTTCACCTCTTTTCTGTTCAATAAAAACCTCGATTTGCAGGACCGGCACCGAATCCCAATGCTTGTACAGGACCGTGCCGATATGTTTACAAATTTTGAGTTGGACAATGAGGGACAGCTGGTATTTACACGGTTTGCCCGTACCGGGAGTGGTGAATATCTGACCCATGTTTCATTTGTTATAAAGGGGTCGGTTGCCGATACTTTTGCGATTCGGGATATCGGAGCCAGCGACCGGATCCTGGATGAATTAAAGCTCAAGATTGATAATTTCAATAAACGGTACCTGCTTTCGGCTTTTTACTATACCCAAAGAAGGGGAAATATCGAAGGACTTTACACTGTGATCTGGGATAAAGCATCCGACTCCAAATTAAAGGAATCCATAACCATTTTTAATGAAGATTTAAGGACACTCGCAAAAAGTTCAGAATCAAATTTAAAGATGGCGTTCAATGATTATTTCTTAAAAAAAATTGTGCCGAAGAAAGATGGTGGATACCTGGTAATCAGTGAATCGGAGTTTACTACAAGCCGGGGATCTGCATTTAGCAGGTCGGATTATTTGTATGGACCCATGAGTCCGATTGATTATTATTCTCCTTACTATAATCCGTATTCACCGTATAACAGATATGGAATGGGATCGGTAAACAGGTACAGTGCAGAAAATATTCTGGTACTTTCATTCGACAAGGACAACAATATGGAATGGAGTAATGTGATTCCGAAGAGCCAGTTTGATGATGAAAGTTCAGCCCTGCTTTCTTATCAAACTATGAATACGGGTGGAGAATTACATTTTTTATATAATCAGGTTGATAAAAGAACCATGCTGCTGATGGATCAAAGTATATCAGCTGATGGAAAAATTACCAGGCTGCCTACTTTTCATAACCTGGATAAAGGATATACATTTATGCCCCGCATAGGAAAACAGGTGTCGAGTAATCAAATTGTGATACCTTGCCAGTACAGGAATTATCTTTGCTTTGCAAAAATAGATTTTTAAAACCCCCCAGGTGATCGGTATTTTCAAAAACAAAGCATCCACCAATGCTTTATTACTCTTTATTTATGCTTTAGTACTGAAGTTCTCTCTTTTCCTGCACCCCTTTCTTCCTGTTTTGCATACGGAAGACAACTATTTATATCGTTTTGTTTTAACTGTTCTCAACGCTCTATTCGGTCATGCGGCCCTTCCATATTCGATACTTAGTTTTTTAATTTTATTTTCACAGGCGACCCTGCTCAACAGTATTTGCAATTACCACAAAATGCTACCACAGGCCAATTATCTGCCAGGAATGTGTTATATCCTGGTTACGTCCTTATTGCCTGACTGGGGTCATTTCTCAGCCCCGCTTCTGATAAATTCCCTTATGATCTGGTGCTGGTACCGGATGGTAGCTTTATATAATAGTCCTAATCCGATAAGTTCTATATTCAATATCGGGCTTTTTCTGGGTCTTGCAACCTTGCTTTATATTCCGGCTATCGCATTTTTGTTGCTGCTGTTTTTTGCCCTGCTGATTATGCGCCCATTTAGAATTCAGGAATGGTTCGTAGGTTTTATTGGATTTACTTCTCCTTATTATTTTCTTATTCTGACACTGTATTTTGTCCGCCAGTTGAATTGGAAGAACCTGGTTCCCCATATTAGTTTCACTTTCCCTGCTTTTCCAGGATCTGTATGGATTGTAGCAGCCATGAGCCTGCTGGTAATTCCTTTTATAATTGGTGGAATTTATGTTCAGAATAACCTGAACAAAATGCTGATCCAGGTGAGGAAAAGCTGGAGCCTCCTGCTTGCCTTCCTGGTTACTGCAATCTTTGTAATTATTATCAACAAAGCGGGATCTTATGAGAACTGGATTGTGACAGCCATGCCTTTTGCGGTTTTTCATTCAGCTGCATATTATTATCCCCAGAATAGGTTTTTAGTCGGGCTCCTGCACTGGATTTGTTTTAGTGTAGCCATTGTCATTAATTATTTTGTATAAACGTAATTAGGTTATAGGTTATGAACTATGAGATATGAACTTTCTAGTCATCGTATTTAAAAATCATGGACAATAGCTCATAACCCATATCTCATAGTTCATAACCCATAACCCATATCTCATATACCTTACTCCAAAAGGCTTTAGGCTTTACGCTTAAAGAATTATCTTTGTAGTTCAAACTCTGTAAATGAAATTTGGCGTTATAGTATTTCCGGGTTCTAATTGTGACAGGGATATGCAATTTGCTCTTCAGGACGAGCTTGGGTATGAAGTAATCATGTTATGGCATAAGGATACTGATCTTTCCATGTTTTCCACCCAGGATTGCATCGTTCTTCCGGGAGGATTTTCTTATGGGGATTATCTCCGTTGTGGTGCTATTGCCAGATTTAGTCCGCTGATGCAACCACTTATACGATTTGCTGAAAAAGGAGGTATGGTCCTTGGGGTTTGCAATGGGTTCCAGATTTTATGCGAATCCCATCTGCTACCCGGTGTATTATTAAGAAACGCCAACCAACAGTTTATCGGGAAAAACATTTACATGAAAACAGAAAACGGAGAAGCCCTGAAAATACCCATTGCTCATGGCGAGGGAAGATATTATGCTGAAGATAAACTGCTGGATGAAATGGAGTCGAACGGACAGGTAATTTGGAAATATTGCGACGCTGAAGGAAATATAACTCCCGAATCGAATCCCAATGGAAGTGCGCACAATATCGCCGGAATCTGCAATAAAGAACGAAATGTTTTTGGTTTGATGCCACATCCTGAAAGGGCGGTTTCAGAAAGTCTCGGAAATACTGATGGTCGCAAATTGTTTCAACAGATCTTTAACAGCAGAAGTCTCCATTCTGTAAATAGACAATCTGTTTTGGCATTACCTTAGGTTATAAAACGGCTATGTACAAAAGATCCGGATTATTACTTCTCCTCATCATTTTATTTTTCATTAGGGGTAAAAGTCAGGATAGTAGCGCTGTCACCTGGAAGGTCAAAACTTCGGATTCTGATAACGGAAATTACCTTTTAATTTTTACAGCCAAGATAAAACCCGGATGGCAGTTGTATTCGCCTAATCAGGATTTGAATGGCACAATTTCAATGGAAATAAACTTTGTGGACAGTTCATTTTCAGTAACACCACCTTTTAAATTAGTGGGAGGAAAGTCGGAAATGAAAAAAGTCGCACTATTTAACGATTCTTCATTTTTGATATATAATTCTGGCGCTGATTTTTCTATACCGCTGAATATTAAAGGAACTGTTCCTTCTCATCTATTTGGCTCACTCATTTATTACTATGGTAAGGCGGATTCGTTTTATTCTGGAAATTTTTCTTTTAATGCTACTATCCTGGAGGGTGAAAACGTATCTTCCAGAATACGAATCAACAGTTTTGACCTGAAGCATCCCGTGAGTCCCTGTGGTGATTCCGGTACTGCAGGAAAGGGATTACTTAGTATTTTTCTACTGGGATTATTGGGCGGCTTTATCGCCCTGCTAACTCCCTGTGTGTTTCCTCTTATACCACTTACTGTTTCTTTTTTTACTAAAAGCAGTAGTTCGGGGAAAGCGCATGCTTTTTTATATGGATTTTTTATCTTCCTGATTTACATTTTACTAAGCCTTCCTTTCTATCTTCTTGATCATGTTAATCCGGAAATATTAAATACAATTTCCACAAGTATATGGCTAAACCTTTTCTTTTTTCTGATTTTCGTTGTATTTGCAATTTCATTTTTTGGATATTTTGAAATCACTTTACCAGGAAGTGTAGCGAATTCTGTAAATAGTAAATCAGGTGGCACGAGTTTACTTGGAATTTTTTTCATGGCTCTTACCCTGGCTATCGTTTCGTTTTCCTGTACCGGCCCAATTCTAGGTTCTCTGCTAGTCGGAGCTCTTTCTAATAATGGTGGTGCGGTCCAGCTGACCATTGGAATGGGAGGATTCGGCCTTGGTCTTGCCCTGCCATTTGCAGTTTTTGCATTATTTCCCGGATGGCTTGGGTCTTTACCAAAATCCGGCGGCTGGCTTGGGTCCGTAAAAGTGGTGTTAGGATTCCTGGAATTGGCAATGGCTATAAAATTTCTTTCAAATGCCGACCTGGTTGAGCAATGGGGACTTGTTAAACGCGAAATCTTCATTGGATTCTGGGTGATTATAGGGGTCCTGATCACATTTTACCTGATGGGTAAAATCAGGTTTCCACATGACAGTCCAGTTAAAAAATTCAGCACCTCCCGTATTGGATTTCTAGCCTTTTTTGGCATAGCAACCATTTACCTGATTCCGGGACTTACAAATACAAAGGCAGCAAATCTGACCCTGATCAGCGGTTTTCCTCCGCCACTTTGCTATTCGGTTTATAAAAGTCCGGTTAACTGCGAAAAAGGGGTTGAACCATTAAGAGATTATGAACAGGCCATCGTATTGGCAAAGAAATTGAATAAACCAGTATTGATCGATTTTACAGGATGGGCCTGTGTTAACTGCCGCCGGATGGAGGAAAATGTTTGGACGGATCCCGAAGTGAGAAAGAGGATGCTCGATTCCTTTGTGGTAGTATCTTTATATGTTGATGAACGTCGACTTCTCCCTGCTGCGTCCCAGACGGTCTATTCCACCCGGGACGGGGCACAAAAGAATATTATTACTGTAGGAGATAAATGGGCTACTTTTCAGTCGGAAAATTTTAATGCAGTCTCCCAGCCGCAATATGCCCTGGTTAGTCCGCTGGAGAAGATTCTTACCTATACAAAGGGGTATACACCCAAAGCCACGGATTTTACCGCCTGGCTGGACTGTGGCTTAGCTGCATTCCGGAAGTAAAGGGACCTGAGCCTTAAATAATAGGTACTTCATTCCTACCTCGTTCGTACTTCGTTCGTACTTCGTTCGTATATCGTTCGTATGTCGTTGGGATAGCTCTGCGAAGAAATTACAGTCAAACTACCAAAATACTTTGAAGGGATATAGAACGAAACTGTACTGAAGAGCGAAGGCTGTCTCTTAGAGACAGCCTTCGTCTTTTAATAGTGTAAAGTTCGGCTAGAGGGCAATCCTTTTTTCCACCATCATTTTACGCAGGTTGATCAACCCATACCGCATACGGCCCAGAGCCGTATTGATACTACAATTGGTCAGGGAAGCGATCTCCTTGAAGCTCAGGTCGGCATAATGCCTCAGAATGATGACTTCGCGCTGGTCTTCAGGAAGAAGGTCAAGCATCCGTCGAACACGGTCGTGGCTTTGCCTTTTCATGATTTTAACATCAGCACCGTCTTCTGTAAAATTGATGACTTCGAAAATGTCCCGGTCATCGCTGGTCTTGATGGCGGGGGTTCTTTTCACCTTGCGGAAATGATCCACGCAAAGGTTGTGTGCAATGCGCATTGCCCAGGGAAGGAACTTGCCTTCTTCTGTGTACCGACCACCTCGAATGGTGTCGATAATTTTAATCAGAACATCCTGGAAAATGTCCTCGGCCAGATACTTGTCTTTGACGAGGAAGAGAATAGAGGTGTACAGTTTGTCCTTGTGGCGGATTACCAGTGCTTCAAGAGCCAGTAAATCGCCGTCGCGAAATGAATGGATTAATTCATGATCGGTTTTCGTACGTAGCGAATTCATAAACTTCTACGGTTTTTAAAGGTGATAGGATATATGTTGGATTTTTGAACGCTTGGCTTTTCTGTGTAGAAGTGCTTACTCTATAAAAATATTTTATTGTGTTATTAAATGTTAATCAGTGTTTAAAGATATACAATTTTTGGAAAAAACAACATTTTGGGAAAATAAATTGTTCTTAGGGATCCGGTCTGACTTTCCTCAATTGGGAAACGCTGCTCTAATTCGCTCACTTCCAATATATTTGTTATTCCAATTTATGTCATCTACAACAAAGGACAAAAAAACTACTTCCAAACCGACCCTCCATTTACCCCTGGATTCGATCCAAATAAAAGGGGCAAGGGTGCATAACCTGAAGAATATATCAGTCGACTTTCCACGCAATAAATTTATTGTAGTCACCGGCGTATCGGGTTCAGGAAAATCTTCGTTGACGATTGATACCCTTTTTGCAGAAGGTCAGCGCCGATATGCAGAGAGCCTAAGCGCATATGCCCGGCAATTCATGGCCAGAATGGATAAACCCGATGTTGACTATATCAAAGGACTTTGTCCGGCTATTGCCATAGAACAGAGAGTTACGACAAGGACGCCCAGGTCAACCGTTGGTAGTATGACCGAACTCTACGATTACCTCCGATTACTTTTTGCCCGGGTGGGGATCACTTATTCCCCTGTTTCAGGCAGGGAAGTAAAGAAGCATGATGTACAGGACGTGATAAAAGCAATGAGGGGGAGGCCTGCAGGCGACAAGGTCCTGATCCTGGTTCCTTTTAAACAACATACTAATAGAAATACTACAGAAGAGCTGAATATTCTCCTGCAGAAAGGATTCAGCCGGCTACATGTTAACAAGGAAACTGTTCGGATCGAAGACCTTTTAATACCACCAGCAAACAACGATAAAACGAAAAAGTCTGATCCAAAGCTGCCTAAAAACAATTCATTTCTCCTCATAGACCGCATTATTATAAAGGATTTTGATGAAGATGATCAACATCGGCTGGCAGATTCTATTGGCACTGCATTTTATGAGGGAGAGGGACAAATGCAACTCGAGATTAATGGCGAGGAGAAACTGTCTTTTACCAACCGCTTTGAAATGGATGGGATGAAGTTTGAAGAACCGGTACCCAATCTTTTTTCATTCAATAATCCTTATGGCGCATGTCCCACATGTGAAGGTTTCGGCCAGGTACTCGGTATCGATGCAGATCTGGTAATTCCGGATAAAAGACTGAGCCTGTTCGAAGGAGCTGTGGCACCTTGGAAAGGAGAAAAGCTAAGTGCGTGGAGAGACCATTTTATAAGAATTTCCAAAAAATATGATTTCCCTATTCACAAACCCGTCATAGATCTCACCAAAGCGCAATATCAATTGCTTTGGGAAGGAAATAAAGAGGTGAATGGGATCAATGATTTTTTTAAAGAAGTTGAGAAGAATTTATACAAGGTTCAATATCGTGTTTTGTTATCCCGATATCGTGGACGTACTATTTGTCCGGAATGCAAAGGTTACCGTTTGCGGCCTGAAGCCTTATATGTTAAGATTGGCGGCCAGCATATAGGTGAACTCGGTGAAATGCCAGTCGGTAAGCTCAAAGAATGGTTTAATAAGCTAGCATTATCTGATTTCCAGCAACAGGTTGCGAAGCGCATATTAATTGAAATCAATAACCGGTTGAAAACACTTCTGGATGTGGGTCTCGGTTACCTGACCCTTAACAGGCTCGCCAATTCACTCAGCGGCGGGGAGAGTCAGCGTATCCAGTTAACACGATCACTTGGAAGCAATCTCACAAATTCACTATATATATTGGATGAACCTTCGATCGGACTGCATGCAAGGGACACCCGACGGTTAATTGGTGTATTAAAAGAACTGCGCGACCTGGGCAATACTGTAGTTGTCGTAGAGCACGACGAAATGATGATGCGTGAAGCTGATTATATTATAGATATAGGACCTCTGGCAAGTCATCTGGGAGGAGAAGTAGTAGCTGCTGGGAACTATGAAGCTATTATCAAAAATGAAAACAGCCTTACCGGAAAATATTTGCGCGGGGATTTAAAAATTGAACCACCAGTTCATTTAAGAAAACCGAGACATTTCATTAATGTAAATGGCGCCCGGCAGCATAACCTCCAGGATATAACGGTAGCTTTTCCGCTAAAGGTTCTCTGTGTCGTAAGCGGAGTAAGTGGAAGTGGTAAGACAACCCTTGTAAAGCAAATCCTCTATCCAGCAATGCAAAAAATAAAAGGGGAGTTCGCCGATAGGGTGGGTATGCACCTGTCGGTAACGGGAGATGTTGATTCGATCAGTCAGATAGAATTGGTGGATCAGAATCCTATCGGGAAGTCATCCCGAAGCAATCCCGTGACCTATGTAAAAGCTTATGACGAGATCCGTGACTTATATTCGAAACAGCCATTGAGCAAGATGCGCGGTTTTCAACCCAAACATTTCTCCTTTAATGTGGATGGCGGACGTTGTGATACCTGCAAGGGTGAAGGTGAACAGGTGGTAGAAATGCAATTCCTGGCTGACGTACACCTGACCTGTGAAGTTTGCGGAGGGAAACGGTTTAAAGAAGAAGTGCTGGATGTACAATACAGAAATAAAAATATTCATGACATTTTGGAAATGAGTGTGGACGATGCCCTTGAATTTTTTGAGGATGAAAAGGAAATCCTGCAAAAATTAAAACCTCTTAGCAGTGTAGGGCTCGGATACATTAAACTGGGACAATCATCTGACACCTTATCCGGCGGAGAAGCTCAACGAGTTAAACTGGCCTCTTTCCTTGGCAAGGGAAAGAGCCTGGGACATATTCTTTTTATTTTTGACGAACCGACAACAGGCTTGCATTTTCATGATATAAAAAAATTGCTCAATTCATTTAATGCTTTGATTGAACAGGGTCATTCTGTACTCGTGGTAGAACATAATACAGATGTGATTAAATCTGCGGACTGGGTTATTGATCTGGGTCCAGGAGCTGGCGATGCCGGTGGAAACCTTGTTTACGAAGGTGTCCCGGAGGGATTAAAGAAAGTGAAAGAAAGTTTTACGGGAAAATACCTTTAAAAAAAGTATGGGAGTATGGGAGTATGGGAGTATGGGAGTGAATTTTTCCTAGAAGAATTTAATGGTAATCATCAATAAAAAATACTGAAGGACTGATACTCCTGCAATCCAAAATATCGTATCTGTTTTTCATTTATTTATTCTGTCGATTAAATCATTTTTTAATTACATCCATTCCTTCAATTAAATCAATTTTATCTTCCTTTGTCAGAAAGACATTTGTTTTCATCTCAAGATCTGTTTTGACTGATTCCATTTCTACTTTAACTTCTGAATGAATAAATTCAAGGAATTCATGACTTTTCTGCCCACCTAACTTCTTTCGCAGGCTGTAGGACAAAGTTAAATTTGAACCACTCATAAATCCAAAGGTAAAAGACCCTATTTTGTGCGCAATACCATTAAGCGTAATTCACCTAAGCCTGTCTAAACTCTTAACGAGTTTTTGGTCCCTGTAAATTCCGCGTGCTGCAAGAAAAAACAAAATCGGAATAGCAAAAACAAATATGGCCGTAATGGTATGACTACCCTGGTTTTCTACAAAACGGTGAATTGCTTTCAGGTACAGGTATATATTCAATAAGGATAATAAAATGCCGAGGATCGCGAGGCGCCCTTGAAGTTTCCTGTTTTTATAAAGAAAAATATCAATTACAGCAATACAGACCATTGCAATCGTGGTGATGAGTATCCAGATATCAAAGCTTGCAGTCAGATATTGAAAACTTACCGGTTGTCCTGGAGTATCTATATTCCCGCTATAAAAAGAATATTTGATGGAAAGGATAGCGCAAATGGCAGCGAAGAGGAGCCATACAGATTGCATTCTTTGTATCATATTCTAATTTTTTAAGCGTTAAGCATTAAGCGTTTCGCATTAGGCGTTCTTTACCATTCCGGATATAGTGGAAATGTTTTCATATAGGCATTTATTTTTTTTCTGATTTCACCAAGTGCCACTTCATCATCCGTGCGTTGAATTGCTTCATCAATAAAATCCACCAGTCCGCTCATATCTCCTGCTTTCATGCCCCGGGTAGTGATGGCAGGTACACCAACACGGATTCCGGAAGTAACAAAGGCGCTTTTATCATCAAAAGGAACCATGTTTTTATTTACTGTGATATCTGCTTTGCCCAAAGCGATCTCGGCTTTTTTCCCACTGATGTTTTTATTTCTCAGATCGATCAGCAGTAAATGACTATCTGTTCCGCCTGATACGATATCGTATCCTTTTTTTGTGAAGCAGGCGCTCATGGCCTGGGCGTTCACTATAATCTGTTTCGCATATTCAGTAAACTCGTCTGTTAGAATTTCTCCGAAGGCGATAGCTTTTGCTGCAATGACATGTTCAAGCGGACCTCCCTGTATGCCAGGAAAAACCGCCATATCCATCAGGTTGCTCATGGGACGGATATTTCCCTTGTTATCTTTTAATCCGAATGGGTTGTCAAAATCCTTCTTCATCAGGATGATGCCACCCCGCGGACCACGTAGTGTTTTATGAGTGGTAGAAGTTACAAAATGACAATATTCAAAAGGAGAACTTAATAATTGTTTTGCAATGAGACCGGCAGGATGCGCCATATCACACATTACGAGAGCGCCAACTTTATCTGCTATCTGCCGGATCCGGGGATAATCCCAGTCACGGCTGTAAGCCGAAGCACCGCAGATGATCATCTTAGGTTTTTCGGCCATTGCAACTTTTTCCATGCTATCATAATCCACGCGGCCGTCTTCTTTCTTCACGCCATAAAAATGGGGCTGATAAAGTTTGCCAGAGAAATTCACAGGAGATCCATGGGTCAGATGACCGCCCATACTCAGGTCGAGGCCCAGTATTTTATCACCAGGCTGAAGCACGGCAAGGCAAACAGCTGCATTGGCCTGTGCGCCACTATGAGGTTGTACATTGGCATATTCACAGTCGAAAATTTTCTTCAGGCGGTCAATGGCCAGTTGTTCTGTCTGGTCTACGATTTCACATCCGCCATAATAACGCCGGCCGGGGTAACCTTCTGCATATTTATTGGTCATCACATTTCCCATTGCCTGCATCACCTGAATGGAAGTAAAATTTTCGGAGGCAATCAATTCAACGCCATGTCTTTGGCGTTCAAGTTCTTTTTGAATGAGGTCGAAAACGATCTGGTCTCTTTGCATGGCGCAAAAATAGGCCAACTATGAATAAAAGATTCAAGCGGTCCAGATTTGATGAAAGAATTATCATCAACTGAAAGGATATTATTGATCCTGGAAACCAGGATCTCCAGATCTATATCAGAGCGGTTTGAAAACATGCTTATACAGTATTCCTGCGAAGGGATCATAAAAATAACTGTCCTGAAACCTCCATTAAAACCTGTATGGTAAATAATTCCCGGGGGCGGTCCATCATTTGATTTCTGAATAAACCATCCACATCCGTACCATAAACCCCTGTGGGTTCCAATGTAAGTGTGGCCCTGCCAGGAATAATGAATCATATTCGTATGTGAAAATTTTCCCGTCTCGATAGCTTCACACCATTTCATGTAATTATTCATTGAAATATAGATTCCGCCATCTGCTTCCGTTGAAAAGAAAATAGATTCCCCTGCATCTGATCTGATGAATTTTCCATTTTTTGCGAGGTCATAACCAGTAACCCGCCGGGGAATGGGCCGGTTTATCTGGAATACAGTAGCATCCCTGATTCCGAGGGGACCGAATATTTGCTTCTGGAGGTAGTCCGGGTATGTCATACCACTGAGTTTTTCTATAAGCAGGCCGAGAAGGCAATATGCCGTATTACTATAACGGTAACGTGTACCCGAAATAAAATAAAGAGAATCTGCACCCTGGAGAGCTACCAGCACATCTTTGTCTGTTGCATGTTTTACTTTATTTGTATCGGTTAAATTATAATGGTCAGGAATTCCCGATGCATGGCAGAGCAGATGATTTATCCTGATGCCAGCCAGCGGGGCAGGGAGCTTAAAGAATTTCCCTATGGTATCATTGATCGAAAATTTTCCTTTATAGTATAGATCGAGTAATGCATAAGCAGTAAACTGTTTGGTAAGCGACCCGATATTAAAATTATCATCCGCCGAAATAGGTCTTTGCGAAATAATGTCAGTGAGTCCATAACCTTTTTTCAAAATTATTTTATGGTGATGTTCTATTGCAATCACGGCTCCAGGGGAATTGTCTTGGTACAACGATTTCATGAGAGAATCAATCCGGTTTACTGCTGACTGGCCGAACCCGCTGATAAAAATAAAATGTAAAAGTAAAAGCGGGAACAGGGTTTTCATATTTATAAATTGACTTGAAACATTTAATTTAAGACAGAAAATAGAATTTTCGTTAGTTTGATTGTTTTTCTTGAACTTTACCGCAACAGGATCAGCCATCATTTCGGCACAAGACGAAAAAGTTTTGTTTTAGCTGGGCGGCAAATACTGAATATGAAAGCAATTATTCCCGTAGCAGGTGCTGGTACTAAATTAAGGCCCCATACATACACACAGCCAAAGGCGCTGATTCCGCTAGCCGGAAAAACGATTTTGAGTATTATCGTAGATCAGTTACTTGAAGGTGGCATTTCAGAATTTATCTTTATTGTCGGTTACCTGGGGACAAAAATTCAGGATTATGTTATAGACAAATACCCTCATCTGAAAACAAGTTTTGTTTTTCAGACGGAAAGACATGGTATTGGTCATGCGATTTCTCAAACAAGGGAGCTGGTGGAACTGGATGAAATTTTCATCGTTCTGGGTGATACAATTTGCGAATATGATATCAAGCCAATCCTTGATAAACCAGTATCCATGCTGGGAGTAAAAAGGGTAGATGATCCGCGTGATTTTGGTGTGGCTGAAATAGAAGAAGACGGAATCATCAGCCGGGTAGTAGAAAAGCCACAGATCCCCAAATCAAATATGGCGTTGGTAGGTATTTACAAGATTCGCGAAACGGAAGCCCTGTTTTCTTGTCTTGAAAATAATATCCGAAATCAGCTCACAAGTTATGGTGAATACAATTTGACGGACGCAATTGAATGCATGATTACTAACGGTGTGAAATTTGAGTCCTTCAAAGTGCAGAACTGGTTTGATGCCGGAAAGAAGGAAACCCTGCTGGAGTCAAACGCCAAGCTGCTGAAAAAATTCGGAAGTAATATAGCGCCGGATCATAACCTGGAAAATACAATTGTAATTCATCCTGTCAATATTGCCTCGGGCTGTACTATTAAAAATTCTATTATCGGTCCTAATGTGGCCATCGGTGAAAAAACATCAATCAATTATTCGATATTAAAAGATTCTATCATCGGATCTTTCGCCAACCTTACAGATATTGTGTTAACCCATTCTCTTATCGGCAGCGATACGGAAGTGAAGGGTGAAAGCAGGAGCCTTAATATTGGGGATAATACCGAGATTGATTTGGGAGAAAGCTGATAAAGTTTGGGAGTATGGGAGTATGGGAGTGTGGAAATCAAAATAAAATACGGCCAACTGCTAACGGTCATCGATATTACTTCATCCCTAAAATCCTCAGCAAAGGATATTCCGAATCATCTGGCTGAAGTTCTGAATTGCCATCGGGTGAAACTTCGACATTTACCTTCACGGTTTTCTTTTCCTGGATCTCGATCAGTTCCTGGTATTTGTATTTCTGATAACCTTTTTTCTCAAATCGAAGGTTAACGTGACAAGAGGGAAGTTGTTTGAAAAAGTAGTAACCGTCCACATCTGTGACAGCTTCTTTGTAAGTCTGATCCCCGGGAACCATAGCAGAAACCACCACACCGGAAACAGGCTTTTTTGTAACTGCATCCAGTACCTGTCCTTTGATCAGGTAAGGTTCAGGATTTCCATCACTGGCATATAGTCCGCATGAAACCAAACAGGTGAACACGAAAAATATGAGGTAAAAAGAAATTTTCATGTGATTTGCAATTTACAAGATAAAGGTTCGGTCCAGGTTTTCCTAAATTCAAACCATAAATTTTCTATAATTCCCCCCGCAGGGAGGATATCTTTTATCAGGGAACTAACTTGTCCGATTTCCAGTTCCCCACTTTCCAGGTCCCCTTCAAACATGCCCTTTTTTGCTCTTCCTTTGCCCAGCAACGCCTTGAGATTTTCTTCAGTAGCTCCTGACTGTTCCGCTGCGGCTACCTGTTTAAAAAATGCATTCCTGAGCATTCTTACGGGCATCAGGGATTTCATGGTTAACATGGTATCACCCTCTCCGGATTTCAGGACATAATTCTTAAAATCAGGATGGGATGATGCTTCTTCACTCAGGACAAATCTGGTACCGATCTGAACGCCGCAGGCTCCCAGTGCCATGGCAGCAAACATCTGCCTTCCGGTTCCTATTCCCCCGGCTGCAATTACAGGAACCTGCACAGCATCCACGACCGATGGGATCAGCACCATAGTAGTAGTTTCTTCACGGCCATTATGACCTCCCGCCTCAAAACCTTCAGCTACGACGGCGTCACATCCTGCTTCTTCTGCTTTACGGGCAAACCGGCTGCTGCTCACCACATGTACCACTTTGATACCATTTTCTTTTAAGACGCCGGTCCAGATAGACGGGTTACCGGCTGAAGTAAATACTATAGGAACTTTTTCTTCCAATACGATTTTCATATGTTTTTGAATATCCGGATACATCAGGGGTATATTCACCCCAAATGGGTTAGAAGTAGCAGCCCTGCATTTTTGGATATGTTCTCTTAAAATATCGGCGTGCATACTTCCGCTGCCGATCATGCCGAGAGCCCCGGCATTGCTCACCGCAGAAGCCAGGCGCCAGCCACTGTTCCAGATCATCCCAGCCTGGATTATGGGATAACGTATTCGGAATAAACGGGTAATTGAGTTGGAGAATTCCATAATTTTAAAGGTAAGACCGGTGGGTAGTTAGTTTTTTTTAATTCTTTATAAAAAACTATATTTATGTAACAACTCAAGCCCACGGGATGAATAAACCTTTGCTGCTTCTTATAAGTGCAGGTTGTTTAGTGTCCTGCCATAAAGAAGCGTCAAATCCTGTAAATAACTGGACCTGGTTCGGTACACAGAACAGTACTGTTTATAATTACGTTTTGATCAATGCCAATCAGGTACTCAGTAATACTGACACCGAAGAATTACATATTGGTGTAAGTGCTGCATTCATCGACAGTAATAACCACCAGGTAACCGTTGTCAGGACATTATCTGTGAATAACCAGGTCATCGAACCGGGTCAGGATTCTACATATAATTATAATTTTACGTCAGGTGAAATCAATAAAGGCACCCAGCTTTTCGGAACTAAGGTGTTGGTAACTATTCGTGGCACAGATGAAGCAGATACAGTAACCAGTTCTGTTTATGTTCCCAAACAACTCTCCGGAACGATTACTGAATTTCCAAGTAACCTGTCCGTTAGTAAGGGGCTCCAGTTACAATGGACGCCTGACAATCAAAATACCTGGGGAAATGTCCTGATCCAGTTATATTATTTCAGTGCACTCAGCAAAAGATCAGATTCAACACTCCCGGCTAATATTTCTACTATTAGTATGACAGTTCCTGATAATGGCAGTTATTATTTAACAAAAAATGATCTCTCTCCTTTTCCCTGTAATGCATTTATCGGAATTACCATCGCGCGCGGAACTCAAAATGATGCGCTTCTTCCATTCTCTCGTAAAAGGGTTTATTATTTTTCCAGTGCTTCTGTCAGCACACCGCCGGTTAAGCTAACGCAGTAAAGCGTTACGCTTTAAGCCTTAAACGCCCACTTCCACATCGTTTTCCATGTTGGTTTTTTACCGTACATTAGAATACCGGTCCTGTAAATTCTTCCAGCCATCCATGTTGTCAATAAAAATCCGCCTGCCAGCAGGGCCATGCTTAATAAAAGTTGCCAATAGGGAACAGTAGTTGGCACGCCATATGCGATCCTTGCCATCATTACAATGGGTGAACTGAAAGGGATCATACTGGCCCATACGGCAAGTGATCCGCCAGGATCCTGGATTGCAATGGACATAATAATAAATGAAAAGATGATGGGCATGGTGATTGGGAGTAAAAGAGATTGTGCTTCCTGCGGATCTTCATTTACAACAGATCCTACAGCAGCGAAAAGTGAAGCATAAAATAAATATCCCCCGGTAAAATAAAAAATATAGCAACTGATGATAAGAATCCAGTTTGTGCCCTGTACGGATTGTTTAAATTCAAATATTTGACGAGCAGCTTCGCTGGACTGTGCCATCTGAGCATTGCCCATGGCATTTGCCTGTTGAATATTATTAACTTCCTGTAATAATTCATGTGGTAAAAAAGCCTGAGCCACAGTAAAGAGTACAATACCCAATACGATCCAGAGGAGGAATTGTGTTAGTCCTACCGCCCCGATGCCGATTATTTTTCCGACCATTAATGGAAACGGTTTCACGGAACTTACAATTACTTCTGCCACCCTGCTTGTTTTTTCTTCGCTCACTCCCCGCATCACCATGGCTCCATAAATAAATGTAAGCAGGTAAATCAGGAATCCGCATGTATAACCAATGGCATATGATAATCCCTGGCTGGAAGCCTGCGATTTTTTCCCTTCATCAGAAAAAGTTTTTAATTCTCCGAGATCTGAAGCTGCCCGGATGGAATCGAGACGACTTCTCGAAATATTCGTTTTAGTGAATATCATATGATCCGTAATCGCAGAATTAATTCGTTTTTCCAGGTCGTCGACATTGGTAAGTCCCAGCTGTTTTTTGTATTTCAGTCGATAGATTGTTTTCTGTCCTTCGTTGAGTACAGGAATGATTAATACAGCACTGCAATTTTTTTCTGCATAATTTAAAGTGTCAATACCCGGGGAAAAATCAAAGAATATGGAAGAATCACTTTTCAGATAATCCTTGAAATAACCATTCTGGTCCGAAACAGCAATACGGTGATTGGTCTTGCCCTTGATGGCGAGGTATACGGTACCCGCGATGCCTAGTACGATTATAATTGGCAAAAGAAAGGTTGAGATTAAAAAAGTTTTATTTCTAATCCGCGTAATGTATTCCCTGCGGATGATCAGGCCGATCTTATTCATTGCTTAAGATTGAATGGGTTGAAACTGGCGGGAAAGGGAAGTGCCTTCCACCAGTTTGATAAAAATTTCATTTAAGGATGGAAGCAATTCTGTAAAAGCCGACACGTTCGATTGTTGGTCAATAAAATATCGCAGCACTTCATTGGGCGTATGACCATTTTTTATCCGAATGGTAAGGCTTTCCTCTTTTTTTGAAAGCACTTCGAAAAGGTCTTCGGGAAAATGCGCCGGGAGCGGATTCGCCGTGATCCTGAAAAGATTCTCTTTGAATTCCTGTTTTACATTAACTACTGTACCGTCCAGAATTTTTTTGCCTTTATTTATCAGGATAATCTGATTACATATTTCCTCAACCTGTTCCATTCTATGGGTACTGAAGATAATAGATGAACCATTTGCAGCCAGCCTGAAGATTTCATCTTTGATCAGGTTGGCATTAACCGGGTCGAGTCCGCTAAATGGCTCATCCAGTATGATAAGTTCAGGTTTATGTAAAACGGTTATAACAAACTGGAGCTTTTGAGCCATTCCCTTACTGAGGTCCTCTATTTTTTTATTCCACCATGACTGCATTTCAAAACGAACGAACCAGTCTTTTACCTGTTTATTTGCTTCGGAAGCTGTAAGTCCTTTCAGTCTGGCAAAATAAATTGCCTGTTCACCGATTTTCATTTTTTTATAAAGGCCTCTTTCTTCAGGCATATATCCGATGCGCGCTGAATCTTCGTCAGCCTTGAATTTATTCCCATTAAGGAGAATATTTCCTTCGTCGGGGTAAAAAATTCCGGTTATCATCCTGATAAGTGTTGTTTTACCCGCGCCATTGGGGCCAAGTAATCCAAAGATGGTTCCCTTTTCCACCGTAAAGCTGATATCGTCTACAGCTTTCTGAGTAGCAAAATATTTCTTCAGGTGGGCGAGTTCAAGCATTGACATGAATAATCGGTTTGGATGAAAAAATTTCTGCGATTTTTTCGGCTACTCGCTCACCATCCATGGCAGCACTCATGATGCCACCCGCGTAACCGGCTCCTTCGCCACTGGGAAATAAGTTTTTTATTTGTGGGTGTGCCAGGGTTTTATCATCCCTGGGAATACGCACAGGGGATGAAGTTCTGGATTCTGTTGCAACAATAACTGCCTCCTGTGTAAAATAACCGTTCATTTTTATACCAAATGCAGGAAAAGCTTGTTGAAGGCTGCGGCCTATAGATTTTGGAAACACTGAAGGAACATCTGCGGATTCGATGCCAGGTGTATAAGAACAGGAGGGCAATGATGTAGAAATTATGCCCTTTACAAAGTCTGTCATTCTTTGCGCCGGGGCTTTAAAAGAACCACCTCCCAAATTGTATGACTTTTGTTCCACGGAAGCTTGAAAATACATGGCTGCCAAAGGACCGTATTTTGACCAGGCTCGCCAGTCTTTCTCTACAATATTTACAACGATGCCGGAATTTGCAAAAGGGTTATTCCTTTTAGATGGCGACCACCCGTTGACCACGACTTCTCCTTCATTAGTAGCTGCAGGAGCAATTATACCGCCTGGGCACATGCAAAATGAAAAGACTGAGCGGTTATTTTCGGTATGGACGAGCTGATAGGCAGCTGGTGGCAATCCAGGTATATGGGGACCCAGCTCGCGCACATAATGATACAGAATGGAATTAATGAGTTCCTGAGGATGTTCCACGCGTATACCCAGAGCAAATGGTTTGGCCTGTATTTCCTTTTTATTCTGATTAAGCAATCGAAATATATCTCGGGCGGAATGGCCCGTTGCCAATATTACTGCGTCTGCATGCAGACGGTCGCCGTCTGCTGTTTGAACTTCAGTTATTTTTTCCCGGTGTTCAGACCAGCCGGTCATTTTTTTATTAAAATGTATTTCCCCGCCGCATCCAATGATATAATCGCGCATAGCGCTTATGATGCCTGGGAGTTTATTGGTTCCAATATGGGGATGGGCTTCGAAGAGAATGTTTTCCCCGGCGCCAAAACGGACGAAGAGATCCAGAATACGATGGATATTACCCCGTTTATTACTCCTTGTATAGAGTTTGCCGTCGCTATAAGTACCTGCACCCCCTTCACCGAAACAATAATTACTTTCCGGATTGATAAAGCCCTCTTTATTCAGCATAGCAAGATCCCTGCGACGGGCCCGGATATCCTTACCTCGTTCCAGGATGATGGGCCTGACACCAGAACGTATCAGACTGAGTGCAGCAAATAAACCGGCAGGTCCAGCACCAATAATTATAACGGATTTATTCGCTTGTGAAACATCCAGAATCGGTTGTTGAGTTAGAGCCCTTGGCTGAAAAGGTTCATTAATAAATACAGATGCAGTAATAAGTATTTGAGGAAATTTGGAACGTGCATCCAGGGATCTTTTAAGCTGAATAAAACCCGAGATGTTATTTTCTGAACAACCTGCTTCTTTAGCCAGAAGGCTTTTGACCAGTTGTTCATTTCCCGACCCGCTCACCGGAATTTTTATCTGAATTTTTTTTTGCATCCTGGATAAGGGGGACTTGCAGAAAGTACTAAAAATTTTTCTGGTTCGTAAAACTATGCTAAGTAAATTTCAAAAAAAATTTTCAGTGTAATTTTTGATCAGGTAGTTTCTCTGAACTAACTGGTTCACCGCGCTTTACTCACCGGTCAATTTCAAGCTTCCAATAGGGGCTAAATTTTTTTTTAAAAAAGCTTTGCTTAAAACAAAATGCTGTCAAAATATCTGTATCTTCAATCGCGTCACAATAACATCATATGGAGAAATATTTTAAATCATCAATTTCTATTATCCGCCTCTCCATTCTATTTCTCTCTAAACCTGCGTCCCTATTATGTTTTGTTGATCTTTCTCTTAATAACCTTAACCGGGGTAAGGCGGATTACAGATGTCCGCCACGAAGTATAGACGGACGAAGTTCGGGTTAATTAGACAACTGCTATTTAACAGCCAATTAGTTCATTTTTAATTACTGAAGAAATTATTTTTTATGTCCTCTATGCTTCTGAAGGCTCTCCGAACGTAACAATTAATAAAAAATTTTTTATTTAGAAATTAATCTTGATATTCGTCCCCCTGCAAAAATTTTAACCTTTTAAATCCTAAGAAAATCACATTTTAAAACAGATTTTTAACCAGCCTTAAACTGCTTTTTTTGTAATGCCGAAAACCTTTGAAAAAGTCTGGTCCAATTGTCTTGAGATCATAAAAGATATCGTTGAGTGGCAGCATTATAAAACATGGTTTGAACCCATCCGTCCGGTTGAGTTGAAAGTGAACGTTTTGGTTATCCAGGTCCCAAGTCAGTTTTTTTATGAGTACCTGGAAGAACACTATGTGAATTTATTGGCAAAAACTTTGCGTAGGATATTGGGAAAAGATGCAAGACTTGAATACCGGATCATGGTAGACAGTGGCAATCAACAAAACAAACCATTAACAATGGATGTACCCGCACATACTTACAAGACGATCTCGAATAACGAAATGGATTTTCCCCTTATCATTAACAACCCGGTGAAAAATCCTTTTGTTATACCCGGCCTGAAGAAAATGCAGATCGATTCCCAGCTGAATCCTGTATATACCTTTGACGTTTTTATAGAAGGTGACTGCAACCGGGTAGCCCGCCGGGCGGGAAAGACTGTTGCGGAAAAACCAGGCGCCAATTCCTTCAATCCGCTGGTTATTTATGGGGGGGTCGGACTTGGGAAGACCCATCTCGCGCAGGCCATAGGTAACGAAGTGCGCCGGACTCTTCATAATAAAGTGGTTTTATACGTCAGTTCTGAAAAATTCATCAATCAGTTTATAGATCACAGCCGTAATAATGCAATCAATGATTTCATCCATTTTTACCAGATGGTTGACGTACTGATCATTGACGATGTTCAGTTCTTTAACCGGGCAGAAAAATCCCAGGATGCATTTTTCGCTATCTTCAACCACCTGCACCAGAGCGGAAAGCAATTGATTCTGACTTCGGACAAACCACCGAAGGATCTGGAAGGGGTTCAGGAAAGACTGTTGAGTCGCTTCCGCTGGGGACTCAGTGCCGACCTCCAGGTTCCGGACTATGAGACCCGGATTGAAATCCTTGAACGTAAGATGAAGAATGATGGTCTTGAAATGCCCAAGGAAGTTGTAAAATACCTGGCATATAATATTAACAGCAACGTTCGCGAACTGGAAGGCGCATTGATATCCCTTCTGGCACAGTCTTCGCTTAACAAGAGAGAAATAGACCTGGAATTGTCGAAGAAAGTATTGAGAAATTTTGTTAAAACGAGCAGTAAGGAAATAACTATAGAAACCATCCAGCGTATGGTTTGCGAATACTTTGATCTGCCCTACGATAAACTTTTGCAAAAGACGAGGAAACGGGAAATTGTGCAGGCCCGACAGATCACGATGTACCTGGCAAAAGCATTTACTAAGAATTCATTGAAGACAATAGGTGAGCATTTTGGAGGAAGGGATCATACAACTGTCATTCATTCCTGCCAGACGGTGAAAGACCTGATGGATACTGATAGTTTATTCCGCGAAAACGTAACTGAATTGCAACAGAAAGTGCAGCTTGCAGCAATGTGATATTAAAGTAAAAAGTAAAAAGTAAAAAAGGCCCACTTAGTGTGGGTTTTTTATTTTTATGATTTGCGTTCAGCTTTCGCATTGAGCCTTAAGCTTTATGCCTTAAGCCTCGAATGGTAGATTTTCCTCCTGAGTTCAAAAAGAGCGATGGATCTTTTCCTGTCTCTTTGAATGAGGTTAAGTATGGCCATCAATAAATTCATAATCCCTGAAGAATTGAATTAATAATATGATGAACCTGGGGCCTGAAAAAAGCGAATAACAGGGTTGCCAGGAGATAGCCGGCTATAAAACAGGAAAACAAAAGCTTTTTTGAAAGAGGACCTGTGTTTTCAAATACAGCCGACAGAAATGTTTTCATGAGGGTGTTTTAACAGATAATGGACCGGGCATTTAACTCTTAGCGGGTCTTTTTATTGTTTTGATCTATGGGATTTTGTTTAGACTCCTAAAAATGCGGAACCTGTTCATTTAATCTTTATTTTTGCATCCCCTTAAGGTGTTAAGCTTTTAGCGTTATGCCTTACGCTTTCAATGGAGAGGTGCCTGAGTGGCCGAAAGGGCCGGTTTGCTAAACCGTTATACGAGCTTAAACTTGTATCGAGGGTTCGAATCCCTCCCTCTCCGCCTTCGGTCGCTGAAGTGACCTTCGGCGGATAAAGTCCGCAGGAAGAAGCGAAAGCGACTTCGATGATAATTAGTTGATAAAATAAAAAAGCCGTCCTATCAAATATATAGGCTGGCTTTTTATTTTAAAAGTGCGTTAACGCAGATT
The DNA here is from genome assembly GCA_035937535.1 of Puia sp. Classification (GTDB taxonomy): domain Bacteria; phylum Bacteroidota; class Bacteroidia; order Chitinophagales; family Chitinophagaceae; genus Puia. The sequence goes on along the minus strand of DASZHV010000016.1, from coordinate 146,890 downwards.
ACAGGTAGAATTCACTTATTTATTTGGAACATCTTAATATTAATTTGTATGAACTAAAAAGACTCATGCAATATGTCTATGTTTTACAATGTTCAGATGGTTTGACCTATGTAGGTTGCGCAAGTGATTTGAAAGAACGAATGCAAAGGCATTTAAATGGATACGTTCCTGCCACAAAATTAAGACTGCCCGCTTCGCTAGTTTTATATTCTGCCTTTACCAATAAGTATTAAGCGTTTGAATTTGAAAAATATCTGAAATCTGGTTCGGGGAGAGTATTTATACAAAAGAGAATAATTTAGTTTTCTTTTGGCGGCCCTCCTAAAAGGATCACAGCAGGTATTTAACTCATTGAAATACTTTATAATTGAGTCATTATAAAATATAATCTTCATTACTTTGGTGGATTCTCAAAAACCACTCCCGCACTATTCAATGTTTCATAAATACTTTCCATCACTTTACTACGAACAGAACCTGCTTTTGTCAAATCAGGAATCCACCACATGATCTTAATTTCAACTCCAGTGGGTTCAAATTCCTGAATATTCACCGACGGCATAGGAGTATGTAAAATATCATCATTTTTCTCCAATTGTGCTAATATCAACGATTTAATTTTTTCAATATCAGATGGATAAGGAAGGGATAACATAAAATCCATTCGCTTTGTATTATCATGCATAGTCCAGTTAATCAATTGTTGCGAAATCAGATCTCCATTGGGAATTATGATATCTGCCCCTTCAGCACTTCTTATTTTGCTGGACCTGACTCCAATTTCCTTCACTGTACCAGACTTGTTTCCGACTTCAATCAAATCCCCTACCTGGATGGGTCTTTCAAACGCCAGTATAACTCCTGAAACCAGATTATTAACGATGTTCTGCAAACCAAATCCAATACCAACGCCCAGAGCACCAATCATCAGCGAAAGTTTATCCAACGGAATGCCTGCCGCTGATACTCCAATTAAAAAACCTAGGATCCAGATGGTTAACCGAATCAGCAGCATCATGGATCCGATTTTGCTTTTCTTTTTTGAATCCGAAAGGGCATCAGTTCCAAAGAAAAAGTTTATTATAGTTGAAAAAACAAAGGAAATCCAGATAATAAAAATAAAAACGACAACACTTTTAAAGGTGAACACCATGCTGCCGATGCTTCGCTGGGTAGCTAAAAAATCGTTCACAGACTTTACCATATCATCGTAAAAGGTAAGGTTGCGGATCAGCGAAATGGTCCAAACCAGTACAGCCAAAATCCAGATAGTCCGGATTATTTTGGAATACAGTTCGTTAAAGTTAAAAAAGTTGGAAAAGCGGCTTCGGGAAAAAGCCTTGAATTGCAAGTATATGGATTCAATGACAATCGTAAAAAATACTTTAAGGGTTATTCCTAATATGATAGCCTGAATTGCGGTGATCCCGGAAATTTTAGCTAATGAAAGTCGTCCGATTATGTTAAAAACGACTGAAAGTATTCCAAAAGTTATTGTAACAAATAAAACAGCTTTCGTGGCGGGAGATTCTTTTATAGAAAGAAACTGAGGTTTTGAGTCCACTATAAGTCTGATGCATATAATTATCAATAGAATTCCTGCAAAAAATAAGATCCAGCGTTCGGCGAAAGCAGGTTCAAGCAGCAGGTCATCTAAAGCATATAATATCCACAAAATTGCAAGAGCTAAACCCAGAATTTTGGATTTCTTTGGGAGGACAGGATATAGTAAATAACAAAGGGTGAACAAGCGTAATAACCCTATAAAATGCAAATATGACATGGGCGGGTTGGCGAAAAAAAACGGAGAATAGGTAAAATATGCGAAAAGGCATCCAGCCAGAATACTTCTTTTTAAGAAATAAACAGGCAAAAGCAGAGTTTCGTAATTTTCTAATTTTTTTATCTTCCAAAGATTTGTGATGCTCCAGATAAAAAGGAAAATAAAGACCAACAGGCTCCAAAATAGGATTTTCCACTTTCCGGACAAGTAGGTGGATATGATTTTTATTGAGCGCTGCATTGTCATTCGCAGAACTTCCGGAAGTGTTTGGGCATATACTGATTGGTGGGCTTCAAACAAGGGAGTTTCTTCTCTTCCCCACATAGACATTTTCTTGGAAAGAGAGAGATAGTTCATATCAGAAATGATATCATTTGCCTGTAGCAGGGTAATCGAAACATGGTTCTTTAATAAATTCACTCTGCCCAAAATCTGTAATTGTGTGGAATCAAGGGCTTTCCCTTCAATAAGCAAATCCTGAACCTGATCCACCAGAACTGAGTCTGACAACCGCATTTTCAAAGTTGAATCATGAATTATTTTTTTTACTTGGGCATTACTTTGGGTGAGTTGGCTACTATAATTAGATAACAGGTCCTTATACTCATCTAATTTATCAGCAATCTCATACAACAAAATTGCACCGCTGTTAATGCTGCGCAAATTCATTTGATTACTCTTTTGTTCGAGTCTGGATTTAAATCCATCCAGTCGCTTTTCGAGCTGGTCAAGATCTGAATATATTGGCGAGAGATCCAAAGGGTCCTTGAAAAGAAAATTTGTGTGATCTATGGTGTACGAATAATTTTCTATTTTATTTATCAGAACAGGCATGGAGGTATCTCCCCTAACAAGAATAGAATCTGCATATTTATTATGTTTTCCCTTTATTATGTGGTGTTTCACCTGTGAAAAACCTGGAATCATCATTCCCATAAACAGAATAGTGAGGACAGAGAAATATATTTTTATAGTTTTTAAAGATCCGTGAATCATATACTCTATTTCTTTAAGAATCCTGTCAAATGTATTTATTTTTAAGGGTAACAAATAAATCCTAAAATATTTAAAGTCTAAGTGTAAGGTTTGTGTATCCATCCTTACCAGTGAATTTATTCTGAGCTTCTTCCGGAGGTTCCACCCAATACTTATGATTCAATACAAATTTAAACTGCCTTAATTCACCTTTTTTACCGATTTCCGTTTTGCAAACAGTAATTTTAAATAATTTACCATCTACTTTTTTCATTTGATATTTAGCAGCATCAGGGCTCCATCCATTAAAATCACCAGCGACATTTACCTGGTCAATATCATTGATTCTTTTTTCTAAAAGAACTACTACTCCGCTTACGGTAATATTTTTCTGCTGGCCAAATACAAATTCAACGGAGTCACCCTTGTCCAAATATCCAAATCCTGTAATGATTTGATTTGGTTTTGACCCAATCGCCTGAGCTTGCAAATCAGTTTTGAATAAAAAACAAAGCTGAATTGTTGCCAATAAAAAGTTGCCCAGTTTCCTTTTATTAAATAAAGTATTATGAAAGATCAATGTAGATTTTAATAAAAGATACGCATTAAACAATTTATTTATTATTTGAGGGAAATTTCAATTGTTAATCAGCCTGTTAAATTTCTTTATTAAAAGGATCGTTCTTTTTTTAGCAAATCGTCAGATTATCATTATTTCGACATAGATTCAATTCAATTTTATTTTTAGAAACGATTAGCACATATGACGAAACCCACTATTACCGTTATTGGAAGCTCCAATACTGATATGGTCATAAAGGCTGACCATCTTCCAGGACCGGGTGAAACTATTATTGGGGGAACCTTTTTTATGAACCCAGGAGGAAAAGGGGCCAACCAGGCAGTTGCTGCTGCAAGACTTGGAGGGAAGGTTAGTTTTATTTGTAAAACAGGTGATGATATATTTGGCAGTCAATCCCTCCAGTTATTTAAGGAGGAAGGAATTAATACTTCTTTTCTTATATCCGATCCAGACCTTCCCTCAGGAGTGGCTTTGATAATAGTAGATAAGAATGCGGAGAATTGTATCGCGGTCGCATCAGGTGCCAATGCGGCGTTGAAACCATCTGAACTTGAGCATGCAAGGGAATTAATTTTTCATTCATCCATCATACTATTGCAACTGGAAATTCCATTGGATACGGTTTCCTGTGCTGCAGCTATGGCGTTTGAAAAAAACATTCCGGTCGTTTTAAATCCGGCTCCTGCCTGCACACTGCCGGACGAATTACTCAGTCATATTAGTATCCTGACGCCAAATAAAACAGAGGCCGGAATGTTGAGCGGGATCAGGGTACACGATATGGAATCAGCAAAAGAAGCGGCTGAAAAAATCAAAGACAGAGGCGTGAAAACAGTTATTATAACACTCGGAAATAATGGAGCCCTTGTATTGGATAAAAATGTGTTTACACATATCCCTGCCAGCCCGGTCACAGCTGTTGATACGACTGCTGCAGGCGATACATTTAATGGAGCGTTAGTCGTGGCCTTATCAGAAGGTAAAGACATTTTACAGGCCACTGCTTTCGCCAGTAAAGCTTCTGCTATATCTGTAACCCGTATTGGCGCGCAGGCATCTATACCTTACAAACATGAAGTGGATGCTTTTACTATTAATGATAAAAAAACCTAATAAACGTTTAAAACGATTGCATGTTCATCATTGAAAGTTATCCGCTGGCAGTATTTTTCTGTATTGTTACTATGTTATGCTGGGGTTCCTGGGCCAATACGCAAAAGCTCGCAGTATCGTCCTGGCGTTTTGAATTGTTTTATTGGGATTATGTAATCGGTATTGTCCTTCTGGGACTCATATTTGCTATATCTCTGGGAAATTACGGCAGTGAAGGCAGGCGTTTTATAGACGATCTGAAACAGGCAGGTGAAACAAATATTTTATCTGCCATTACAGGGGGAATAATATTTAATGCCGCCAATATTTTGCTTTGTGCCGCTATTGGAATTGCAGGTATGTCAGTTGCTTTTCCTGTCGGCATAGGGCTTGCGTTGGTGATTGGTGTTATAGTGAATTATATAGACCATCCGCTTGGCAATAAGGTTTTGCTATTTGGAGGCGTTACACTGATCGTCCTTGCGATACTTTTGAATGCTTTTGCATTTCGCAAAATGCAATCCGGAAATAAAAGCCCATCATCCAAAGGTCTTATTCTTTCTATATTAAGTGGGGTGTTGATGGGCTTGTTCTATAAATATGTTGCGGTTTCCATGTTTCCGGATTTTACAATTCCCGAAGCAGGTAAATTAAGTCCATATACTGCAATAGTATTTTTTTCTATTGGAATCCTGGTCAGTAATTTTTTGTTCAATACAGTTTTAATGCGGAGGCCGTTTGCGGGCTCTCCCGTCAGTTATAAAGATTATTTCAGAGGCGGATTTAAAAATCATATAACGGGTATCCTGGGTGGAATTATCTGGTGTATTGGAATGTCATTCAGCATCATAGCTTCCGGTAAAGCAGGACCTGCTATTTCTTATGGATTGGGCCAGGGAGCTACCGTAGTTGCGGCGATCTGGGGGATTTATGTATGGAAAGAATTCAAAGAAGCCAAGGGAGTGAAAGTCATACTAAGCACTATGCTGGTCTGTTATATTGTCGGACTTATTCTGATCATAATTTCGCATTAAGATCATGTTCACTCACAGGTATCCACACCTGGGCTTTGGATCCCGTCTGTCCCGCGTCTGCAAAGGGAACGAGTACAAGTTTGGATTCATTGTTTTCTATGAAACTATAAGCCTGGCTCCCGATCCAGCCAGCCGGCAATGCAGATAAGTCATCATTCAATATTATTTTTGTGTTTTGTAACTGTTTTTGCGGAATGAAGAATGGATATGTGCGATTCAGGGAACTGTCGGCCGAAAGGATCTGTGGTCCTCTTTGAAAAGCAATAAAATCTTTATAATTATGACCACCGTGAATAATTTTTACAGGTATATCAAAGTCTATAATAATCTTTTCGCCAGACTGCCATAATCTGTTGATGTTGAGGTAGCCTTCAGCTTCATTACTATATTTCTTACCATTCACTGTAGCTGTGAATGTCGTCGCCCAGCCGGGAACCCGGAAAGAAAGCGGAAAGACTGATGTCTGGGAAGGACTAACAGTATAGACTATGCGCCCATTGGCTGGAAAGTCACTTAAGGCTTTTATGGAAAGGGCAATCTTTGTTTTGTTATTTGTAAGGATGGAGTCATCAACTTCGGTTGATTCCATGAGAAGAAAAGTCGGGATGCCAGACCGTTGACCATAATTGAACATGGGTATCATTGAAATGCCCCTTGGTACGCTGGACAGGCAACAGGTAATATCACAGGAATAAGGTTTTTTATCCATTAGTGAGGTATAATAACTTACACAGCCTGTTTGTGGATTTTCTGCTGCGAGCAAATGATTATATACAGATTTCTCGATCTGGTCCATGTATTTAACTTCACCGGTAAGTGTGAACAATTGAAAATTTATTTGTATCCATGTGGTAGTAACACAGCCTTCCCCAATATTATCACGAATTGTAGCAGGCAGTTCATCCTTTCCCAGAAAAATCTCAAAAGAGCTGGCTGTTCCGGTTATATACAGCCTATTGCTGACAATATCATTCCAGGCAATGATTACTGCCTGAAGGAGATCCTTTTCTCCGGTAAGTTTATAAAGTTTAACAATTCCCACCAGGTTGGACAACATTTCGTAAGCTTTGCCATCGGCCACTTTATTGACTGCCCCCAGCTGCAGCAGATCCTGAATAATCTTAGGACCGTTTTTTTGATTATAAGCTCCTAAAATATACCTGGTAAAGTCAAGATATTTTGATTCACCCGTGTAGCGATATAATTCAATCATTGGATCCAATATGCTGGTTGCAGCCATCCCAACGTGTTCGCCAGCAGAAATTATGTCCAGCTGACCAGGATTGTTTCCGAATGTTTTAATCATCAGGTTTCCAATCTTTCTTGCCGCATCCAGTGCAGGTGGGGATCCAAAAGTTTTATAATATGCTATTAGACCGATGAGGTCATATTTATGCACCCAAACATCCCAGCTTGTCCAATATTTATCAGGAGTATAGGTTCCGAGGTAACCATCTGCGAGTTGAGAGCCCAGTAATGCCTGGAGAATATTATCCATTTGCTTTTTCAGATCCGGATTATGGGAATACTGCCAGGTATTGCAGGCTGTTTCCAGGTATTTGCCAACATGCTCTCCAATCCAGTCCTGCTTGCCAGGCCTGGATAAAAATCCGGATAGCATAGTTTCCTGGTCAATTTCCAATAATCTTTTATCGAGGTTGATTCCCATTCGAAGTCCGATAATTCCTCCGATTTTTTGATTTTCATAAGGCGAAGGAATATAGATATCATGAATGGCATTGGGCACCATAGGTTGAATTACAGGGAAACCATTTTTTGCCATCATGTTATTTTCTAACAACAATAGTGAGATGAGTATTATTGCAAATGATATTCTTTTTCGCATAACCAGGATATTTATTTTGAAGTTCTAAAAGTATATATTTTTTTTAACTGCCATTATTTGAATCAGATAAATACAAGTATACATCAGATATAAGATACACGCTTAAAATGTATAAACCGGAAAAGAATCCTTTAAAGAAAGTAATATTTTTCCCTAACTTAACCGTCCTTAAAGTTGAATGATGAATTTTTTTTTAAATGTTTCCCTGATATATATGCTTGTCTCATCCTGTAATAGCCCCCACAATAATGATATTGAATATACTGAAGGCTTATTTGGTTATGACCTTCAATTTCTACAGAAATATGATTCCGTAATCGTGTTGAAGTCAGGTGAAGGGAATGCTCAGATTATTGTTTCTCCGAAATATCAGGCAAAAGTTTTTACTTCCACTGCTGAGGGAAACGGAGGGCATAGTTTCGGGTGGGTGAATTATAAAGCGTTTACTACCAGCGTCGACCAACATATAAATGCCTATGGCGGTGAGAATCGTCTATGGCTGGGGCCGGAAGGAGGAAGATTCTCATTATTCTTTAAACCGTCAGCCCGGATGGATTTTGATGACTGGAAAACTCCTGCAGCCTTTGACACAGAAGCCTGGTCAGTAATCAGTAAAGACCCGGTTTCTGTGCTTATGAGTAAAGAAATGAAACTTTTAAATTACCAGGGTACAGAACTAACGGCCACTGTTAGACGAAAAATTAAAATCCTTGACAGAAAGGAAATCACTGAAAAATTGGACCTTGTCATAGCCGATTCAGTAAGAGCCGTTGGTTACGAAACTGAAAATACTCTGATCAATAAAGGCAGTTGGGAATGGACGGCCGAAACGGGTATGCCCTGTATCTGGATCCTCGATATGTTCAATCCTTCCAATCAGACGACCATCATTATCCCGCATATGGGAGATTCTCTTTCCAAACCTGCTACCACAGATTATTTCGGAGAGATCCCTGCAAACAGAATAAAATATTCTGACAGTATTATTTTTTTCAAAGCAGATGGTAAGAGCAGGGGAAAACTTGGCATTCACCCTTCGCGTGCGAAAGTTATCGCCGGAAGTTATGACGCAGAAAAAAAAGTACTGACTATTATATTATTTAATATTGACAACAATGCAAAATATTTAAACCAGGAATGGAATACAGTGAAACCTCCCTTCAGTGGTGATGCGGTCAATGCATACAATGATGGTCCGCTTGCATCCGGGGGTCAACTCGGACCTTTCTATGAACTGGAAAGTGTTTCACCCGCTGCATTTCTCAAACCGGAAGACTCACTCATTCATAATCATAGTGTATTCCATTTTACCGGCAGCGAGTATGACTTAAATGTGATAGCGGAAAGAAAATTTGGTGTTACACTGGAAAAAATTAAAAACACTTTACCATGAAATATCCTTCCATTGGGATCAGACCTGTTATAGACGGGAGACTCGGCGGCGTGAGGGAATCGCTAGAAGAAACCACGATGCAAATGGCAAAGAATGTAGCGGCACTCTATGAAAAAGTACTCAGATATCCCGATGGCAGTCCGGTTAACTGTGTAATTGCAGACAGTTGCATTGGAGGCGTTGTGGAAGCAGCTGAATGTGCAAATAAATTTGAATCGGTCAATGTTGGTGTTTCACTTTCTGTTACACCCTGTTGGTGTTATGGCAGTGAGACAATGGATATGAACCCTGTTCTTCCAAAAGCAATCTGGGGTTTCAATGGAACTGAAAGACCCGGGGCGGTTTATCTGGCAGCGACACTGGCTGCACATAATCAGATGGGACTTCCGGCATTTGGTATTTATGGGAAAGATGTGCAAGATCTCGGTGACCCGGAAATTCCAGGCGATGTACAGGAACGGTTACTGAGTTTTGCAAAGGCTGGACTGGCTGCTTCGATCATGCGAGGCAAATCCTACTTATCAATCGGATCAGTTTCAATGGGAATAGCAGGTTCCATGGTAAACCCTGATTTCTTTCAGACATATTTAGGAATGCGGACTGAGTTCATAGATTCTTCCGAGATCCTTAGAAGAATTGAAAAGAAAATTTATGATGAAGAAGAATTTGAAAAAGCACTTTCCTGGACAAAAAAACATTGCAATGAGGGAGAAGATTTTAATAAAAAAGAAAAGCAATTTACCCGGGAACAAAAAGATAATGACTGGAAATTCTGTGTCCGGATGGCGATCATAATCCGTGACCTGATGAATGGGAACCCCAGACTTAAAAAACTTGGCTTTGGGGAAGAAGCTTTTGGTCACAATGCGATTATATCAGGTTTCCAGGGTCAAAGACAATGGACGGATTTTTTACCTAACGGAGATTTTGCAGAAGCAATTCTCAATTCATCTTTCGATTGGAATGGTATCAGGGCGCCGTTTATGATAGCAACTGAAAACGATTCACTAAATGGTGTCAGCATGCTTTTAGGTTACCTGTTGACAAATACCGCCCAAATTTTCGCCGATGTCAGAACCTTCTGGAGCCCTGAGTCCGCTAAGCGGGTATCAAACTGGAAGCCGGAAGGTAAATCGGCAAATGGATTCATACATCTCATTAATTCCGGATCAGCAACTCTTGATGGAAGTGGGAGACAAACCATAAACGGCAAGCCTGCATTAAAACCCTTTTGGGAAATAAGTGGTAGGGAGGCTGAGGAATGCCTGGAAGCAACAACATGGTATCCTGCAAATAACGGGTATTTCAGGGGTGGGGGATATTCTTCCAAATTTGTAACAAGAGGCGGCATGCCTGTAACCATGTGCAGATTAAATCTTGTAAAAGGTATCGGTCCGGTATTGCAAATTGCCGAAGGAGAGACGATTGACCTGCCACCGGATATTCATAAAATACTCGATGAAAGAACCGATAGAACCTGGCCTACCACATGGTTCGTTCCTCGTCTCACGGGTGCAGGAGCTTTTCGGAATGTCTATTCTGTAATGGCGAACTGGGGCGCAAACCATGGAGCTATCAGTTATGGACATATTGGACATGATCTTATTTCACTTGCTTCGATACTCCGAATACCAGTCAATATGCACAATGTAGATGAGGAAAAAATTTTCCGGCCTTCAGCATGGAACGCATTTTCATCTGATCACCATGCCTGCGCAACTTTCGGGCCACTATATAAATGATATGAACAAAAAAAATAAACTGCTTCAGGCGGAAGACGGCAGTTCTTATCTCCGACCCTTTGCACTTGTTACCAGCCTTTTTTTACTATGGGGTTTTGCACACGGATTACTGGATGTACTTGATAAACATTTCCAGAACACGCTGCATATCACCAAGGCCGAGTCTGGTTTTGTTCAGTTTTCTTTATATATCGGTTACCTGGCGATGGCATATCCGGCAGGAGTTTTTATGAAGCGCTACGGTTATAAAAATGGTATCATTCTGGGATTAAGTTTATTTGCGACAGGCGCGTTTTTGTTTTATCCTGTTGCGAAACTTGTAGCGTTTATTCCTTTTTTAATTGCACTTTTTATAATTGCCTGCGGTTTGTCCTGCCTGGAAACGGCAGCCAATCCATATACTACGGTTTTGGGACCTAAGGAAGGTGCTGCACGTCGAATCAATATTGCCCAATCTTTCAACGGAATGGGTTGGATCCTGGGACCATTACTTGGTGGATGGTTTATTTTCGGCGCAGAAAAAAAAGGAAACACGGGAACTTTTGATTCCCTGATACCCCCGTATATGTATGTTGGCAGCATAGTAGTTATAGTGGCAGTAATATTTGCTTTTACTAAATTGCCGGCAATCAAAGAAGATAACGAAGAAGGAATAGCTGAGAACGCTACACTTAGTGAACTCTTTAAACATCCGGGATTTGTATTGGCAGTAATCGCGCAGTTTTTATATGTAGCAGCGCAGACAGGCTACAATTCCTTTTTTATTAATTATGTTACGGAGTCTCTTAACGGAGTACAGGCAGCAGTAAGTGGCATGATGCAGCATCTTGGTGGTTTTGGTGAAGTATTCAAGCCAAAAAATCCAGAACAGGCAGCTTCACTTATTCTGGCATTAGGTGGCATGGGATGTTTCTGGATCGGAAGACTGGCAGGTTCCTGGCTGATGAAATTCATTGCACCCGCGAGATTACTTGGAGTTTATGCGATCATTAATACTATATTAAGTTTTATCGTAGTGATTCGTCTTGGATGGCCGAGTGTAATTGCTCTTTTTTCAGCGTATTTTTTTATGTCGCTGATGTTCCCCACCATTTTTGCTCTGGGTATAAGGGGATTAGGCCCATTGACAAAAAAGGCTTCTTCTTTCCTTGTTATGGCAGTCGCCGGTGGTGCTTTTTGCCCGCCACTGATGGGTGCTGTGGCCGATCACGTGGGAATGTCTATCGCATTTATAATACCTATGAGCTGTTTTGCATTTATTGCATTTTACGCTATCTGGGTAAATCAAAAAGCCACAACTCTGTCCAAATGAACGTATCCTCCATCTACATGCATCAATTGACCATTGATGCCGGAAGACTTTGGAGATAGTAAAAACAATACGGTATCTGCAATTTCTTCACTGGTTGTCATCCTGTTTTCCAATGGAATTTTGGAAGTAATTTCTTTTAATTTCTCTTCCGGATTAGCCTGTTGACTGATCCACCATTTATACTGGGGTGTCCAGCATTCGGCAACAACAACTGCATTTACTCTGATACCGGTGGCTGGAAACAAAGCTGCCCAATTCTCCGTAAGGGCAAGACGCACGCCATTTGCACCGGCATAACCTGATGTACCTCCCTGGCCGGTCTCAGCTGTTTTCGAACAGATATTTACAATTATACCTTTTGATTTTTTAAGATGAGGCAGACAGAACTCAGCCATCGTATGGTAGTGCCCGACATTTTTATCGAGTGAATCGGTAAATTTTTGAATATCTCCATTTTCAAGGCTTACTCCGTCATTAATCCCTGCATTATTTACGAGTCCGTCTATTCTTTCAAAATTCTCGAAAACCTGGGTAACAGCATGGAGGCAGGCATCCTTGTTTGTCAATTCGGTCTGTAAACAGAAAGCCATTCCTCCTATTTCTTCCATTTCTTTTGAAATGTCTGGGAATGCCTGTCCGTTATGATCAACGATACAAACAATTGCTTTTTCGGATGCCAGGGAAAGCGCGATGCTTCTTCCTATCCCGCTGGCGCCGCCGGTAACGATTATTACTTTTTCCTGGAGATGTAAGTTTATAAAAAAGGATTTTTAGTTAATTGATATTTTTAAAATAAACCAGTTGACTGAAGTTATTATAATTCAATCATCGTGATCCTTTTTTTCGGACTGTTTTACAAATGCAGCCCGCCGTGGAGCAGGAACGACAGAATTTTCTCCTTTAACGGCTTTCCATATCACTTCAGTAAAGAGTCGATCAGGGATCCGGTCTTCCCTGGAAAAGTCGAAGGTTTCACTTTTTCGCTGCCATGCATTTTCGATTGTGTTTACTGCATTTATATTTGTCTGAAGTGGTTTGGCATTAAAAGCTGAGGCATCGGGCTGGTTCGAAAAGCAGCGCCACATGGGTTCCGCAGCTGCGTCGTACTGGCTCATGGGTGGAAATCCTAAAATGAGTTCGATGGTATGAAGAACGGATGTGGTTGAATACATTGTATGATCAACAGCATGTCTTTTAATATATCCGCCTGCAATATAAGCTGTACTCCTGTGGGCATCCACGTGATCAGGTCCGTCCTGTGCATCATCTTCCAAAATAAAAACAACCGATTCCTTCCAAACCGGACTTTTGCTCAGGTAATCTACAAACATGCCTACCGCAAGGTCATTATCTGCGCAGTGTGCAAATGGTGTTGGTCTGCCTTTGCTCAGGCCTTCAGTATGATCATTGATGATGCGCAAGGTATTTAATCGAGGAAGTGAATGATGGGCCAGTAGTGAATCAAAATCCCTTTTCCATTGTCCCACCCTTGTTGTGTCTCTTACATGCTGGTCCCAGCTGGTATAATAAGTACAATAATGGTTTTTTAATACAGGAATATTAGGCTTATAATCGTCCGCGAACTCACCATATGTTCTGAAACTAATACCGGCTCTTAAACAATGATCCCAGATAAAACCACCCTTATTATTGGCAATGGCACGCTTCCCTTCTGCATCATAAGTTCCTCCCCGGTTCCCATAACCTGTCGGCCATGTTTTTTCAAGATAGTCATTAGCATAAGCTCCCATGCTCCAGTTATGTCCGTCTGCACTGACTTCAGCATCTACATAAAAATTATCAAGCAATACAAATTCCCTGGCGAGTGCATGGAGATTGGGTGTAATTTTTTCTCCAAATAAAACTAAACCTGGATCACCATTTCCTTCTTTCAAATCACCCAATACCTGATCATAGGTTCTGTTTTCTTTAATAATGTAAAAAACATATTTTATCGGTGAAGCGTCTCCAATTCGCATAGGGACCGGATTACCCTTTTCACCATCGGCGGTCAGTTCTCTGTCCTTATGATAGGGTGTGTTTTCATATACTATCCTGGAATATTTAGCCAGTTGCTCAATGGTAGGTTCTGCAAAGATGCTAAGTGTTCCTTTAAACAGTCCTCCGATATATTCAGATTTAACGGCTGCATGCTGAAATGAAATATTCGCGTGGCTGGTATCAAATGGTTTATATCCGGGATTGGGAAAAGAGCTGAACCCTTTTCCATTGGTAACAAAAATTTTGTTTCCGATTGTTTTTACACCCGTTGGATACCAGCCTACTGGTATAAAACCTATGGATTTGCTGGAACCTGGATGGCTCACATCAAAAACAGCCAGGCAGTTATTATCGGCATTGGCAATGTAAAGTGTTCGTTCATCTTCGCTTAAAGTTACTCCGTTGGTTGTAGTCCCACTGAGGGATCCGGGATAAAGGGCGGCGTCCAGAGTTTCCAGCAGCTTACGTTTATTGATATCGATCACTGAAACCGAGTTGTCATTTGCATTGGCGACAAAAAGTATATTTCCATTCCTGGAAAGACAAAGATCATTAGGGTGGTCACCAACTAAAATGCTATCCGTCATTTTTTTCTTCAGCATATCAAAAATCAAAATTTTCCCACCGCCCCATAAGGAAATATAGAGTTCTGTTTTATTCTTTGAAAAAATACAGGTATACGCTTCAGCACCCAGGGAAAATGAATCTGTTTTTTTGCTTTTCAGATCAACGAGAAAAAGACTATTATTTTCCTTTGTAACAACGTATAATGTATTTGTTTTGTCATTTAGCTGGATGCCTGCGGGAGAAATTTTCACCGGCCATTTTTCACCAAGTTTTATCTTATCGGTTTCTATTAACTGCTGATTCCCGGAAATCCTGTATTTAAGAATCAGGTTATCATTACCTCCTGAAGCATAAAGCCAGTTTTCATCCTGACTGAAAGCCAGGCCGAGCCAGCTTTCCGGAATTGTAATTTCTGAAAGGATTTTTTCTTTCAAAGGATCTATTAACTGGATAGTCTGAACGCTCTGCCCGTTATTGGTTACCGCCAAATATTTTTTTGAAGGAGAGACCACCATGTTTAAGGGTAAATCTCCCAATGGAATAGACCTTCCAATGGGTGTAAGGCTCCAGCCATTGGGCAAATAAACCCTGGACGATATTGAATCTTTCTGAGCGTAAGAGAAATTCATTAAAATCAATAGCAAACAAATATTGATTAGGTATTTCATTGATCGATATTTATATTATCTGCAAACTGGTGATTATATTCAGACTAAATCAGAATCTTGCTCTGTAAGAATCAATTTAAATTAAATAATTTTAAAAAATAAAAAGAGGTCTGCGCTAAATTACGAATATTGTGCCTTCGCTAAACCGGAAAACAATAAGTTTGTATTAACAAAATACGATTGCAATGAAATGCTTCCTCTTTGCTTTTATACTATGCAGTTTTACTGTTACTGGTCAAGTAAACATAATTCCACAACCCGCTTCTGTCAAAATGCCCCGCGTTATGGCTGATTTCACCATCAGTCCTTCCACTAAAATTGTATTGGAAGGAAGCGGCCTCGAAAACTCTGTACAGTTCTTCAATGACTATTTGAAAGAATTTTACGGATTCAGTTTGGAAATTACTCCAAAAGCAAAGGGTAGCAATAACCTTGTCCTGAATTTTGAAAGACTGGATGATTCGATTCCCGGCGCTTATAATTTATCTGTTGCTCAGAAGGGGATTTATATAGGAGGCGATAATGAAACAGGTGTTTTTTATGGTATTCAATCGCTCATTCAATTGCTTCCCATGCCTGATGGCACTAAAAAACTTTCCATTCCTTATGTTGAAATTAACGATAAACCCCGCTTTGCATACCGTGGCATGATGCTGGATGTTGGCAGGCATTTTATGCCAGTCTCATTTGTAAAGAAATTCATTGATTATCTCGCAATGCATAAAATGAATGAATTCCACTGGCATTTAACCGAAGATCAGGGCTGGCGCATTGAAATCAAAAAATATCCACGCCTTACGGAAGTGGGCTCCTGGCGTTATGGAACAGTAATTGGCAAAAGACCTTGGAAGGGGAATGACAACATATATTATGGAGGGTTTTACACGCAGGAACAAATTAAGGAAGTAGTTGCTTATGCATCTAAAAGGTATATCACCATCATTCCGGAAATTGAAATGCCTGGTCACGGGAGTGCAGCCATTGCAGCTTATCCCTGGCTAAGCTGTTTTCCGGACGAAAAAACAAATATTCCCGACAGCCTGCTCTCAGAAATAGGGAAAAAAGCAAAAGGCAAACTGGTTTATGAGCAATGGGGTGTAGCAACAGATGTATTCTGTGCAGGCAATGACAGCGTGTTCCAATTTCTCCAGGATGTAATTGATGAAGTAGCTCCTTTATTTCCTTCAAAATATATCCATGTAGGAGGTGACGAATGCCCGAAGACAAATTGGAAAAGATGCCCGCTTTGCCAAAAACGGATTCATGATCTTGGCCTGAAAGATGAACACGAGTTACAGAGTTATTTCATTCAACGGATGGAAAAATACATTAACAGTAAAGGCAAGACCCTGATCGGATGGGATGAAATCCTGGAAGGCGGTCTGGCCCCGAATGCCGTGGTGATGAGCTGGCGTGGGGAAAAAGGCGGGATTGAAGCTGCAAAACAAAAACATACTGTAATCATGACACCAACCACATATGTTTATTTCGACTATTCCCAGTCAAAACACGAAGATTCCCTGGTTATCGGCGGATACCTCCCCTTGGAGAAAGTATATAAATATGAGCCCATTCCTGCCGAATTATCGGTTGAAGATGGCCGTTATATAATGGGTGCGCAGGCTAATACCTGGACTGAATATATGACCAATCCATTCAAAGTGGAATATATGATTTTCCCCAGGATGGATGCGCTTTCCGAAGTAGTATGGAGCCCGAAATCAGTCAGGAACTGGGAAGATTTCAAGAAGAAATTATCATATCAATTTAAACGATATGATCTCTGGCAAACGCATTATTTCTCAAACACATTAGAGTATGATGCACATTAAGGGTAAGTAAAAAGTAAAAAGGATAAATAAGCGCACCCTTTTTCCTTTTTCCTTTTTACTTTAATTACGATTCCAGCTTTGTTCTTTCTTTAAGAACAGTAAATGAATATTTTTTTCCGGTAGTAGCTGCAGCAAGCGAGACCTCTGTGGTGGTATCTAGCAAACTCTTATTGGTCGTTGTATTAAAAACGAAAGAAGAAATTATTTCACCGGACTCATTTAATTTATTTTCACTGACAGGATTGAAAGAATTTTTTTTCATTTCCCGGGATAATATGGCATAATCTCTTTCATTGGCTTCCAGAAGCCTGATAGAGGTAATGAATTTTGGCATATAGATAAGTTTTAATATTTAGAACTGTCCCACAAATATACTCAGTGCTTATTACCTGTAAATTATTTAACTGCAAATTTTCTGTGAATTTACCAGTTCGTTGTATTCTCAGATTTCCCAATCTAAGTAAAAACATATATCTGCCAGTGATTCCACAGGTTGGGTTTTACTTTACTTTAATAGATATTCTTAAAAATGAAACAAACAGTTTAACTTGATAACGGGTTCATATGCCCGGAACTATAAAATAAATTATTTTACAATTGGTATTTTTCTATAATACAAGCGAGCAACTTGAAATTGAAAAGCTTTTACGAAATAATCTCATATAACATGTAAACATAATATTTGGAATAAATTCCTCAATGGTCAGAATTTAAAAGACAATTGTATCATTTAATCTTATTTCATGAGAAAATTTTTATGCCTCTTAATTACTGTCATGTTGTTGATTGTCTTGTGTGATGCCCAGGTTTCAGTCATAAATCTTCGTTGTGAAGACCGAATGAATCCTATGGGTTTAGATATTCTCAATCCAAGATTTAGCTGGCAACTCGTATCTGATCAAAGAAACCTTGAACAAACGGGTTATGAAATCAGGGTCGGATACAAATCAGGGAAAGGTGATCAATTGGGCAGTTGGAAAGCAATGAGTTCCCAATCCTTATATGTTCCATATGCCGGCAAAACATTGGAATCAGGAACTGCTTATTACTGGCAGGTTAGAATTTGGGATAATAAGGGAAGGGTATCAGCCTGGAGTGAAAAAGCCTATTGGCAGATGGGTTTATTGCAAACTTCAGACTGGAAGGCGAAATGGATTGAATCTGGGAGCGATGCAGATACCGTAAACGGTCCGGCACTCCTTTTCCGAAAGGAATTTTCTTCAGAAAAGAAAATAATTTCTGCCACTGCTTTTCTCACTACGCACGGTATGTATAATGCTTTTATCAACGGACATAAAATGGGCGATGCATTTCTAACGCCGGGATGGACGAGTTATAATAAACGCCTTCAATATCAGGTTTATGATGTTACCAAGTATATTAAAAAAGGAGAAAATGCATTAGGCGTAAATATAGGGAGTGGCTGGTACAGGACAAACCTCGCATGGAATAATAACAGAAATATTTATGGTAAAAAAATCGGTCTTCTTGAGCAACTGGAAATAATTTATGCTGATGGCAGCAGGGAAACAATTATTTCGGATGGCAGTTGGAAAACTTCGGACCAGGGACCCGTACGGAGTTCAGAAATATACAATGGAGAGGTCTATGATACCCGGAAGGAAATGGAAGGCTGGGATGAACCTGGTTATGATGACCATGCGTGGCCGAAAGTAATAGAAAATAATTATCCTAAGAATAATTTGATAGCCACGTACAATGAACCTGTAACAATGCATGAAACCTTTGAACCAATCCGTGTTTTTAAAACACCCAAAGGCGAACAGGTTGTAGATTTCGGACAAAACCTGGTTGGATGGGAGACAATCATTGTTGAAGGAAAGCCGGGCGACGCAATTATTGTGGATCATGCAGAAGTCCTGGATAAAGAAGGTAATTTTTATACGGATAATTTAAGAGCAGCTAAATCACAAAATATCTATGTACTAAAAGATAGTGAAGAAGTGCTTATGCCCCATTTCACTTTTCATGGTTTCAGATATTTACGAATAAAAGGTTTTACAGGGGAAATAGTTCCAATGAAATCAAGCCAAATTCGCGGACTAGACGTTCTTTCTTCCGGAAGGACCAAACCCGTTATGCAAATTGCAGCAGTGACTCTCTATTCTGATATGGATAAAACCGGTCAGTTTGAATGTTCAAATCCAATGTTGAATCAGTTGCAGCATAATATTCAATGGGGGCAGAAAGGTAATTTTCTGGATGTGCCTACTGATTGTCCCCAGCGTGATGAAAGGTTGGGCTGGACTGGTGATGCACAGGCTTTCTCGAGGACAGCAAGCTATAATATGGGGGTGCATAATTTCTTTTCCAAATGGCTAAAGGATCTGGCGGTGGATCAATCGGAGGATGGAAGGGTTCCTTTCGTAGTACCAAATGTGCTGGGTCCTAATGCAGGAGGTTCGGCGGGGTGGGCAGATGCATCTACTATCATTCCTTGGAATATGTGGCTGGCATATGGCGATCCAGAAATCCTGGAAGATCAATACCCGAGTATGAAGGCCTGGGTGGGTTTCATGCAAAGTCATAGTAAAGGTTATTTATGGAATACAGGATTTCATTTCGGTGACTGGCTTTTTTACAGGCCTGCAGATGATAATGACGGAAGGTCCGCCGTTACGGATAAATACCTGATTGCTCAGTGTTTCTTTGCTTTTTCCACTCAATTATTGTTGAATTCTGCAAAGGTTTTAAATAAACCTGATGATGTTCTGAAATATTCTGAACTACTACAACATATTAAAGAGGCGTTTTTAAATGAATATGTCACGCCTTATGGAAGGTTGGTTTCAGGCACCCAGACCGCTTATGTGCTGGCACTTCAATTTGATATGCTCCCGGAAAACCTTAGAGCGCAGGCTGCGCAAAGATTAGCGGTCAATATTGAAGACTATTACAACCATCTTACAACGGGATTCCTGGGAACACCATATTTGTGTCATGTCCTGAGCCGTTTCGGTTATGACTCAGTTGCTTATAAGCTATTATTGCAGGATACCTATCCTTCCTGGCTGTACCCGGTAAAAATGGGCGCTACCACAATTTGGGAAAGATGGGATGGACAAAAACCGGACAGTAGTTTTCAAACGCCGGGTATGAATTCTTTCAATCACTATGCATATGGTGCAATAGGAGACTGGATGTATCGAAATATAACAGGCGTTGATAATTACGGAGATGCAGCAGGATATAAGAAAATCAGTATTCACCCGCATCCAGGCGGGAACCTGAACTATGCCAATGCAGATCTGGAAACGGGATATGGGAAGTTAAGTGTGCATTGGAAAATAGCAGAAGGGAAATTTATGATGGATGCAGAAATACCGGCCAATACAATGGCCGTAATTTATATTC
Organism: Puia sp.; assembly: GCA_035937535.1. Classification (GTDB taxonomy): domain Bacteria; phylum Bacteroidota; class Bacteroidia; order Chitinophagales; family Chitinophagaceae; genus Puia. The sequence continues at coordinate 126,687 of DASZHV010000016.1, read as the reverse complement.
CTGCATCAAGTGCTGAATCCATAACTGAAAGTGGAAAACAATTGTCGGAAGTAAAAGAAATTTCTATAAAGGAAAGGGAGGGAAATTACATTGTATTACAGGTTGGCTCGGGTACTTATCATTTTATCTCCACACAATTGACCGTTGACAGATGACCGATGACGGTTGACGGTTGACGGTTGATGGTTGATGGTTGATGGTTGATGGTTGATGGAAATTTGAGATTTGCAAATTAAGAAATGTTTTAAGCATTACGCCTTAAGCCTTACGCTTCAATACCTGTAACAAACGGCATTGATATTCATACCAGCGCCAACAGAAGCGAACAAAATGATATCCCCCGGATGTAAGATATGTTCTGGAAACTGGTTTTTGCGAACCAGGTCCAGTAATGTAGGAATGGTAGCAACCGAACTATTTCCTAGCCAGCCAATGCTCATAGGCATGATATTTACCGGAGGAATTTCAATTCCATATAATTGGTATAATTTTTTTATGATCGCTTCATCCATTTTTTCATTTGCCTGGTGAATGAATATTTTTTTTATTGAATGAATGGAAATCCCCGATTTATCAACGCATGCCTTCATTGCTTCCGGAACATGTTTTAGTGCATATTCATAAACCTTTTTTCCTTTCATTTTTAAATAACGGATACGGGGATTACTTTGAGGATAATTTGAAATTCCCATGTTGATATAGTCAACTTCATCTACACTATGTGTCTGGGCTGTATATGCCAACAAACCCGCAGAATTTTCATCTCCTTCTTTTTTCTCCAGAATTACAGCCCCCGCACCATCACTGAATATCATACTATCCCGGTCATACATATCGATTACCCTGCTCAAAGTTTCTGTACCAATGATCAGGGCTTTTTTTGCCATACCTGCTTTAAAAAATGCGTCAGCCTGTATAAGGCCCTGCAACCATCCGGGACAACCGAATAAAATATCATAGGCTATACAATCCGGATTTCGGATACCCAGGGCATGTTTCAGCTGACTGGCAAGAGAAGGCACAGCTGCCGTTTGAATCGTATCTTTTATGACGTTACCAAAATTGTGAGCTACAATAATTTGATCGAGGGTTTCCGGATCGGAACTACTATCTTCGATTGCTTTTTTAGCAGCTTCATATCCTATATTTGATGCGTTTAGGTCATCTGTTGTATATCGCCTTTCTTCAATACCTGTAATCTTTTTAAATTTTAAGACAACTTCAGTCGGATCTACAGGAAGCGGTAGACCATCAGCGGTAAAAAATTCATGCTGCGCAAAATCCTGGTTGGTTTGTACAAATGGAGGTATATAGGAACCTGAGCCTGTAATAACAGAGCGTACCATAAAAAATTTCATTGAGGGTTCCTGTGCAATCTGGCTATTGCACGAACAGGAAAAGTTCCGACACCCTTAAATTTAGGGGGTATTGCACTAAAAATAAAATTTTCATCGCGAATTGCAGAAAGATTGCACAGGTGTTCTACAATCAGGACCCCGCTTCCAAGTAAAATAGTATGCACCGGCCTTGTATTGGTGGTTGTATCGTCAATATTATGAGAATCTATTCCTACAAGCCGCACTTTCTTATCTTTTAAAAACCTGGCCGCATTTTCAGTTAGGAATGGATGATTGATATAATATTTTTCTGTATTCCAGTGCATATCCCATCCGGTGTGAATGAGTACGGCTTTTCCTTCGATCTCAAGATCGCTAAAAAGACCTGCATCTATGGTGGTCGTTTCCTGATAAGGTTTTCGTATAATCAATCCATTTAATTCAGCAAAACATTCCAGGGGCGTATCATTTAGGTCGCTTCCTTGTTCATACCTGTGAAAGGGACAATCAATATATGTTCCTGTATTACCAACCATCTCGATTTTTCCGATCTGAAAACTTGTTCCTTCAGCATAAATTTTTTTCGAATCTTCACGACTCAGATAGTCACAAATTACAGGAGCCGGCAAACCCTTATAGGTAATCAATCCATTTTCTATGGTATGACTCAGGTCAATTAAATGAGTCGCGGACATGAGATTATTTTTATGGATCTGAATTATATTTTGAAACGGCAACACCTACAAAAGAATCAGCTGTCCCATAATACAGAAACCATTTTTCTTTAAAATATACCAATCCTTCTGCAAAAGTAGTTCCTGCTGCATATTGTCCGCTAACTTCATGGGGCAGGGTAGGTTTCAGAAATGGTTCGTCCGACCTGATCAGTATCGTCTCCAGATCTTTTGGATCAAAAAATACTCTTCCAATCGAATAAGTTCCTTTAGGCAAAGAAAGGTAGGCATCCTTCCCTTTTGCATTTTTACCGTTATATATCAACATAATTCCCCGGTCAGTCATTAATGCGGGAGGTCCGCATTCATCCAGATCACTATCGAAATGGTTTGGCCGGGTTTGCATAACTTTTTTAAGAAATCCCGCTTCATCAACTAAGGGATACCAGTCATATAGGTTTTCTGACCAAGCCAGGTTTACGAAATATTCTCCCCAATACATCCAATACCTGCCCCTGATTTTGGCCAGCACTATTTTATTGCCTTCCATTTTTGTGATCATGGAAGCTGATTTACTGGCTGAATCCAAAAAACGATGATTATATGCTTTTGCAAATGCGGGCCCCTTTTTTTCCCAGTGAAAAAGGTCTTTTGAAAAGGCGATGCATAAACGGGGAACCTTATAATTCCAGGATGTATAAGCAAGTACATATAAACTATCTTCTGTTTGTACAATCCGCGGATCTTCACATCCTCCGGGATAATCAAATTGTTGGAATCCATCTTTTGAAGGGTAAAGAACGGGTTCACTGAATGAATTAAAATGAATGCCATCCAGACTAACAGATATCCCTATGCGGGAAGTTCTTTCACCAAGTGCTGCAAACGGATTATCCTCGCATCTTGACAAAACATATATAGAATCGTTTTTCAATATAGCAGCCGGATTGAAAACATCTGCTTTTTTCCAACTGACGGTTTCGTTTTTGAGTGAATCGAAAAAAACGGCGGCTGAATCAGGACCTAATACCGGGTAACTGACCGGTTTATTGAAAGATGATAATTGTTCAAAGATGGTTGGCTTTGTTGAGCAGCTGAAGAAAAACAATATGGCAAGAAGGTATCTGTATCTTTGTATCATATTTAATAGGTAGCTATGGTAAGGATGGGCGAATATAACCTGCTTAAAGTTATTAAAGTAAAGGACATGGGAGTATTTATGGATAATGGTGTGGAGGGGATACTCATGCCTAAACGTTTTGTGCCGCCTGGTACAAAGACTGGAGATGAAATTAATGTTTTTCTATACCATGACGGAGAGGGAAGGCCCATTGCAACAACACAAAAACCTTATGGTGTGCTAGGCGATATTGTTAAACTTAAGGCGGTCAGCATTACGACCCATGGTGCATTCCTAGATTGGGGCCTGATGAAGGATCTTTTTATTCCGAAATCAGGTATGATAAGTTTCATGCAACCTATGGGTGAATACCTGGTGAAAATTGTAATGGACGAACAGACCGGACGTATCGCTGCAACGGAAAAGCTGGAGCGATATTTATCGAATGAAATACTGACGGTAAAAGAAAAAGAGGAAGTTGAACTCCTGATATACCGGCAAACTGATATTGGCTATGAAGTTATCATTAACAATAAGTATAAAGGAATGCTGCATTCAAATGAGATATATCGTACGATAGAAATTGGGGATCGCTTTAACGGTTTTATTAAAAATATTCTCCCTGAAAATAAAATTGATGTGGCTGCAGGCAAACCCGGTTATCAAAGGGTGGAGGATGAAGCCGAAAGAATCCTCCGCCTTTTAAATGAGAATAATGGGTACCTTCCTTATCATGACAAATCTTCACCGGAAGAAATTTATGCGTTCTTCCAAATAAGCAAAAAGACATTTAAAATGACAACTGGTAATTTATATAAACAACATAAAATTCTGTTTACCAAAACTGGGATTCAATTAGTGTAAAAGTTTTCAATTTTAAACAAGTGTGGAAGTGTGGTAGTGTGGTAGTTTGGTCTTAGAATTAAATCCGTCAACCGCCAACGATAGGCCTAATATATATTTCCATTCAGAAAATCATTCCTGAATTTTCCTTTAGGATCATAAAAAGCGACCAGTTTTTTAAAATCTGCCAGTTTTTCGTATCGGGATTCTAATACATCTGCGGGCATAGTGAACAATTTACCCCAATGGGGCCTGGGGTTGAAAGGCGTGAGTTCTTTTTCAATCAGGGGAAGTAATTTACTTACCGAATCCCATTCCTGTTTCCAGGTAAAATGAATGGTAACCGAACGCTGGTTCCTGCATGGACTCAGCCACAGTTTGTCCGCCGCAATGGTTCTGATTTCTGTAATAAACAAATGCGGTCCTATCTGCCTGCCCAGACTTTGAATAGCCAGTATGGCATCGACGGCATTTTCTTGTGAAATAAAATATTCTGATTGAAGTTCCTTACCGCTACTGGGAGTAAATCCCATTTTAAAATGAGGAAGTCTTTCATACCAGGGTCCGGGTTTGCCCATTTGTGGTGTGCAGTTTTCTGCTGAAAGTTCTATGATTGGATGAAGATCTTTGATGGCTGCTTTAGCTCCATAAAATTCTTCCATTCCCCTGTATTCAATTTCAGGATTTACTTTGTCTTTTATCCAGACTTCATTGATTGATTCCGATTGCCAGTCGGTAAATAAACTCACGCTATAACCAGAAGAAACAATTTCAGTAAAATGTTCTTTTAGTTGATTCATCGGAAGTTTTACAAAAACCTGTTGCCGCATAGTATATGTTGGTAATATGTTCAGGGTAACTTTCGTGATGATGCCCAGTGCACCCAAACCTATTACAATGCCATCAAAAATATCTTTGTCTTTTTCTATTGAAAGGTTTATAACAGATCCATCAGCAATTACAATTTCCAGTGCTCTGACAGCGGTAGAAAGGTTTCCGTTTTTAACGCCTGAACCATGGGTAGCGGTTGTAATGCTACCGGCAACAGAAATATGTGGAAGGGAAGCCAGGTTTTGCAACGCGAATCCTTTTTTATCCAGATATGGGCTCAACTCACCATATTTTATCCCACCTTCAACTGTAACAGTATTGTTTATTGTATCCAGGGTTAAAATGTTATTTAAATTATTGGATGAAATCAGGTTGTATTTACTATCAGCAATGGCATTAAAACAATGCCTGGTTCCCAAACCCCGAACCCGTTCGCATTTTTTTATCAGCGCCTGAACTTCAGATACCGTTTTCGGATAATAAACATTATTCGTGCTATAAGTCAGGTTCCCCGCCCAGTTTTTTAGTTTGTCCTGCTGAGCCATTTCTGGTAAAGAAGGGATTAATGGTGTTGCCATAAGGGCAGAAGATAATTTGATGAAAGTTTTTCTTTGCATAACAATGATTTTTCAAACGGATTATCATTTCTTCCAGACTTCTACCTGCCAGTCACTCCCACTCGCCACGGAATATGTCCTGGCGAAATCACCCTGGTTCAACGCAAATGACAATTGCAGAAGACTGTTCAGATAGGCGAGAGGCTTCCCCTTTTCTACCGCGCCGAATGTCTGACTGTAAGGCATATTTCCCGAATATATTTTTTGCTGGTTGTGGAAAATTTCAACATGAAGTATATCTCCGAAAGACAAACCAAGCTGACTGAATAATGGTCCACCTATATTCGTCCATATATTGCCATACTGGACATCCAGAATTGATATGGTTCCTTTAATTTTATTTTCTTCTTTTACTGCCATTTGATAAGGTATCAGAACAACTTCGCTGGGAAGCTTCATACCAACCTGTTCATAAGTAATCACCCCAGCTGCCAGTCTCGCAGCTGTAAAAGCATATACATCGCGGCCATGAAAAGTATAGGATTCCTGTGAGTTCTTTCTCCTGTTCAAAACTTCGTCAATCTGTCTTACTTCCGCAATCCCCTCTGAAGCAGCTATAAGAGTGAGCGTTCCGTTATCTGGTGTTACAATGAACTGTCCAGTTTTTGTTTTTAGTACAACCGATTTTCTTGTAGTTCCTACTCCAGGATCTACTACTGATACAAATACTGTACCTGCTGGCCAATAGGGTACAGTTTGTTCAAGCCGGTAAGCGGCTTCCCATATATTGTATGCCGGAATCTCATGTGTGAGGTCAAATAATTTTAAATCTGAAGAAACTCCCATGGCGACACCCTTCATGGCGGACACGGCGCCATCTTTCAGTCCGAAGTCGGATTGAAAAACAACTATTTTATTTTGACTCTTTAAACCAGTTTGAAATATCAGGACGAACAGAAAAGCAGAAAGCAGGCCGCGCATATTAAAAATTTAGATTCAATATACGCTAAGAAATTTGCTATTATCCTGGATAGGAAAGAAATACTCAGAACTTCTATACCGTCTCAGGGAATGGAAGACCCGGTTGCAGCAATGATATGACCATTATTCGAATCCTGAAGAAACGCAATTACAGTACAATTGGAGGCTCGCAGTTCGGTTGGCATATTAAGGAAAAACGTATCTGAACCTTTCGGATTTGAAAGAATCTTAAATTCTCTTACGATAAAAAAATGAGAAAGTGTTTTACCTTTATTTTCTCCCCTCTGAACAAAATCCGATGCATAATTTTGAACCAAAGCCAGGTTGAGCCTAAAGTCTTTGTTTCCATCAGAAGCCACCGTAACCGGAATTTTACGATTGGTTTCCTTAAGAACTTTAATATGAATTTCTGTACTGGGAGTTTCCAAAATAGATTCCTGAATTGTTTTTCTCAAGCGGGATTCTTCACTGCCCACAAATTCAACCTTTCCATTTATGACAATCTGTGGAGTATATATATTGCTCAGATGAAAAAAAGTACCATATTCCTTCTGCCGACTGGAATAAGCCGGGTTAGAAAAAATATCTTTCCATCCTAAATTGTTCCAATAATCTACATGAAAACTTAAAACGAACACGTTTTTTTCCCACCCTTCCAACCTCCCAACCGCTTCATCTGCAGGAGGACAACTGGAACATCCTTCTGAGGTAAATAATTCTACAACAGCAAAACCCGGGCCTGAATAAAATTTGTTGGTTACTTCATGAGGAGGTATAAAGGAGGAGAATAAAAAAATGGATATCAATAGGTTAAAGACAGATTTGAAAATTTGCATTTGTAAGAATGGTTTAATATCCTGACTCATCCAAAATTAAATTAAAGAAGTCCGTCTGTTTGTCGGAGAATTGACAAACAGGCGGACTTCTTTATTTATAAGTACATGATTTACATAAAGAATTGCTCAGAAATGATTTTCCCGTCTTTTACCTGATATACACAGAGTTCAGTTAGATCCTGGCGACCACGGTCCTTAGTAGTTACATCCATTCGCATAGTAAGAGAAAAAGTATTTCCTGCAATGATAGGTTCTGAGACTTCCAAAGAATGGGTAGCGGAGACCATTTCATTCCACTTATATCCTTTTTTTATAATGGCATCCAATCCCCTGGTCTCTTTGTCAAAACCTCCGCCTGCCATGGGCTCGATACTTAATGCGTCCTTTGCAAATAATTCCTTTTGTGCTTCTTCAAATTTTCCCTGTTCGCAATATTTTTTAAGTTTTTTGGCTATTTCCTTTGTAGTCATAGCCTTCGTTGCTGTTGTAGGCATAATTTTAGGTTTTAAAAATGAAAGAATAAGATATTTGCCGCAAAAACTATACTAGACTTGTATAGTCAATTAGGGACACAGGTTATCAAAAATCAACTGAGAAATGAATAACAAAGCCTTTAGTTAACTGATCTATGTAGGTAATTCTGTATAAAATATTCCGCATTCATTTTGCTCTACTCCTTGTCTGGTCATTTCTACAATTGCTGGCGAACAGTAACTGTAAATGCTTACCATATTCTTACATAGATCTTAATAACGGTATTTGTGCATCTCAGGACACTATTTCTTTTTCCTCAGATTTCTTTACTTTTTTGGGAGCCTTTGCTTTTTCTTTATGAACAACGGTTATTTGTTCCTTCGCCAAGTGTTTTGAAAGAATTTTGCCTGCTTTGCGGATCTCCTTTCCGAATTTTTTATCACTGATTTTTTTATAATAACCCTTTAAGGTTTCTGCCAGTTTATTTTCAACTTCAACTAATAATATCTTCTTCACAGATTTCTGTGAAGGTTGTTTACTTTTCTTTGCCATAATGATTTAATAACAATTAGATAATATAAAGATAAAGGGTTTTTTAAAAGATCAATGTTAAGATTTGGTTTTTTAACCCTGTAAAATCAAGTATTTTCTGATCTCTTAACAGCACTTTTAGTCATATTCAGTAACGCAGAAATCGCGTACTATTAGATCCGTATTTGAAGAAATTATTTCATTCATGGTTTGAAATCAGAAATCGTATTCAACTGTTTTTTTAAAGGAATTTCATTCGGTAAGGCCATTTAAGGGATCTGGTCAATTTTTTTAATTTTATTAGCAAACATAAGCCCAGCCTGAGTTTTATATAAATTTTGGAAGCGTGCACAATAAAATTAACAGGTTTATTTCTTCATTTTAGAAACTATACCCAGATATTTCCCGTACATTGTTGACAGTCTGGTGCTTGAGAAGACCATGGAAAACCTGATTATTCAATTAACCGTTCTTTTTTTATGGCCTTTATAGATGAAATCCTTCAAACGCCTTCGTACGGTTGGATGGATGCCAGGGGATTATTTCTTAAACCCACAACGAGTCAACTTTTCAAAGAAGCTTTTTCCCGAATCAATGTATTCAAGACAAGGAAAAATTGGATTACGCTTATCAGCTGGTTCATGGCTGCCTGCATGTTTCCACTATTTATTATTTTTCTGATATATTTTTTGACCTGGAAAACAGCCATTGTACTGGTTGTTTATGCAATGGTCATTATGAGCACTCATGGAACCATATGGTTTCATCGTTATTGTACCCATAAATCTTATCGGTTCAGTCATCCTCTTTTCCGTTTGATTACACAAAATCTTGTAATTAAGACTTTTCCAGAAGAAATCTACGTAATCTCCCATCACGTTCATCATGTTAAATCAGACGAACCAGGTGATCCTTATAATCCAATGGGCGGTTTTATGTATTGCATGCTTTCAGACGTAAATCATCAAAGTATTTCAAAAGAACTTTCCCGTGAGAAATATCAACGAGTGAGAAATTTCCTTGGTCATACAGGTGTAGGACTTAATACATTTGAACAATATCAATCATGGGGTTCGGTATCCAAGCCTTCATATGTTATCAGCCTATGGATTTTGAATTGGGCTTTTTGGTATGGAGTACTTTGGCTGCTTGGTGGAAATGGACTCGCTTTGGCATGTTTCAGTGGCGCTTTTTTCTGGTTTGTCCTGGTAAGGGCATTTAACTATACCGGGCACGGTAAAGGCAAGGATAAGCATGTTGATGGAATAGATTTCGACCGGTCAAACCTTTCCATCAATCAAACCAGGCCAGGTATGCTTTCCGGTGAATGGCATAATAATCATCATCTTTTTCCAGGCAGCGCCCGGGCAGGATTCCTTCCTTATCAGCTCGACCTTGCGTGGGTTTATATTTACAGTCTCTTCAAATTGGGAATGGTCTCCAGCTATAAGGATTCCAAAAAGGAATTTTTAACCAAATATTATGCGGGTACTCCTATGCATAGCAAGCATTCTTCCTAGTACTTAATATTTATCAGGGTATTTTCGGAATAACCTGTTAACACAGGTGCAGGTGCATCAAAAAATTTAATGTAGTCTTGTATATTAAATTTTATGCTTAAAAGTTCAACTCTTCTGATCGCCACATTTGTTAGCTGTATCAGTACCATCAGGTCGCAACCAGATTTCCCGAAGCCCGTTTATCCTTTACACGTAATTTTCGATACGGATTTCGGCCCGGATTATGACGATGTGGGTGCAATTACTCTTTTGCATTGTTTTGCTGACAGTGGCTGGGTCAGGATCCTTGCTACTATTGGCAGTTCAAAATATAAAAATGCAGCAGCTGCCATAAATGTTTTTAATACCTATTTTAACAGGCCGGAAATTCCGGTTGCAGTGGTTAGGGGTGATGCTGTTGAATTGGGTGACAAGCAACATTGGACAGATTCTATCATCAGTCGTTATCCGCATAAGATTCAAAACAACCAGGACGTACCGGATGCCCTGGATCTTTACAGGAAGATCCTCTCGTCACAGCCAGATCATTCAATTACTATCATCACAGTAGGTTTTCTTACTAATCTAGCTAATTTGTTGGGATCCTCAAAAGATTCTTATTCATCTTTAAATGGATATGAGCTGGTTAAAAAAAAGGTTCGAAATCTTGTTTGCATGGCTGGCCGTTTTCCATCAGGAAGGGAATTCAATCTTGCCGAAGATGTGAACGCTTCAAAAAAAGTTTTGGCTGAATGGCCATCGAATATTCTTTTCAGCGGTTTCGAAATCGGGCAGAAAATAAAAACAGGCCTGCCTTTAATTCATGATGACCAGATTCAGAAAAGCCCGGTGAAAGATGTGTTTGCCATTTGTATTCCTTTAGCGAAGGAGGATAGTGCCGGAAGAATGAGTTGGGACGAGACGGCTGTCTTAGTGGCTGTTAAAGGATGGGAGAAATATTATGATCTGGAAAAAGGGAATTGCAAAATCAATCCGGACGGATTCAATGAATGGGAAAAAGTTGGAGAAACAAGAGCCCATCTCGTTGAAAGGCAATCTCCGCAGATTGTAAGCGAAATCATCAATCAACTCATCATGCATCAACCTGTGAACCCTAAAAATTAACGGTTAACAGATCTTTTCGTTGCCGTTTTTGTCTTAGAGGGTTCCGGAACTTTGTATCCTTTTTCACGTGCTTCGGAAAGTCCAATAGCGATCGCCTGTCTCCGGTTCGTTACTTTTTTTCCACTTCGCCCACTTTTTAGTTTCCCTTCTTTCATTTCGTCCAATACTTTTTTTACTTTTTCCTGACTTGCTTTTGAATATCTGGCCATAATTATTTTATTTAATTATTTTAAGGACATCAAATTATTTGCCATCCATTTTCTACTTGAAATTCTCAATATTGATTATAAGTAGGGGCGGGTCATCCACATTTTCCTCCACCTTACTATCTTAAAGCATTAATTATCTTTTTATTATGGCTTTTCCTTCAGAATTAAATCAGATTTTATCCTGATTTTTGTTGGTTCCAAGTAAGGCCCCAATTATGTTCATCCGCATTCTTTTTATCGGTTTTATCATTTTGGCGGGAAAAAATTCTATCGCTCAAAAAAATACCCTTGATTTTTATCTGCAGGAAGCCATTCAGAACAGTCCTCTTCTTAAAGACTATCAGTCACAGATGGAGTCGAATGCTATAGACAGTGAACGTATCAGGGCCCAATACAAACCGCAGGTTACCGGTTCAAGTATTAATTTGTATTCTCCGGTAATTAATGGTGTTGGTTATGACGCCGCGATAACTAATGGCGGGCAGCTTAGCGGGATTGTAAATGTAAGTCAAACCCTGGTAAGCCACGGCAACCTTTCCGCACAGTATAAAAACATTCGATTGCAAAATGAAGGCTTAGCTAATACTGCTAAAATCTCTGTGCAGGACCTTAAAAGGACCATCACCAACCAATACCTGACAGCTTTTGGAACCTTACAGGAACTTAATCTGGCAAAGGAAATTCGTACATTACTTCAAAAGGAAGTTGCAATCCTGAAAACTCTTACGGAAAAAAATGTGTACCGGCAAACAGATTATTTGACCCTGCTTGTTACCGTTCAGCAGCAGGATCTTTCTTTACGCCAGCTGGACATTCAGTTTCATAACGACTTTGCCACCCTGAATTACCTCGCAGGAATCGTTGATACAACTGCTGTAAACCTGGACGAACCAGTGTTTACAATTAATACGCTGCCGGCTCCCGACCATTCAATCTTTTTTCAGAAATACACTATTGATAGCCTGATTCTGGTCCATAATCGAACTTTAATTGACTATAGTTATAAGCCAAAGGTTAATCTGTATGCAAATGGAGGATATATGTCATCCCTAACTTACCAGGGTTACAAAAATTTTGGAACAAGTTTCGGCCTTGATATTACACTTCCAATTTATGACGGGAGGCAAAAAAAAATGCAATACCGGAAGCTGGATATTTCGGAAAGATCCAGAACCAGTTATAAAAATTTTTATACTAGTCAATATTACCAACAGATTAATCTGCTACAGCAACAATTGCAGCAAACGGAATCATTGATCGGAGACATTAATAACCAGATAAAATATTCTGACGGACTTATAGAAGTAAATACAAAGTTATTAGAGACGGGTGATGCGAAAATAGCCGACCTGATTATTGCTCTGAATAATTACCTGACTGCAAAAAATCTGCTGACTCAAAATAAGGTCAGCCGGCTGCAAATCATTAATCAAATAAACTATTGGAACAGATAAACAACCATCCATGCGTAAGGCTAATGTCCACTATTATTTAATAATTATTCTTTTGTTTTTTGCTTCCTGTAAGAATAAGGCAGAAGTTTCGGAAGATAATGCAGGACCAGTACAGACTCCTGTAACGGTAACCGGCATTTCAAAGGAACCAATGGAAGAATTCATAGAACTAAATGCCACATCAACTTTTCTTCTAAAAAATTATATGAAAGCTAACGCCAATGGCTACCTGCAATCAGCTCATGTAACGCCGGGTCAGTTTGTTAAAGCCGGACAGACGTTGTTTACAATTAAAACCAAGGAAGCTCAGAGTATCGGTAACGCAGTGAATGAACTGGATACAACTTTTAAATTTTCCGGAACTAATGCCATTAAAGCAGGGGCAGGAGGTTTTATCAGCCAGTTGAGTCATCAGTCAGGAGATTATGTACAGGATGGCGAACAACTGGCCGTGATCACTGACGAAAGTAGTTTTGTTTTCATAATGGAATTGCCCTTTGAATTGAGGTCTTATGTGAAAGTGGGAAACAGGCTCGAGTTAAAATTACCTGATGGAGAAACAATTTCCGGACTTGTCTCGTCCTTTATGCCTACGGTTGAATCTACGTCCCAGACACAGAATATAGTAATCAAAGTGAATCAGGTTCATTCTATTCCGGAAAACCTGATTGTGAAAGTAAAGGTCCCTAAAATCATCAGGGATCATACCATCTCCCTTCCCCGTCCCGCGGTATTATCAGATGAGACCCAGACATCATTTTGGATATTTAAAATGACAGATAGTATTACCGCGGTAAAAGTTCCGGTAAAAAAAGGAATTGAAACAAAAGACCGGATCGAAATTCTATCACCCGCTTTTTCTGACAAGGATAAAATTCTGTTAACCGGTAATTATGGTTTGGCAGATACAGCAAAGGTCAGAATAGTTCAGCCTTAATTGAATCATGAAGCATTTTTTTCATTTATATAAGAATCCGGTTTCCGTTTTACTTTTTCTGATAATAATCGGAGGTTTGTTCGCATACAGTAAAATGCAAACCTCGCTCTTCCCTGAAATCAGTTTCCCTAAAATAAAGATAATCGCAGATGCTGGTTTACAGCCAGTGAATAAAATGATGATCACGGTAACCAAACCTTTGGAAAATGCCGTAAAACAGGTTCCTGATCTTAAAATGATCAGAAGCATAACGAGCAGGGGCACCTGCGAGATTTCAGCATTTATGGATTGGAATGCAAATATTGATCTTAGTCTGCAAAGGGTTGAATCAAAAATCGCACAGGTAAGAAACAACCTCCCGGCCGAGACCCAGATTACAGTAGAGAAAATGAATCCATCCATCCTTCCGGTAATCGGATATACACTGGAAGGTCACAATAAATCTCCGATAGAATTAAAGCAGCTGGCTAATTATACGATCAAACCATTTCTTTCCCAGGTAACCGGTGTGTCTGAAGTTCGCGTAATCGGGGGTAAAATGAAAGAATACTGGCTTGAGCTGGATACACGTAAAATGAGCTCATTAATGATTACGCCGGACAGTGTCAATTCCGCACTTGCGCAAACAAATTTTATCCGGTCGAATGGTTATTTATCAGATTATCGCTTTTTATACCTGACTACTACCGACGCAACCGTTCACTCCACAGAAGATATCCGAAATATTGTAGTTCGTAATGATGGGAAGAGGGTCGTTCATATTGGAGATATTTCAACTGTGGAAATCAGGGAGGCAGTAGAATACACAAAGATAAATGCGAATGGCAGTGAAGGGATTTTAATAGCCATCATCAAACAACCCAATGCTAATCTGATAGACTTGTCAGATCAGATGGATAGCAAAGTTGCCGAACTCCGAAAAATATTGCCGGAAGGTGTAAGTATTCAGCCTTATTATATTCAGGCTGATTTTGTAAAGACTTCCATTAAAAGTGTTTCAGACAGTTTGCTGATCGGCCTTGCGCTTGCTATTATCGTAGCTATTTTATTTTTGAGATCCCTCAAATCCAGTGCTACCATCCTCATTACAATCCCTGTCACAATCTGCCTGACCCTGATTGTATTGTATGTGATTGGTTTCACCTTTAATATTATGACCCTGGGTGCCATTGCTGCTTCAATCGGCCTGATTATAGATGATGCTATTGTGGTGGTTGAGCAGATTCACCGGACACATGAAGAACATCCTGAAGAGCCTACAGAACCGTTACTGTACAAAGCGATTCATTATCTGCTGCCGGCTATGGTGGGATCGTCACTCAGTACCATTGTGATTTTTTTCCCATTCGTGCTCATGAGCGGCGTAGCCGGTGCTTATTTTAAAATATTGACAGATACCATGATCATCACGCTGGTATGTTCTTTTTTTGTTACATGGATCGGTTTGCCGGTGATTTATCTTGTATTGTCCAGGAAGAAACCAGGCAAACATTTCAAAGTGCATCCGCTTAAAAAACAAGCCTGGGTTTCATTTTTTATTTTCCGTCCCTGGATAAGCTTTATTTTGATCATTGCACTTGCCGGATCAATAGTTTATATTTTGCCCAGGTTAGAGACGGGATTTCTTCCGGAAATGAATGAAGGAAGTATTGTACTCGATTATGCCTCCCCTCCCGGGACTTCACTGGAAGAAACAGATCATATCCTGAGGGAAGTTGAAAAGATAATTAAAACAATTCCGGAAGTTGCTGCCTATTCCAGGCGAACGGGAACCCAGATGGGTTTTTTCATTACTGAACCCAATACCGGCGACTATCTTATACAGCTGAAATCTGACAGAAGCAGGACAACGGATGAAGTTATTTCTGATATCAGGGCAAAGGTGGCAGCATCTCAGCCGGCACTTCGCATAGATTTCGGACAGGTGATTACAGATATGCTGGGCGACCTGATGACTTCCGTTCAGCCGGTGGAAGTAAAAATATTTGGTGACAACCAGGAACAATTGCATCAGCTTTCTAACCAGGTGGCGGATATTGTTTCTTCAGTAAAAGGTGCCGCCGACGTTTTCAATGGGATTGTAATAGCGGGACCTTCGCTGACCATTACACCCGATTATAGTAAACTGGCTCAGTTTGGAATAACTCCGGCCGGGTTTCAATACCAGGTGCAAAATTATCTCGAAGGGAATATTTCAGGAGATATGCTTGAAAAAGAACAATTGACGCCGATAAGAATGGTTTATCCAAACAGTCGTAGCAGGAATATTGCTGATATCTCGGGATGGCAGATATTTCTACCAAATGGTAAACTAAATCCCATTCATTCACTGGCGACTGTTACCATCAATCCGGGTGATGCAGAAATCCAGCGTCAGGATTTGCAATCAATGGGGGTGGTTACCGCGCGACTGGAAAACAGCGACCTTGGAACTGTAATGAAAAAAATCCAGTCGGAGGTAAACGCAAAAATTAATTTACCTCAGGGTTATCATATCGGGTACGGAGGATCATTTGCAGAACAACAACAATCCTTTCAGGAATTATTACGTATTTTGATAGCAGCCAGTCTGCTGGTTTTCGGCGTCATTCTTTTTTTATTCAGGGAATTCATACTTGCCTTTATCATACTTTCGATTTCTGTTTTAGGGATTTCTGGCAGTTACCTGGCTTTATTCATTACGCATACCCCGTTGAATGTAGGAAGTTATACGGGACTGATCATGATCGTCGGAATTATTGCGGAGAATGCCATATTCACCATTCTTCAATTCCGGGAAGCAAGGTTAGAAAAATCGGTAGATGAATCTGTGATCTATTCTATTTCGACCCGCCTCAGACCCAAACTCATGACGGCATTTGGAGCCATCATAGCACTATTGCCCCTGGCATTAGGTATTGGCGCCGGTGCAGAATTGCACAGACCCCTGGCTATTGCGGTGATAGGTGGATTTGTAGTAGCCATTCCCTTATTACTGATTGTGCTTCCTTCCATATTGAGACTTGTTTATCGCAGAAATAAAAATTATTCAACGATTTTATAATTATTATCTATTAAAATTAAGTATATGAAAAAACTCTCCGTTTTTATCAGGGTTTTGGGTTTAATTATTATGACTATATGCATGATGCCTGGAAACCTGCTGGCTCAGGCTGGCAGCGGATTTAAGGTTGCTAAAGTATTCCACATTGCCAGTTCGGGTGGCTGGGATTATATTGCGGTAGGGCCAGACAATAACCGGCTCTATGTTTCTCATGGCACGCAGGTAAATGTGCTGAATGAAACCACGGGTGATTCGGTTGGAGTTATACCAAATACAACGGGCGTACATGGAATCGCATTTGTACCAGCGTTTGGTAAGGGATATACCAGTAATGGAAGACTCAATAATATTACGGTCTTTGATCTGAAATCTAACCAGGTTTTGAGTCTGATAACCGCTGGAACCAATCCTGATGCTATTATGTACGATGATTTTTCAAAACTCATCATTACTTGCAACGGGCGCAGTAATGATCTTAGTTTAATAGATCCATCAACTGAAAAACTTGTGGCAACCATTCCTGTTGGTGGTAAACCAGAAACAGCCGTTTCGGATGGCAAGGGAAAGATATTTGTAAATATTGAAGACAAAAATGAGATTATATCCGTCGATATCAATTCGCGTACAGTTTTAAACCATTGGCCCCTGGCGCCTACCGAAGGACCGACAGGCCTGGCAATTGACTTAAAAAATAATCGGCTATTTGCTGGTTGTGAAAAAACCCTCGTAGTACTCGATGCGACGACAGGCAAAGTAATCTCAAGAGTTATTATTGGAAATGGATGTGACGGGGTAGTATTCGATCCAGCATTAGGGTTTGCTTTTGCAAGTTGCGGAGAAGGTGTACTCAGTATAGTTCATGAGACATCAAATGGTGAGTATGCGCTATTGGAAAATGTACCTACCAAGGCAAGTGCAAGAACCAGCGCAATAAACCCAAAAACACACACTGTTTATTTGCCGGCAGCAGAATTCCAAAAGAATTCAACGCCTGGAACCCGTCCTCCGCTGGTACCCGGAACTTTTCAGGTTTTGGTGGTTAAGCGTTAGATAGTCGTTGATCATGGATCGTATATCGTGGGTCGATAATTCGATTAACGATCGACGATATACGATAAACGAAAAGCGTTGCGCGTTAAGCCTTACGCCTTAAGTTTTCGGCTTTAAGCTTGTTTTAAGTTCCTTCAGAAAATGCGAATAGCATTTACTTAACAAGTGGCTATAGGAGCTATGTTCAAAAAAGACATAGCTACCTGTATTTTTATCTACCAGTGTGAGTTTCATTATGTTCTCATCATCCATAGAAAGATCCACATCATATTTCAATAAAATCTGTTTTAGTTTTGTTGTGTTTCGCATATGGTAGATAAAGATCTGTTATTAAAGTAAATCGTTCTCATTTAATGCCGCGCCTAATATGTGAAATATAAATTGTAAACATATCGCAAAATAAAGGAAATATATGGCCTGGTTAAAAGCTAAGGACTTAAGCTTTAAGCCTTATGCATTAGGCTTTATTCCTTACACCTTTTAATTAACAAACCAAGTAAAAGTGGACCTGGAGAAAGAACTATTGAAAAGGCAATCCCTGGTTCAATGTAACCGGATTATAAAATATATCGGTAGAGATGAAACCCGGTTTGCGGACCTGATGAAATTATTTTTTAAAGGACAATACCGGCTTACCCAGCATGCAGCATGGCCGATGAGTTATTGCGTCCGACAGTATCCATTTCTGGTAAAACCTTATTATAAAAAATTTATTGATCAGTTATCTGACTCGAAGGCACATCCGGCAGCAAGAAGAAATATTGTAAGACTCCTTCAGTTTGTAGAAATTCCCAAAAAATTTCACGGAAAGCTTATGGACATATGTTTTCAATTCATAAGCAATCCGGAAGAAGCAATTGCTGTTAAAGCATTTTCCCTTACAATACTCTCGAATCTGTCAGTAATATATCCGGAAATACTTCCTGAAATAAAAACTGTCATCGAAGCGCGCTGGGAGTTTGAAACTCCTGCTTTTCGCAGCCGGGCGAGTAAGATATTAATAAAGCATAAGGCTTAAAGTTTTTGATTGAAAGCTTAAAGCCTAATGCAGATGTGATAATGCCGTACACCTGATGCATCGAAACCGGACATCCTCATGCATTGACCCCTGGGTAAATGATTGGTTTATAACCTAATAATTCATGGCATCTTATATGAATGGGAACGAATATATTTTATTGAATCAAACCACCTGACATGCTCAAAAATTACATCAGGGTCGCTTTACGGCAATTCACCCATCATAAAATGTTTTCGGCACTCAATGTGTTTTGTCTTGCTATAGGAATTAGTTTTTGCCTGCTGATCGGACAGTATATCCTTCATGAAGCATCGGTAAACTCAGATTTGAAAAATTTTCACAGGCATTTTTTTTTAAGCAGTATCTGGAAAATTAAGAATACGGGTCCCGAAATTACTACTGTTGGTCCCCTTAGTAAAGAGCTAAAGAAAAAATATCCCAGCCTGGTTTCCAACTACTACCGTTTTAATCCGGTAACGAATGTCGTTTCTGCAGGTAACAA
This sequence comes from Puia sp., assembly GCA_035937535.1. Lineage (GTDB taxonomy): Bacteria > Bacteroidota > Bacteroidia > Chitinophagales > Chitinophagaceae > Puia. The sequence goes on along the minus strand of DASZHV010000016.1, from coordinate 107,663 downwards.
ACATTTTAGGGAAGACGTATCCATAGGAGACACAACATTTGTGACGATGTATGGATTTCCTTTATTATATGGCGATCCTCAGCATGCTTTTATTAATAATAGTTCAGCAATTATTACGGAAGAATTTGCATTGAAATTGTTTGGAGAACGCAATGCGATTGGAAAAACCGTCACATTTACCAATACAACGGGTACAACACAGGATTACAAAGTATCAGCTGTTTTGAAAACGAAGCCTTATAATTCAGTAAATAATTTGATCGACTTAAAAGGATATGCTATGTATATCCCGTTTGAGGGCAATGATTACTATCCCAGAGGAGGAGCCAGGGGTGGAACCGGAGAAGAAGACTGGAATCAAATTTTCACGGTTAGTTATATTGAACTGCAACCCGGTGCAAAGCCGGATCGCCTTGCGTCTGTCATGAAAGAAATGCTTAAACTGAATTCTCAGGAAAGAATCAGCAAAAATCTTGTAGTTAATCTGAAACCCCTGGATAGCTATTATCTTAGTTCCAACAATAGTGCGGTGGGAAAAACCTTATCCATACTTAGCCTGGTTGCATTAAGTATTTTGTTACTGGCCGTTATTAATTTCGTCAATATCAAGATGGGCACTTCTTCTTATCGTATTAAGGAGATCGGTTTAAGAAAAGTTTTTGGTGGCCGCAGAAGACAACTGGTTTCTCAATATTTAATTGAATCCATTGTACTCACGCTGTTTGCAGGGTTATTATCTATCTTGCTCTATGGAATATTTCGTCCGGTCTTTAATGAAGTGCTGAATACAAACCTCACACCGATAAACGGGTTTAATGTACGTGAGTTTGCATTCCTGATTGTTCTTGTTCTATTTGTCGGTTCCGTTGCGGGAATTTATCCGGCATTTATTCTGAGTGGTTCGAATATGGTAAACTCAGTAAAGGGCAAATTAAGTTCGGTTGATAAGGGTGTATGGATGCGGAAGTCTCTGCTCGTATTACAATTTACTGTGGCGATCGGTGTTTTTATTTTCTCGATGACCATTTCAAAACAAGTCAAATTCTTCTTTGATACTGATCTGGGCTATAATAAAGAACAACTACTTGTAATAAATGCGTTTCCTAAGCAGTGGGATTCAGCGGGAGTCTTGAAAATTGAATCGATACGCAATAACCTATTGGAAGTTACCGCGGTTAAAGATGCAACGGTATCTTTTGACATACCGGAAAGAGCTTCACCAAACCAATTGGGCGTAATTCCACAGGGAAGTAAAGATAATCAGTTGGTCAGTGTACAAACGATTTCTGTTGATGAAAAGTTTGCCTCTACTTTCGGAATGCAATTAAAGGAAGGAAGGTTCTTTAGAAATAAAATCGGAGGTTTTGTGACGGGGGAAGCCGTTATCAATGAATCTGCTATGAAGAGTTTTGGATGGGAAACGGCGGAAGATAAAAAATTTACAATACCGAATACAGGCGAAATAAATGTAGTGGGTGTCGTAAAGGACTTTCACTTGTCTTCTTTACATGAAATGATCGAACCGCTTGTATTCTTTCATGTGAAAGACGGGAGGGCTTACAGATTTCTGACGATAAAATTGCAACCAGGCAGTTTATCCAATTCCATCGAACAGGTGAAAACAGCATGGAAAAAAGCCTCTCCGTCAGCACCATTTGAATATTTCTTTATGGATGAAAAATTGCAATCAATGTATCAGTCAGAATTGCAACTGAAAAAGGCTGCCGGCATCGCCACGGGACTGATGTTACTCATCGTGTTGCTTGGAATATTTGGCGTATTAAATGTGTTTCTTGCGAAGCGAACCAGGGAAATTGCTTTACGAAAAGTGTTAGGTGCGAAACTAAACCATATTCTTTTCCTATTCGTAAGACAATTTTCGGGTCTGCTGCTTATCGCCAACCTCATCGCGTGGCCATTGGCTTATTATTTAGGTGACAAATGGTTACAGCAATTTGCATATCGGATTACACAACCGATTAGTACATACTTTTTTGCAGGAATTTTTGTCGCGGGAATTGCGCTTATACTTATTGTATGTCAATGCCTGAAGGTGGCGCTTACAAATCCAGTCAGGAATCTGCGCTCAGAATAAATACAACATAATATTTAAAGAGGTAACGATTCAAGCGCCACTAAAATACCATCAGCCCCGGGATTGATTCCAACAGGAGAGAGATAACTCCACCGGATGATGCCCTCTTCATCCAAAACAAAAAGAGCTCTCTCACTACGGCCTGCTTTTTCATTGTATACACCATATTTCCTGGCAACTGCTCCTTTGGGTTCAAAATCTGCCAATAAAGTAAAATGCAAATTCCTGGTTTCGCGGAATGCGGAATGACACCATTTCCCATCGACTGAAATGCCAATAAGTTCTGCATTGTATTTGCTGAAGTAGCGTCGCATTTCATTATAAAGAGCCATCTGGTCGCTACAGACCGGGCTCCAGTCTGCCGGATAAAAAGCTAATATCACATTTTTACCCTTCAATTCATGTAAAGAAAGTTTCTTATCAGGCATGGCGTCCAGTTCAAAATCCGGAGCCAGTATATTTATTCCCAGCATAAAATATTTTAAAATTCAATGGAAATATTCATTCAAGGTATATTTGAATGGATATTCTTCCAACAATACAAATATACGATCGGACCGGATGGTTCTTTCGGAGTCATGTCGTAGGCTACGAAGGACGGATGAGAAACCAATGGATATTTGCAATGTTAGCGGAAAGTTCCAGTTAAGATAATGTCGTCTAAGGCAGATTTCAGAGTCTGTTCTGAGGCTCTGAAAAATATATTTTAAAATAATTTCTGCTCCGTAAAGAGAATGAGCACTAATATTCTGAAAGACAATCCGTTGAACACGTTTCGTACATGTCAAAATATTTTAAAAGAAAAACAGATAAGGGCTTCCGGAATTATGACCAGACTCTGAAATCCGAAAGAATTCGCTAAAGAAGAGCACATGCATTCTACCTGAATTACCATCAGACTCTGAAATCGCAAAGAATTTGCTACGGATTCCTCTAACGTTGCTGCCAGTTTCTAAAACAGTTCTAAAAGAGTTCTAAATGGATTCTAAAGGAACTCAGCAACAACTCTTAAAGAACCCTGCAACAACTCGGCAACAAATTCACTGAAAATGCAGAATCCTGGTAAAGTTCAGGTAGAACCCATGTAGGAGTGAAGCTGTAGCCAGTAGCTGACAATTATGCTACCCTGAAATCAGTAAAAAATGAAAATATTTTTCAGAGGCTCTGAAAGGACTCTGAAATTTTGGAAAAAGGCAATAGCATATTTGTGATGCCGGCAAAGTTTACGGATCTTAGATCTGTAAATTTGGTATGACTAAAGACCATAAAAAAGGTTTGATTTTCCTTTTATTATTTTTAACAGGGATAATCTTATATAAATTTTCTGTAGATGAAACTAGATTTTATATTCCCGAGATAAAAAAAACTTATTCTGGAAGGATTATAGATAGGTATTATTCGCATTCCCCTCATCTTACAATTCTTACTAAAATGAGTACCATCGAAGTTTTCAATGTTTCCGACACACTTATGAAATTAGTAAAAATAGGTGATTCAATTTATAAGCCAACTAATGTAAATCATGTTATTTTATATTCAAAGGAAGGAGAAATTAAGCTTGAATATATGTTTATACCTTATTCTGTTATTCACAGTAAACATTGGCCAAGCGAATTAGAATATAAATAAATCATCATTAATAATATGATGTTGTTGATAATAATCGTGAATTAAGATCTCTTTAGAAATGATTTTCATTGGTCAAATTTCCTTGCTACAACTATCATTTTATAGCATTGTTATACTAACTTTTAAGAAATGTTATTGCCCCAATTTAGGAGTGATTTACATTTTATGAAAAATGTAGTGTAACAGAATTTGATCCATCAGGTGGATATATACAGGGAACTTTTTCCGTTAATATTTCCGTAGACTCTACGGGTGCTCTTCTTCCGATTACAGGAAGTTTTAAAGTGAAGAGACCCTGATAAATCTATAACTTTCGGCTTCATAATAAAATAACAAATCCTTCCCCGTTGATGGAGAAGGATTTGTTTTTCTGTTTGTCGGGGCGGCAAGATTCGAACTTGCGACCTCCTGGTCCCAAACCAGGCGCGATGACCGGGCTACGCTACGCCCCGAACTTCCTATCGCCGGGTTGCAAAAGTAAGGGTTCAGGTTCAATTAAAGAAACAGGGTTGTAAATTCTGAACTTGTAAAAATCAATGAAGAAACTTTGTGCTTTTTGCCTTAAGCCTTGTGCCTTAAGCCTTGCGCCTTAAGCTTTACGCCTTACTCCTCCATCCAAGACACTTTTTGTATTGCCTTGTGTTCTTTCCCAATAATATCCCTATAAAGCTCTGGTCTCCTTGCCTTCATATACCGATAACCGCCTGCAAGTCTGAGTTTCTCTTCTGTGCAGGTTGCAATAATATATTCATCAGAAAAACTCCTGCATTCTGCAAGGATATCCCCAAAAGGATCCAAAATCATTGAACAGCCGTTTTTAAGCTGATCGTCATCCATACCAATCGGGTTGGAAAATACAGCATATAATGCATTATCATAAGCCCGGGATGGCAGCCATTTCATCAGCCAGCTCCTTCCTTTGAGTCCGTCAAATTCCAAACGCAGTGATGTGGGATCTTTTTCCCGGTTTTTCCAGAGTTCAGGATCTACAAATCCGGCGCCCGGTCTCGTGGATGGTGTACACATGGTAACATGTGGCATGAATAAAATATCTGCACCTAATAATTTTGTCGCACGAACATTTTCGATAATATTATTATCATAACAGATCAGGATACCGCATTTCCATCCAAGCAGATCGAATACGGTATATTCATTCCCCGGTTTGATGTTTTTATTTACAAATGGATGAAGTTTACGGTGTTTGGCCAGAAGCCCTGTTTTATCAACACATACATATGCTTTATAGATATCATTAAGATTATCTTTTTCGAAAAGCCCTGCAAGTATTGTAATTTTATTTTTTTCAGCAATCGCCTGCAAACGACGGATGCTCTCCCCATCCGGGATATGTTCTGAAAGCGCAAGCATCTGATCGAGCGAAAGTCTTCTTGCAAAACTGTATCCTGTAATGGAACATTCATGGAAAGCGATTACTTCGGCACCATCTGCTGCTGCTTTTTTTGAAAGCCTGTCTATAACTGATAGGTTATATTCTTTATCAGCAACCTTATTTTCAAACTGTGCACTGGCTATTTTAATATTTCGCATATTTAATATTTAGTAACCGTAAAATTATTTTCCAGCGCTTCGATGGCATTGGACAAATATACAAGCGGTGAATTCCAATTGATGGCTATCTCATTTGAAGCATAGGCACAGTCAGAATCCATATAAGCAGTCTCTGGTTCATGAAAATCATAATGACAATGATCCTGCTCACCCGGGTTCGGTCCTCCTGCAAGTAATCCCGGAACAGGATCTGCAATACCATCCGCAACTGAAGGACGGTGATGAGGATGCATAGGGGAATGACTGCCGATACCTGTTATAAAACAATAGCCCGTTGCATTCCTTCCACAGATATATTCCAGATTTCCCAGGGCCGCATCCAGGTATGAACGGTCATGAGTGATAAAATAAACCCGGATAAGCAGGATGCCCTGGTTTGCCGCGTTGGCATTACTGCCCCAGACGAAATCCGATTTTCGGCCACCCATAACCGTTAGAAAAGCATTGTTCTGAGAATTCCGGATATATTCATCGGCCATCCTGACCAGCCTGGTTCTGATAGTATCATTCAGCGTCCGGGAATCGTGTTTTTCTTTGGTTCGCAACAGACTATAATAACCAAGCAAACCGGTTTCCGACCAGGAAGGCAAACCAAAATGGTCATTCATGTGGGATATGATGGTATCCTGATATTTTCTCTCTCCTGTTGTAATAAATAATTCACTGGAGGCCCAGAACCATTCATCTGAAAACTTTCTATCTCCATACCCGCCCGTATTGACTTTGGGGGTATATAATTGATTCATTGCATTCTGATCATATGCCAGACCTGGATGGGCTTCCGCCCATGACCAGGCTTTTTCTGCAGCATGCAGACAACTATCGCTCAGGCCCGGTAGGTCTCTTATATAATTTTTATAAATCCGGGCTGCCTGCGCCGCAACTGCAGCCAGGTCCAGTGTTGCTGCTGTTCCTTTCTGAACGACATATCGTGGCTGCCTGGCTTTATCGGGCATGATCATTGGATCAAATGAAGCATTGGTGCATTTATTATAAACACCGCCGTCTTCAGGATCCTGCATGCTGAGCATCCAGCGAAGGTTATATAATATTTCGTTCAGGATATCAGGTATATGTTTTTCCAGTGCAGGAATATTTATATACAGCGTATCAAAATATAATTTGAAATCCTCATAGGCTGACAAAAGGGTACCCATACTGATTCCGGAATTAACAATGTATTTGTTATAATCACCTGCATCATACCAACCCCCAGGAGTTGATATGATAGACCCTGCTTTACGATAATTTGAAACAGCAGATGGATGAATAATTACGGAATCATCCGGATGACCCATAGCACGACTCCATCTTCCCGCATATACTGATTCTAAAGGCATAGATGCCCGCTGATAATAAAATGCTTTCAGTGAAGAAACTGCTGTCGGGTGATGCACTTTTTCCTTAATAAGGAATGGAGCTGAGCTACAACAACCGGCAACTGTAACGCGGTATAGTCCGGTTTGGGCAAGAGTACTAAAATCAGCCGTCCTTGTTTGTAGTGAAGAATTTAAAGATAACCGTATGGCGGAGAGTTCGCCCCTGAAAACTGTGTCCGAATTATTCTCCCTGATTATATAAAATGAAGTTTTATTTTGAGAATAACTGGAAGATTTGTTAAAATATCCTGCAAGGACGGCTATTTTGGGCGCCTTCGGATAGAATCCTTCCTGATCGAGCCGAATACCTGTCAGCGAATCCTGTGCCCGGGTATTTTGAGAAATGAAGATTAAAAAGCACAACGGTGTTACATATAATTTCATATGAACCAGACTTCTGATGATTCCTCAAAGATAGTTTTTATAACAATGATGTTTGCTTCCGTAAATTTGGGTTAGCGGAGCAAAGCCGGAAATTTCTTACATATGAAGAACAGTGTTCTGAAAATAAATCCGACCGATTCTATCATGGTAGCACTTAAAAATCTACAGGCCGGGGAAACCGTTGAATATAACGGTCTCCAATACACGTTAAAGGAAAATATACCTGCCAAACATAAATTTTATTTACGAGATGAGCCGGCAGGAACTAATGTGATCATGTATGGCGTACTTGTTGGCAAAACAGTAAAGGATGTAGTTGCAGGCACACGTGTTACTACAGAAAACCTGAAGCACGCATCAGACGCATATGATTTTCGTGGCGAGAAGTATCAGTGGAAGCCGCCGGACGTATCCAGGTTCAGGGATTTAAAATTCCTAGGTTATCACCGGCAGGATGGAAGGGTTGGAACGGCCAATTATTGGTTATTTATCCCTACTGTATTTTGCGAGAATCGTAACCTCGATGTGATCAGGGAAGTGCTGCAGGATGAACTCGGTTATTCCGTAACTGAAAAATATAAATCATTTACAAGAGACCTGGTCCTTGCTATACAACAGGGAAAGGATCTTGAAAATCCAGGCATCCCTACTTTTGCGACGACACAAATCCGCTCCCGGGTTTTTAAAAATGTGGATGGCATACGATTCTTAAATCATGACGGAGGTTGTGGAGGTATCCGACAGGACTCAACTGTACTGGGAAAATTACTTGCTGCATATGCCAATCATCCGAATGTAGGCGGCATAACTGTACTGAGCCTGGGATGCCAGCACCTGCAAACAAAAGAATTATTGGACGAAATTAAAAGCCTGAACCCTGACTTCAGCAAACCTGTATATGTTTTTGAACAACAACAATCACAAAGCGAAGAACTATTAATACAGGAATCGATCCGAAAAACCTTTGAGGGACTAACAAAAATTAATCAGCTTGAAAGAAAACCCGCCACCCTGGATAAACTCTGCATAGGAGTAAAATGCGGAGGCAGTGACGGGTTCAGTGGAATCTCGGCAAATCCTGCGGTTGGATATTGCGCAGATCTTCTCGTAGCATTGGGTGGAAAAGTGTTGCTGGCGGAATTTCCAGAACTTTGCGGTGTAGAACAGGAACTGGTAGACCGATCTGTAAATGAAAAAGTAGCAAGAAAATTCATTGGCCTGATGAAGGATTTTGAATCCTCTGCACAGCGCGCTGGATCAGGATTCCATATGAATCCATCACCTGGAAATATAAGAGACGGGCTGATCACAGACGCCATGAAATCCGCGGGCGCGGCAAAAAAAGGAGGCAATTCTCCTGTGGAAGATGTGTTGGATTATACAGAACCAGCTACCAGGGAAGGTCTTAGCCTGGTTTGCACACCAGGTAATGATGTGGAAGCAACGACAGGTCAGGCAGCTTCAGGGGCTACCCTTATTTTATTTACAACTGGTCTTGGAACACCTACCGGAAATCCTGTTAGTCCGACTATTAAGATTTCATCGAATACAGCTCTCGCCCACCGCATGCCTGATATTATTGATATTGATACCGGATCCATTATTGAAGGTGAAAAAACTCTGGAAGAAATGGGAGAGGAAATCTTATCCTACTGTATTCGCGTTGCCAGTGGCGAGATAACGCCCAAGGCGGTATTGTTAAATCAGGACGATTTTATTCCCTGGAAAAGAGGGGTATCGCTATAAATATTTGAGTTCATGAAAAAATTTCTTGACCAAGATTTTTTATTGGATACAGAAACTGGTAAGCGGTTATATCATGATTATGCTGCGGATCTTCCCATTATCGACTATCACTGCCATCTGCCGGTACAACAGATTGCAGAAAATCATCGCTTCGAAAATCTTACTGAAATCTGGTTGCGGGGGGATCATTACAAATGGCGGGCCATGCGCATAAATGGTGTTAATGAGTCTTATATAACAGGTGAAAAAAATGACTGGGAAAAGTTTTTAAAATGGGCAGAAACGGTTCCTTACACCCTGCGAAATCCACTGTATCATTGGACGCACCTCGAATTGCAAAGATATTTTGGCGTTGATAAAATCCTTCATGCTGGTTCTGCAAAAGAGATTTACGAATATTGTAATCAAAAATTGCAGACATCAGATTTCCGGGTTCATGGTCTTTTGAAAAGGATGAAGGTTGAAGTAATTTGTACAACGGATGATCCGGTGGATTCGTTGGAATATCATCATTCAATCAGCAAGCAATCTTTACCTGTAAAAGTATTGCCGGCTTTTCGTCCTGATCAGGCACTGGCAATCGGAGAGCCTAAGATTTTTATAAACTGGCTTGGGAAACTTAGCAGTTCGGCGAACATTTCCATCACTACATTTCAGTTATTCCTGGATGCATTAAAGAGCCGCCATGATTATTTTCATTCTGCAGGGTGCCGGATTTCGGATCATGGCCTTGAAAAATTTTACGAGGTGGATTGGACGGAGACTGAATTAAAAAAAATTTTTGAAAAAGTCAGGAATGGCAATAATCCTGATCGGTTGGAAATCGAAAAATTTCAATCTGCCCTGCTCCTGCAATTTGCTGAGTGGGATTTTGAGAAGAAATGGGTGCAGCAATTTCACCTGGGCGCTTTGCGTAATAATAATAGCCGGATGCTCAGCAGTCTTGGCCCGGACACAGGCTGGGATTCCATCGGTGATTTCCCTCAAGCGAGAGCTCTTTCTACTTTCCTGAACTCCCTTGACAGAAATAACCGGCTGGCAAAAACGATATTATATAATAATAATCCGGCGGATAATGAAATGATGGCCACGATGATTGGTAACTTTAATGACGGTTCTGTGCCCGGGAAGGTTCAATGGGGTTCAGCATGGTGGTTTTTAGATCAGAAAGATGGCATGACAAAACAATTGAATGCGTTTTCGAATATGGCTCTGATCAGCCGTTTTATTGGTATGATTACGGATTCCCGAAGTTTTCTCTCATATTCCAGGCATGAATATTTCAGGCGGATTGTATGTGGATTATTCGGTCAGGAAATAGAAAAAGGAGAATTGCCGCATGATACGGGTTGGACAGGTAAAATAATTAAGGACATCTGTTATTTTAATGCAAGTCATTTTTTTAACTGGAATGAATATTAAAGGACATTAATAAATTATTGATCGCCATGGGAAAGATTCTTTGTTTCGGTGAACTCCTGCTCAGGTTTTCGCCAGCGCGGGAAGGTCAATGGTTGAAATCTCACGAATTGCCAGTATATCTTGGCGGAGCCGAATTAAATGTTGCAACAGCTCTGGCCAATTGGAAACTTCCTGTTTCTTATTGTACCTCTCTCCCCGGGAATTATTTGTCAAAAGATATTTTGTTAGCTCTGGATGAGAGGAAGATCCTTACGGATACCATTTTATTTTCAGGAGAACGCATCGGCAGTTACTATCTTAAGCAGGGCTCGGACCTGAAAAATCAATCCGTTATTTACGATCGTGCTCATTCTTCTTTTGGAGAATTGAAGAAGGGGATGATCAATTGGGATCTTGTCCTTCATGATGTTTCCTGGTTTCATTTCAGTGCCATTAGTCCGGCTTTGAATGAATCCGTTGCAGCAGTTTGTCTCGAAGCCGTTCAAGCCGCATCAAGGAGAAATATTACTATTTCCATCGACCTCAACCATCGTCCGAAATTGTGGGGACAAAGAAATCCCCACGATGTGATGTCTGAATTGCTGCCGTATTGCGATGTAGTGATGGGAAATATCTGGTCGGCCCATGATCTGCTAGGCATACCATTGGATTCACATATAATTCAGGGCAATAATAAAACTGTCTATCTCCAACACGCGCATCAGACTTCTGTCAGGATACTGAAACGATTTGCACGTGTAAAAACTGTGGCCTGTACTTTCCGTTTTGAAGAAGGGGAGCAGGGTATAATATACTATGCCTCTTTATATTCTGCGCATCAATGGGCTGATTCATCAATATATCGTAGTGAACAAATTTTGGATAAAGTAGGAACGGGTGATTGTTTTATGGCAGGACTGATTTATGGGCTCTATACAAAACAGCCCGAGAGTGAAATCATTCAATTTGCAACTGCAGCCGGGTTTGGAAAATTTTTTGAGATAGGGGATTCCACCAGTCAGGGAGTCGAAACCATTCGTTCAAGAATAAAGGAATATGCATAAAAAAGAAAAAATTATTCAGGCAATCATTCAGCAGGGGGCTCTGCCATTATTTTTTCATCCTGACGAAACAATTAGTTTCCAGGTAATGGAAGCATTATATGCATCAGGCATTCGGGTAGTAGAGTACACTAACCGGGGCAAGCAGGCTTTAAAAAATTTCAGGAGTTTAATAAAAACCCTCAATAAACAATTCCCGGATCTGATTCTGGGATTGGGTACGGTGCTGGATGCTAAAATTGCATTAAAAGCCATGGAATATGGAGCCGATTTCCTGGTCAGCCCGGGGTATTCAAAAGAACTGGCCAGGCTCGCTTCTGAAAGAAATACCTTATGGATCCCGGGTTGCATGACACCGACAGAATTAATGCAGGCGCAGGAATCTGGTCTTGGCTTCATTAAATTATTTCCATCCAGCACTTTCGGTCCCGGATTCGTCCATTCAGTCAAAGAAGTGTTTCCGGATTTATTATTTATGCCAACGGGAGGAATAGATAGTGGAAATCTTGAATCCTGGTTCAGGGCAGGTGTGTCCGCAGTTGGAGTAGGAAGTAATCTGATCAGCAGTTCACTTATTGAGAATAAGAATTTTGAAATTATAAAAAACAATACAGACGCACTCTTAAAACAAATTGCCGCGATCAGATCTTCCTTAGTATAAAATCACACAATTATGCGGCAACCAATAGGAAAATACCGGTGGGTGGTTGTTACCCTGCTTTTTTTTGCCACGACAATCAATTACCTGGATCGTCAGGTGATTGGTTTGCTGAAAGATAGTCTGGCAAAGGATTTCAACTGGTCCGAAAAAGATTACAGCCGGATCGTCATGGCTTTTTCCACTGCTTACGCGATTGCGCTTTTATTATTCGGAGGCTTGATTGATAAGATTGGAACCCGACTGGGTTACGCGGTTTCAATTATTATCTGGAGCGTGGCAGCTATGTTTCATGCACTCGCTTCTTCCACTTTGGGATTCACTTTCGCCCGGATTGCTTTAGGTATGGGCGAAGGCGGTAATTTTCCGGCTGCAGTGAAAGCTGTAGCAGAATGGTTTCCAAAAAGAGACCGGGCGCTGGCAACCGGTATTTTTAACAGCGGAACGAATATAGCAGCTTTTGCAGGTCCGCCAATTATCGCCTGGATTTATTCGTTATATGGATGGAGGCAGGCATTTCTATGGACTGGCGCATTAGGTTTTATCTGGCTAATCTTTTGGTGGTGGTTATATGATATTCCATCAAAGCAGAAAAGAGTGTCAGCTGCTGAACTTGCATATATAAAAAGTGATTCAGATCCTGCTCAAGAAAATGCTTTGGACACTGGTAAGAAGATCATTTGGCCTGAGTTATTCAGTTATCGTCAAACATGGGCAATTGTATTGGGAAAATTCCTGACCGACCCTGTATGGTGGTTTTATCTTTTCTGGATTCCTTCTTATTTTAATACTACCTATCATTTAAATCTTACAAGTTCTGCCATTCATGTCTCAACAGTATATATTGTTGCGAGTTTTGGAAGTATCCTCGGAGGATATTTTTCGGGATGGTTAATAAAAAGGGGTTTACCCGTTTATAAGGCAAGAAAAATATCCATGTTCATTTTTGCTTGTTGTGTGCTCCCTATTTTTTTCGTAAGATATACAAGCAGTATCTGGCATGCAGTCTGGCTGATCAGTCTTGCTGCTGCAGCTCATCAGGCATGGAGTGCAAATATTTACACGATTGGATCTGATATTTTCCCAAAGCACATTTTAAGTTCTGTAATTGGTATAGGTGGAATGGCAGGATCAGTCGGAGGAATTCTTTTCCCATTTGCGATAGGTATCATTTTGGATCATTTCAAATTAATTGGGTTATTGGGTACAGGATATAATATAATCTTTGGTATTTGTGCAATTGCTTACCTGTTGGCCTGGGTCGTTATGCAGGTACTGTCACCAAAAATGGATTCATTGGTTATAAATTCGGGGTTATGATTTATGGATTATGAATTATGAGTTCAAATGCGTAAAAAACCCATAACCCATAATCCATAACCCATAATTGAATCTATTCCGCTTTCACCGTCTTCTTCTTCTTTTTCTCTTTGTGATAGATTTTCTTTGCCTTATCGATCAGGTCCAGATATTCAGTTTGTGAAACATCATTTGGATCATAACTTGTTTTGGCAATAAGTGCCAATTCATCCCATGAAGTTTTTTGGGTATAGACGGACTTTCTCAACAATCCGCCGAAAAGAGCCACAGAAGCTGAAAACCTGTAATAACTGGGGAGATCATTAAAGGGTTTGAAAACATATGGCAGATCATATTCTTCCAGGTGGTTCTTATTTTCTTCCGGAAGCTGAAAGTGCATCCAAAGTTTAGCGAAAAGCGTTGGATGGGATGCAAACTCCGTTTCAGGTAATACTGGATCAATTTCAATAAGGGACATCAATGAATGTCCGGAGCCAATTTCCCCTCCCTGAATCTCATTTGTACTATCCTGAAGAGCAATAAGTTTGTTATCAAATCCGATTAGGCGATAGCTTTTTACAATCGCAGGATCAAAACGTATTTCGATATATGCTTCTTTGGCAACGGCATAAACAGTTTGGGCAAATTCTTCCATCAGAACTTTTTCGGCTTCTTTCTCATTATCCAGATAAGCAAAATTCCCTTTCCCGCGATTGGCGAGTACCTCAAGTTTGGAATCTTTATAATTTCCCATACCCACACCCAGACAGGTTAAATATATTTCTGAGGAACGATAACTATTTATGAGGCTGTTGAGTTCTTCTTCAGATTGTTCCCCGACATTGAAATCACCGTCCGTGGCTAGTATGACACGGTTCGTTCCTCCTTTGATAAAAGTACTCTTGGCAACGCGATAAGCGGCTCTTATGCCACTTTCTCCCGGGGTAGAACCTCCGGCTTCCAGCTGTGCAATGGATTCAAGAATTTTCTTCTTTTCGGAACCGCAAGTTGGAGTTAGCCAGACTCCATTCACTCCACCATAGACCACAATGGAAACAGTGTCTATCTGGCGCAGGTTATTTACCATCAGACTGAATGCAGACTTCAAAAGAGGCAGGCGGTTTGGAAGATCCATGGATCCGGAAACATCAATCAGAAATACCAGGTTGGCTGGAGGAATCTTATCCAGCATTGCTTTCTTTGCGCAAATATTCAGATATAATAATTCATGCCCGGCATTCCAGGGACAGGAAGAAATGATTGAATTATAATTAAACATGCTGTCACCACCGGGCTGAGTATAATGTAAATTAAAGTAGTTCATCATTTCTTCCAGCCTGATTGCATCCGGAGGAACTATATTTTCCATATTGATAAAACGCCTGATATTGCTATATGAAGCTTTATTGATATTTACAGCAAAGCCCGTTTCTGGAAATTTATTGGCTTCTACGAATGGATTTTCCACTAACGAGCTATAGGTTTCTGCATCAACAGTCCAACGTTCACGCATTTCCGGGTAAAGATTTTTGGTTAGAGATAACAGGCGGTTTGTTGGTTTGGGCGGGGCCGCAAAACGTGCCTTCAGAATAATGGTCTGGTATTTATCTGCATTTACTGGAATCGTACTTGTATAAAAGCCGTCAGCTATAACTGTAATAGTATCCAGGGAGCGTGGCACGTTTATGCCAAATCCTCCCATATTACCTGAATAATACAGATATTCACTGGAAGCGAGCCTGATACGGACATTACTTAGCGGGTTCTTCTGCTCGTCCCTGATTTCACCTCGTAAATAGTACTGACTGCGGACTTGGAGGCAGGAGCATAATGAAATCCATATGATAAGCAGGATTTTCAAGTAGAATATTTTGGTAACGGCACGTACTATTGGTTACAAACGCTTTTTATTCAAAAAGCTGATAAATCGAAGCAGTATTTCTGCCTCTGCCATTATAGTCCAGACCATATCCCACAACAAATTTATCAGGAATTTCAAAACCGGTATAATCTACTTTGAGCGGATAAATCGTTGCTTCCGGTTTATGAAGAAGGGCTACTATCTTTAAGGAGGCTGGCTGCTGGTGCCAGAGCTGTGGAAGAAATTCATTCAGGGTCTTACCTGTATCAACAATATCTTCCAGGATAACTACGTGCCTGTCAAAAATTTCTATATCAAGTCCAATGGCGGTAATTACCTGACCTGAGGATTTCATGCCTTTATAAGAAGCAAGTTTTATAAAAGAAATTTCTGCGTCGATTTTAAGGGATTTAAATAAATCGGCTGCAAAAATGAAAGCTCCGTTGAGTATCGCAATAAAAATTGGATTTTTATCTTTGTAATCTTGATTTAGGGTTAAAGCCAGTTCTCCAACTTTCTCCTGTATTGCCTTTTCGGAGATATATGGTTTGAAAAGCTTATTATGAATTTGAATATTGGTCATAAATTTATTTAGAAAAAGGAATAAGTTCAGGGAGAAGTGTTTCCCGTCTTTACGCTTCCGGCATTTTTAAGCACAGGTTTTGTATTGGCCATGGTTTGAAGATATATCTTTTCTCCGGGCGCAGGTTCTTCTCCCGGTTCCAGGCGATTGAGTTCCAGAATATTTTCATAACGGATGCCTTCCGCCTGGCAGATATTATATATGGATTCACCCGGTTGAACTATGTGGAAAGGGGTAAACCCTGATTTACGTTTACGTTGAAGAAAAATCAACTGGTCATTATTCAATACGTCTTCTTGTTTCAATTCATTAAATTCTATAAGTCGCGATAAAGGAATGGTATATTGGTTTGAAAGAGCAAGAAGCGAAACACCAGCCTTCACATAAATTACCTTTGTTGCGTTAATGGAAAATGGACCATCTGGATAAGAAGCGGAAGGGGTGGGCTTTTGAAGAGTTGAATCAAAAAATCCTTCGATCGTTTCTCGCGTTAACTCTTTCGCCAGGGTTCCGGTATCAGATCGTTCAGCCGGCAGCTTACCCATGGCAATCAAACTATATTTCTGAAGATCATAATCACGAATTAGTTTAATTAAAATCTGTGAGTATTTTATATTAGTGGCGTATCCCGCTTTCTTCAATCCATATGCCCATGACTCATAGTCTTCCGGATTTATTTTGAAAAGAAATGCATAACGCGGGCTCTGACTCAGAAAGTCGGAATGATCCCGGTAAGAATCTTCAGCTGCTGCATAACTTCGAAAACATTCTCCCCTTGCATCATCATCATGATATGCCACAGCGCCGGTCCAGTTATCCTTGCATTTTATACCGAAATGATTATTGGAAGCGATAACCAGGTCACTTGTGCCAGCCTGCGTTTCGTGAATACCCTGTGCCAGAATGATGGATGCCGGAATGCCTGACCTTTGCATTTCTGCGATTGCCAGGAGTTTATAGGTATTGATGTAGTTGTTTATCTGATCGGTATTCTGGGCGGACAGAAATCCTGCCGGCAGTAACATGATCACCAGTATCCGAAATTTTAAATTCATCAGCCCTATTTATTTTTTACGGAGAAGATAAACGCCATCCCTTAAAGTAAGCATCATCTTTTCCACACGGTTATCTGACAAAATCATTTCGTTAAAAGCCTGAATTGCTTTTGCGCTTTTCCCTTTTACTTCTTTTTCAATTACCTGACCATGAAATAAAACATTATCTGCAATAATTAAACAACCGGATTTGAGTTTTGGTAACAAGACTTTGTAATATTCTATATAACCCGTTTTATCCGCATCAATAAAAACCAGGTCCCATGGTTTATCGACCTTATTGAGCAGCTCTAACGCATTTCCGGTGTGCAAAATTATTTTATTCTCTGTTTTAGATTTCTTAAAGTTTACCCGGGCAACCGAAGCCGACTCGTCATCAATTTCCAGCGTATGCAGTTCACCACCGGATTTAAGGCCTTTTGCCAGGCATAAAGCACTGTAACCCAGGAAAGTACCTATTTCAAGGATATAAGTTGGATTTAATAATTTACTGATCATTTCGAGAAATTTACCCTGTAAAGCCCCGCTCAGCATATGTGATTCCGGGTGGATACGGGTCTGAATTTCGATCTCATTAAGAATATCATCTTCCTGTACAGTATATTTTTCAGCGTAGGCCTGCGCTTTAGGGTGTATGAGGTCCATTTCGCAAAAATAAGTCTAAAGTCTAAAACTCATTTATTGTGGCAAATGCGGAAATGTATTAACCACCGAAACTTTAGTTCGTGCCGAAAGTAATAAGAGAATGGGTCATTCATCCATTTCATTCCCCCATTTCCTCAAATAATAGCGAAGCAATTATATGTATTCCGAATTTACCACATTAAATGAGTTTTAAGCTTTAAGCTTTGGGTTTTAGGCTTATAATTAATAGGCCAATAAAAGTGAAAATACCATTGATCAATAAAAGTTCCAGGCCAATATGAAAGTTGCCTAAGATATATTGCTGGTATTTATCAAGGAAAAAACAAAGGATAGGCGACAAAATACAAATCAATGGTACCCATTTATTACGGAGACTACGTCGGGTGAGGATAGAAAAAGAAAAAAGCCCAAGTAATGGTCCATATGTATAAGTGGCGACTTTGAGTATGATACCAATCATACTGTCGCTTGAGATCCATTTGTATACCAAAACAAAAATGAGAAAAACAAAAATGAAAACCAGGTGCACCCGCTGACGTATTTTTTTTCTGCGATTCTCTTCCAGGTTCTGATTCCGGTTGATGCCAAGGATATCTATGCAGAATGAAGCGGTAAGTGCAGTTATCGCACCATCAGAACTTGGGAACAAAGCAGAAATCAGAGCAATTATAAATATTACTGAAATGATATTCGGCATATGATGCAGCGCTAGTTCCGGAAATAAATGGTCACCTGTTACCGAAATATTTTCAGAAGCAGCAAAAAGGTGCAAAAGTCCGCCAAGGAATAGAAAAAGATAAATCACAACCAGCATGATGAATCCCAACACAACCATATTTTTCCGGGAGTCCCTGAGGGTTCTAACAGAAATACTTTTTTGCATCATTTCCTGATCCATGCCCGTCATCGTTACTGTAATAAATATACCCGCGATAATTTGTTTCAGGAAAAACAATTTGCTGTTGGGATCTGTAAAGAAAATTTTCGAATAGCCTTTTATTTGCATCGCCTGGAAAGCGTCTGACAAGTTCAGGTTCAGATGATGCAAAATAAATAACACGCAAATTACCATACCTCCGAGCATACAGGTTGTCTGTAAAGTGTCAGTCCAAACTATGGTCTTTACGCCACCCTCATAGGTATAGAGTAATATCATGAGAAGGATGATAAGCGTGGTAAGCCAGAATGGTACATGAAATTCCGAGAGAATGGCTTCCTGTAAAATATTTACGACCAGGTAAAGACGGGCCGTAGCACCCAACACCCGTGAAAGAATAAAAAAAGCAGCACCGGTTTTATAAGAGATAAAACCTAACCTTTCATTCAGGAAATTGTAAATGGAAGTTAGGTGCAGTCTGTAATAGAGTGGTAAAAGGACATATGCGATCAGTAGATAACCAAGAAAATATCCAAGTGTAATCTGAAAATACGAGAAGGAATCTCTGGCTACTGCGCCCGGAACACTTACAAAAGTTACGCCGGATAATGATGTGCCAATCATGCCAAAAGCCACCAGCATCCAGTTGGAATTCCGGTTCCCGATGAAAAAGGATTCATTGTTTGATCCCCTCGAAGTACGATAAGCCACAAAGAGCAGCAAAACGAAATAAGCGACTACAAAAGAAAATAGTAAAAGGGGAGACATTTCTGTATGTGAAATTAGTGATTGAAAATTAGGAAATACAATATTAAAATTTCAATTTTAGTTCCTTCAATAGTGAACATTCTATGAATATTGAATCTGTAGCGGTTTTTTGTGGCTCTCACAGTGGAAAAAATCCTTTGTTCACCCAACATGTTAAGGAGCTTGGAAAACTGTTGGCCATGCTGAAAGTGAAACTAGTATACGGGGGCGGACAAAAAGGTTTAATGGGAACACTTGCTGATTCGGTACTCGACCACGAAGGGCGAATCATGGGTATTATTCCTGAATTATTAATCGAATGGGAAGCACAGCATAAGGGTCTTACCGAACTTGCCGTAGTACCGGATATGCATACCCGTAAAAAAATGATGTATGACCGATGTGATGCTGTAATTGTGCTTCCAGGAGGTTTTGGGACAATGGACGAAATGTTTGAAATCCTTACCTGGAATCAGTTAAAGATTCACAATAAAAAAATATATGTTCTCAATTCTGATGGATTTTATAACCACCTTCAAAAACTTATCAGCGGGATGCAGAAAGAAGGATTTCTTCAACCAGAACAGATTGAAACAATAAACTTCTGTAGTACTCCTGTGGAACTGTTCAATAAATTAAGCTGAGAAAAGTATAGGAAAATAGGAGTAAAGGAGTGTAAGAGTTGAATTCATAATTAGATTTCCAACCCCTAAACTTTTATACTTTCTTTAGAATCCAAAAGTGTACCCAAATCCATAAACTGCCTGGTGATAATAAGGTGAGTAAGGATTCTGAAGTACATCGTACATCACGCTGATAATGATAGAACCGTTACCTGCCGGGATGGCCGCTCCGCCACCCAATAGAAGCGTTGGCACAAACTGATTAATTTTTATTGTCGGCTGATTCTGGTATGATCCAATTCCTGACTGGGCATACCACATATAATTTTCTCCCGGTTGAAACTGGATAAAAAACTGCCTTACTGGATATACTCTTCCAAAAATACTCAAACCTGCATAACTCTGCTTATAGTTATAGTAGCCGTCACTATATCCATAATAGGAATAATTGATTCCGATCCCTGCGGCAAACAATTCTGAGAAATGATATCCGACTAACGGAGAAACATTGACAATGGTATAAGTGCCGAAAGCAAGTCCAAGTCCGCCGCCAACAAATAATTTCGATTTATCAAAACCTTTCACATCTGAATCCTGAGCCAAGGTGACTTGCATTAGTCCAATTCCTATAATCAGTAGTCCGAAAAATTTCTTCATAAATCCTGCATGTAAAAATAAGTTAGTTTTTAAATGAAGGACACAGAGACTGATGCTGGTCGCCGTTATATTCCGGATAATAACCCGGGCGAATAACTGCAAATTCCCATGCTCCGTTTCCGTTATTATATTGTTTGAGGGAAGAAGTAGTTACATCGTATGTAAACATCATTCGAATATTTTTATAAACGAAACCGATCATGGGTATGATCGCATCACCGAGCCGGTCATAGAGTCCGCCTATAAGTTGTTGGTCACCATCGCCGGATAAATTATACTGAAGATTAAACCCAGCCACGAGTTCACTTGCATTTGCCTGCATTGTATAATAAGCCATAGGATTGAGTATAACCATATCGCTTGTTTTAAAACTGCCATTCAGAAAACCTATATAACGTGGTGCGATACGGTCACTGTATCCGGCCGGATCATTATTGAAAAAAGATTCCCTGGGACCATTAATATGTTGCACAGAGAAACCGGCATTGAGATAAGTTTTGGGATTAGGGAAATATGCATAGTTCATACCTACCTGCATGTCAAAGTAGTTAATATTGGGCTGGTCAATAACCACCATTGTCGGCACATTGGTGTCGAAAAACTTTCCATCGAACTGATCCGGGAATTTCAGATTAGCAGCATTTATTTGTTTGTTTACCCATCCGGTATTGAAACCAATAGATAACAAACTGGAATACCCGACCATTTGGTGATAAGCTACAGAAGCATATACCTGGGTGGTGCTAAGGCTACTTGCACCTGCAACATCATGCAATATGGCGCCCCCAAGTCCCAGCCAGCCAGACTGAATCCGATTGCGAAAAACCTGTGCGTCACCCCATATGCTCATGGTTTTGTAAGGTTCTGCCATTACTGAGGACCATTGATTCCTGTAATTTGCACCCAGGCGATAATCAGCATCTGGTATAAAGCCCGTATTTGCGGGATTTGTTAGAAGTGGCTCGTTGAACCATTGGGAAAAATGAAGATCCTGGGCTTCCAAAGTAAATCCGCCCGTAACTTGAAAAAGAACACACATTAATATATTTCGAGTCCGCATCATCGGTACAGAGTTTCTGAGAAGGCCCTATAAAGATACATTTTACCTAATTAACGTGATATCTCCTCTCTTGGTTGTTTTCGATCCGTCTTCAAAAGTCGCTTCCAGTGTATAGGCATAAACCCCAACAGGCTGGAGAACACCATTATAAGTTCCATCCCAGCCCTGGAAAGGTGTATTCGATTGAAATACAAGCTGTCCGTAACGATTGTATATTTTCCAGTTCATGGTGACTATACCAAAACCCCTCACCTGGATAATACTATTCTCCCCAAACCTTCCTGGAGTGAATGCATTGGGTACATCCAGTAACGGATTAACAAGGGCAGAAACGTCGTGACAGACGGTATCCGCACATTCATACTGATTATACGCTACCAGACATGCACTTATCGTTCCAGTAGACTGATACTGGTGAATCACTGTATCGTTCGATTGTTTATCCGTTGAATCAATGTCGCCGAAATACCAGGTATAATGGGTTGCACCGATCGAATTATTGTGAAAAACGGTAGGTACATTATAACCCGGCGGCTGGGGAGTAGTATTGAAAATAGCTGTTGGTTTTCCATGCACATGAATCGTTATGGAAGTATCAGAAACTATATTACAGGTTGCACTGTCTATAGCTTCCAAATGAATGGTGTATGTTCCGGTATCAGTATATAAATGGGTCGGGTTTACCAGATTGGAAGTTGGGCTCATATCTCCAAAATTCCAGATGAATTGCTGACCCGCAAGTGAAGTATTATTGAAACCGGCGAAATACGGGGCACAGCCATCACTGATTTCAAACTGCGCTTTAACGATTGGTGAGACACGCAGTGTATCAGAGAGGCTGTCGGGATAATTACAATAACTAGTGTCATTTAAAACAAGCCTTACTATATAAGTTCCTGTGTTGGCAAAAGAATGATTTGTAGTGCCAACAGGATTAGGTGCACTTTGCCTGGTGCCATCCCCGAAGTCCCAAGTGAAATCACCTGGTTGAAATGGCTTTGTTGGCGGAGGTATGGAAGTGTTTGTAAAATTATAACTAAGCGAAGTACATAATCCGGCCTTTGCAATATTAAAATCAATAATGGCCCGGTCTGTTCTGACCCGAATATTCAGATAGGCCGTATCTGCAGTATTGCAACTGTTGGAATCAATAGCAATCTCAGTTACATGAAAATATCCGGTGGTTGTATAAGTATGCAAAATCTGGAAGCCGGTTATAGAGGTATCAGGTGTACCGTCTCCAAAATTCCAAATATATTTTTTACCATTATGTGCTGTATCTATGAAAAGAACCTGAAGCGGCACACAGCCCGAGCTATCAAATCGTCCATTAATAATAGAACGGGGATCAGCAGAAACACCAGCAAAATTAAACGCTATTTTTACAGCAGCCAGGTTACAGCCCTCTCCACCAGTACCGTTTCTGGGCGACCATACGCCCGGTGAGGTTGGGAACGGTGTAAGGCTATTACCTGCACAGTTTGCGCATATAGCCTGGTAAATGGCTCCCTCCTTGTCGTAACGGCTTGTTCCCCCATCCACATGCTCACTGATACTTCTTGGCCCATCCATTTGCCCGAAATAAGTTGCATACAAAAGGGCAGATGCATTTTTCTGTATTACGATAAAATAAAAATCTCTGTTATCGGTAATTTTTTTAATTGCATTTGCAGAAATCGGCATTCCGGCAGTTCCGGCCAAACCATAAGGATCCGAACCTGCATATAGCCATCCGCCCCATCCGGAAACATATACATTTTCGCACCGGTCAACCAGAAAGGCGACAGGCGAAATATTGGGATTAGGAGCTGCAGAACCAAATGTTGTGGAATAGACGTAAGCGGAAAGATCCGGTTGCAATTTTGCTATGAATTGTTTTGCCCCTGGATTTATGAAATTTACATTGGGTGTAGTTACCCATTTGCCTGTGGTAGATCCCATTACATAGGGGAATCCGTTTTTATCAAATTCAATTCCATATATCGCGTCGAAACCAGTAGTGCCTAAATAGGTTGTCTTCCTTAAAGTACTGCCATCATTACTGATAATAGAAATATATCCGTCGCTTATACCACCTCCATATCCAGGCTGCATTACGCCGGTTTTATTTCCGTTCATATCCGGACTGTTTGTTGCACCGGCGACATAGATATCGTTAGTGAGAGGATTTATTTTCAAGACAAAACAGGCATCTTCACCTGAGCCGCCAAGAAAACTTGCCCAGATCAGCTTACTGCAATCCGCAGAAAGTTTTAAAACAACACCATCCTGTTTTCCACCGCCAAATGTTGTCTGAAATGCTCCTGGTGTAACGGGGAAATCATCTTTTGACCGGGAGCAAGTTGCAACATAGATGTTATTGGCTCCGTCCAGTATAACTTCACTGCGAGAATCGTCCCCATAATTTTTTATCAAAGATATTGCGACATCATTCTGACCATTTTCCTGATTTAACTGGTCTTCTATATTTACGGCATCATAATTACTTCCACCAATAAGCGCTGATCCAATAAGACCTGTTCCTGTAGTATTCAGTTTAACAACAAACAACTCACAAAAGCCGGGTTTGCCAAAAAAAGTATTATGAGGGAAATCCGGAGAATAAGTACGGCCCATTACGACCAAGTTACCCTGCGGATCGGAATACATGCTGTGTGGGGCTTCATTGGCATTCCCTCCAATATAAGTTGCGTAAATCCTGTTTCGTCCATTGCTGCTGAATTTGATGATGCCCACATCGAAAGATCCTCCCTGGAAATTCGATTGATAAGCGCCTGGTATTACAGGAAACCCATCGGCAAATACAATACCTCCGGCAAAAAATGTTCCGTCGGGACCAGGTGTTGCTGTAAAGCCCCAGTTTGATGCGATGCTACCAGTAAAAGTGGAGAATACAAGTGTGGGATCAATGACCAGCACCTGTTTATTATTATAATGACTGATGTCAAAACGAACAACACGGTCCTTCGAAACACGGTATTTTACCTGAATGGATTCCCTTCCCTTATCGCCGGCCTGATATGAATTGGGTTCCATTTCCCTTACATCCCCAACTGTAGTTTTTAATATTAACCGGTTATTATTAACCGTTAGTCCGTCCAGTCCCGCGTATTGCATGGCAATATCATTCGGATCAGCACCTGGATGTATGATGAGATCATACTTCAGATTTCCATTATCTGTATAATAGCGAAGGTCAATGCCAGGGTAAATATTTTTGTAAGTGACTCCCTGAAAGATGCGACAGTTCCGTGCCCATTTGGTAGAATCGTTTCCAATAAAATAATTATTATAAGTATCCAGGGGTTTATCCGGAATGATTTCAGAGGCTTCATTCATATTCAGAAAATTTACTGAATAGGCATGTGAGCGGAGTATGGCCGGTCTGCCTTTAATAATTCTTTGTAAAGCCGGGTGACTGGCTGTATCTGATCTGGTAAAGGGGGCATGAGCTGAGACCAGTTTGTTTATTTCTGCATTATTATGCAGTACCACCGTAATCCCTCTTTTATGAAAGTATAAACTGCCGTTTCCAATATTTGCTTTTAATAACGCATGGGAATCCCACTGACCCTTGTTTTCAATAAATTCCAGGTTAGGAACTTCAGTCTGAGCTGAAACATTCAGAAAAACAATTGTTAAAACAAAAAAAGAAAGTAGCTGCTTTTTGAACAAATTGTTTTTTTTATAGTGTGCAAAGATGTAGAGTTCATTAAAATGATAACTGTTAAATAAAAGCTTATCTTATCAGCGTTATATCGCCCTTTCGTCGGGTTTTAGTTCCATCAAAGAAAGTCGCTTCGAGAGTATACGCATATACATCCATAGGTTGTAATGTCCCTCGGTATGTTCCGTCCCAGCCCATGGAAGGATTATTGGATTCAAATACTACCTGGCCCCAGCGATTATATATTTTCCAGACCATAGTAGCAATCCCGAAACCCTTCACCATAACGATGCCGTTTTGACCGAATCTTCCGGGTGTGAAAGCATTGGGAACATCCAGTAAAGGATTAATCAGGCTTTCCACAGGATGGCATACTGTATCGGAACATCCAAACTGATTGATGGCAACAAGACAAACATTAAAAGTATTCGTCGCCTGGAACTGATGAATGACTGTATCCAGGTTGTTTTTAAGCGTTGAATCCCCATCACCAAAAAGCCAAACATAATTTGTAGCTCCAGTTGAAAAATTGTTGAATATAGTAGGCGTATTATATTGTGGCGGCACCGGTTGAAAACTAAAACCTGCTATGGGCTTAGGATTCACACGAACGCTATGCGATATCATATCAGTGATGTTACATGTATTTGAATCTACTGCTATAAGGGTGACAGTATATGTACCCGTATCAATATAAGTGTTGATCGGATTTGCAGCATTTGATGTGTTTCCATCACCAAAAGTCCAGAAAAATGACTGGCCGGCGAGGGAAGTATTATTGAAATAGGCAGTATAAGGAACACAACCATCCGCAACATTAAATTGTGCTTTCACAAAGGGAGATACTCTTAATGTCTGGGTGGTTGTGTCCGGGTAATTGCAATAATTTGTGTCTAATAAAACTAATTGCACCTGGTAGGTTCCCGGAGCGGCATAAGTATGTGGGACGGGACTAAGGCCCGGTGATGTTGATCCATCACCAAAATACCATGTAAATGACCCTGGCTTAAACGGTTTTCCTACAGGAGGCGTTGATATATTCGTAAAAAGATAGTTGAGTGACTGACAAGGTGGTTGTTTGGCTATGTCAAATCCAAGAATGGCTTTATCTGAGCGTACATGGATATCCAGATAAGCAGTATCGCTGATATTGCATGTTGCTGAATCTATTGTTATCAGTCGTACTCGGTAAGTTCCGATAGCTTTATAAGTATGTAAAACCTGGAATGCGACAGTAGAGGTATCTGGTGACAAATCTCCAAAACTCCAGATATATAATTTTGCATTATGAAGAGTATCTTTCAACAGCACATCCAGGGGCACACAACCAACACTGTCATAACGGCCATCAATAAGCGATTTCGGTTCAGCTCCCACACCGGCGAAATTAAAAGCGATTTTTACAGCTGCAAGGTTACAACCAGCTGAACCTGTTCCATTATTTGGCGACCAAACATTCTGGGTGGTCGGGAATGCTCCTTGGCCATAACAATTTGCACAAATAGCTTCATATATAATGCCCTGTTTGTCGTATCTGCTCGTCCCTCCGTCCACGTGATTCCCAAGTCCTCCCGTCTGTCCAAAAAAACTTCCATATAACTGGCTGACGGCGTCTTTTTTCATTACGAAAAAATAAAAATCATCCCCATCTGTTGTTTTTTTAAGTGCATCAGGGGTAACAGTCAATCCGGATGTTCTTGAATTATTATAAACAGCAGCTCCATTTCCTTCTATTTCAATGCCACCGCCCCATCCGGCAACATAAACATTTTCGCACCGGTCAACCAGAAAGGCGGTGGGTGAGATATCCGGATATGCGGCGCCTTTTCCAAATCTAGTTGAATAGATGTAGGCTGAGATATCCGGCTGTAATTTGGCGATAAACTGTTTTCCATTCGCCTGACTGAAACTGGCATTGATAACAGGCCAGATTCCGGTGGTTGTTCCCATGATATATGGGTATCCGTTATTGTCGAACTGAACACCATAAAGTACTTCGGTGCCGTTGGTACCGAAATAGGAAGTCTTAACCAGGGTCCCACCATCGTTGCTGACGATGGATAAAAATCCATCGATACCACCGCTATTTGTTGCTGATACAACATTACCATTTCCTGTTCCCTGTAGATTCGTACTGGCAGTGCCGCCTGCGATATATACATTTCCATTGCTGGGATTAAGTGCAAGGGCAAAAGCAGCATCATCGTTATTTCCTCCCAGGTAAGAACATGCGAGAATCTGACTGAGATCCGGAGATGTTTTAATAAATACACCGTCCTGGTGCCCTGCATTATTTTTTTGAAAAGCATTGGGTGTGACTGGAAAGTCAGTTGACGAAGTGCAGGAAGCAAGATAAACGTTACCCATTTTATCCATAATCACTTCACTTCTTCCGTCATCTCCATAGTTCAGACGCAGGGAGCTCTGACCCATGGGAACGATATTGTTTGAGTATTTGGGAGCAATATTCACTCCGTCATTTGCGCTGCCGCCAATGATACGGGAACCTATCAGGCCCGTTCCCGCAGCATTAAATTTTGTCAGAATAATATCGTATCCGCCCTTCAATACATCTTTTATTCCCAAACTGTTTACATTAGGGAAATCGGGTGAACTTGTCCTGCCCGCAACAACTAGGTTTCCCGATTGATCGACCACAAGGCTGTGAGGTTGTTCATTTCCACTTCCGCCAAGGTATGTTCCATATAAACGATTTCTACCATTACTACTGAATTTCATGATAGTAATATCATATTGGTAAGGTCCATCAGTAGCATCGCCGCCTTTCCAGATGGTCTGATAAGCGCCCGGACTTGTTGGAAACCCATTGCCATTATTATTAATCGTATTCAGTGTAATGCTTCCTGAATAGAAGTTACCGTTCTCATCATAAGTAGCAGTGTATCCCCAATTATCGGAATGTGAACCAGTAAAACTTGAAAATATAAGCGTGGGATCAATTATGAGTGTGGCAGAAGGGGAATAGTTGCTAACATGAAAACGCACTGTATTACCCGGCCCTTCTATATATTTACATTCAATATCCTTATTGCCCTCTTTTGAAAACTGGTAAGTATGCGGGATCTTTTCTTTCACATCACCAACTGAAGTATGAACCGTTATCTGTCCGCTTTTTACAAGCAGTTTGTCAGCACCTTTATATTTCAGGATAATATTATCAGGATTTCCACCTGGATGAACAATCAAATCATATTTTAACTGTCCGTTATCCGTATAATAGCGTAAATCAACATATGGGTAGATATTTTTATACACGACTGCCTGAAAGACTTTACAACCAGGTTTCCATTTGGAAGCATCATTTCCAATAAAATAATTATTATAAGTATCTAATGCCTTATCACCACTAATCTCTGCCTGTTCCGAACTATTCATAAATTCTACCTGGTAATAGTGTGAATGCAATAGAAGATTGGTATTTATAACACTATTATTATTTCCTTTTGATGCACTTCTTCTCTCATCATTGAACGGCGCCGAAGGGTATCCCTGTACCGGCGGCATTGTGGCTGTAAGTATAGCAGTCTGATCTGTTTTTTTGGATGCGGATGATTTGTCTGTCTTAACTGTAGTCTTTACTGTGGATGGAACTCCATGAAGCGCCTGACTTAAAGCTTCCATATCTGAGGGGCTTTGCAAAAGCACTGAAAATCCGTGTTTCTGTAAAAAGAAAGTTGAATTGGGCATATCTGCTCTGAACCAGATGGTATTGTCCCATTGTCCTTTATTTTCAATAAACTCGAGGTTACCTAAGCCGGTTTGGGCATAGAGTTCGGATAAAAAGGAGCTGAATAAAGCAAAAAATATAAAAAGCTTTTGTTTCAATTATATGGTTTTTATGCACCTCATTACGAAATCCGGCTCCAGGGTGTTTTACCTTTTTCATGCATCAGTTGTTGGCGCAATCCGGAATGGACGGGGAAATCCAGTTCTGGGTCTTTTTCCAATAAATCGCGGGCAGCCCGTACGGCTACTTGAAGGATATCCCGGTCGCGTACAATATCCGACAATTTAAAATCCAATAACCCGCTTTGCCGTGTCCCGGCTATATCTCCCGGACCACGAAGCTCCATATCTTTTTCGGCAATCCGGAATCCGTCTGTTGTTTCACACATGATTTTGACTCTTTCCTTTGCTTCAGCTCCCAGTTTATTCCCTGTAAGCAAAATACAATAACTCTGGTCGGTGCCTCTTCCTACCCGGCCTCTTAGCTGGTGTAGTTGGGAAAGTCCGAATTTCTCAGCGCTTTCAACTACCATAACAGTCGCATTGGAAATATGTACGCCTACTTCTATAACGGTGGTTGCGACCATGATCTGCGTATCTCCTGAAACAAAACGTTTCATGTTTGTTTCCCGCACCTCCTGTTTTTGCCGGCCGTGAACCATACTAATATAATATGCCGGCTCAGGAAAATAGGCTTTCAGATTTTCGTAACCCTTCATAAGGTTTTCGTAATCAAGCTTTTCTGATTCTTCTATCAGGGGGAAAATAACATAGGCCTGTCTTCCTTTTTTTAACTCTGCTTTTATGAAATCCATCACTTTAGGCCTGTTATATTCATAACGCTGCACCGTTCTGACTGGTTGCCTTCCAGGCGGCAACTCGTCAATTACACTATAATCCAGATCGTTATATGCCGTCATAGCCAGGGTTCGTGGAATGGGAGTCGCAGTCATTACCAGGATATGGGGCGGAATTTGAGATTTTTTCCAGATCCTGGCACGTTGTGCCACTCCGAAACGATGCTGTTCATCAATAATGGCCAGTCCGAGATTCTTAAATATCACCGGATCTTCCAGAATAGCATGGGTTCCGACCAGAATTTTTACTGTTCCAATGGCAAGCTCTTCCAGGATTTTTCTTCTGGCAGCAGATTTTACCGAACTGGTCAGCAATTTAACTGTAATGGGTAAAGTCTCCAGAATCTCAGAAAAGTTATTGGCGTGTTGGTTACTCAATATTTCCGTAGGCGCCACAAGGCAGCTCTGGAAACCGTTATCGGCTGCCAGAAGCATGGTGAGGAGAGCGACCATAGTTTTGCCACTCCCCACATCACCTTGTAAAAGACGGTTCATCTGATGTCCGGTGGCTGTATCCTGTCTGATTTCTTTGAACACCCTTTTCTGAGCACCTGTAAGTTCAAAAGGGAGGACCTTTGAATAAAAATCATTAAAAAGCGGCCCAACCTGACTGAAAATCACCCCACGGGATTCCTTTTGCCGCTGGGTTTTTATCATTCCCGTACGAATCTGGTTCAAAAATAACTCTTCAAATTTTAGCCGGAACAGGGCCTGATGATAATCCCGAAGCGTAGTTGGGAAATGTATGGATTGAAATGCCTGGAAACGGGAAATTAGCTCGTTTTTGTTGCATATTTCCATCGGAATAAATTCCGGAATATCCCTTTCCCGCAATTGGGAAAGCAGTTGATATGTGAATTTGGCAATTTGCCTTCCGCCAAGGTACCTCAATTTTAATTTTTCAGTACTGGGATAAATAGGTAGAAGTGGGGAAACTTCACCTTTAATTTCTTCAAATCCCTCTATTTCCGGATGGGTCATTTGGGCCTCTCCATTGTAAAATCCAATTCTTCCATATGCCCGGTATCTGAATCCCGGACGAAGATTTTTTTCTATCCAGGAAATTCCCTGGAACCATACCATTTGAACCGTTCCCGTTGGATCTTTGAGTGTGGTGACAAGTCTTTTTGATTTTCCTTCTCCAAGAATTTGCAGAGAACCCAGGAAACCCGCTACGAGAATAAATTCAGTAGTGGTTGATATTTCTGATATGGATGAAGTATGGGATTTGTCGATATGTCTGTAAGGATATAATTCAAGCAGATCACGAAAGGTATCAATACCCAGCTCTTTGCGCAAAATCATTGCTCGCTGCGGACCTACACCTTTCAGGTACTCAATCGGGCTCGCTAATATCTCCGTGGAAGTCCTGTTCATGAAGGAAACCAAAATTAATCCAATTCTGCTATCTGGCTTCTTAGTGTCTTGTAGAAAACAGAATATGGTTGTATATTGACCCTAGTTTTTCCCGAATGAAATATTATATAAGGCTTCTGAGACCCAAAGACTGGGCAAAAAATCTTTTTTTAATCGTTCCCTCTTTTTTTGCAGGACAGTTCTTTGTCCCGTCAAGGATTCCTCAAATTCTGGAAGGGTTTATTGCATTTTGTTTTATTGCATCTGGCATTTATATTGTTAATGATTACCGGGATATTGAAGACGACCGCAAACACCCGGTAAAATACCTGCGTCCTCTGGCTTCCGGCAAAGTTAAAAAACCGGCTGCTGTCTTTCTCTGCATTTCCCTTCTTATTCTGGGGATTCTGCTTGGTTATCTGGCTGATCCCAATTATTTATTTTTGTTTATCCTGGGACTTTATTTTATAATAAACCTGTTTTATTCATTCGGCCTTAAAAATATCGCCATTCTCGACATCCTGATGCTTTCTTCAGGTTTCGTGCTTCGGGTAAAAGGCGGGGCAGTAATTTCTAAAGTAGATACCTCCGAATGGCTCATCATAATGACTTTTCTATTGTCACTTTTTATGGCCATTGCCAAGAGAAGGGATGATCTGCTCCTGAAAAGTTCAACAGGAACGGATATGCGAAAATCGATGAGCGGATACAATTTGGATTTTCTGGATACCATGCTCGGATTATCATGCGCCATTATCATCGTAGCATATATAAATTATACAGTTTCTCCAATGACTGTAATGCGGCTTGGTACTTACCGTTTATATTATTCTTCCCTTTTTGTGATTGCAGGTCTGATGCGTTACCTTCAGATCACTTTTGTACTCAAAAAATCCGGCTCTCCGACGGAAATCCTGTATAAAGACTTCTTCATTCAGATCACGCTTGCCCTATGGGTTCTTAGCATTTACGCGATTTTATATTTACGTGACATAACCATTTTCAATAAATGAAGAAACAGATTGCCAATTGGGGAAATTACCCTGTGATAGAATCCAACGAAAAATATTTTGCCTTTGAAGAAGAACTTCAGAAACTTCTTTCCGGGAATGAAAGCTTTATACCACGAGGTAATGGCCGTTGTTATGGGGACGCATCACTGGCTAAAAACACCATTTCAACCCTGAAATTCGATAAAATACTTTCCTTCAATAAGTCTGACGGTATTTTTGAATGCCAGAGCGGAATTACGCTTGATCAGATCCTGGAGGTGATAATCCCTGCCGGATGGTTTCTTCCGGTCACGCCAGGAACTCAATTCATTACGGCAGGCGGCGCGGTTGCCAGTGATGTTCATGGAAAAAATCATCATATTGATGGTTCATTTTCAAAACATCTCCTTGAATTGGATCTTATTCTGAATACGGGGGGAACCATAACCTGCTCATATGAAATCAATCCTGATTTATTTGAAGCGACCTGCGGCGGAATGGGATTAACAGGTCTTATAAGCCGCATAAAATTCAGACTAAAAAAAATAGAAACTTCATTTATCTGTCAAAAACAAATAAAGGCTGTTAACCTGGAAGAACTGATAGGACTTTTTAGTGAATACAGGCATTATACATATTCCGTGGCATGGATCGATTGCCTTAAAAAGGGCCCACATTTCGGAAGAGGTATCCTTATGCTTGGTGAACATGCAGTCTTTAGTGACCTTAACGAAAAACAAAAAAAAGAGCCATTACAGCTTTCGGGGAAAAGACAAATCAATCTTCCGTTCAGCCTGCCATCCTGGCTTCTGAATGCTTTTACGGTTAAGGCATTTAATTTTCTTTTTTATGCAAAAAATTATAAGAAGGAAATCAATAGTGTAATTGGATATGCGCCTTTTTTTTATCCACTGGATGCCATTCTTCACTGGAATCGGGGCTACGGGAAAAAAGGATTTGTGCAATACCAGTTTGTTCTTCCACTTGAAGCCAAAAAAGGATTGATTGAGATCCTCCAGCGCATCAGTGATAAGGGCCTGGGTTCCTTTTTAGCTGTACTCAAGGTTTTTGGCAAACAGGAGAGTATCATTTCATTTCCAAAAGAGGGGTATACCCTGGCTCTGGATTTTCCAGTAAAAGATGGCCTGCTGGAATTCCTCGATGAGCTTGATCAGGTTGTACTCCGGTATGGAGGACGAATATATATGTCGAAAGATGCCCGGATGAAACCTGAAATCCTGTGGCATGGTTACCCCGACCTTAAAAAATTTAAGGATATTATCAGGAAATATAATCCGGGAGGTAAGATCCGTTCGGTCCAGTCAGACAGGTTATTATTAACAACTAACTGATCTTCATGGCAACTGTTCTTATACTAGGCGCTACTTCTGATATAGGAGTGGCTATCGCAAAAAGATTTGCTTCTGAAAAATTCGACCTGCTGCTGGCAGCCAGAAAACCAGAACTGCTGAAACCCCTGGAATCGGATATATATATCCGTTATGGTGCAAGTTGCAGTTTACTCGCTTTTGATGCGTTGGATTTTAAATCTCACACTGGATTTTTTAATACACTTCAGCCCAAACCCGATGTCAGTATCTGTGTTTTTGGCATCCTGGGAGAAGAAGACGAGGCTTTTGACGACTGGGATTTAACGAAAAGAATGATAGATACCAATTACACCGGCGCCGTTTCAATATTAAATGTTATAGCAAAATATTATATCGCCCAAAAAAGAGGAACCATTATAGGAATCAGTTCTGTTGCAGGCGACCGGGGCCGGGCGAGTAAACTTATTTATGCAAGCGCAAAAGCTGCATTTACTACTTACCTGGCGGGACTTCGGAATAAATGTTTTGAGTACCAGGTGCATGTAATGACTGTTCAGCCGGGTTTTGTATATACCAAAATGACGGAAAATCAGGAATTACCCAAGGCAATCACTTCAACACCAGGGCAAGTTGCAAACATTATCTATAATGCTTATCTTAAAAAAAAGAATATTATCTATATAAAGTGGTTTTGGAGATATATTATGCTGATCATTCAGTGTATCCCGGAATTTCAGTTTAAAAAAATGAAATTGTGAGTGGAAAGAAAATTGCGTTTTTAGATTTTGACGGGACCATTACAACAAAAGATACTTTACTGGAAATCATTAAATTTCAGAAAGGCAATACTTCTTTTTATTTTGGTTTTTTATTGCATGTACACTGGCTCATCGCCTATAAGTTAAATTGGTTATCGAACAACCTGACAAAACAAAAAATCCTTAACTATTTTTTTGCCGGGATGGAAGAGAGTGTTTTTCAGGAGAAATGTGATTTTTTTGCAGAGAATATAATTCCGGGACTTGTCCGTCCGGGTGCTTTATCAGAAATCACCCTTCTCCGGGCCCGCGGTTTTGAAATTGTTGTAGTATCTGCTTCTGCAGGTAACTGGATCAGAAAATGGACCAATAATCTTTCCCTGCAATTAGTTGCAACAGAACTGGAAGTAAAAAATGGATTGATCACTGGAAAAATTAAAGGGAAAAATAATCATGGGGAACAAAAAGCTATGAATATACGTGAACTTTGGAACCTGAATGAATACGAAGAAATATATGCATATGGAGATTCGCCTGGCGATAGACCCATGATGGATCTGGCAACAAAATCATTTTATAAGCCATTCAGAACAGTATGAATACTTTATATTTTTTAGGCCATATTTTTAGCTGGGCGGTTTTTATTTATTTCGCTGCAAATACTCTTTATCTTTTTGTTATAGCTCTATGCGGCCTCGTGATGAAGGGTAAAAAATTCTATATTCAAAACGAAAAATACCAGATTGCCGTACTAATTCCCTGTCTGCGGGAAGACCATGTAATTCATGATACTGCGTATCAGGCCAAGATGCACGATTACCCTCATTTCAGGTTTACTGTGACCGTTATTGCGGATAAATTAAAACCGGAATCTGTAAATGAATTAAGACAAATACCGGTAAATGTTTTGGAAGTTGACCTGAATATGAAATCACGCTCCCTGCATGCTGCACTAGAATCACCCATTGTGGCTGTTTCGGATATTGTAATGATTTTGGATGCTGATAATATTATGGCGCCCGGCTGTCTCGAAAAAGTCAATGCGGCTTTTCATGCAGGATTCATGGCGATACAATGTCATAGAACAGCGAAAAATAAAAATACGGCAGTTGCCCTCCTTGACGCTATGAGCGAAGAGATCAATATTAATCTGTTTCGCCGTGGTCCTGCTTTCGCGGGTTTGTCAGCGGCCCCGATCGGTTCCGGCATGGCTTTTAAAACCAGTCTGATCCGGGACATATTCTCGACCCAGGAAATATTGGAAAATCCGGGAGAAGATCGGGAGATTGATATGCAGCTGATGCGGCGTAAAATTAAAATGGAATTCCTGGATGATGCTTTCGTATATGATGAAAAAGTAGCCAGTGCCGGCGTATTCGAAAAACAACGTGTGCGATGGCTGGAAGCGCAGGTAAACCATTTTCGGCGATTCTTCGATACCGATATGAAAAAAGCGCAGAAGACATTTCTGTTTTATTTTAAATTCTTCCAGAACCTTTTACTCCCACGTGTACTGACCCTGGTTGTTTTTTGTATCCTTATTGCAACACTGCTGATTCAATATGTATTTCATCTGCCCTTGCTGCAACCATCCCCTCCGACCTGGATTGCCATGATGGCCCTGTATTTTTTTACGCTTTGTATTTCCATTCCGAATAGCTTTTATAGTATTCAAACCCTTGTGGCATTGAGTCGTGTTCCGCTGCTCATGTTTTCAATGGTCCGCGCTGTGCTGCAAATGAAAAAAAAGCGGACAGAATTTATACATACACCAAAGTCTTTTACTGAACACAAGAATTAGTTTGCATGTGTGGTAGTGTGAAAGTAAAATTAAACTGCACTACCACACTTCCACACTACCACACTTCCATACTATATTTCGCTTTTGCTATTATGGGTAAAGTTATAAAAAACACCTTTCATAAATAATCTCAGCTGATGCATCTGGCGGGATTCAAGATAAATGATTATCGCCTTCGGCATGGATATGAAGGTGAAAAAAAAACTGAATACGAATAGTTGAAACGGGTTACTGTTCCGCCGCATGTATAAGATCCGGTTTCTTGTATGGTAGTACACCTTCAGCGGATTTTCTTTTCCAACCGTCATGGATTCTTTATGATAAATAGTGGCTTCCGACTGATACCAGATCTTATAACCTGCTTTTTGTATACGAGCTGACCAATCCCATTCTTCATAATATAGAAAAAATTTCTCAGGGAACATTCCGGTTTTTTCTATCACTTCTTTTTTAACCATCATCGCACAACCATGTGCACCATGAGTGATTCCTGAAATATTGTATTGTCCGTTATCCGGTTCATGATCACCAATTGCTGAAGTTCTTCCGGTATAAGGATTCATCGGCCGGAAACCGGCATATTGAATGATACGTTTGTCGTTAAAATATTTAATCTTGGGACAAACTGCGCCTATCGCTGGATTTTGAAAGAAGGGGAGGAGCAGAAGT
This sequence comes from Puia sp., assembly GCA_035937535.1. Classification (GTDB taxonomy): domain Bacteria; phylum Bacteroidota; class Bacteroidia; order Chitinophagales; family Chitinophagaceae; genus Puia. Next base: position 71,153 of record DASZHV010000016.1, on the reverse strand, counting down.
TGAATGATTTCGGGTGTCAGTTCAGTATCATTATTCACTATAAAAATAAAATCTCCCTTTGCATGACGTATGCCCCAGTTATTGCCACCTGCAAATCCCAGGTTTTTATCACTGAGCAAAAGTTTTGTATTGGTATATGCCTTAACATCGAATATAGCAGTGGGATTCACGGAGGATGCCATATCGCATACCAGGATCTCGTAATGGGGATAGAGCAGGCTTTTACTGGATTCAAGAAAGGCTGCTGTAACTTCTGCCCGATTATAATTCAGGGTTATAATGGAAACCAGGGGCTGATTATCTCCTTCAGAGTAATTCATTTCTGGAAGATAATGCCTAATAAGGATCCGTGAAAACTAAGCGCTGGATTTTTGAATCAGTGCAGAGGGTGTATTAGCCATGATCCAGAGATCATACATGAAATTGTATTTATTGGCATAATCAATATCCAGGTTGATTCGTTCTTCAGCCGACATATCCTCATGACCTCTTTTCTTGATCTGCCAAAGACCCGTAATGCCTGCAGGAGCAAGAAAACGCTGTGCGCACTGGTCTGTGGTCAATGTCGCTGCTTCATACAGCGGCAAAGGACGGTTTCCTACCAGTGACATATCTCCCAGTAATACATTGAGTAACTGGGGCAGTTCATCCAGGCTGGAATTCCTGAGGAAAGCACCAACCCTGGTAACCCGCGGGTCGTTATTTATTTTAAAGAAAGAAGGACTCAAAGGTGCAGGACCTTCAGCATATTGATTCAGGTGTGAAAATTCCTGAATGCGAAGGTCAGCACCGGCAAACATGGTCCTGTATTTATAAAAATCAAAAATTCTGTAACCACGGCCTGCTCTTTTGGAAATATAAAAAATGGGTCCTTTGGATTCAATCCGAATGGCAAGTGCAATCAGTAAAAATACAGGGCTTAAAAGCAGGAGGGCCGTCAGAGAAACAATAATATCGAAACTGCGTTTTAAAATGCTGTGAATATTTATCGTAGGAACAACCAGGGCTTCATCATCTTTAAGACTGCTTTTCATTTCTTCCGCTTTCGCTTTCACCTTATTCAGAAAACGCACTTTACTGAATAATGCATTCTGCTCTGCTGATTCAATCTGTATAATGTCATCAGCCAGCATATGCTTTTTATAAAGACTCATTTCAATATCACATAAATGAGTGGAATCCATGATGAAGGGAATGGCAGTGAATACCGGGTTGCTGTTAAGGAACTGTACGAAACTTTTAACAGCTGAAAATTCAAAACTCGATTCACAGAAAATAACTTCAGGGATGGTATTTTTTTCCTGTTCGGTAGAACGCTTTAATTCAGCACGTGCATTATCGATGCTGTCAGAAGCATAACCACGTTTGAAAAGTTTTACAAGCTTTTCAATATTGGCAGGATTTTTGCCAATATAGTAAAATCCATTTTGAATAGCCAGTGGACTCGCAGAAACCTCTTTTGCACGTATGCTATACCTTACAAAAGCTTTTCCTCTATAAGTAGTTTTTGGTAGAAATGTAAAATCCATAGTTAGGGTGAGGTTTGATTTTCAGGAATACGTTTACAATCGATTAAACTGCTTTCATTGGGTAATAGGTGTCGAACGATTTATTTTCTATCAATAATTGCACGGCATTAACCAGGTCTACCGGGTTAAAAGGTTTCAGGAAATAATTCTGAACATGATAAGCGGCGCATTTTTCTTCAGTTTCTTCCACACTCAATCCTGATAAAACCATCACCGGAATATTTTTATAAATTCCACTTGATGCCAGTTGTTGAATCAACTCCCAGTTTTCCAGATCTGGTAATTGCGGATCAGCAATGATAAGATGTGGAAAGTTTCTTTTAGATAACCAATGCATGGCGGAACATCCGTCGGGCACTGTAATAACCTGATATGATTTTCCGAGAACTGTCTGAAGCAAAAACCGTATCGCCTTACTGTCATCTACTGCTAAAATTTGCTTTTTCATGGGCAGAAGTCATTAATTAATTTAGACTCTGTTCCTCAGTAGGTTGGAATTCGCGATTCGCGGTTAAACACGGGTATTGGTATCAAAGGCTGAACCTCAGATATGGATAGACAATCATTTATTGGAAAGTAAAAATCAGCAATCGGGGGATTTCAAGGATAGATGGCTGATCAAGGCCGAACTGGTTGGGATTAAAGGGATTCAGAGGTATTGAACAGGATTGTTAGAAATTCTACGATAAAAGTAAGTATTTTTTCCTAAGATCCAAATAATGATAAACCTTTTTTTAAGCTTAGGGTATTATCAAATGATGAAGACTTTCCTTATTATGAATCAACGTGCCTGTCTGCTTTTTCCCAAACTGCCGTTTGCTTTTTTCTAAGGTACCTGTAAAAGCCCTGAAAGACTGACAAATTCATGAATAAGAAGTAGTAAGGGATATAAAAGATTTTTGTTTTTAAGTTCCGTCTGGCATATATCCACCCCACCAGAGCCATTGCATAAAATACGATCTGGCCTAGTAAAACTACGAGGTAAAATCGGCCGGCGTTATTATAAACAAGTAAGAAGTTCGATATAAAACCCGTAATCAGGCAAAGAGGACATAAGGTCCATCTGAGAATCCGGTGGGAAATGAACTGAAAAGATAAAATGGGGTAACGGAATACATTAAAAAGGCTTTTAAGAATGAGCATGGCCTGGAAGGCCCCGGCAGCTATACGTACTTTTCGTTTTTGTTCCTCCTGCATGGAAGAAGAAGATGATTCAGTCGCATATGCGTTCGGCTCATAACGAACCAGCCAACCATCCATACATAACTGCAATGACTGTACGAAATCTTCAATTATGGTATCTTCAGGTACTTCATGAAACAGGGAGGTACGTATTGAAAATAATTCTCCTGCTGCCCCAACAACTGAATATAACTCGGAATCCAGCCTTTTTAGCAGGGATTCATATTTCCAGTATAAGCCTTCCCCGGCAGCGACCGCCTTATCTTTCTCTTTAGATATGATTTTTTTTTCACCTGCCACACCACCCACTCTTGGATCTGCATAGTGTTTTACGATTTCATTGACCGATTCTCTGTTCAACAGCGTATTCGCATCGCTGAAAATAACATAAGGTGTACCAACATATTTTATGGCTCGGTTCATGGCTGCCAGCTTTCCCTTGCGCTCTTCTTGGTGAAGTAAAAGAATGCGATCGTAATTACTTATGATTCCGGGAGAAGTGTCTACAGATCCGTCTGTAATAAAGATCAATCTGAGTTTATCAGAAGGGTAATCGAGATCCAGGCTGTTTCTTATTTTCTGATCAATAATTCCGGCTTCATTGTAAGCTGCAACAATAAGCGTTATTTCAGGTTCAAAATCCGGATCCGCATGTGGATCGGTTTTTTTAGAAAAAAGACGCTTTATTTTTACCAGCAAATAGAGAAGGATACCATATCCGATATAGCTATATAATACTATCAAAAAGCTGAAAAAAAATAAAAACTTAAGCATCATCAAAGGTTGGCTGGCCGCTAATTTAGAAGATTCATCTGAAGGGAGGCACTTAAAAATTTTATTCCTGAAAAACATCTTAAAGTGCATAGAATGAAGGGTCCTGATTTCTAATAAATTTTACTTTATGGAATTTATTATTATTTTTGACACGTTTGGATTATCATAATCAACTGATTACCCGAATACAATAACACTATCTATCGAACCCGGGATGAGTTTCCTGCACTGAACTCATGATCAACCAGGGATTTCCAATAATCCACATACTTTTTGTCTAATCTAGTATCCTCTGAAGGACAGGTGTTGTCGTCTCATTAAAATGAAATTGTAAAAGTCTTACCCATGGATATTATTTATCTTTTTAAAGCGCTGCTTAGAAGAAGATGGACTATTCTTTTCAGCCTTGGAATTGGTCTGCTGGCCGGACTAATATTCAGGCTCAGCATGCAAAGAGAATATTTATCCACCGCACAATATTCAACTGGATTTGCCCAGACACAAAAAGTAAGTCTCCAGTTAACGGAAATGTATGATTTGAACCAGATTGACGCGCGTATCAATAATGTTATTGAAACATTTAAATCTCCGATCGTTTTATCTATGGTTTCTTATGATTTGATGCTTCATGATCTTGATTCTGATCGCCCTTTCCGGAACCTGACTGACAAGCAAAAAGAAGATACTGCCTTTAAAAAAGCCGATATTCCAAAAGCCCGGTTAATTTTAAGGGACCGGCTGAGTAACCTTACTTTACTCTCTACATATGATCCACAGGACAAGATGGTTTGGAATATGCTAAACCTCTATGATTACGGACAGGAGGATCTTCTGAAGAAGTTAGCCGTGGAAAGAGTATTAAATACAGACTATATCAATGTTTCTTTCAGCTCTGAAAATCCTGAGCTTTCCGCCTACGTGGCCAATAAAATCGGAGTAAAATTTAAGGAGTTTTTCAGCTCTCTTTCTTCCACAAATACAAAAGAATCTTTATTTAAGCTTGATAGTCTCAGGGAAACTAAAAGCAGGGAAGTCGACACTTTGCGCAACAGGCTCCAGCGTTTCCGGGATAAAATCGGTACACCCAATCCTGGCGACGCGGCTACAGCCGCAATGAGCGGTTTACAGGAACTCACTTCATCGCTGACGGCTCAACAGGCGAATCTGAATGATTACAGGCAGCGTCTCATAAGCGTGAATGATCAATTGCGGGAACTCGAGGCAAACCCTTCTGCTGTAACAGGGGGTCCTACAAATAATCATGGGGATGAAATACTGGCTCTCCGTCGAACGAATGAAGAACTTGCTTCCAAACTGGCGTTAAAAGGTGGCGTCGATCAAAATATACAGAAACAGATAGATGATAATATCAATAAAATTAACCAGATGAGTCGTGGTACCGGTTACCAGATGATTAATCCGGCAGTTAAAGCAGAAGAACGTAAGGAACAATTGCTCAAGGATAAGCTTGAACTGCAAAGCGGTATTGCTTCTACTACTGACAATATTGAAATGTATAAATCACGGGTGGAACAATTCAGGAAGATTGCATTCTCGGGCGGCGGCCAGGAAGTAATTGCAAATGCCTATCTGAATGACCTGATGATTGCACAAAAGGATCTGGAAAAATACAACAGTAGCATTTTCGCATCGCAGGATATTGACGTATCTCCGGATTTCAAATTTAAGCAGATCATGCTGGGCCAGCCGCCGATCAAACCAGAGCCTGGAAAAGGACTGCTGGTCATTCTGATTTCAGGCTTTTCTTTATTCTTCCTTTCCATACTGATAATTATCATCCTTGAATTATTGGATTCTTCTTTACGAACTCCTTCTATTTTCAGAAAAGAAACCAGGCTGGAAGTTCTGGCAACCGTTGGGCAAATCGATCTGGATAGAAAAACATTGAAGGAATATTTTGAATTCAATATGCGGAGTGAACGGGAAAACAATGAACTACCTTTTATAGAAAACCTTCGCAAAATGCGTTATGAAATTGAACATAGCGGCAAACGGGTAATCCTGCTTACCAGTACCAAAGCACAGGAAGGAAAAACAACCATGCTCGAATCCCTGGCTTACACTTTCAGCAGGAGTAAGAAAAAAGTACTGCTCATAGATGCCAATTTCAGTAATAATAACCTGACGCGGGATTTTTCAGCCAGACCTACCCTGATTTCCTTCACCCTGAAAGGGCAGGAAGGGGCAGAAAAGATCTGGAATATAACCACTGTAACGAATATTCCAAATGTAGACGTGATCGGTTGTGAAGAAGGTAATTACACACCTTCGGAAATACTTCCTAAAAGCAATCTGCTGGATCATTTCGATAAACTTAAACAGCACTATGATTATATATTACTGGAAGGTGCGGCACTAAATATGCACGCCGACAGTAAGGAACTTACAGATTTTGTGGAAGGGGTTGTTCTGGTATTTTCAGCGAAGAATTCCCTGAGTGAAATAGACCGGGAATCCATCGCATTCCTGAAAATTCACAAGAACAAATTTATAGGTGCCGTATTGAATAATGTTGATGAACAGAACCTGGATCTCTGATCCTGCCCATAAAAATGTCGCACCAATTCATTAAAAACAGGGATATCATTTTATTCAGTTTCCAACAATGGAATTCCGATATCGCGTTTAACTTTAAGGATATGGCGTATGAGCTTGCCCGTTATAACCGGGTGTTGTTCATTGACCGGGCGCGTGACCGGAATACAGTTTTAAAAAACATTTTTTCCGGAAAAACACCACATGATTCAGTGCAGGGTAACCTCGAACAGATTCAGGATAATTTCTGGGTACTTCATCCCGATTCAGTATTGGAATCCGGTACCTGGTCGCCAACTTATAAACTTTTTGATTTCTTTAACCGGATCAATAATAAAAGAATAGCATTAGAAATAAAGAATGGTATAAAGAAACTGGATTTTAAAAATTGTTTACTGATAAACGATAATGATTTTTACAGAGGTCTCTACCTGAAATCCCTGCTTCCCGTCAGGGAATATATTTTTTATCTACGCGACTTTTTAACCGTACAGCCCTTTTTTGAAAAGTTCGGCCCCCGTTGCGAAATGGAAATGATCCGTAAAGCCGACCTCGTTGTGGCTAATTCAGCATGGCTTGCCAATTACGCCGGACAATGGAACCCGAATAGTGTTGATATCGGCCAGGGTTGCAACCTGAAAGAATTTGTTGCAGAGGACCTGCCTGTACCTGAAGATCTGAAAGCGGTTCCTGAGCCCATTATAGGCTATTGCGGGGCAATAACCTCCATGCGCCTGGATGAGAACCTTCTTTTATATATTGCTTCCTCCCTTCCTGAAATGAGCCTCGTTCTGGTCGGACCTGCAGATTCTAAATTTGAAAAATCCCCTCTCCGGTCAATGAAAAATGTTTATTTCCAGGGAAGTAAAAAACCGGAAAAGACAGCTTCTTATGTCCACCATTTTTCAATTTGTATAAACCCGCAATTGGTGAATTCATTGACCATTGGAAATTATCCAAGAAAAATTGACGAGTACCTTGCTTCAGGCAAACCGGTTGTTGCCACTGCTACACTGGCTATGGAAATGTTCCGGAAATATGTCGAATTATGTAATACAAAGGAAGAATTCCTGATCAATATCCACAAGCTGGTAAACGAGCCTGTCTGGACTTCTGCAGATCAAAAGAATATGCGTAGGGAATTTGCATTGACGCACACCTGGGAGAATTCGGTCGGTGCCATGGGAGATGCATTTTATTATTTGGAAAAAAGCTATAATCCTGCAGTTATATGAATAATAACCTGGGGAAAAATACGAACATGTATGAATTGATTACCATGGGAATGATCCTGATATTTCTCATATTTATATTTATAAAGTTCCTGTATTTCTGATTTTATGGCTAATGAATTCCATTTAAAACAATCTGCACTCAGGGTATGGTTTAGATATCATTTCCAGGAGAAAAAACTGAACACGAGGTTCGGTTATCTTTTTTTATTTGTACTTGGAATTGGGTTAGTTTATGGAATCTGGGCGTTCGGAAACATAACAGCCCCGGTCGTGCTGGCGGTTTTCGGTGGTTTACTGCTTTGTATTGCTACATTCAAAAACCCTAATTTTGGATTTTATTTTCTTCTTGCATTTTCTTCTATAACTATAACCATTGACCGCCTCGCTGACCCGCCTCTGCCTTCTGGTACACTGGTAGAAATATATACCTATTTCATTTTATTGTGTTTATTACTTAAATATGATCTGAAGAAAAATATCAACTTAAAATTCTGGACCCATCCGGTCACCATCGGACTATATATTTTATTTGCTTACTATATGATGGAATTATTCAATCCGGAGATGATCAGTCCGGTCGGGTGGTTTAGTTTTTTTAGAAAGCAGTTAAGCTATTTTGTTTTTTATTTGATATGCTATGGCCTCCTGGATTCCAAGGCAAAAATCATTTATTTTGTACGCTTCATAATTGTACTGTCTTCCATTTTGGCATTATATGCATGTAAACAACAGTGGTTTGGTTATGCGCGTTTTGAATTGGCATGGATAGGTACCGGTAACGGTTACACGCTTTTATTTCAGGGGGGTATGCTGCGTAAGTTTTCTGTTTTTTCAGATCCTGCAACATCGGGAATTTTATTTGCCTCCATAGCCATCTTGTGTCTCATACTGCTTTTCAGAAGTACAAATAATAAGGAAAAAAAATGGCTGGGCCTCGCACTGGTTATCAACCTGCTGGGATATAGTTATTCTGGAACACGTACGGCGACGGTGATGATCCTTGCGGGCATTCTGCTGTACTGTATTTCCACCATATTTGAACGTCGTACTGTAATATTCATGCTCTACGCGGCCATTATTTTTACCGGGCTGATGATATTGCCATTTCATAATGCAATTACCAACAGGATCCGTTCAACTTTTGAAGGCACAAACGACGCATCCGCAGCCGTGCGCGATTATGACCGGCACGAAGTTCAGCCATATATACAGGCGCATCCAATAGGCGGTGGCATATTCACTTCCGGCGGAGAGGGAAATAAATACAATAAGGGCCATTATCTTGAATACCTACAGGCGGATAGCGGGTATCTTAAAATATTGGCTGAACAGGGCCCGGTTGGTTTTGCCATTTTATTAATTTTTTATTTCGTCTTCATGCGATTTGGGTATCATTACTTTTTCAGGACTACGGATCCTGAGATACGTACTTATTATATTGGTTTGCTCGTTATGATGTTTACCTTGCTTGTAGCTCAATATGCGCAGATGGCGATTTCACAATATCCCGTTGTGCTTTACTTTTATGCTACCCTTTTTATTTTTATCAAACTGGCTGAATTCGATAAACCCGTTGAAACCATACAAAAAACAGAAATCTGATCTCATGCGATATTTTTTACTGATACTATTATTCTTTTCTAAAATAATTCAGGCTCAAACTCCGGGCCCTCTATATCGTCCGGATAACCCACGTGGAGCCGATATTCGGGAAAAGCTCGTTCAACTGGCAATGCAGAATCCTGTATATGAAATAGCAGATCATATTTCCCTGGCTGCTACTTACCAGATCAAAATAGCAAAATCAGCCTATATTGGTCTTTTTAGCGCACAGGGGAATATTAATGAATTCACAATCTCCAAGCCCACTTATAATGGTACCCAGTACCCCTATTATTATCCCAGGTATAATCTGGCTTTAAATATCCCGTTTGATATTTTTACCAGGACCACAAATAACGTAAAAATCGCACAGGAGAATTATTATATAGCAGCTGCTGCAAAAAATCAGAAATTCCGGGAAATAAAAGCGGATGTTCTTTCAAAATATGAGAATTACCTGCTTGCAAAGCAACTTGTCGAATTGCAGGGTAAAATCACCCAAAGTGAATATGCTACCCTTAAAAGAGCAGAAAGTGACTTTTCGGAAAATCTGATTAAACTGGATGAAGTGGAACGAGTGCAAAAAAGTTATATAAATGAACAGGTAAAGAGTCTGACACTGCAGAAAGATCTGAACGTGGCTAAAATTGAAATAGAGAAAGTGATCGGAGTTCCTATAGAAGATGTTGAAAGGGGATATAAATAGGCCATTGTAAGCTTTTCTGCACGGGAATCCGGAATCTGGGGTAATATCTGGGGTAATAATAACCCTGGATCAGAAAATCAGGGCAAAGGCATTAGGAAGGCTAAAAATGGCTCCTGAAGCAAATCAGGGCCTTTTTGTACCTTTGAACAAATTTTGGTATATTGTACACTTGGAATCTTATCCAGTAAACTATGAGGCTTTTTTACATTGTACTCCTTATGGTGATTTTTTCGGCGGCCGGGGTAAAAGCCCAAAGCCGGCTCGCTGCATTTCCAGATAATGGATCCAGTGCAACAATGCGTTTTTATCCAAACCCGGCCAGTTCTTATATTACTTTCGAAGATATACTCAAGAAATACGATAAAAATTACACCATACAGGTATTTAATTTCCTAGGTAAAAAAGTGTATGAATTCAGTCTCGGCGACCAGAAATATATCGTAAATCTGTCCGATTTCTTTCGGGGCATTTATATCTTCCAGCTCCGGGATCCAACAGGCAAAATTGTTGAAAGCGGGAAGTTTCAGGTTACTAAATAATTTAATCAGTCACTTCTGCAATGAGAAACTTGAGATAATGCGTATTCTCCAGCCCCCATACAATTGGATGATCGGGAGACTGGGCCTTATATACAACCTGTCTTATTTTTTTCCCCGCATCCTTTGCAGCTGAACGTATCGTCTCCAGAAATACCTCCGGAGACACCAGGTTTGTGCATGATGATGTAACAAGGAATCCTCCGGATCGAAGTAATTTCATTCCCCTCAGATTTATTTCCTTGTAACCGCTTATCGCTTTTCCGATATTCTCCCTGTTCTTGGTAAATGCCGGAGGGTCGAGCATTACTACATCAAATTTTTTGGCTTCCCGGCTCCATTTTTTTAATACATCAAATGCGTTGAGGGCTTCGAACCTGACTTTTTCTTCCAGCCTGTTGAGCCTTGCATTCTTTGTCGCCAGCTCAATCGCAGTTTCTGAGATATCCAGCCCCAGTACGGATCTTGCTCCATAATGTCCTGCATGAACTTCGAAGCTGCCAGTATAACAGAATGCACCGAGAACCTCTGCATCTTTTACAATATGACGTATAGCCCGGCGGTTATCCTGCTGGTCGAGAAAATAGCCCGTTTTCTGACCGTTTTCCAGGTCGGCTTCAAACTGCAGTCCATTTTCCCTGATGATGATCTTCGTATCAAATGGTGCCGATAGAAATCCTTTCTGCTGAACCATTCCTTCCAGCTCCCTTACCGGCACATCATTTCTTTCATAAATTTTATCAGCTTTAAAAATCTTTATTAGTGATCTTACAATAACGGGTTTCCAGATATCAATGCCCAGGGCCATGGTCTGGATCACAAAATATTGCCCGAACTTATCGATGATGAGTGCAGGTAAACCATCTGCTTCTCCAAAAATAATCCTGCAGTTTTCTGTATACCCTAGTTTTTTGCGGTAGTTCCAGGCCGCTTCAATCCTTTGGCAGATAAAATGTTCATCGATCACTTCATTTTCATTTCTCGTAAGCAACCGGATTGCTATCTGGGATTTTGGATTGATAAATCCTTTTCCGATAAATTTATTGTCACCATTAAAAACGGTTACAATATCCCCGGGTTTTACCGTCTCTTCCGTCTCCGCGATCTCATTTCCAAATATCCACGGGTGACCATTTTCTACGCGCAACCCAATCCTTTTCTTCAGAATAACAGGAATCATAACACAAAATTAGCTGAGCCTTACCAGTTCAGTAGAGACAATTTGTCTCAAAACAGCAGTTGGCAAAATAATTGACAACCTTACCTTTGCCAGAATTTACAGAATATGCCGAAAAATACAGATAATCTTAGGGAAGAAAAGGGGTTTGACGCTGTAAGTAACAGTGAGTCAATGGTTGATATAAATACCGATGAAAATGTAGCGGGAACCAATAATTTGAACCAGAATCTGGAAGAAGATGATCTGGTTGAAAAATTGAAGGCTGATATACAGGATCAAAAGGATAAATACCTGCGTTTATTAGCCGAATTTGACAATTATAAGCGCCGGAGTTCCCGTGAACGGCTTGAACTAAGCCAGACGGCAGGAAAGGAAATCATAGTTTCACTGTTGGATGTTCTGGATGATTGTGACAGGGCTGAAAAACAATTACAACAGGGAAAAAATACAGAGGACCTAAGCGGCGTTTTGCTTGTATTCAACAAGCTCAGGACTATACTTCAGAATCGCGGACTAAAACCTATGGAAAGTATCCATGAAGTATTTGACGTGGAAAAACATGAAGCGGTTAGTGAAGTACCCGCCCCCTCACCAGACCTCAAAGGGAAAGTGGTGGCAGAAGTTATGAGAGGTTATTATTTGAATGATAAAATTATCCGCTTCGCGAAAGTAATTGTAGGTAAATGAACAATATCTGAATGAAAAGAGACTATTACGAAATACTGGGAGTTTCAAGAAATTCTACTGCGGATGAAATAAAAAAATCGTACCGAAAAGTAGCTATGCAATATCATCCCGACCGCAATACGGGTGATAAGGCAGCAGAAGAGAAATTCAAGGAAGCCGCTGAAGCTTATGAGATTTTAAGTGATTCCGATAAACGTGCTCAATATGACCGTTACGGCCACGCAGCTGTGAACAATGGTCGTGGTGGATCCAACGGAGGCGGTATGAACATGGATGATATTTTCAGCCAGTTTGGAGATGTTTTCGGTGATGATTTATTCGGAAGTTTTTTTGGTGGAAGGAGAGGAGGCGGAAGCAATTCGCGCTCACATGGTGTTCGCGGTTCAAATCTGCGGATAAAAATTAAACTTAGTTATGAGGAAATCGCAAAAGGTGTAACAAAAAATATTAAGGTAAAAAAACACGTAGCCTGTGGAACCTGTCATGGTAGTGGAGCTAAGGACAAAGCGAGCGTACAGACTTGCGGAACATGCGGTGGAAGCGGACAGGTGAGGCGTGTGAGCAATACTTTCCTTGGCCAGATGCAAACCGTTACAACCTGTCCAACCTGCAATGGAGAAGGAATGACTATCACGGCAAAATGCATAGTATGTAGGGGCGAAGGAAGGGTCTTTGGAGAAGAAGTTGTAAATATTGATATCCCGGCCGGCGTGCAGGAAGGAATGCAGCTTAGCGCTTCCGGTAAAGGAAACGCAGGTGAAAGAGGTGGTACTCCGGGCGACCTGATAATTTTGATTGAAGAAGAAACGCATCCTGAATTACAACGGGACGGATTGAATGTCGCGTTTGATCTGCATATACCCTTTACTGATGCAGTTTTCGGCACCCAGCTTGAAGTTCCTACTATCGATGGAAAAGCCAAGATCCGGATTCCTCCGGGCACCCAGAGTGGAAAAATTTTCCGTCTGAAAGGAAAAGGATTTCCATCCGTGAATTCATATGAAAAGGGTGACCAACTGATTCACGTGAATGTATGGACACCGCAACAGGTTTCTTCTGAAGAAAAAGCTATGCTTGAAAAACTGAAGGAATCCCCGAATTTTCAACCAAAGCCCGACAAGAACGAAAAAAGCTTTTTTGAAAAGGTAAAGGAGATGTTCAGCTAAAACCTCGGACAAAGAATTCTGTTCTTGGCTGAGTTTTCGCGATCGAGAAATCCGATATAAGAGATGGATAATTCAAATCCACCCTGGCCCTGGCTTACTGTATTCAGGGTTGATATATTTATATCGTAACTGATAGCCATCGAAAGAGGAAGCATATCCAGTTTGATAACAGGAATAAATGCATCTCCCAGCCGCATATAAGCGCCGATACCCAAAACATATTTCGGATCATCAGTAAATTCACCCAGATTATACCCATACATCAAACCACCAATAGTTTCGCGGGCCGTGCCCTGACTTGAATAATCTGCCTGTACGGTAATTGTTGATTTTTCATCCAGAAGAAATTTTGCGCCGCCCGAAACCACATATTTGGGCTGTAGTTCAATCGCAGTATTTTGATAAAAGGAATTCATCGGCCTGTTTAAATGATGGTATGCAACTCCGAAAAACATACTGTTCTGATCGTTCTGGCCGAAACTGCTGTTAAAGCTCATTCCGACACTGGCATCCCAGTAATGTATATCCGGTGTAGGGAATGTTTCACCTGTTCCCAGAGAAGGATTAAATGCTGTTCCGTTGAACTGGCTGTTCGTAGTGATTTTAGATTCATCAATCCTTTTATCAACATAGCCTCCCATAAAACCTAAGGAGAGATAACTGGTATGCCTGTTTGAAAGAGATTTGCTATAATTGAGTGCCGGGAAAACCTGGGTTGAAGTAAGACCAGCATCTCCTGCTTTATCATATAAAATCTGTAAACCCAGTGTCAGATAATCGTCTGTCCTGCCAACCGGTAATTTATATTCTCCGTTGAAAGATCCTGTTTTATATGCATTTGTAAAACTATTCCATTGGTCCCTGTATACTCCCTGAATACGGTAATCTCCAGTAAAAATTCCAGCCAGTGCAGGATTTCTCAATAGGGGCGCTTCAAAAAATTGTGAAAAATGAAGGTCCTGTGAATAAGCAGTTGCGAGACTGCCCGCAAAAACTATCAGGGTCAAACAAATTCTTTTTATTGGGTTCGGGTTTCTCATTTTCTGGTATTTCTATCTGATCAGTGTTACGTTTCCGTGATAAGGAATAAGAGTTGCATTATTACAAAGTATTTGAATTGTGTAAACATACACGTCAGATGGTGCGGGTTGACCGTTAAAAGTTCCATCCCATGCATCGGCAGGCGTATTTGGTGCAAAATTGCTTTTTTGGAATACGATCTGACCCCAGCGGTTATAGATAGTGATTGATGGTATCACATTTAATCCAACCCCGTTTACTATGAAGCGATCGTTAACACCATCTCCATTTGGTGAGAAGGTATTCGGTACAAAGAAATTGGCTCCATCGCAAATCACCTGAACACGTATACTGTCTGTTGTTGCACAACCTCCGTCATTTACAGCCGTAAGGTCATATTTTGTTGTTTTTGTTGGTGTAGCAAGTGGTGTCAGACAATTTGAACAACTTAAAGTATTTGAAGGCATCCAGTTCAACGAAACAATATTCGTGGTTACTGATGAATTGATCTGATATGAACTTCCAACATGAATCGTAGCATTCGGAACCAGGGTTATTACCGGATAATTAAATGCCGTGACATGTATTGAGTCTACATCTGAGAAACATTTTTTGCTGTCATATCCTGTGACAAAATAAGTAATCACATTGCTTGGTAAGCCACCTATTTGTGAAGCATCTGGTGTTGCGAGCGGATTGGCAATATTCGGATTGTTTAATCCTTCGGTAGGTGACCAGTTGTATATCGCAGCTCCTGTTGCTGATAATTGTACGCTTTGTCCCAGACAAACTGAATCTGGTCCGCTTACATTTACAACCGGAGGTATATTTACAGTAACCTGAATGGTGTCATTTGCTTTACATCCAAATATGCTTGTTCCCGTTACCACAAAATAGGTACTGTTAGGAACAGGATTCGCGATCGGATTCACACATGCCAGGCAACTCAGGGATGCGGCCGGATCCGCAGGAGGTTGCCAATTATAGGTTGTAGCAGCTCCACTGGCATTTAATTGTAGTGGTGTACCCAGACATATCGTTGTATCTGCTCCTGCATTTACCGAAGGAATAGGATAAATGAATAAATGGTTTGGTGTTGTCGTGTCCGTCATCATGCTGCAACCCTTTGTGTTGGTCGCGGTTAATGAAACGACATATTCACCAGCTTTAGGATAACTGACTGGATTTGGATTCTGCACATTGGCAGTTTGTCCGTTGCCAAAATTCCATGACCAAGTAAGTGGTCCGTATGGATCAGGAACGAGCTGAATACCTGTAAAAGTGAGCGAAGCCGGTTCACATTGATTCAATAAACCATTGATGGAAACCTTTGGCGAAGCAGCAACAATTACAGGCATGACAGATGAACTGGAACAACCACCTGCAGTCGTAATACTCATGGTAACATTATAATTCCCAACTGTAGTATAATTATGAGCAATTGTAGGATTCATGCCAGTTACAGTAGGAGAACCGTCTCCAAAATCCCAAATGTAATTATTGATGACAGTACCAGTTGCTAACTGCGATGTGTCGGTAAAATTGACTATGCCGCTATCACAAACGATATTTTTAATGGCAGTAAAACCAGTTTTCGCAATAGAATCTATATTTATAAAATTGGGGCCAAATTTTGGTATGTGGCATCCGGCTGCGTCCACCAGGGTAACTATAGGTGTATATTGTCCTGGGATATTATAGTGATGTATAATACTGGGCGTGGCTGTTGTATCAAGTTGAGAACCATCGCTGAAATTCCATATAAATGAAACTACATTGGTAGTTGTGACATTAAAAGTTACATCCAGGGAATCACAGCCTGATAACGGATTATAAGTAAATGTTCCTATAGGGCCGTCGATATGAACATTTTGTGAATCGGACTTGGAAATGCAACCCCCGTGACTGACTACTGAAAGATTTGGGTAATAATCTCCGGGATTAACAAATAGATTTGAAGGATTTTTAAGGGTGGAGCCGTTGCCATCAGTGAAATCCCAATTGTAGGTTAATGCGTAACTACCAGTAAATAAAAAACTGACATTGAAAGGCGGGCAAGCGGAATAATTTCCGCTCATCGTAAATGAAGCATGCGGTGTATCCACAACAATGGGCATAGGTTGTGAATTGGATACACATCCGTAAGCGTCAGTCATCGAAAGATTAGCTGTAAAATGTCCAACATTTGTATAGGCATAAAGAGGTGAAAAAGCATTTGAAGTATTTCCGTCCCCGAAATTCCAGGTATATTTAGGATTAAATCCCCCTGTGGAATTATTGGTGAACCGGATTGGATTCGGAGCGTTCGGACAGGATGAGTCCTCAGAAACACTAAAGTTGGCAACAGGAATAGAGACGATGATGGAAACCGGGCTGTCGAGGGTGCCTGAACATCCGTTAATGTCCGTTACTGTCAGGTTAGGAGTGAAATTTCCAGGTATTGAATAGGTATGAGCCGGCGGTGCTGGCAAGTTAGATGTGGTGCCGTCTCCAAAATCCCAAAGCCAGTTTACAATATTTGCTCCTGCGGGATAAGGGGTGGACAAATCCTTGAAATTAAATGTAAGTGCACCACAGGTAAGGGCCGGAGGTGCAGTGAAATTAGCAGTGGGACCATTAATAGTTATTGGAGTAGCAGCAGAAGAATCCATACATCCGGTTTTATCCGTGGTAATTACCTTTACGAAATAAGTACCTGGTTTGGCATAAACGTAATCTAAGGAAGCGTTACTTCCGCTGGATGTATTTCCATCACCAAATTCAAAGAAATAATTTACTATGTTGGGATCAATGGTAGCTCCAATATTAATAATGGAATTCGCGCAAACTGAAGGCTTTGAGAAAGTGATAACTGTGCCCTGGTTCGCATTCACAACCTGAACTGGCGAAGTATTGGAACAGGCACCCGTGGTTGCTGTCAGTGTAACATTATACAATTTTGGCGGACCGGGAGGATATGTATGCGTTATAGGACCGGGTGAGTTCGAAGTTGTCATGTCACCAAAATCCCATAAATAGGTCGTAACAGGACCTGTGGAATTATCGGTAAATACGAAGCTGTTTTTCGCTCCGCAAACAGTTGAAATTTTAAAATTGGCTAATGGCGGGTTCACCACAATGGATTTGGAAAGGGTATCCCAGCATCCATTATTATATTCAGTTAGTTTGACATTGTATGTGCCTGGTTTAAGGTAAGAATAACTTGGATTTGGATTATTTGTATTATCAACATTACCATCGCCAAAATCCCAGTACCACTTATTGGCAGTGCTTGGAGAAGCAGCGGTAAATTGAACACTGGAGGCTACACATGCAGAAGGTGGAACCCAACTGAAATTGACCGGATTCGGTTTTGCAGATCCGACAAGTACGACACCGGTGGCAGTAGCTGTGCACCCACCTGTAGTAGTAATGGTTAGGGTTATAGTCCAGGATCCTGCTCCATAAGTTTGGGGAGGAGCTGATGCTGCATTTGACGTGTTTCCATTTCCAAAATTCCAACTATAAGTTGCTACCCCGTCTACTGCAGAAATATTCGCAACAGGCGTAAAAGTGTATGGTGCGCATCCGAAAAAGGACAATGGGTTATTGAAACTAACTGTAGGTTGTTGAATATTAACGGTTACAGGAGTCGCATTCGAAGAACATCCTGTGGCGGAACTTGCAATCAGGGTAACCTGGAAATTTCCTAATGTGCTATATGTATGGGGTGGTGGGTTTTGCAGGTTGGATTGAGTACCATCCCCAAAATCCCAGGACCAGCTGGTAGCTCCGGTTGAGGTATTTGTAAAACTGGCTGTAAGCGGGGCCTTGCAACTGTTCAGATTAGTTCCGGTAAATGATGCTACGGGCGGGTTTACAATATAAATGTCTTTGGAAACTGTACCATTGCAACCTGCAAAAGTATTGGTCAGCGTAACAGTGTATTTCCCTGTAAGCGCATAAGTATGCTGTCCGTTTTTCTTAACACCCAGTGGTGATCCATCTCCATAATTCCAAGTAGAACTGTTTGGATTGGGAGAGGAAATATTTGTAAAATTGACATTGGTATTGATACAATCAGTATCCTGGACCGTAAAATCGGTCAGGTTACCATTGGCTGTGATATTGACAGGTAAATTAAGCGTATCAGAACATCCCGAACTACTCGTGGCCGCGAGCCTTACAATATAATTTCCCGCAGCATTATAAGAATGTGTTGGAGAAAATCTATTGTCAACAAAGCCTGCACCATCACCGTAATCCCAGTTCCAGCTTAAAATAGGAGGGCCTGTGGTCGTATTGGTAAAACTATCTGTAACAGGCAATGTGCAACTGCTGTTGAGCATGCTTGTGAAATTGGGGAACACTCCCCCGGTTAGCACAATGGCTTTTTGAACATTCTTTACCTGTGCACTTCCTGTACAGCCAAAATTATTATTCACATAAAGGGTAACCTGCTGTGGGCCACCAATTGTATATCTGTGGCTTGGGCTTGGAAGATTAGACTGAGTACCATCCCCGAAATTCCAGAGATAGCTTGTTATAGTTTCGCCGGGAGCGGGAGTAGTCAAATTGGTGAAGTTTACCCATGTCGGGTAACATCCGGTAGTTTTGTCCTCTGTAAAATTTGCCGCAGGAATTGGGTCTACTTTTATCTGAGCATGAACCGGGACACTGTTTCCACTGGCATTAGAAACAACAAGAGTTGCCGTGTAAGTTCCGGGTGTATTGTATAAAACAGCAACGTTTTGCTGATTACTCGTAGCCGGGCTACCGCCTGGGAAAGTCCAGCTCCAGGTTAATGGAGTGGCTCCTGTGGCAGATCCAACAAAGGATACGCCCAAGGGCGGACACCCGGATGCTGGAACAGGAGGGGCTATACTAGCCACCGGCACCTGCGCGTTGGCACTATAAAAGGCAACCAGTAGTAAAAACGGTAATAGGCGCAGTTTTCTGAACAACGGATAACGATTTAAGGTTCTATTACATCATAGTTTACAAGGGGAATAGGAAACTTCTTCAGCGTTTGACTGAAAAAAATCTCACTGGGTATACGGATTTGCAGAAGATATTCAGATGCAGGTAATATCTTTTCTACGAATTGCATAACGTTTAAGCGGGATCAAAATTGTTTTCTCAGCCAAGCTGAAATAAAAATACAGCGTTTAAAGCTTTATAAATAAGGGTTAACACTTAGTAGTCACCGGTTAAAACACCCGTGCGCCATCAATTCTTGTGGAGATTCATGATATTATAGGATGAGTCTACTACCGCCTCTGCTGCAACAGAATCTGTATAACTGTCGGTAATTATCCAGGTATGATTCAGCATGCTTAAAGGGTAGGGTGCAGAAGGAAAATTCGATGAAATGCTTTTATCACTTATACTCGCAGTCCAGGTTCCGTTCGTTTGTTGTTGATTCAAAATTGCATTAACCGTTCCGTTCTGATAAAACTGAAAAGAATATCCGGCAAAACTGTCTGTAATATTATTGGTTTCGTGATCCAGGTATCCGGTTATCCGCCAGGTACCTTGGGTAACCGCATTAACCAGGGCATTTTGTTCCTGTTGCTGAATATATTTTTTACAGGAGAATGGAACTACGAGCAGGATTAACAGAAAGGCAATATATAGGGATGGGAGTTTCATTGGTTCATAAGGATATCCCTAAAATTCGTAAATCTTTTGGTATTTGTCAAGTAAATAATCCAAAAAATATTGCACATTAAGGGTTTCTCCTGTAGACATTTTACAGATTTCCTCACTATTACAAATACGGCCGGAGGCATGTATACGTTGCCTCAGCCAAAGCAATAAATCGTTCGAATCGCCATTTGCCATTTTATCCTGCAGATGTTTATCGCTTTTATTTGCACATGCAAAAAACTGGGCTGCATAAAAACTACCCAGACTATAAGTCGGGAAATACCCGAAACTTCCATGACTCCAGTGTACATCCTGAAGGCATCCTTGCTGATCATCCGGCACATCTACATTCAGCCACTTTTTATATTGTTCATTCCAGCAGGCCGGAATATCTCTTACTTTTAATTCACCTGTTATCAGCATTTTTTCTATCTCATAACGGATCATAATATGAAAATGATAAGTGAGTTCATCGGATTCAGTACGGATAAGAGAAGGTTTTACTCTATTCACTGCTTTATAGAATTTTTTTTCTGATACATTAGTAAATGATTCGGGAAACTTCTCCACCACCATTGGAAAATGAAATTTCCAAAATGCGGGACTCCTTCCTACATGGTTTTCCCATAAACGCGATTGGGATTCATGAATGCCCAGGGAAGCGAATTCACCTGAAGGCAAACCATATTCTGATTCCGGTAAACCCTGTTCATACAATGCGTGACCGGTTTCGTGAATACAGCTGAATAACATGCTGCTGAAATCATTTTCATCTATTCTCGTGGTAATGCGAACATCGTATATATTAAAACTGGTGCTGAAAGGATGACTGGAGAGGTCCTGCCTTCCTGCTTCAAAATCAAATCCCAGTTCGGCGATCACCTGCATCCCGAAATCCCATTGCTTTTTCTTATCGAAGGATTTAAAAAGAAATGAATCTTCAGGCGGAGCTGCATGCCGAATTTTTTCCAGAATGTTCCGGAGCCTGGGAAGCATGTTTCCAAATATTTTGTCTACGAGTTGAACGGTGCATCCCTTTTCAAATTCATCCATCAGGGCATCATAGGGATGTCCCGTGTAACCGAGTATTTCCGTTTCCTCTTTTTTTAATTCAACGAGTTCCGCCAGTTCCTTTTCAAAAAGAGAAAACCGGTTCTCTTTCTTTGCGAGGTTCCATGCATTGAAGCTTCTGGATACGGTTTCACTCATTTTTCTGACAAAAGCCGGTTTGTATTTTTTCTGTTTTGCAAAGTCCTCCTTGCTAAGGGAAATATTTTTCTTTTCTTTTTCACTGAACCCTGAACTATTTTCAAGTGAATCCAGCAAAAAACCGAGTTTGTCAGAGGTTGCCATTTCATGAGCTGTTTCTGCCAGGGTAGCAACCTGCTGTGCACGAAATCCCGATCCTTTTGCTGGCATATAGGTTTCCTGATCCCACTGCATGAGCGCAAGAGCAGCTCTCACATCCGCCAGTTTGCGCATATGTTCTCGGTACGATTCGTATACTTTTTTATTATCTGCGGTATTTTTCATGTTAAAGAATATATAACAAATATTCAGTTTTATTTCTAGGGCAAGATAACAGAGATTTGCCCTAATTTTTACCATATGAATTGGAAACATCTTTTTTTCCTGGTTATTACCCTTTATTTTTCTCCATTACTGAGCCCGGCCCAGATGATCGATTCCATGATGAATATTTATTCTGAAAAGTTTCCTCAGGAAAAAATTTACATGCAGTTTGATAAAAAAGCATATAACCCGGGTGATCGGATCTGGTATAAAGCGTATTTGTTTACCGGATTTGATCCTTCTCCTTACAGTAAAAATTTTTATGCTGAATTATACGACGCTTATGGTAATCTTATACTTCGTAATACAGAGCCCATCATTGAATCTACGGCCATAGGAAATTTTGACCTGCCGTCATCATTCGAAGGAACGCGCATACATATCCGGGCCTACACTTCCTGGATGCTGAATTTTGATACGAGTTTTATTTACACAAAAGATCTTCGTATTATCGGCAGTTTGCAGGATTCATCCGTACATGTGAATCCATCACCCGCTAGCCTGCATTTTTTCCCGGAAGGTGGCGAGATGATTGCGGGAATCGAAAATAATATCGCCTTTAGGGCAAATGATTCATTTAACCTGCCACGAAAGGTATCTGGTATTTTATATGATCAGTCAGGTAAGGCGCTTTTGAATTTTAATTCAACCCATAACGGAATGGGAAATTTTATACTTATACCAGATAAAGCAGATGTATTTTATGCCATCTGGAAAGATGATAAGGGAATGGAACACCGGACAGAATTACCTCCTGTCAGATCATCCGGAATTGTTTTACGTGTTTTGAACTCAAATCAGAAACTGATCTTTAATGTCGCCAGGCCGGCTGAAAGTACAGCCTACCAGCAGGTTGTGATAATTGCTCACATGAATCAGCAGATAGTTTATAAAGCAACTGTTAACCTGAAAGAGAATTCCATGAGTGGTGGTAATATTCCTACCCAGCAACTTCCAACAGGAATTTTACAGATTACCGTTTTTGATATAAATGAATTGCCTCTTGCGGAACGCGTCTGCTTCATTAATAATAATAATTACAGCTTCGACGGAAAACTAACCATGAGCGCAAAGAGTCTCCAAAAAAGGGGACGGAACGTAGTTGATGTTGAATTAACGGATACTTTTAAATCGAAACTGGCAATAGCCATTACAGATGCGGAGGTAGATGGCAACAGGCCCTGGGATGATAATATTATTTCTTCTCTCCTGTTAACAGGAGACCTGCATGGATATGTGAAAGATCCTTACTATTATTTTCACAACAATTCTGATTCACTTGTCCATCAACTCGATCTGGTTATGCTTACACATGGCTGGAGAAGATTTAAATGGGAAAACCTGGCGAAAGGTAAAATACCGGTCATTAAATATCCGATCGAAAATTTTATTTCAATAAATGCAGAAGTATTTGGAGTGCCTTCTTCACAGATATCCAAAGATGAAAGCCTCAATGTTGTTTTTCAAAGTAAAAACTCAGTTACCAGTATGCTTACTGTTCCGTACGTTAATAACAGTAAATTCAGCCTTTCCGGTTTGATTTTTTATGATACGGCAAGGGCTTATTATATGTTTAATACAAACCGTGGCCTGTCAAATGAAGCCGCCATCATTTTTAAAAATGGCATGTATTCAGGAGTGAAAAAATTAAAACCTTTTAATATGACACTGCCTGTCTGGTCACCAGACGACAGTTCTCTTATAAGAAAGAGCCGGCAGGTATTTATTGAAATTGCCCGCTTAAATGGTCAGGATAAAAAAATACAAAATCTGGAAGTTGTAACTGTCAGAAGAAGAATAAAATCTGATAAGGAAAAACTGGATGAACAATATAGTTCCGGATTATTCAGCGGAGGGAATGCAACCATCTTTGACCTGGTAAATGATCCAACAGTTTCGTCCATAGATATATTCACTTTTCTGCAGGGCAGGGTAGCAGGTTTACAAATAAATACTGCAGGTGCCACGCCCAGCTTAACCTGGAGAGGATCGTCACCGGGTATTTTTTTGAATGAAATTCAATCAGACGCCAGTTCCGTAAAAAATATTCCTGTAAGTGACATCGCTATGGTGAAGGTATTCTCACCCGGCTCTGCGGGTGGAATGAGTAATTCGAGCGGTGGGGTAATTGCGATATATACAAAAAAGGGATCTGACAAGAAACCAGATCCAAGCATTAAAGGACTAGATATGGTAAGGATCGTAGGATTTAATTTGCAGCGTGAGTTTTATTCTCCGGATTATTTGATCAATCCTGAACCGGAGTCAGATGATATCAGGACCACACTTTACTGGAATCCCAACCTGAAAGCCGGCAGGGGAAACAGAAGGATCAGTATTCCATTTTATAACAGCGATGTGACGCACAGGTTCCGTATCATCCTGGAGGGATTCAATGATGATGGAAAACTGATACATCTGGAAAAGGTTATTGATTAAAGGGGTATGAAATAGGAATTATGAGTTATGAATTCATAATCCATAACTCATAGCTCATATCTCAAGAAAATCAGTTTCTCGGAAAATTTGGATTTGCCTTCACTTCTTCCAGCTGTAACGTATGCCGCTTGCAATGAGAAACCATAAAAAGAACAACCTGGTAATCATCAACGGTTCCCACTCCCGGAAATGTACTGCAATGATCTCTCAGATCAGCCTGAGTGGTTTTTATAAATTCTATATTCCGGTTTCTCCTTGCAACAAATGTATCCAGCGATGCCTGGAAAGAACCAAATGTTCCAACCGGTCTCAGCATTTCCGGTGCCTGGAATTTTCTGCTTCGATCTGTAAGGAAATATATGATCTGCTGATCGGTATATTTAATGGAATCTCTTTTGGAGGGATCTGCAGGTGATTTAAGTGCCCCCTGATAAGCCATCGTAAGTGCTCCTTCAGCTAATGCAATATGTTCCACACACTGGGCCACGCTCCAGCGTGTGCTGTCTGCTTTAAAATTGAGTTGGGCGGCTGATAGCCCCCTTACGTCCATCAGAAGCGTATCACGAGTTGAAACCATGAATTGAATGGCAAAATCCCTTTCCTGTTTCGTAAGGGTTTTATCTTTTGGTTTTAATCCAAAAATTAATATAACGGTGATAAAAAGCAGGCTCTTTTTCATGCGGAAAGTTTTACGAAAGTTAAGCGCTTTTGCGGGAAAAAAATTGAAAAGACTTAATTTGATGACATGAAAATTTCGGAAATCATTCAACACCTGGAATCTATTGCAGCCCTGAAATATCAAGAAGACTACGATAACAGCGGACTGATGACAGGTGATGTGCATGCAGATTGCACCGGTGTTTTAGTGAGCCTGGATTGTACGGAAGAACTGATTTTCGAGGCTTTTGAAAATAAATGTAATCTAATTGTATCTCATCATCCCCTTATATTCCACCCCCTGCGTTGTATTACTCCGGAGAATGGGATTGGTAAGGCCCTTATTGCCGCTATAAGGAAGGATATTACTATTTATGCCATCCATACTAACCTGGATAATGTGATTGGAGGTGTAAATGCAAGAATTGCAGATAAAATAGGTCTTAAATACCGGAAAATCTTAATTCCAAAGACCGGCAATGAGACTATCGGGTCAGGACTTATTGGCGACTTAAAAAACCCCGTTTCCGAAACTCAGTTATTAAAACAACTTAAAGAAAACTTCAGGATCCCCATGATACGCCACAGTCCGCTTACGGGCAAACTCATTTACAGGGTGGCTCTTTGTGGCGGAGCGGGTAGTTTTATGATTTCCAATGCTTTACAAGAAGAGGCTGACTGTTTTATCAGTTCTGATATCCGTTATCATGAGTTTTTTGGCGGAGAGGGGAAAATGGTTATTGCAGATATTGGCCACTACGAAAGTGAGCAGTTTACCATGGATTTGATTCATGATGTTATACTCGAAAAATTTCCTAACTTTGCCGTCCTTAAATCGGGTACAGTTACAAACCCGGTTAATTATTATATCTAAACTATGGCCAACGTCAAAGAATTTTCAGTAGAAGAAAAATTAGCCTCTCTGATCAGTCTTCAAAAAATAGAATCCAAATTAGACGAATATAAGGTATTGAAAGGGGAACTTCCGATGGAAGTAAGTGATCTGGAAGATGAAATCCAGGGTTTAAATGCTCGCCAGACTCGTATTGAAGAAGAAATTAACGGTATCCAGGAATTCATCACCCAGAAAAAACTGGCCATGAAGGAATCGGAAGAACTGATAAAAAAATACGAAAAGCAGAGTGAAAACGTAAAAAACAGCCGGGAATTCGAAGCCATCAATAAAGAAATTGAGATGCAACAGCTGGAAGTTAAACTTTCAGAAAAACATATCAAGGACGCACAGGAAGAAGTAGCCGAAAAAGTACTGTTGCTTGATAAAGCAAAAAAAGCCCTTGCCACCAAGGAGGCTGTTTTGAAAAATAAAAAAGAAGAACTTGATAAGATTATTGCTGCTACAGAAAAAGAAGAAAGACATTTCTCCAAACTTTCAACTGAAGCCCGCGAAAAAATAGAACCCCGCTTACTGCATTCGTACGATCGAATCCGTACCAACTACCGCAACGGCCTGGCTGTGGTTCCTGTCGTACGTGATGCCTGCGGAGGTTGTTTCAATGCCATACCGCCCCAACGTCAGAGTGAAATCCGCCAGCACAAAAAAATTATTGTTTGTGAAAACTGTGGAAGGATCCTGGTCGACAGCGAGCTCAACGATGGGGTGGATGTGAAATAGGAATTGATTTGAAATAAGCTTTCACCAGATGCATGCGTCGATTAACTTGCATCATGAACCATCCGGCTCATCCGTTATTTTTTATTGCGCTATTTGTTTTTTTCTTTTCGTTCATGCCAATGGGCAGGACGCAGGTTTCCTATCAATTTGATTTCAATGCGGACTGCCGAAAAGCCTATGAAGAAATCATTAAGCTGAAACTCAATACTGGAAAACTTATCCTGGAGGCGGAAAAAAAAGCGCATCCAAATAATCTCATCCCATATTTTCTAGAAAATTACATCGATTTTTTCACACTTTATTTTAATGAAGATCCGGAAGAATACCAGCGAAGAATACCATTCCTTGAACAGCGACTGGCATTGATGAAAAAGGGAAGTCCGTCTTCCCCGTTTTATTTGTTTACCCGTTCCGTAATATATTTTCAATGGGCAGCGGTTGACATAAAATTCGGCGAACGCTGGAACGCGGCCTGGGCATTCCGGAAATCCTTTTTAATCGGCAGTGAGAACCTCCAGAAGTTTCCTGATTTCCAGCCTTCACGTATGTTACAGGGCTCTATGCAGGTGGCTGCCAGTACCATTCCCCCCGGCTACCAATGGCTAAGCAGCCTTCTTGGAATACACGGAACCATCGATTCTGGTATGCACAACCTCGAAAGCATGCTGTACAGTACGGATCCTTTTGCCATCATTTTTCATGATGAAGCCGCTTTTTATTTTCTCTACCTTAAATTTTATATCCTCAATCAGCGGGAACAGGTATTCACATATATCCATCATCAGAATTGGGATACCAGGAATAATTATCTCTTCGCATATCTCGTTGCTAACCTTTCATTGAACAACCAGAACGCTTCTGTTACAGAAGAAATTATTGGCCATCTAAATCATGATCCGGGATACCTGTATATGGCAACCTGGGATATGCAAATGGGTTATGCGAAAGCAGACCGTCTGGATAAGGAATCTGTTATTTATCTGGAGCGTTTTGTCGCCCGTTTTAAAGGGAAATTCTATGTAAAAGATGTGTTGCAGAAAATCAGCTGGATCTATTATCTGAATCAGGAACCTGAAAAAGCAAAGTCTGCGCGGGCACAGATCCTGTTATTAGGAAATACAGAAACGGATGCGGATAAACAAGCTTTAAAAGAAGCAGAATCAGGCAGATGGCCGAATGAAGTTTTACTCCGGGCCCGCCTGTTGGATGATGGCGGTTATTATAGCCAGGCTTTTTTGGTGCTGGCAGGTAAGCAACCATCTTCCTTTCCCGATCCAACAGATCAACTTGAATACTACTACCGCATCGGTAGGATTTATGACGCACTGAATAAAAAAACTGAAGCCATGGGTGCTTACCAGGAAGCCCTTCGTCTTGGCGTAAACCGCAGGGAGTATTATGGCGCCCGGGCCGCTTTGCAGATTGGGTATATTTATGAAAGCAGCGGTGATAAAAAAAATGCACTGGTCTATTTTAGAAAAGTGCTGGAAATGAAATCGCATGATTATAAAAATGCCCTGGATCAAAAAGCAAAAGCGGGTATAGAACGCTGCGCAGAGGGTTAGTATTTTCGCTATATTTCAGATCAGAATTTAATATGCTTCTCAAACTACATATACAAAACTATGCGATCATCGAAAAGATCACGATTGATTTTTCGAAAGGACTCCAGGTAATCACAGGTGAAACAGGTGCAGGCAAATCCATTATCGCAGGCGCACTTTCCCTTGTACTTGGAGAAAGGGCAGATACTTCCATTCTTAAGAGGAAGGACCAAAAAGCAGTAGTGGAAGCCAGTTTCCGTGTGTTCCATTTAAAAGAAGTGGAAAAATTTCTCATTGAAGAGGAACTGGACCGGGAACAGGAACTTGTTTTAAGACGTGAGATCAGTGCCGGTGGAAAATCCAGGGCCTTTGTAAATGATACACCGGTCAATCTCGACCAGCTCCGTCGTCTCTGCAGCATGCTGGTGGACCTTCATCAGCAATTTGATATACTTTCTCTCGGAGAAGCAGGATTCCAGTTAGCTGTTGTAGACGCCCTCGCAGCGAATGCAAATATACTGGCTCATTACCATTCACTTTTCCATCAATTACAACTGGCACGTACACTACTCGAACAATTAAAAGCGAGGCAGGCAACCGCTGACAAAGAAAAAGACTATCATAAATTTTTATTCAATGAACTCGAAGAAGCCGGACTGAAAGAAAATGAATTCGAAGAAGCCGAAGTTTTAATGAAGCGACAGAGCCATTCTGAGGCCATTAAAACTGTTCTGACAGGAATACATTTTAACCTAATGCTTTCAGACCAGCCATTGGTACAACAACTCAGGTTATCCGGTCAGCAGCTTGAACAGTTTAGGGCATATCATGAAAAATTTCCTGAAATACTGCAGCGACTTGCCTCTGTCCATATCGAAATGCAGGACCTAGCCGGAGAAATAGAATCTGTGAACGAGGATATTCAGTATGATGCTGCCCTGATAGAAAAATTGAATGAAAGGATTCATACTGGATATAAACTTTTCAAAAAACATAACGTATCAACAACGGCCGATCTGATAAAATTGCGGGAGCAGCTTCAGAAAAAACTATTTGAATCCCTGGATATCGCGGAAGAAATTCATGCAAAGGAAAAAGCAGTGGAATCTTTAGTGAAAGAGGCAACAGAAGTTGCCCATAAATTATCGGTGAACCGGAAGGCTCAGACTGGAGGGCTCGAAGAAAAAGTAAACACACTGTTGAAAAAAGTTGGTATGCCTAATGCAAGGATCCGCGTGATATGCAGTACCTCTGTATTGAATGAGCAGGGTTTGGATAATATTGAATTTCTATTTGACGCCAATAAAAGCGACCGCTTCGAACCCCTTAAAAAAGTTGCTTCCGGTGGCGAACTGAGCCGACTGATGCTTTGTATAAAGTCGCTCGTCGCCCAATCTATGGACATGCCAACTTTATTATTTGATGAAATTGATTCAGGAATATCCGGAGAACCCGCAAGGCAGGTTGGCATTATTTTGAAAGAACTTTCCCGCAAAAGGCAGGTGATTTGTATTACTCATCAGCCACAAATTGCCGGTAAGGGTGATGCACATTTTTATGTTTACAAAGAATTGCAAGGGGATGCTGTAAATACAAAAATCCGTCTCCTGGATCGTGAAGAACGGATTATTGCTATTGCTAAAATGTTATCAGGTGAAAAGCCAACTGCAGCAGCAATGGAAAATGCCAGGGAGCTTGTTAATTAAAAACCAGTTTCCTGAAAGCCCCTCTGAATTCAACGGACTTAGCTGATTATTCCACTTTATTTACACTTCCAGCTCCGGAAATTTCCTGCGATACGCTGGCATTCCCTTTGTAACTGATATTGCCTGCTCCACTTACATCTGCACTTAGTTTTACGCTCGCATATACTTGTGCACTGCCAGCACCGGAAATTTGAACTTTGGTATTTTCAGTTAGCAGGTCATAACAATAAGCATGTCCTGCTCCACTCAGGTCAATATCCAGATCTTTTGTTTGCCCTTTAAGTTTAATTGAACCTGTACCTGAAATGCCTGTAGTAATTTTTGGAGCATCCACTTCCATCTGAATATCTCCGGCTCCACTAGCTTCCAGGTTAAGTTCTTCCGTACTAGTAATCTTGGTCTGACCAATAATATCACTTGAGCCGGAAACTTCTATGCTCTTATAATTTGGTGAGCTTACGTATACATTTAGATCTCCTGATGGAATCAGGTTTATTCCAGGTTTTGTTTCTATTTTTATCCGGTCTCCCACCTGAATAACTTCTATATAAGATAAAATATTCTCGTCTCCTTCTATTTTCACAGGCTTAAGGTCACCCTGGCTAACGATTAGCTTTATATCCCCGTTGGCTTCAACTTCGGTAAATGGAGAAACAGATCTTTCCACTGTCTTAATGGTGCCGTTTCCATGGATCCGCCTTCCCATGAAACGACAGGAGGACAGACCAATGCATACAATAAAAGTTAGAAATAATAATTTCCTCATGGTTGGTTTTTTTGATATGAAAAGTTCGGTTTTTCTGGTGGTAAGAAAAAAATATTTCCCATGAGACGCTCTTAACCTGGAAAAGGTTACAAATGTTATCTTTGCGGCTTCATGAATGAAAAGATTCTCATCCTCGATTTTGGTTCCCAATATACACAGCTGATTGCCCGTTCCGTACGTGAAGCCAATGTTTATTGTGAAATCATACCCTTTCATCAGAAAATTGTACCCGAACCCTCCCTCAAAGGTATTATACTGTCAGGTTCACCCTACTCTGTAAATGATCCCAAAGCGCCTCTTGTAGATGTAAAAGGGCTTCACAGGACCATACCCATACTTGGGATTTGTTATGGCGCCCAGCTCACTGCAAAGGAATTTGGCGGTCGGGTGGCCAACAGTAATAAACGGGAATACGGCCGGGCCCTGATGAGTGTTGTGAAACAAGACATTCTGCTGCATGGCGTGAACGATTTATCCCAGGTATGGATGAGTCATGCTGATACTATTCTTGAACTTCCTGCTGGCTTTGATGTTCTGGCGAAAACGGATTCCATTCCTTATGCTGCGTTCAGGAATAATGGGGAAGGTTTTCCTTTATACTGTCTTCAGTTTCATCCTGAAGTATATCATTCCACCGAAGGGAAAAAAATTATCCGCAATTTTCTTGTTGATGTTTGTGGTTGCAAACAGGATTGGACAGCCGCCCATTTCATAAGCGATACCGTTTATGCCCTTAAAAAATCCATTGGCGATAAAAAAGTGATCATGGCTCTTAGCGGAGGAGTGGATTCAACTGTAGCCGCTACCCTGATCAACCAGGCCATTGGCAAAAGACTCTATGGCTTTTTTGTCGATAATGGCGTTTTACGTAAGGATGAGTATCAGCAGGTACTCGATACTTATAAAAAGATCGGATTAAACGTAAAAGGCATCAATGCTAAAAAACAGTTCTATAAGAAATTAAAAGGGAAAACAGATCCCGAAGAAAAGCGTAAGGTTATAGGGAAACAGTTTATAAAGTTATTTGCTGAGGAAGCAACGAAGAAAAAAGGAATAGGACTGCTC
Source organism: Puia sp. (assembly GCA_035937535.1). Lineage (GTDB taxonomy): Bacteria > Bacteroidota > Bacteroidia > Chitinophagales > Chitinophagaceae > Puia. Next base: position 39,970 of record DASZHV010000016.1, on the reverse strand, counting down.
GGACAGGGTACGATTTATCCCGATGTGATTGAAAGCATTTCTGTTCATGGTCCTTCCCAGACTATTAAATCTCACCATAATGTTGGAGGCCTCCCAAAAAAAATGAAACTCGGTCTGGTAGAACCACTTCGATTTTTATTTAAGGATGAAGTTCGACGGGTAGGCAAAGAACTTGGCATTCCGGATGTGCTCCTTCAAAGGCATCCCTTTCCAGGCCCGGGCCTTGCGATTCGTATCCTTGGTGAAGTAAATCCTGAAAAAGTAAACCTGCTACAAAAAGCAGATCAGATATTTATACAAGCGCTTAAAGATCATAACCTTTATGGCAGCATTTGGCAGGCAGGGGCTATCCTTCTTCCTGTGAAAAGTGTAGGTGTAATGGGAGATGAGCGAACATATGAATTCACAGTAGCACTTAGAGCAGTAACTTCCGTGGATGGAATGACGGCTGACTGGGCCCATCTTCCATATGAATTCCTTTCGCAGGTATCAAACGATATTATCAATCAGGTGAAAGGAATTAACCGTGTAGTATATGATATCAGCAGTAAACCACCCGCAACTATAGAATGGGAATAAAATACCTTATGAAAACCGGATCCGGACTGATTTTATCTTTATTATTCCTTTTCGCCGGAGCAAACTACGGAATGGCGCAAACGCAAGACAGTTCCAAATACCATATTGCCGTATTTCTTCCATTATATCTCGACTCGGCTTTTGACGCATCAGGTAATTATCGCTTTGACCAGAATTTTCCAAAATACCTGAATCCTGGACTGGAATTTTATGAAGGCCTGGAACTGGCCATGGATTCACTGAAAAAAGCAGGGGCTCCTATCGATATAACGGTATACGATACCCGAAGTGAATCCAAATCATTGCAGCAAATTCTGGAAGAACCGGCTTTCACAAAAATGCAGCTGATCATCGGTCATGTTACGGTGGCAGAACTGCGAGTATTGGCCAATGCCGCCAGGAACCGGAATATTCCTTTTATCAATGTTAATTTTCCCAACGACGGGGGTGTTACAAACAATCCGGAATACATTATTCTGAATGCAACCCTTCATTCACATTGTGAAGCGATATATAAATTTATTCAGCGCAACTGGGCTACTTCGAATATTCTTTATCTACGGAAGGCGGGAGCTCAGGAAGACAGATTGAGGAGTGATTTTGCTGAAATAGAAAAAAATACAGCCTCCGTTCCACTGAAAATGAAATATATAAACCTTGACAATAATGTGGATCTGCGACTGCTGTCTCCTTTCCTGGATAGTAATGTGAAGAACGTTATACTGGTCGGGAGCCTGGATGAGAATTTCGGAAAATCCGTCTGCGCCAAACTCGCTCCTCTCAGTAAATCCTATACAATGAAATTGTTGGGCATGCCGACATTTGATGTGGTAACCGATTTCAATACTCCGGCTTATACAGACCTCGAGATTTATTATACCACACCATTTTATATCAATCCAACCGATAGCCTTGCCATATCGATTCAACAATATTTTAAAACTCGTTTTTATTCCCGCCCCTCTGATATGGTTTACCGCGGGTATGAAACCGTCCTGCATTTCGGTCAGTTGCTGGAAGCAAATAGGGGCCGGTTGGACGGAAATATCGGTATTAGGAAATTTAAAGTTTTCAACGATTTTGATATCCAACCGGTGTTTTCAAATAAAGAAACCGGATCCCAGTCCGGCGGAACGATAACCCTTCAGTATCTCGAAAACAAAAAACTCTATTTCATCAAGAAGGTGAATGGCAATGTTGTTGCTGTGTATTAGACGTAAGGCGTAAAACGTAAGGCGTAAGGCTGTAATTGTTTAGTCATTAAACTTAACTTTTTTTTATAAAGTAAATCATTGGGGATCCAACAAAAAAAGCCTTAAGCCTTGCGCTTTAAGCCTTGCGCCTTAATTTTAATGGTATGAAAAAGCTGTTTGTGATTCTGGGGATGATTTGCCTTTCTTTCAGTTCTATTATTTTATTTAAACGTGGGGATGACCCCGTTCCTATTCCTGCAAGCAAACAAAGAATGGGTGATGCGAAAGCAGGTTTCATCTATTTAACTACGGGAGATTATCTAAGGAGTGGCATTCCGCTTTCTTATTTTAAAATGGGTTTTGGAAAAACTACCATTAATTATTTAAACCGTGATGGAAATAATAAAGACATCCCATACGATTATACCGTAGTTAACGCCCCGAATGGAGAACCCGTTGTTGCTCCGAATTGTATGCAATGTCATGCGCAGGTTTTTGATGGCAAACTGATAATGGGTCTTGGTAATAGTACCATTGATTTTACGCATGGGGAAAAACTGGATCCCAAAAATGCCGCTGCCGCAGAAAAGCTTTTAAAAGACATTGATCCTAAAAAATATGAAGCCTCAGAACCTTTCCTGCGTGTTGTGAAAGAGATCGGTGGACAATTACATACAAAAGTGCGGGGCGTGAATGCGGCCGACAGACTGGCTGCTCTTTTAGCCAGCCACCGCGATCCAAAAACCTTTCGCTGGAGCGAGCAGCCAATACTGGAAGTTTCTAACGAAGTGATTCCGACAGATGTTCCGGCATGGTGGATGCTGAAAAAGAAAAACGCTATGTTTTACAATGGGTTCGGCCGCGGAGATTTTGGAAGATTCCTCATGGCTTCTAATTTATTAACTGTGAATGATACATCGGAATCCCGCGAAGTGGACGCGCATTTCAATGATGTATTGGCCTATATTAATTCAATTGAGCCTCCGGCTTATCCAAATCCGGTTAATAAATCACTTGTTAAAGAGGGCGGCATTTTATTCGTTCAGCACTGTTCCAAATGCCATGGAAGTTATGGCAGGGGAGGAAAATATCCCAACCTGCTGATATGCGAATCTGATATTAAGACGGATTCATTATTATATAAAAGCAATTATCAGAGTTATCAGTTTGTGGAATGGTTCAATAATTCCTGGTTTGCCATGGGTGACCATCCGGCGAAACTTGAACCATTCAACGGGTATGTCGCTCCGCCGCTCGACGGTATCTGGATAACGGCGCCTTATCTTCACAATGGATCCGTACCAGATCTGGAAACGCTACTCAACAGTAAAGAAAGACCTGCTTATTGGTCACGCGATTTTGACAAACCCGAATACGATTATGATAAACTGGGCTGGAAATACAGTATAAAAGACTCAATACAGGGAACTTCCGTATACAATACAACTTTGCCCGGGTATGGAAATTATGGTCACACATATGGCGATAAACTCAACAATCATGAGCGAAAAGCCATCATTGAATACCTTAAAACGCTTTAGGCTTAACGCCTAACGTTTAACGCGTAACGCCGTCAAATGTCATCCGTCAACTATGCTGTTAAAAGAAAGCAAAGGGTATAAAGTAATTCTATCCTGGTTTCATTCGAAAGGAATTCATCCCTTTGACTTTCAGGAAGAAACCTGGATGCATATCATTTTTATGCGTTCAGGACTCGTGAATGCTCCAACAGGTTGCGGCAAAACTTTTTCTGTTTTTCTCGGTGCGCTTATCGACTTCATTAATGAGAATCCTGAGAATTATAAATCAAAATCCCGTAATCATCTTCGTCTTCTCTGGATTACTCCATTGCGTGCGCTGGCTAAAGATGTCGGGCGGGCTATGCGTGAAGTGATTGAAGATCTGGGCATGCAATGGCAGGTAGGCATCCGAAACGGCGATACAGAAATGAATGAAAGACAAAAACAAAAAAGGCAGATGCCTGAAGTGCTCATCATAACACCTGAAAGTTTGCATTTGTTACTTGCCCAAAAAAATTATCCGGAAGTTTTTAAATATTTGCGGATCCTTGCAGTGGATGAATGGCATGAACTGCTGGGATCCAAGCGCGGTGTACAGGTGGAACTGGCTATCTCGCGAATTGTTCATTTAGTTGACATAACACCGACGACCGACGACTTCACGGAAAACCGTCAACTATCTCTATGGGGAATTTCCGCAACGATTGGAAACCTTGAACAGGCGCAGGAAGTATTGGTGTCCCCGATCCTGGATAAAATTAAAGATCCACCTGTTATAGTTAAGGCGAAGCTGGATAAACGTATTGAGATTGAGTCGGTTTTTCCTGATGAAATTGAAAAATATCCGTGGGCGGGCCATCTTGGTATCAAACTGGTTCACAAAGTGATTCCAATTATTGAGAATAGCAGGACAACCCTGATCTTCATTAATACCCGGGGAATGAGCGAACGCTGGTATCAGGAAATACTTAATGTGGCGCCTGAACTGGCAGGAGCGGTTGCCCTGCATCATGGATCCATCGATATGGAATTAAGATTATGGGTAGAGGAATCATTGCATAGCGGAAAACTTAAAGCAGTAGTCTGCACTTCCAGTCTGGATCTTGGTGTGGATTTCCGGCCCGTTGAAACCGTGATCCAGGTTGGTTCTCCCAAGGGTGTCGCCCGTTTTTTGCAGCGTGCAGGAAGAAGCGGACACCAACCCGGGGAATTAAGTAAAATTTATTTCCTTCCAACACATTCTCTTGAACTAGTGGAAGCAGCCGCGTTAAAATCTGCTATGAAAGATAATTTTATTGAAAGTCGTGAACCAATGCTGCTTTGTTTCGATGTGTTGATTCAGTACCTGGGTACGCTGGCTATCGGAGAAGGATTCTTCCCCGATATAATATTTAAAGAAATATCTTCCACATATTGTTTTCGTGAAATAAAAAAAGAAGAATGGCAGGAAATTCTTCACTTCATTACAGAAGGTGGCGAAGCACTTCAGCAGTATGATGAATACAAAAAAGTAGAAACCATCAACGGTCTTTATAAAATCACTGGGCGGCGCATCGCCATGCGGCATCGTATTCATATAGGTACCATTGTGAGTGATGCCATGATGAAAGTAAAATTTCTGAGTGGGGGTTATGTGGGCGTGATTGAAGAATATTTTATATCCAGATTGAATCCGGGTGATACGTTTACACTAGCAGGCAGGAACTTGGAATTTCTGATGATCAAGGAAATGACGGCGATTGTAAAAAAATCGAATGCGAAGAAATCCATTGTACCCAGCTGGACCGGCGGACGTATGCCTTTATCTTCAAACCTGGGTTATATGCTTCGAAAAAAATTTAATGAAGTTCACCATTTGCTGGGGAACAGAAAAGTAGAAAATGCAGATATCGAATTGCTCAAACTCAAACCTTTGTTTGAACTGCAGGAATCATTATCTCACGTGCCGAGGGAAAACGAATTGCTGATCGAACAGATTGAAACCAGTGACGGTTTTCATTTATTCGTCTACCCTTTTGAAGGGCGACTGGTGCACGAAGCAATGGCAGCCCTGCTGGCATTTCGTATCAGCAGGATACTACCGATAAGTTTTTCTTTTGCTATGAATGATTATGGATTTGAATTGCTGAGTGATCAGCCGATTCCTTTGGATGATAGCAATGTATATGAAATATTTTCCGATGAAGGATTAACGGCCGATATACAGCGGAGTATTAATAGTGCAGAAATGGCCCGCCGGAAATTCCGGGACGTTGCTGTGATCGGTGGATTAATCTTTCAGGGTTATCCGGGTGAATACAAAAAAACAAAACATCTCCAGTCATCCGCCGGTTTATTATTCAATGTATTCAGTGAATATGATCCGGGAAATCTTCTGTTAAGACAGGCTTACCATGAAGTGATGGAACAGGAAATGGAAGAAGCAAGGCTCAGGAATATGCTGGAGAGAATTTCAAAAAGTAAAATCATTCTCAGCTTTCCGGAAAAACTGACTCCCTTTTGTTTTCCTATAAAAGTAGATAGTATGCGCGAGGACCTTTCTTCGGAAAAACTGGAGGACCGTGTGAAAAAAATGCAACAACAATTAGTACGCGATACTGATAAAAAACGAATCAAATAAAATACCTTCGGGTTCCATGCAGACACCTGTTTCCCATAAAATCCTGAATCAGCAATTCTGGCTTACTACCGACAGGACCATGTTTTGGGAAGAAGAAAAGGCGTTGATCGTTTCAGATTTACATTTTGGAAAAACGGGTCATTTCAGAAAGTCGGGCATAGCAATTCCGGCTACGGTTTGTAAAGAGGATCTTCAAAGGCTGGTTGTCCAGATACAATATTTCCAACCCCGGGAGCTGATAATAGTGGGAGATATGTTTCATAGTCACGCGAATAAGGAACTGGAATTATTTTTAAAATGGCGGTCGGATCTTTCTGATATAAAAATAAAACTGGTAAGGGGAAATCACGATATTCTGGAGGAAGGATGGTATAAAAATGCAGGAATTCAGCTGAGTCCACAGACACTTTCTATGCACCAGTTTCATTTTGTGCATGATATCAGTGATCATTTGGGGCGGAAGGAAAAAACTGAAAGAAATAAAGAGGTTTCCTATTGTTTCTCCGGGCATATCCATCCCGGAATACGTATCCAGGGATCGGGTAAACAATCTCTTTGTTTTCCCTGTTTTTATTTTGGTAAAAAATATGCGGTGCTTCCTGCATTCAGCCGTTTTACTGGAGTCGCCATGATCTATCCGGAAGCTGAAGAAGAGGTGTTTGTTATTGTGAATCAGGAACTCATCCAATTACAATAAAATTTCGAAAATCGTATATCGTGAATCGTTTATCGGCCAACGGTCATCGGTCAACGGTCATCGAAAAAATCAATTCATCTTCCTTTTAAGCGTAGTTACCTGATCCTGCAAATTGCTCACAAGGCTGGCCAGTTGATTCACGTCCCAGCGTTGTTCGGTATTGGCCTTACTAACCACCATTTCCGCTTTCCAAATTTCAAGAATATCTTCCGAGTTAACAGTATAGGGTTGGAAAACGGTATTGTCGCTGATAAGTGTTAGTTTATTTTTCAGCTTGTTATTCTTCATCACTCTTTTATAAACAATTCCTTCATTCCGGGATATGACGATATATGTCAGATTGCTTTTTACGTTTTCCAGGTTGTCGATTTTTTCAGCGACAATCACAGATCCGCTGGGAGTAGGTAGCATCGAATCGCCCACAATTTCAAAAGCCCTGTAATTTCCAGGAGCAAGCATAGGAAGGGTGAAAGTATTCAGTTCATCCAGGAATTCGGGATCACCATAACCCGCCAGATAACCTGCGGCCGCTTTGACGGGAACCAGCTGGATTGAATTAGGCAGTGCTGCCATTTTTTGCGCCCGTCTCTTAGCTAGATAATTACTGCCTTTTGCATCCTGCATTTTTTTGCGGAGCAGTTCATCCAGTGAAAGTCTGAACATGTCACTCACGAGTTCAAGCACTTCCAGTCGTGGTTCCGCACGTTCTTCCTCGTAGGCCCCGAGCAGTGATCTTTTAATTTTTAATTTATTTGCAAATTCTTCCTGCGTCCATCCCCTTAATTTCCGGAGATACTTGAGGTTTTGTGCTGCTATGGACATCGCTAATAGTTTTAGCGAAAATACTAAATAATTTAACAAAACGTCCAAATTGCACAAATTTTACTTAAATTCAGTTAAAGGTTCCCCTCACTCTCACACTCTCACACTCTCACACTTGTTTTAGTACCTTTGCAAACTGTCAATTTGACCCTGAAACGGGGATAGCATCAAATTTGACTGGTATATTCAATTAATACTCAATCCCTGTTAATATGATCGGTTTTATTTCAAAGCTATTTGGAGGTAATAAATCGGAAAAAGATATCAAAAACATCATGCCCAAGGTTGAACAAATCAACCAGTTTGTGGCAGCCTATACATCACTCTCCAATGATGAATTAAGAGCAAAAACGGGCGAGTTCAAACAAAGAATCAAGGAACATCTCCGTGAAATGGATGAATCTATTACAAGTCTTGGAAAGAGGGCAGAGGAACTTCCATTCAGCGATATTTCAGGGAAAGATACATTGTATATCGAGATAGATGAACTGAAGAAAAAACGGGATGATTTAATTGAAGAGGTACTGGAAAGTATTCTCCCCGAAGCTTTTGCAGTAGTAAAAGAAACCGCGCGCAGGTTCAAGGAAAATACTCAAATCTTTACAACGGCCAATGACCGCGACAGGGAGCTCAGTGTCATTAAGGATTATGTAAAAATAGAAGGCGAAAAAGCAATTTACAGTAATAGCTGGACGGCTGCCGGCGGTGCCATAACCTGGAACATGGTGCATTATGATGTGCAGCTGATCGGAGGAGCTGTTTTACACAGTGGAAAGATTGCGGAAATGGCAACGGGAGAAGGGAAGACCCTTGTATCCACCCTGCCGGCTTACCTCAATGCGCTGGCTGGTGAAGGCGTTCATATCGTTACAGTGAATGATTACCTCGCCCGTCGTGACTCCGAATGGAATGGCCCTATTTTCGAATGGCTGGGTATTTCGGTTGATTGTATCGACAAACATGAACCGAATAGTGAAGCCCGTCGCAAAGCTTACCTGGCTGATATTACCTATGGTACTAATAACGAATTTGGATTTGATTATCTCAGGGACAATATGGTGCACACACCGGATGAAATGGTTCAACGTAAACACCATTTCGCCATGGTTGATGAAGTGGACAGTGTTTTGATCGATGATGCCAGAACCCCTTTGATTATTTCTGGTCCGGTTGCCAAGGGTGATGATCAGCAGTATCATTTATTAAAAAGCCGCGTGGAACGTTTGGTTGAAGCGCAGAAAAAAGTCACCAATCAATTCCTGAATGAAGCCAAGAAAAAATTTGCGGAAAATAATGATGATCCCAAAGATGGCGGTTTGGCCCTCGTGCGCGCGCATCGCGGCCTTCCGAAAACAAGTGCACTAATAAAATTTCTGAGTGAACCAGGTATTCGAGTGAAATTGCAGAAATCAGAAAACTATTACCTGGCAGATCAACAGAAAGAAATGCCCAAGGTTGACAGCGAACTTTATTTCAGCATAGATGAAAAAAATAATTCCGTCGACCTGACCGATAAAGGAATTCACACTATTACCCGCGAAGGAGAGGATCCTGAATTTTTTATCCTGCCTGATATCGGAATCAAACTCGCCGATATTGAAAAAAGTGATATGACTGCAGAAGAAAAATTTCAGCAGAAAGAAGCTTTATTGAATGAGTACGCTATTAAAGCGGATCGAATCCATACCGTTCAGCAATTGCTGAAAGCCTTCACATTATTCGATAAGGACGTTGAATATGTGGTACTTGACGGACAGGTCAAGATCGTAGATGAACAAACAGGACGTATTCTCGAAGGCCGTCGTTACAGCGATGGTCTGCACCAGGCCATTGAAGCGAAGGAAAATGTAAAGATCGAAGCTGCAACACAAACCTATGCTACTGTTACCCTGCAGAATTATTTCCGTATGTATCATAAGCTTGCGGGAATGACAGGTACAGCAGAAACAGAAGCCGCGGAATTATGGGATATCTACAAACTGGATGTGGTTACTATTCCCACCAATGTGCTGGTAATCCGAAAAGATTCTCAGGACCTTGTTTATAAAACAAAAAGAGAAAAATATAGAGCCGTTATCGATGATATCGAAAGACTTCGTGCAGAAGGCCGTCCCTCACTCGTCGGTACGACTTCGGTGGAAGTAAGTGAGTTGTTGAGCAAAATGCTGCACGTCAAAAAGATTCCGCATAATGTTCTGAATGCAAAACAACATGCGCGCGAAGCTCAGGTTGTTGCTGAAGCAGGATTGACAGGAGCAGTAACCATTGCTACAAATATGGCTGGTCGTGGTACGGATATTAAACTCGGACCGGGTGTAAAAGACGCAGGCGGACTTGCAATCATCGGCACGGAAAGACATGAGAGCCGGCGGGTGGACCGTCAGTTGAGGGGTCGTGCAGGGCGACAGGGTGATCCGGGTACCACACAATTTTATTCCGCACTGGAAGATGATCTTATGAGAATGTTCGGCAGCGAACGGATCGCTTCCCTGATGGATAAAATGGGTTATAAGGAAGGTGAAGTGATCCAGCACAGCATGGTTACTAAAAGTATTGAACGTGCCCAGAAAAAAGTAGAAGAAAATAATTTTGGTATCCGCAAAAGACTGCTCGAATATGATGACGTCATGAATAAGCAGCGAAATGTAGTGTATAAAAAAAGGAACCATGCTTTGTTTGGCGACCGTCTGGCGCTCGACCTGGATAATGCATTTTATTCTGTAGCAGAGGGGATGGTAAACAGCTATCGCGATGTGGAAGATTATGAAGGATTCAAAGTGGCTGTTATACTGAATTTTGGTGTCAGTACAACCATCACAGAAGAAGAATTCCTGAAAGATGATGTAGTGCAGCTTGTTGAAAAATTATATGGTGAAGGGACACTGAATTACGAAAAAAAAATGGCCGAGGTTCAAAAAGATGCGGTTCCCGTTTTTAAAAACATATTATTGAACCAGGGCCGCCATATAGAGAATGTGGTTGTTCCATTTACTGATGGCAAGAAAGTAATGAATGTGCTGGCCAATCTCCAGAAAACCCTCGACACCCATGGCCGTGAATTGATGAATGCAGTAGAAAGACAAATTACACTTTCCATTATTGATGATACATGGAAAGACCACCTGAGGGCTATGGATGACCTCAAACAAAGTGTTCAGACAGCATACCTTGAACAAAAAGATCCTTTGGTCATTTATAAAATGGAAGCATTTGAGTTGTTCAGAAATATGGATAGCAATATGAATAAGGAAATAGTGAGTTTCCTGTGCCATTGTTCAATACCCATAGAACAGCAAACCCCCATCAGGGAGGGGCACGAAAAAAAGACGGATATGAGCCGCATGAAAGTGAGGAAAGATGAGCTTGTAGGTGCTGGCTCCGGACCAGGACCGATTATGGATGAAGGGAAGGATTATTATGATCCCTCAGAACCAGTGAAGCAGGAGCCTATCAGGGTCGGACCGAAAGTTGGAAGAAATGATCCCTGTCCCTGTGGAAGCGGAAAGAAATATAAGCAGTGCCATGGAAGAGAAAATTAAAAAGTAAAAAAGCACCATAATAGAGTGCTTTTCTCACCTTTCGCAGGTAATATGTTTTTCCTTATTACTTTTGACTTTTTAATTTTTACTTTACAGCTACGAGCTTATTTACACTCCGTGTGAGCTTGCTCTTCAGGTTTGCAGCTTTGTTCCTATGAATAACACCTTTTTTGGCCAGGCGGTCAATTAGAGATGCGATTTCAGGCATTTTTTCGCCTGCAGCTTTAGGTTCTTTGATGGCTTTCAAATCCCGGATCGCATTCCGGGTTGTTTTCCCATAATAGCGGTTGCTATCCCGGCGTTTGGAAGCCTTCCTTACATCTTTTTTCGTTGCCCGATGATTAGCCATGCATTCTGAATTTTGGACGGCAAAGGTAGGAAAATCGGGTAAATATTGAAAAATAATCCGGAAGTTTCTTTTGCCGATATTTGTATAGTGTTTAATGTCAAAATATGAAAGACTTACAATACATCACGAATTCCTCTCCTTCATTCATAGAAAGTTTATACCAGGATTTTGTAAAAGACCCACAAAGTGTTGACCCTGAGTTCAAAAAATTTTTTGAAGGCTTTGATTTTGCAGTAGCCCAGGGCAAAAACGGAAACGGACAAACGACCGTTTCAAAAGAAACAAATTTCAAAACGGCCGATGGGGTTGACTGGAAAAAAGAACTTGGGGCTTACAGGCTCATTTTGGGCTATCGGAATAAGGGCCACCTCATTGCTAAAACCAATCCAATCCGTCCGCGTAAGGACCGGGGTGCCAACCTGGACCTGGGCTTTTTCGGATTTACTGAAGAGGACCTCGATAAATCTTTTTTTGCGGGAAACCTGATAGGCCTCGGAACGACAACCCTCCGCAATATTCAAAATCATCTTCAGAAATGTTATGCCCATCATGTGGGTATCGAATTCAAATATATCAGCGACCAGACAAAAATCGACTGGCTTACAAATGAAATGGAGAAAAAATTCATTGAGCCATTACCTCTTCAAAAAAGACGGCGGATACTTGAAAAACTGAATGAAGGGGTCATGTTCGAAAAATTTCTTCATACAAAATATATCGGCCAGAAAAGATTTTCCCTGGAGGGTGGTGAAACAACCATACCCGCATTGGACGCGATGATTAATATTGCTGCGGAACATGAGGTCCAGGAAGTGGTCATGGGAATGGCGCACAGGGGACGTTTGAATATTCTTGCAAATATCCTGGGGAAAACCTACGAACAGATTTTTAGTGAATTTGAAGGAACAGCCAAGCTCGATCAGACCATGGGCAGCGGTGATGTGAAATACCATATGGGTTATGGTAGCGTACTGACCACACCGACTGATAAGACGGTTCATGTGAAACTAATGCCGAATCCCTCCCACCTGGAAGCCGTTGACCCGGTTGTGGTAGGTTTTGCACGCGCAAAGGCAGATGTTTTATATACCAGTGACTTCGATAAAATTCTTCCCATACTTATCCATGGCGATGCGTCTGTCGCGGGTCAGGGAATCGTATATGAAGTATTGCAAATGTGTAACCTTGAAGGTTATTATACCGGGGGTACAATTCATTTTGTAATTAATAACCAGATAGGATTTACAACCGATTTTGATGAAGCAAGAAGTTCAGATTACTGCACTTCACTGGCAGCAGCTTTGCATTCACCCGTGCTTCATGTGAATGGGGATGATCCCGAGGCTACAGTAAAATGTGCCGAGATTGCTGCCAGGTACAGGCAGCAGTTTAATGCAGATATATTTATCGATATGGTTTGTTATCGTCGTCACGGGCATAATGAAGGTGATGATCCCAAATTCACCCAGCCAATTCTTTACGCCTTAATAGAAAAACATCCCAATCCGCGCGAAGTATATACCCAGTTTTTGATGGAGAACGGTGAGAGCGATGCGAAGGACCTGGCCAAGGACATGGAGAAAAAATTCTGGAACGATCTGCAGGAACGACTGGATGAAGTAAAGCAGCAACCACTTCCATATAAATATCAGCAACCGGAAATGGCCTGGAGAAGTCTGCGCAGGGCAACACCGGGAGATTTTGACAAATCACCTGTTACTGCTATTTCTGAGCAGGACCTCAGGAAAATTTTCAACGCCATGATGACCTGGCCTGAAACATTTACGCCTATTAAAAAAATAGAAAAACTTCTTCAGGATAAACAGAAATTATTTAACGAGGAACAAAAACTCGACTGGTCTTCAGGTGAACTACTTGCATATGGAAGCATAATACTCGATGGAAAGGATGTACGAATGAGCGGCCAGGATGTCCGCCGCGGAACTTTTTCTCACCGGCATGCTGTATTAAGGGATGAAAATACAGATGAAGCCTATAACCGTCTTAGCCGTGTTCCGGATGCGAAAGGAGAGTTCAGGATTTATAATTCCCTTCTCAGTGAATATGGGGTTTTGGGTTTCGAATACGGATATGCATTGGCCAATCCGTCCACACTGGTAATATGGGAAGCCCAATTCGGGGATTTTGGCAATGGCGCACAAATCATTATAGACCAATTTATAGCTGCGGGAGAACAAAAATGGCAACGTATGAATGGTTTGGCATTATTGCTTCCCCACGGATATGAAGGGCAGGGTCCGGAACACAGCAGCGCAAGGATCGAAAGGTTTTTACAAATGTGCGCGGAACTGAATCTGGTTGTGACCAATGTGACTACCTCGGCAAATTATTTTCATGCCATGAGACGTCAGCTGGCCTGGCCATTCAGGAAACCGCTTATCAATTTTTCTCCAAAAGCCTACCTGCGTTATCCAGGCACGTTTTCAAAAATATCTGAATTCACCAGCGGCGGATTTCAGGAAGTGATCGACGATAAGTTTGCCGGTGACCCGGCCCAGGTTAAAAAAGTGCTTTTCTGTTCCGGAAAAATTTATTTCGAACTGGCAGAAAGACAACTAAAGGATAACCGTAAAGACATCGCGATCCTTCGCCTTGAACAACTATATCCGCTTCCGACTAACCAGCTGGATGAGCTTTATAAAAAATATAATAATGCCACCTGGTTCTGGATTCAGGAAGAACCTTTAAATATGGGGGCAGCTTCTTTCCTACAGATGAACCTGAAAACCATTAATTATGGTTTTATAAGTCGTCAACCTGGTGCTTCGCCTGCCACAGGATATGCCAAAGTGCACGCACTGGAACAGTCAGAAATCATTGAAACAGCATTTAGTATTTGATCAGAAAACAATAAGGACATCTTAAATAAATTATCTTCGTGCACGTAAATTTCAAAGCAGATGATCGATATTAAAGTGCCGGCCATAGGCGAATCCATTAGTGAAGTAACCCTGATAAAATGGCTTAAGCACGATGGCGATTACGTAGACAGAGATGAAGTGATAGCCGAACTCGAAAGTGAAAAAGCAACTTTCGAAGTGAATGCAGAAAAAGCAGGTACATTAAAAACACTTGGCAAGGAAGGTGATACGCTTAAGATAGGAGAAGTGCTTGCCAATATCGATGAAACTGCAGCTAAGCCGGCATCTAAGCCCGAAGAGAAAAAGGCAGCCAGCAATGGAATGCCTGCTGCGACGAATGCAGTATCTGAGAAAGCCGCAGCGGTTCCTGAGTCAGTCAAAGCAACCAGTTCTTCTTCCTCCGATGTGAAAGCCACACCGGTGGCTGCCGCAATTATTACAGATAAAAAAGTCGATAAAGGAAGCATTATTCCTTCAGGTGCAAATGGGAAAATAGTTAAACACGATGTGCTAGAAGCTCTCACCAATCCGGGCCGTCTGCCAGGTAAAACATTATTTGGCCGGGATGTGCGCAAGGAGAAAATGAGCAATCTGCGCAAAACAGTTTCACGCCGTCTTGTAGAAGCAAAAAATACGACGGCCATGCTCACAACTTTTAATGAAGTGGACATGACCCAGGTGATGGCTCTCCGTTCAAAGTATAAGGATAAATTCAAAGAGAAACACGGTGTTAACCTTGGTTTCATGAGTTTTTTTACTAAGGCCTGCTGTTATGCCCTTCAGGAATGGCCCGCGGTGAATGCATATATTGACGGGGAAGAAATTGTATACCACGATTATTGTGATATTTCCATTGCCGTATCGGCACCAAAAGGACTGGTCGTTCCGGTAATACGTAACGCAGAAAGCCTGAGTATGGCGGAAATTGAAAAAAAAGTTGTTGAGCTTGCCGGGAAAGCGAGGGATAATAAGCTGAGTATGGAAGAAATGCAGGGTGGAACATTTACCATTACCAACGGTGGTGTATTCGGATCGCTTATGTCTACTCCAATTATCAATATTCCGCAATCAGCTATATTGGGTATGCATAAGATTGAAGAGAGGGCCGTAGTGGTAAATGGTCAGATAGTGGTTCGATCCATGATGTACCTGGCTGTAAGTTATGATCACAGAATTATTGATGGCCGTGAATCGGTGAGCTTCCTGGTGAGGGTAAAGGAACTGCTGGAAAATCCTGATCAGCTTCTATTCGGGAAAGATCCTGTAAAAGCTTTGCTTGAATTATAAAGTTGAATTTTTATATTTTTAAGGCGCGCTTCCACGCGCCTTTTGTTTTTGATATGAACCTGCTAAATGAAATTTGATAACCTTCTACGATATGCAGTCCGGGTATTGACTTCTTATACTGGAGAATTCCCCCTGCAGAGCTGGCTAAAGAATTTTTTTCGCGAAAACCCACAGATGGGTTCGCGTGACAGAAAGCAGGTTACCGAAATGGCATATTGTTATTTTCGTCTCGGGCATTCTCTCAAAAATATTTCTAAAGAAGATCGAATACTCACCGGACTCTTTCTTTGTAATGATGAGAAGGAACAAATCCTCGAGCATCTTCGTCCCGAATGGCATGAACAAATGGAACTGCTCATTGAAGGTAAACTGGAAATCGTACGTACAGCATTTCCTGAATTTGACCCAATGGAAATATTCCCCTGGAAAAATCTGTTGAGTGCAGGTATTGATCACCGCGCATTCTGTATTTCATTTCTGGGAAAACCAAGATTGTTTATACGGGTCAGGCCCGGACAGGAGAAATCAATCAAAACAAAACTGGTGAAAAATAATATAGAATTTCTTGATGCAGATCCTGATTCAACGCTTCCATTTAAAGCCTACTCTTTTGATGGTGGTACTAAACTGGATGATGTATTTCTATTGAATCTTGAGGCCGTCGTACAGGACCTGGGTTCACAAAGTACGGCGCATATTATAAAACCTGATTCGAAAATAGAAACCGAAGCCTGGGATTGCTGCGCAGGCAGCGGCGGTAAATCCATCTTACTGGCTGACCTGTTTCCGGGATGTAGACTAACGGTATCAGATATTCGCGAATCGATTTTAAAAAACTTATCGGCCCGGTTTAAACAAGCTGATATTCAAACATCCCAACTTTTTAAAGCTGACCTGACGGATCAGAATGACCTTCCAAGACAGCTACATAATTTTATAGTCGCAGACCTGCCATGTACGGGCAGCGGAACCTGGAGCCGAAACCCCGAGGCGCTTTATTTTTTTAATCCTGATTCCATTTCCAATTACCGTCAGCGCCAGGAGAAAATTATTTCCAATATCACTGGCCGGCTGAATACCGGCGGCACCCTGGTTTATATTACCTGTTCCGTATTCGCAGACGAAAATGAAAGGGTCTCGTACTTTGCCTCCTCTTCCGGCGTTTTAAAATTGGAAAAACAGGAAATGATTACCGGATATGGAAAGGCCGCAGATTCTATGTTTGTTTCAAGGTTCGAGAAGGTCAGATAAGAGGTTTCCATTGCCGGTTGGCCTGCTCAGGAAATTCAAATATACCCAATCAGTTAAGATGGGTTCGATTCTCATTGGGACTATATATGTTCTATAAACTATTTTTGATTTTCCGAAAGGCAAAAAAGCAATCTGTCCTTCGTCAAAAATTAGCCAGGGATTCGCAATAATTTTCTATTTGCACTTTTACTTTTTTTCTTTTTAATTTTGATCAATAATTTCATCCTAAGAGATTTGAAGAATATTTATTATCCCATCCTGTCCTGATAGAGCAATCCCTACCCAAAGGTTTTCGATTCAATCATCTCTAAATTAAAATTTATGTCTGAAAATTCTAAAAAATCATCGGTATTGGTCGTTGGTGCAACCGGTTTACTGGGAACAGAAATCTGTCACCAACTTGTAAATTCAGGTAAAAATGTAAAGGCACTAATCCGTCCTTCATCAGACCCAGCTAAAGTAGCAGCTCTCCGACAGCTAGGAATAGAGACCAGGGAGGGCGATTTGAAAGACGCAGCATCAATCAGAAAAGCTGTTGCCGATATGGATTCCGTTATTTCAACAGCTTCTTCCACCATGTCCCGCCAGGAAGGAGACTCTATTGAGAGCGTTGACGAAAATGGCCAACTGAATCTGGTTCAGGCAGCCAAGGAAGGGGGAGTGAGACAATTTATATTCATTTCTTTCTATCCGATGAACCAACAGTTTCCCTTGCAAAGCGCAAAACGCAAAGTTGAAAAGAAGCTTATGGAAAGTAAAATGAATTATACCATTTTGCAACCCGGTTTTTTTATGGAAGTATGGCTCAGCCCGGCTATCGGATTTGATTTTCCACATTCTAAAGCGACTATTTACGGAGAAGGGAAAAATAAATTAAGTTGGATCAGTCTGAGGGATGTGGCAGCTATCGCTGTTGCATCGCTGGACAACGATGCGGTCAGTAATTCGGTATTCCAGATAAGTGGACCCAAAGCATTGAGTCCTTTGGAAGTAATAAGAATTTTCGAAAAACATTCTGGTACCGGATTTACCATTGAGCATGTGCCAATAGCAGTTCTCCAGGAACAAAAAACTTCCGCGCCGGATTCATTGAGCGAATCTTTTGCTGCCTTAATGCTGAGTTATGCTGAAGGAGACAATATTGCCCTGAATGAAGCCCGAATTATATATCCCTTCAAACTAACTTCTGTGGAAGATTACGCAGAGAGAGTTCCGATAGAACATGCAATTTAGTATCATTATGCATTTTTCGAATTTCAGTGAATTGCAGTTGAAAAGAGGCAAAAACTAATAATAAGGAACAAAAAATCCTAAGTTCTTTGCGCTATGAATAAAGGATCATTCATGGCAATGCAAAGTATTACGATAAGCTTTTTTCTCCTGAGCATAGGCTGGCGTTGATAGCCTAAGTTTACTCAGAACGGAGGTTATTCACGGGGTTTGCCATTGCTGCTTTTATTGCCTGGAAACTTACTGTGATCAATGCGATTGCAATGGTTAGAGAGCCGGCTAAGGCAAATACCCACCAACTGATATTAATTCTGTAAGCAAAACTTTGCAGCCATTTATTCATCATCCACCATGCAACGGGGAAAGCAATCACAAATGCGATCAGTACCAGTTTTATAAAATCTTTTGAGATCATTGCCACAATTTCACCGACGCTTGCACCGAGCACTTTTCTTACCCCAATTTCTTTTATGCGCTGTTCGGCTGCATATGTAACCAATCCAAATAAGCCGAGGCAGGCGATAAAAATGGCGAAGATTGCGAATGTGATAAATAATTTTCCTGTTCGCTGTTCTCCGTTGTAGATTTTATTAAAATCGGCATCCAGAAAAGAATAGCTAAATGGCTGATCCGGGCCCATACTGTTCCATTTCCTTTCTACTTCGCTGATCAATGCCGGAATATTTTTGGTGTTAATTCGCATGGCGATCCTTCCATAATTCTCGCTTAATTCAATGATCAATGGACCCACTTTGTCGTGCATGGAGTTGAAATTAAAATCTTTCACCACACCGATTATATGAAATGGCTTCGACTTGAAACCCCCATTGCTTGCATAATCAGACGGACGGTATAAATTTTGATTCAATGGATTTTTAAATCCAAGGAGCTTCGTTGCTGTTTCGTTTATGATTACTGCTGATGAATCAGTAGGAAAATCTGTCGAAAAATTTCTGCCTGTTATCATCTGCATGCCTAATGTCGGGATATAATTCTGGTCAGCATAGAAATCTGTCACAATGTTGACCTGTTTTGCATCCAGCGTTGGGTCTTTGAACCAGCCGTTTTGGTTATAGGATGTTTCAACTGGCATTGTTCCAGCAATAGCAGCACTTTGCACACCAGATATTTTCAACATATCCTGTCTGAAGGATTTGATTTTTTTATCCAGGGCATACGTGTTATTGATCACCAGCACCTGGTCACGATTATAACCAATTTCCCTGCTTCTTATGTAAGTAAGCTGATTATAAATTACAATTGTGCCGATGATCAATGAGATTGAAATGAAGAACTGGAATACGACCAACCCGCTTCTCAACCAACTGTTCTTAAAACCCTTTGCAATATTGCCTTTCAGCACCTGCACCGGTTGAAAAGATGAAAGATAAAAGGCGGGATAACTTCCCGCAATGCAACCCACAACAACTATTAATGCGATAAGCACAGGCAATAACCATGTGGAAAACAATGTCCATACATTCATTCCCTTTCCTGCAAGCTGGTTGAATAATGGTAATAACAAAGCCGCTATTCCAATGGCAATTAGTAATGAAAGGAAACTTGTTAATACAGATTCCATCAGAAATTGGGTAACTAGAAAAGATCGCGAAGATCCTGCTACTTTTCTTATTCCCACTTCTTTTGCACGGTTGGCAGAACGGGCCGTTGACAGGTTCATGAAATTCACACAGGCAATCAACAAAATGAAAATGGCTATGATGGAAAAAATATATACATAAGTAATATTCCCATTTGCTTCAAATTCATAAGATTTATTTGAATGCAGGTGGATATCTGTAAGTGGCATCACCGGGTATATAAAATGATTACCACTTTTTTTCAGATCATTTGCATTCATGTGTAAGAACTGATCCAATTGTTTTACAAGATAATTGTTGATAGTAGCATCTACTGCATTCTGCAGAGACGCTTTTGTAACCCCTGGTCTTACTAAAACAAAAGATGCATAGTTGTTGCTCAGCCAGTCACCCTGATCGTCATGATACGTATCATGGATAGGACGTATAAAACTGAAATGAAAATGAGACTGCGGCGGAAAGTCTTTAATAACAGCCGTAATTTTACAGTTTATCCCATTGTCAACATATAATGTTTTGCCTACAACATAGGTTGAGTTGAAATATTTATTAGCTGTTGTTTCGTCAATTACGATTGAATTGGGTTCATTCAATGCCGTTAAACGGTTACCCGTAATCATGGGAATTGAAAATACCTGGAAAAAAGTGGAATCAGCAAATACCGCATTGTGGTTTTGAATGTTCTGATTATCCTTCCTGACAAGTATATTTCCAAAATCTCTAAGTCGGACATACTGAACAATCTGGGGATAATCTTTCAACAGCGTTGGCACTAAGGGTGCCGGACTGAAGGCTGAAATAAATTGTGTTCCGTTAAAAGAGATATCCGCGTCAACACGGTATATATTTTCCGAATGTGCGTTATACTTGTCATAACTCAATTCATCTTTTACATATAGTACAATCAAAAGACAAACTGCAAGCCCAACCGAAAGTCCGGCAATATTAAAAGCGGAAAAAGCTTTGTTCTTCCATAAATTGCGCAACGCAACTTTTAAGAAATTTTTGAACATGCGTTTTTGATTTATGTTTTGATGTTGAGAGGATCGGAAATAACTAACGAATATCCTAAAAATGTGCCGTCTTGTTGATTAATTGATTTTCAATAACCTAATATCATTTCATAATGTGAAACTGTTCGAATATGATACAGCGATTGTGCGGGTTTAAACCAATCGTTCAATGGTGACATTAGATATATTTCTGAAGTAACAACCCCCTGGTCTGCCTAAACGAATGATACCCTCCTTAAATCAACGCTTCCTTATTGTATCTCCCCTTATATTCAACTGGCGACATTCCTGTTATCTTTCTGAACACTTCACGAAACGCCTTTATATCTGAATACCCAACCTCATACATTACTTCTAGAATCGTTTTTCGACTGGTTTCAAGCGCTTTTTTTGCTGATTCAATTTTCACTCGTTGTGAATATTCAACAGGCGTATTTCCGGTTGCCTTGATAAACCTTCTGTCAAAGTTTCGCCTGCCAACAGAGAATTTGGAAGATAAATGTTCAAATGAAATTTTTTCGGTCAGATTAGTTTCAATATATGCCTGTACTTTTTTCACCATTTCATCTCCGTGTAGCTTTTGTCCTGTAAATATTGTAAAAGCTGACTGAGTTTTCCTGTCCATCTCAATCTGAAAAACTTTGGAACAAAAAATAGCTGTCTGCCTGTCATAGTATTTCTCTACCAAATAAATCATAAGGTTCAGAAAAGAATAGGCGCCGCCATTCGTATAAATTCCATTTTCATCAGTAATCAGCATATCAGTTTGTAAATTAACTTTTGGAAACATTCTTCTGAAATTTTCTGCAGCAGACCAATGGGTAGAACAACTTTTTCTATCCAGCAAGCCAGATGATGCTAACAGAAATGCACCGGTACATATACTTGCTACTTCAGCTCCTTCTTTATATTGATTCGCAATCCAGTCAATCAGCGGCTTATTTACTTTCACCGTATTTTGATAATTATGGTTCAAAGACGGAATAATAATGAGATTGGTTTTTGTTATAGATGAAATGTTTGTGTGCGGCTTCACTGTAAACAAACCCTCATAGAACTCCACTTTTTTGGAAATACCTGCTAACTGAATGGTAAACAATTCTTTTCTGCCGGTTCCCTTCCAATACTCATTGGCCCTTGTAAATATTTTATAGGCGCCTACTATGCTGCTCAGATTATTCTGTCCCTCAGGAACTATTATGGTCAGATGTTTCATCCGCTTATTTTTTGTAAAGATAGAATTTTACTTTGTCCAAATTAACCCGCTAGAAAGTCCATTTTGCACCCCTGATAAGTAATTTTTAGACAATACATTTGAGGTATCAAATTTCCAAGAACTAAAATCAGAATTAAAATGTCAACATCGAATTATAAAACCACCCTGTTGGTAGATCAGAATCCAAAAGAGGCATTTAAAAGTATTACCCGCGTTTCAAATTGGTGGTCGACAAGCTTTGAAGGCCACTTGGAAAAGCTCAACGATATTTTCACCGTGCATTTCGGGGAAACTTATATAACAGTGAAAATTGTTGAATTAATTCCAAACGAGAAAATACTTTGGCATGTGATTGACTGTAATAAGCATTGGCTTAAAAACAAGAAGGAATGGAAGGATACAAAAATAAGCTGGGAAATTTCAACAGGTAAGAAATCAACGAAAATTAGCTTTACTCATATCGGCCTGGTTCCAGGCATTGAATGTTACAAGGGTTGCGAAAAGGCGTGGAACTTTTACTTAAAGGAAAGTTTGTTCAAATTAATTAAAAATGGAAAAGGAGCCCCCGAGTTAATTTAACAGGAATCTGACAAAAATTAAAAAAATGAAAACATCGGATTTTACAACTAACCTGATAGTTGACCAAACACCAAAGGAAGCATTCAATGCCTTCAATAATGTTCGCGGATGGTGGTCAGAAGAGATTGTAGGCAGTTCAGGAAAACTCAATGATGAATTTACGTACCATTACAAAGATGTCCATAATTGCAAAATGAAATTAATAGAATTCATTCCTGACAAAAAAGTTGTTTGGCTTGTAATGGACAACTATTTTAAATTTACTAAAGACAAAAGTGAATGGAAAGGCACAAAAATTATTTTTGAATTAACTGAAAAGGATAATAAAACGCAAATCCGCTTCACTCACATGGGTTTGGTTCCCGAATACGAATGTTTCGATATCTGTTCAAATGCATGGAGCCAATATATACAGCAAAGTCTATTGAGCTTGATTACCACGGGTAAGGGAAACCCGAATGCAAAGGAAATTAAGAAAAAAGCTACAAATTCATAATAGGCATTGGAGTTGATTGATTTGAAAACAACTTAAGCTAACAACTCAGGAAAGTGGTTCCGGTTTCGGTGGTTCGGAAGGTCTGGACTTATCTTCGGGCAAGGGAATAAATTCCTTGTTGTCGGATGGTGGCAATTTAATCCGACCCTGCTTCCAGTCTTCTTTTGCCTGTTCAATACGTTCTTTACGTGAAGAAACAAAATTCCACCAGATGAAACGTTCACCCAATGGTTCACCTCCCAGCAGCATCAGGGTTGTGTTTTCTTTTGCCAGGATGACCGGATCGGCGCCCGGTGTAAATACCAGCATTTGGCCTTCATGATATGTATTTCCCGAAACTTCAACTATTCCTCTGGCAATATAAAAACCACGCTCAGGATGTTCTTTAGGAAGACCAAATCTTGCACCCTGTTTCAAAACGACATGAAGGTAAAACATTGGTGAGTTTGTTTTAACATCATTATTCAATCCGTATGCGTTGCCGGCGATGAGTCGCATCCAAACTCCTTTGTCAGTAAATATGGGAAGCTTACCAGGTGAGTAATTGTTAAAAGACGGAATCGCTTCTTCATCTTTTTCAGGAAGGGCTACCCAGGTTTGAATCATTTCAAGTTCACCTCCTTTCAGTGCAGATGGATCTTCGAATCTTTCTGAATGTGCAATGCCCTTTCCGGCAGTCATCCAGTTTACTTCACCCGGACGGATTATCTGTTCCACACCCAGACTATCGCGGTGGGTTACCTGCCCGCCGAAAAGATAACTAACCGTAGATAGACCGATATGCGGGTGTGGTAATACATCGAGTGAAGAAGGATTGGAAGGCAGATCCTTAATAGGCCCCGCATGATCCATAAAAATAAACGGCCCCACCATTCTGCGCAGCCTGAAGGGAAGAATGCGTTTCACCTTCATGGTTTCACTGATCGCGGCATTACGTGCTTCAATAACGATGTCAAGCATTTGGTATGAATTTTTCCTGAATATCTGAACGAATTTAATGCTTCTGGCGTACTATATAATCGCCTTATGGTGGCCTAAAAATGGGCTTATTTGACGAATTAAGCCATAATAATGGGCTCATTTATTCAATAATAGGCTCAAGACCTTCCTCTCACCCTTGTTTCTTAAATTTGATGATCTAAAAATAAAAGTTCAGAGCGGAAGGGTGTTTTCAATATGGCAATTAGTACATTCAGAGCTTTTAAGAGCCGCAATTACAGGTTATATTTTACCGGTCAGTCAGTTTCCCTTATTGGAACCTGGATGCAGAAAACAGCCGTAAGCTGGGTAGTCTATTCACTTACGCATTCCAAGTTCATGCTGGGGGTGACATTATTTTCTACCATGTTCCCCTCATTTTTGTTTTCGTTTCTGGGTGGTGTTGTATCTGACCGTTATAACCGGTACAAAGTTTTACTGCTTACCCAGGTTATCTCAATGATCCAGGCCATCATGCTGGCAGTACTGATATTGTTCAAACATTATAATGTATGGGAAATAATTGCACTCAGCGTTTTGCTGGGTATCGTCAATGCCTTTGATGTCCCAGCGCGTCAGTCGCTGGTATACGATATGGTGGATGACAAAAAAGACCTGCCAAATGCACTCGCGCTAAATTCATCCATGGTTAATTTGTCCAGGTTGATAGGCCCGGGGATTGCTGGTCTTGTAATAGAAAAATTTGGTGATGGAGTCTGTTTCGGATTGAATGCTTTGAGTTTTGTTGCCGTCATTATTTCCTTGTTAATGATGAGGCTGCCAGTATTTGTTCCCAAACCGCATACTAAAAATGTATTGGGAGAACTTCGTGAAGGATTGGTTTATATACGCAAGACTCCTGAAATCTCTTTTGTAATAGGCATGCTGGCGCTTATTAGTCTGCTGGTTCTGCCGTTCAGCACGCTGTTACCAGTATATGCCAAGGATATTTTTCATGGAACAGCATCCACTTTCGGAGTTATTGACAGTATCATTGGACTAGGTGCATTTACCGGAGCTATATTCCTTGCTTCATTAAGATCCGGAACCAATCTCCGGAAAATTCTTGCAATAAATACACTGGTTTTTGGATCTGGTCTTGTTTTATTTTCGCATACGACAATTTATTCTGTGGCATTACTGTTTGCCATGATATCTGCATTCGGGATGATGTCACAGATTACGATTACCAATACGTTGATCCAGACATCCGTTGATCCGGCCATGCGTGGCAGGGTGATCAGCATTTATGCCATGGCTTTTTTTGGAATGCAGCCATTGGGCGGTTTGATCGTTGGATTCATTTCCCAATATATTGGAGTAGAGAATACTATTTTGGCAGAAGGTATAATCGCTTTAATCATAGGTGGATTACATATTAGGTTCTTGCAAAAATGGAATTCAAGAAGAAACCCGGTACCGGTACTAAGAAAACAACCAGCGGGTACAACCATCCATGTATAAAAATTTTTAACGCATAATATTTTAATTTTATGGTCACCAGCCTTGATAAAAATACTGCATTGATATTAATCGATCTGCAGAAAAGCGTGGCTCGTCTCGCACTCGCTTCACCAGTACAGAATGTTTTGGAGAATGCATCCAAACTGGTGGATGCCTTTCATATGGCCGGATTGCCGGTAGTAATTGTAAATGTAAATCCCCGGGGAGCAAAATGGACGGGTTCACGTAAAGATGCAAAGCCACCGCAAATTCCACCTGCTCCGGACTTTCTTGATATTACACCCGAAATCAAAACACGATCCGGAGATATCTTCATCACTAAACATACCTGGGGAGCATTTTTTGAAACGAGCCTTGAGGAAGAGCTGAAGAAAAGAAAAATAACAGGTATCGTGATTGCCGGAATTTCTACGAGTATAGGAGTGGAAGGAACAGCCAGACAGGCAAGTGAAAGAGGATATAATATCACATTTGCTTCAGATGCAATGACCGATATGGTTGCAGAAGCGCACGAAAGAAGTATTAAATATATCTTCCCCAGAATGGGAGAAGTTGACAATACGGATAAAATTATTGAAAAAGTCCAATTCTCATAATCTCGAAGATAAAATTATGATTCCGGGTTTTCGGTTTTTTGAAAAAGCTAAGTCTGCATCAACTCACTCCCAGCAATTCGACTTCAAATATCAATGTACTGTTTGGACCGATTTGGGCGCCGGTTTGCCTGTCACCGTAAGCAAGTTGAGGCGGGATAAAGAAACGCCATTTGCTGCCGACTGCCATCAGTTGCAGGCCCTCTGTCCAGCCCTTAATTACCATATTCAAAGGGAAAGTAGCCGGTTGTCCACGCTTTACTGAACTATCGAAAACGGTGCCATCTATCAATGTGCCATGATAATGACAGGTAACCTTATTGCTCGCCAGCGGTTTTATACCATTGCCAGCAGTTATAATTTCGTACTGTAAACCGCTCGGCAAGGTGATAATGCCAGTCTTCCGCCTGTTGGTTTCTAAAAAATCCTGCCCTGCTTTTAAATTAGCGGAGGCTTTTTCGTTTTTCATATGAAATAGTTTATCTGCAATGCCCATAATTTTTTTGCGAATGTAGGAAAGAAATAACGTTTTAAATTATTACTTTAGTAGCTCACACCTGGCTGAATATGAAATTACTGTCACTTATTTTTCTGATTTTTTCGATGTTATCTGCTTCCTGCAGTAAAAATAGTTCTTCTGGTACGGCTGATGTCGCACCATCCAATTTAACAATCAACGCAGTTGCCAGTACCGACAGTAGCGGAAACGTTACATTTACTGCTTCAGCAACCAATGCAACTAAGTATAATTTTGATTTTGGAAACTATAATTCTCAAAACGGTGTTGCAGGGAATACTACATACAAGTATTCCTTTTCAGGCACGTATAACGTGACGGTTACCGCCATAAGCGCCGGAGGTCAGACGATTTCAAAATCTATTTCAGTAACTGTTGCCGTTGCACTTTCCCTTGTTTGGTCTGATGAATTTAATACTCCGGGTTCTCCTGATCCTGCCAAATGGGGATTCGATATTGGAACTGGCAGCGGGGGCTGGGGGAATAATGAATTGGAGTACTACACAAACAGGCAGACCAATGCCGTTATATCCAACGGAACGCTAAAGATTATCGCCCTTAAAGAATCGTATAATGGCAGTGCATATACTTCTGCCAGGATGCTAACGAACAATTTATATTCATTTCAATATGGCAGAATTGACGTGCGTGCCAAATTACCTGCCAGCACAGGCACATGGCCTGCAATATGGATGCTTGGAAATAACATTGCAACCGTTGGATGGCCGGCATGTGGTGAAATAGATATCATGGAACAAAGCGGCAGTCAGAAATCCACCATCTATGGAACTTTGCATTATCCTACCGAAGCAGGTCAGTACGGCGACGGTAGTACGACAACTATTCCTGACGCAAGTACGGCATTTCATGTTTACTCGACCATGTGGACACCTTTATCCATCCAGCTTTCCGTAGATGGTGTGGTGTATTATACTTTATTGAACAATCTTGGTATACCATTTAATCAGCAATTCTTTATCATTCTTAATGTAGCAATGGGTGGTAATTTTGGAGGAACCGTAGATCCGGCTTTCACCTCAGATCAGATGGAAATTGATTATGTACGTGTATACCAATAGACTTAAAACTTACTTTTAGAAAATTAATTAATAGAATACTTTATCAAAATCAATATTGATGCCTGCCCTGGTTTAATCTTGCAGTCAGTTCATCTTTCTTGATCGTTACCTGTTTTCCGACCTGCTTCCCATTCCGGAAAGTGTTAGATGTGATCTGTGTAGCGCCGACCGGAAAATAAATCGGCTCGCCGGTATATTTCGGATAATAAGGATCAGGGTTGGTGCCATCGAATGTATAATAAATATCCAGCCCTTTAATTTCAGTAGAAATTTTTACGGATAATCCCCTCCCGTCCTTTGCTCTGACCGGTGTATAAATTACGTTGTATGCACTCAACGCATATTTTGTTCCTTCAGCGTCCAGTCTGGGAAATTGCATTTCCATTCTTTCTATAAAATTATCCCAATTACGACTGGCTTTCGGACTCCAATAAACTTCTGCCAATGCAAGTCCGCGTGGCCAGGTCATGTATTCCATCTGTCGGAAATTATAAACTCTTTCTGTCCAGAGATTTCCTTGTCCCCCCAGGATATATTTTTCATCTACGCTGTCCGGCACTGGATCATAAGTATAAGAATCGGTAAGTCTGCACATGCCGTAAGTAAGTGGCTCCACACTGGTTTCGCCCTGGTATAGATCAAGATAACAAAAATCCCATGGCGTCATTACCACATGGTGATTCATTTTAGCTGCATCAATTCCCCCCTTCATTCCTCTCCAGCTCATTACAGTTGCTTCAGGTGCGAGACCTCCTTCCAGTATCTCGTCCCAGCCAATCAGTTTTTTCCCTTTACTTTTTAATATGATTTCAATTCTTTTCACAAAATAACTTTGCAGCTCATCTACATTTTTCAGGTTTTCATTCTTCATTCGTTTCTGGCATTTCGGGCAATCGGACCAAAATCCTTTATACGCCTCATCACCGCCAATATGAATATATTCACATGGAAAAATTGCTGCAAGCTCTGTAAATATTTTATCCAGCATCATGAAAACAGAATCGTTTCCAATGCATAAGGCATTATCATCCCTGACCGGACTGCGGAAACCTGCATTTACACTATAAGGCAACTGCGTACAGGATAGATTAGGAAAGGAAGCAATCAGGGCAAGACTATGTGCAGGCACATCTATTTCCGGGAGTATGGTGATATTCCTGTCCTTTGCATAACTGATCATTTCACGCATGTCATCCTGCGTGTAAAATCCACCATCCGTAGTTTTCTCGTAGGCCAGTGCTGGTAAAAATTCTCCCCATAATCCTGTGCGGTTTACACGCCATGCTCCGACACTGGTTAGCTGTGGCAATGATTTGATTTCGATTCGCCATCCCTGGTCATCACTCAGGTGCAGATGAAGAACATTATATTTATACTTAGCCATCTGAACCATATATTTCTTTACTTCTTCCTTGGTAAAAAAATGACGGCTAACATCAAGCATCAATCCTCGCCACCCAAAACGCGGATAATCTGTAATGGATACACAGGGAACACTCCATGTTATATCCATAACCTTTGTGTTACTTTCAATTTCAGGAGGCAGCAATTGTAAAAAACTCTGCACCCCATAAAAAATTCCCGCTGGCTGGTTCGCTGTGATTGTAACTTTCTTGGGCGTTACCCTTAATAGGTATCCTTCATTTCCAAGTTCGGGATTGGCAGTTTTATTCAGGCTGATTCGGATAACTGATGATCCGGATTTCGTCATTGTCACATGATAGCCAGTAGATATTGTAAGACGGTCTGTTAAATCAGTGAGCGCGGTTTTTAGTTCCGGTTTATCGTCGGCATTTATACTGATATTGGCTGGTAGTATAAAATGCCCATCATTTTTTGTCAGTTTAACCGGCTGTGGTATAATGGAAATGTTATCCTGGGCGATAACAGCAAGTAATCTGAAAAAGAGGGCAAATAGGAGAGTAATTTGTTTCATGTTAAATATAAATTGAAAAGCCTGCATCAAGTTAACAATATTGGATAAATCAGTTAAAAAAATGTTTGGACCTGGGCTTTTTTAGAAGCCCTTTCTCTTAATTTCTGTCGTTAGTCGCAAATTATAGCTGTTACGTCTCAAAGTCCAAAAATCTTTATAAAGCTGATATATTTTTGAGGTGAAAATAATTTAAGTTTAAATAAGCTAAAATTTACGACTATGAAAAAGGGATTTATAATTCTAATTGCTGCTTTCTTTCTGACTGCAACAAGTACATATGCCGCTAAAAAGGAAGGCGACATTCCTCAATATGTAGTATCAGCATTTAATAACAATTTTTATTTTGCCGGGAATGTGCAGTGGCAAAAGATGGATAACTATTACGAAGTAATTTTCAACCAGCACGGAAAAACTTTGTTTGCCTTCTATTCCGAAGACGCCGACTTTATGGGGATCGCAAATTACATACTGTCAGACAGGTTACCAGTTACGCTAAAATCGGACTTAAATACTAAGTACAGTAATTATTGGATTTCCGACTTATTCACGTATTCTATAAATGATAAACCTGGTTATGTTGTTACGCTCGAAAATGCAGATCAGAAAATAATGCTCAAAAGCGACAATGGCAAGACCTGGCATTTATACAGGTCAGTGAGAATTAATTGAAATTTGGTTTAATTCTTATTGATAACCGGATAACTTTCTGATCTTACTATTTTTAAAATTAATAATTAATAATTGCCTAAAGCATCAATGGCTTTCTTATAATTATTCAATAATCGCGGTGCTCTATCAACAGCCCATGCTGAATAATTGTCGCGCATTAATATAAGTGTTGTTTTTGCTTTTTCGGGCTCGCGCGATTCAAATGATAGCAATAATTTTCCTATTTCATCTTCGGATTTGATAATCCGGGCCTGGTTATCGTATATATCGGTGAGCAGTTTATATGTTTCCAGATCCATTTTAGAAAAAATATTATTTTGTTTTGCGATCTGCCACGCAATATCATTCAGATCTTTTTTTAGAACTCCATCGGGAGCAATTACGGGTAAATTCACGCGTCCACTGTCTAAAAAGGCTTTCCGCAATTTCTCATCATGCAGGGCCGAATCAATATTATGCATTACCATGAGGTGGTATTGGTATTGTATTTCTTCTGATTCATTATTATTTATAAGTTCCTGCCGTAACTGATGTAATACTTCCCGGGTCTGCTGGTTTTCGTGAATTTTTGTAAACACTTCGGTTAATATGATGGCCAGTGCAACACTGAATACTATCAATAAAGATTCACCAAGATATTCTTTCCAGTTCCTTATAATAATTACCTCCGGACGATCATCTTTTTTCTTATTTGGCTGAATTGGTATATTTTCCGATTCGGTTTCTTCCATAAAAATTTATATTGATTTTAAGTACCCGATATTATTTTACACTATCGTCTTTTCACTTTAAGGTAGTAAAATCTTTTGACAGGATTCCTTTTTTGCCTTTTTCAATTTATATTTAAGAATGGGAATTAAAGCATTCATTGTAAAAAAACCGATTACTTTTTATTTTGCTCTAACCTTTCTTATTTCCTGGCTTGGCGCTTTTGCCCTGGTAGCAAATAAATTAATTCACAAGATTGCAATTCCCAAGCTGGATGGCATTCTCATGTTCCCTGTCATGTTATTGGGACCTTTTGTCTCCGGAATTGTATTAACCGGCATTACGGGAGGTAAAAAGGCTTTAAAAGATCTTTCAGCCAGGCTAAATCCAACCAGGGTATCAAAGCCATGGTTTCTGGCGCTCCTGATTCCTCCGTCTTCGATACTATTAATACTAATCTTTCTTTCCATTACTACCTCAAAAGTTTACTCACCAAATTTTTTTCAGCTGGGATTCCTCTTTGGAATTCCAGCAGGTTTACTGGAGGAGATTGGATGGATGGGTTTTGCTTTCCCAAATATGAATAAAAATCGATCAGCATTTTCTAGTAGTATTTTACTTGGGTTGATCTGGGGATTCTGGCATCTTCCAGTGATTAATTTCCTGGGAACCGCAAGTCCCCACGGAACATACTTGTTCCTATACTTTCTTTCCTTTGTAATGGTCATGACTGCTATGAGAGTGATTATTGCCTGGGTTTACCGCAATACCCAAAGTGTATTTTTATGTCAGCTCATGCATATCAGTTCTACAGGTTTTCTTGTCACGCTGAGCCCTTCACCGATTACCATCCAACAGGAACCTGTTTGGTATTTTGCTTATTCAATGGTTTTATGGGTAATCGTATTCTTCATTGTTTTCTGGTTTGGAAAGAATCTGGTTCGGGAAAAGGCAGAAAAATTACTATAACTTGATAAGCTTTAATGTTTTTGATTCATGCTGATCAGAATACCTCAAAAAATATATACCGGTTGAAAGAGGCTGACTGATATTAAATTCAATCAGTTGCAGCTGACCTGCATTGACCGGAACCATTTTCTTCATGATAATTTTCCCGGAAACATCCAGCAGTTGCAGATTTGCTGTACCGGTTATGGAAGGTTTGAAGAGAATGTTGAATGATTGCAGAAAGGGAACCGGGTAAATATGGATCCAGTCATTTCCCAACAAATGATTATAGGCGGCCATCCTTTTATTTTGGAGAATAGCATATGCTTTTTCGAAGTCAGGCAAACCATAACCGTACCGGTTGTCAGGACTATTATATTTATTACTGGACTGACGAACCGCTGCCAGTATATCATGTGGAATAAATTCCGGAAATGCCTGCCATAGGCATGTGATCAGTCCAGCAAGATTTGGATTTGAATAAGATGTTCCTGATCCTGAATTCACAATTCCGTCTGGTGCCACATAATAAGCACCCGCGCCTACAGAAACTCCATCGGGTTTTATTTGTCCTGAAAAATTAGGACCCCAGCTGGAAGAGTATGCAATCACACCACTGATATCTACCGAACCAACTGTATACACACTGTCACCATCTGCGGGACAAAGGACATATTTTGTTTCGTTTGTCATTCCTCCTGAATTTCCGGCACTAGCCGTAACAATCATTCCTTTGGCAACTGCAAGATTTGCCGCCCGGCTTACAAGGGCAGTATGTCCGTCCCTTTGTGAATAATTCAGATTGTAGACCGAATCATCAAAATAACTATAACCCAGGGAGGTGGTGATCAGGTCGGCTCCGGCACTATCTGCGAATTCAGCGGCGGCAACCCAGTTCTGTTCTTCAACCGGTGTTTCTGATGTAATATCCTCTGTTTTAAAAAGCCAGTAACTGGCGGCCGGTGCCGTGCCAACCATCGTTCCCGGTATATTGGAAGCAATGATGGAAAAGCAATTTGCGCCGTGCTGGTCCTCTTCATTCACACTGACTTTCTGGTTCACAAAATCATAAGTTCCAAGTATCCGCTTATCATTTCGAAGGCTGTCGAATGCGTGATTACTGAGATAATTATTGAAACCGTCGTCAAGTATGGCAATCGTCATGCCTTCTCCATGAAATCCCAGCCCGTGAAGATATTCCCCGTTATGAATATATACCTGGCCCTGGGCCGCACCGTAATTTATCGAATCAGTAATTGAAAGATTGCTGGTTATTGCTGAAATGCCTGAAGTTGCTGAAATCGCTGTATGCTGATTAACAGATATCCTTCCTGGTATTTTTTTTAACCGGTTGTTGTTTACCGGTTCGGAAGATAATACAAATGAAAATTGGTGGATCTGTTGCAGGACATTGGTATCAGTCAGAGAAATCAATATTTGGTTGAACCATCTGGATTTATTCAGGATTCGAAGGGATGGCAGGGTAGAAAGGCTGTCTATGTAAGCAACAGTAACAGGGAGATCCGATGAATCTATCCTGATATTTTGTTTTACACGGCGTTGGATGGATTTTTGGGAAAGGAAGGAAGCGGGAGCAGAGATGTTGAATCCATTATTATTTTTATCCTTTAAGTGAATCAAATATTTATACTCCTGCGCGAAAACCCGCTGAAACAAAAAGAGGAAAATAAATAATAGAGAACGCAAGGGTGTTAATTATGGGAAACCATATTAAAAGTCAGACCATAACCGATAGTTGCTCCTGAAGGGTATTCCACATTAGGCGACTGATATACGGAATAAAGGAAACTTTTATAAATGAGGCCAATATTTTTACCATACACTTCTTCACTGAATACAGTCTGTGTATAAGAACCATCTCCCAGGCCGGTAACACTATTTGCTTCGTTTACTATAACCGAAATTGGAACTGTTCCCATTAAAACATTAAAGGGCTTCCCTGTATTTGAATAAATATAATTCCATCCATCCATATAGGGGACGGGTGAAGTATCTGATTTTGTATCGATATATGAATTTCCCAGCCAGTTCACTCCGTCCTGTACAGGAGTTACCATTTTGATATAACGCAGGTTATTTTCAACCACTTCTACAGAACCGGGAAGCGGCGTAACCATATATGCAATGGAAGGGGTCCAGGGCGCAATTTCGTTTGTATCGCTCAGGTAACGTATAATGCGGTAGCTGAGTCTTCCCAAATTGTCTGTTATGGTGTCATCCACCACTTCCTTGGCATGATAGCTGATAATGGAATCCTGCGATCCGACATTGAAAAATTTTAGTGAATCCATCCGGTAAATAATATAATTACCCACGTGCATGGGATAATAATCAGCCGGAGTATCGGTTATCAGGGGATTATTTTTATTGCAACTGCAAATGGCGAGGATCAGAAAAGAAAGAATATAATAAATATAGAATCTGCGTCTCATTGGGTAATTAATAACTAATTATAACGCAATCTACTTAGAATTATTGCCATATCTTTGGCTTTTTCCAAGTGAAAAATCTATTAAACGCCCTTTTTTACTATATCTGTCTTCCCTTTATTTACCTGCTCGCCATTCTGCCCTTTCCTTTGTTATATTTCCTGTCAGACGGGGTCTTTTTTATCATATATCATGTTTTACGTTATCGTCGGAAAATAGTCTATGAGAATCTTGTAAAATCATTTCCGGAAAAACAACTTAAAGAGATCCGGGAAATAGAAGGCAGGTTTTACCGTTATTTCTGTGATCTTTTCCTGGAAACATTTAAAACACTTACCATTTCAAAAGAAAGAATGGTTAAGCATTGTGAATTTGGCCCGGAAACCATGTCCATCTTCAATCAACTCGCTGAAGAAAATCAAAGCTTTATGGTTGTGATGGGCCATTTTGGAAACTGGGAATGGGGTGGTAATACATTTAGTATTTGTTGCAGACATCAGCTCTATGTGATTTATCATCCGTTAGCTAATAAATATTTCAATGGGCTGGTTTGCCGGATGCGCACCCGGTTTGGTACCCGTTTGATTCAGATGAAAGACACATTAAGGGATATGCTCAACAACAGGAATGAACTGACTGCAACTGCATTTATTGCGGATCAGTCGCCATTACCTGACCGGGCGTACTGGATGAATTTTCTTAGTCAGGACACTCCCGTTTTTCTTGGCATTGAAAAAATTGCGTTAAAGATTCGTTATCCGATTGTTTATATCAGTATAAGAAGAGTTAAAAGGGGCTACTACAAAGTATTTGCCGAAAAAATTGAGCTACCTTCGCGGCTTGAGGAGACAGGGAAGATTACAGAGATCCATACAAGGAAACTGGAAAATGATATCAGGAGCCAGCCAGAAAACTGGTTGTGGACGCATCGGAGATGGAAACATGAACGACCTCAAAATTAAAGAAAAGTAAATGCTTTGTGGAAAGGAACTTATATTGGCAACAAAACCCTTTGCAAAGGAAATAAGAGGTAAAAGCTGGATGTATGCGATTACAACCATTCTTTTCCTTGCGTTGTCTCTTACGGCTACGGTTTTGATACCATTTTTTGCAGCCAGGCTATTCTTCAGTATTCTTTCAGGCCTGTTAATGGTCCGTATGTTCATTATCTATCATGATCATCAGCACCATTCCATTCTTACACATTCAAAACTTGCGAATTTCATAATGACCGCTTTTGGTTTTTTTATACTTTCCCCAACCAGTATTTGGAAAAGATCACATGACCATCATCACAATAATAATTCTAAATTATTCAGCGCGAGTATCGGCTCTTACCCGATAGCCACAAAGAAAAAATTCGAGGAGATGAGTAACCGTCAGAAATTTGAATATCTGGCTATCCGGCATCCTGTAACTATAGCGCTTGGGTATTTTTCCATGTTCATATTCGGAATGTGTATTGCTTCTTTTGTAAGTAATCCGCGCAAGCATTATGATTCACTTATCGCACTGATTATTCATATAACAATTTCTGTTTTATTATTTATTTTGCTTGGATGGCAGATCTGGTTCTTTTTATTTTTTCTGCCTTTTATCATAGCTTTTGCTATGGGGGCTTATCTATTTTATGCCCAGCATAATTTTCCTGGGGTTACATTTTCTGACAATAACGAATGGGCTTATGAAAAAGCTGCAATGGAATCATCAAGTTATATGGAGATGAATCCTGTTATGTCCTGGCTCACTGGAAATATCGGTTACCATCATATTCATCATCTGAATTCCAAAATACCCTTTTACCGTCTTCCAGAAGTGATGGATAAATTTAAGGAACTTCAAAATTGCAAGCGCACTTCGCTGCGAATTAAAGAAGTCATCGCATGCCTCCGGTTAAAAATATGGGATCAGGAAAAACGCAAAATGGTGGGATTAAAGGATATCCGTTAATTCTTACTTTTCCAGGAATTCCGCATACCACTTACCTGAGGCTTTCACAATTCGTTCCTGGGTTTTAAAATTTACGTGCACCAGTCCGAATTTCGGATAGTAACCTTCCGCCCATTCAAAATTATCCGTGAAGGTCCAGACAAAATATCCTTTTACCGGGGCACCTGCCTTTTTGGATAAAAGCACTTGTGCGATATGATCTTTTATATAGTTCAGTCTTTTTTGATCACTCACTTCACCCGCTATACAATGATCTTCAAACGCAGCGCCATTCTCAGTAACAATGATTTCCTTTAGATTTTTATATTGACTCCATCGCATTAATGCGTGATAGATCGCAGGGGGATGCACTTCCCAGTCCATCTGAGTTCTTTCCACATTCCTTTTACAAGCTTTAATGATTTTTGCTTTTATAAATGGCATAAACGGCGCATGCCGCACGAGTTCGCGGGTATAGTTCTGAAGTCCGGCAAAATCCATATCGAAAGCCAGTTTTGCCGTATCTCCATCCTTAATGAATCTTTCAAGGCCCTGTAGTATTTTCAGATCCTTCACCGGGTATCCCATTCCCAGCAATGGTTCTATGAATAACCGGTTTAACAAAGCATCTGTTTTTTTTACAGCAACTATATCCTTTTCTATATTCCGGAAAGGTTCAATATGTGAATAGGAAAAAGTGGTGCCGACTTTAGATTCTCCGTAAAAACTTTTCACGAGCCTACCACCTTCAGCCTGACAAAGGGCCGCATGATGTACAGAAGAAAGGAAATTATTTAATCCTTTTTTACCAGGTGCATGTACACCCAGAAAATATCCGGCTCCTGCGAATACCATGGGTTCATTCAATATCATCCAGCGATTTACACGGTCGCCAAATTGTTTTACACAGAATTCTGCATAAGCACTAAACCAGTTGAGTATTTCGCGGTTAGTCCATCCGCCTTTCTGCTCGAGTACCGCCGGCAGGTCCCAGTGATACAATGTAATCCAGGGCTGGATTCCATTAGCCAGACAATCATCAATCAGGCGGTTATAAAAATCCACGCCTGGTTGATTAAACAAGCCTATTCCCCGTGGAAAGATCCTGCTCCAGGAAATAGAAAAACGGTAATTGGGAATATTCAGTTGATTCATAAGCCGGATATCCTGCGGATACCTGTAGTAAAAATCACAAGCTGTTTCACCATGATGCCCGTTCAGGATTTTTTTTCTTTTTTGGGTGAAGTCATCCCATATGGAAGGGCCTTTCCCCTCTGCATCATGTGCGCCTTCAATCTGGTAAGCCGCTGTGGAAACGCCCCAATGGAAATCATCGCCAAACGCCGCCCGGTTCAATTGCATATTAGTCGTGCGATTGATTTAAGATGTGTTCCAGGCTTTTCTCCCTGAGTTTTTTTACTGAATGAATACCATTGCCCAATGAGATGGAAAGCCTGTCTTCTTCAAAAATATTTTCACGGATAACCATATCAATAATTTTTTCTGTGATATCGGGATATAATACAGGAATTGATTGGGGATTCCTTGTCCAGGTTTTTATTTTGTCTATGTGTTTATCTTTCAGTGATTTTAAAACGGGAACACCCATGGTGGAGAGTGCAGCCGCATTACATTGTTGTTCGTACTGGCCCTTCATTGGTACGACAAGCAACTTTTTTTTAAGATACAATGCTTCGGCAGGCGTTTCAAATCCGGCGCCGCAAAGGATACCGGTACAGCTGATCAGACTTTCTATAAAAGCATCATTTTCTATAGGTCGTATAAAAATATTTCCATCACGGTAGGTTTCTTTGCTGTGTTTGCTGAAAACCTGCCATTGAATATTTTTTATTTCAGAAAGTACACGGATTATTCTTTTATCAGAATAGGCGGGAAGGTAAACAGTATAGTGGGGCATCATTTCTGCTGAAGGATTTCTGATTTCACTCCGGATTACAGGAGTAAAAATTTCTTCACTATAATTTGCGAAATGAAAACCGTAAGCTTTTGAAACAGGGGCATAATTAAGTAAGATGGATTTTCCGATCATATCTTTTTTATCGGGCCTGGGTGCATTTTTATTGATGACGGCAGCCTGGTGACTGAGACCCACACAATGTTTGTGTTTTCTCCGGCATGCCCAGGCGCTTACAGGTTCAAAATCGTTTATAACCAGGTCATAGTTCTCAACGGGGAGGCTCCTGATTTCCTTATACAATCTTTTCAGATTGCTTCTTTTATAAGTAGCCATTACATCAATTCCACCTTTTTTCCCGAAAATAAAACACAATCCTTTGAAACGATATTTTACCGGATAGGGCAGATCAACATCAGCCTGGGTTCCACTGATAAGAAGGTCAAGATCTCCTTTTTTTTGTAGTATGGGGATGATTTCCCGGGCCCTGCTGAGATGGCCGTTGCCTGTGCCTTGTATGGCATACAATATTTTCATCCGGTAAAATGACTAATAAAATCCATTAATGGATTTTATAATATTTAAACGCCGGATAAAAGGCAGAAAGTCTGGCCAAAAATAGCCTGATGCCGACACGTGTAAAAAAATAACTAAGCTTCTTCATACGGGTTGATTATTATTCGATAGATTATCTCATTGTAAAGTAACAAACCGTATGTGATGCCAACATGAAGCCAATGTTAGGGAATTATGAATTACATTTAAGTTTGGCTTGATTATTAGACCATTATGACCATCCCAATGTTCAGTCTCCGGGCATATCAGGAAATATGATATTTTTATCCTCCTCTTACCTCAATTGAAACGAATGCTTAAACCTGCTAACAATAATTCCTGTTTCCAGATTCTGAACAAAATATTAATGCTACTTGCATTATTGCAAAGCCATATATCATATTCACAGAGAATAATTGAAGTAAAATATGAACAGGATCAGAAAGGAGCATATGTATTTTCATGTTTCAATAATGCTTACTGCAATTATATACTTGAACTTGGATTTACAACATTTAATAATGTAAAATGCGATCAGCCTCTACCTTTTCATGCTGAAGTAAAACCCGGGTATAATAAACTTTTTACAATTACCGCAATTGATCCGCAGTCTCCCCTGCTTTTCAAATACAATAGTATAAATCAGAAAGGTTGCATGCATCCGGTTGTGAACAGGGATTTTATTTATCTCTTCCCGATTTCTCCGGGTAAAGAAGCCCAGGTATATGAAATGTCGCCGGATAAATTAAATGATTCAGCGTCACACATAAAATCTCCGGTAAATAAATCAACAGATAAACCTTCCGATTCAGCATCCTGGTATGTTTTGAGGTTAAGAATGAAAGCCGGAGATACAATTTATGCAGCCCGGAAAGGGATCGTAAATGAAATTAAAGACCAGAGCAGTGCCAATGATGCCGGTCAGGTGAGTATCGGGACAGAAAATTATATTGAAATCACGCAGCCCGATTGTTCATTTGCGCGGTATGGGATTTTGAAGAAGAATGGTTCACTGGTAAAACCGGGTCAGGTGGTAAAAGCAGGACAACCCATCGGTATCGTGGGCGGAGACACATATGGCCGTGGTTCGGATCTTCGGTTTAGTGTGTATTATTATCAGGAGGAAAATGGAACTCTAAATCAGTCCATGGTTCCTCATTATATCATTACACAGATCTGGACAAAAAATAATGGTAAAGGAAGACTTAAACACGGTGTTGTTTATACGAGTGAATTTCCTTCTATCGTCTTAAACCAGGAAACACCAATTGTTGAACCTAAAAAAAAGTCTAAACCTAAAACTTAAATCAAAGTGTGGTAGTGTGGTAGTGTGGTAGAGTGGTAGTGTTTGATTG